>CP066684.1:0-874769 GCA_016432325.1 Candidatus Aenigmatarchaeota archaeon
CAGTTCGGGCCTGACGCTCCGAGACCAGAACGGTGCGGGCGTGCTTTACGTGAACGGGGGGAACGTGGGCATCGGGAATGCGATCCCCGGATACAAACTTGATGTTTCTGGGAGCGTCAGGGTCAATGGCCCCTTTCTTGTTAACGACCAATATGCCATTGCAACAGACGCTTCCACGATATCCGTTGGCGATATAGTCAGTTCCGACGGGTTAAGAAATCTCAACCTGAAGGCCGGCGATACAAGCGCGATATTTGCAACAACCGGAGGCAACGTCGGCATCGGGACGACGAGCCCTGGAGCGAAGTTGACAGTATCTGCCGACGCCGCTGCTGGCAACGATGCAGTTAGAATAACCGATGCGTCTGGTAACGATTACGGCGCATTGCAACCCAATAACGGAGTTACAATCCTTAGAACGAATAATCAACCGTTGGCCTTCAAAACTAATGGTGCTGAACGTATTAGGATAGACACGAACGGTAACGTCGGCATCGGGACGGCGAGTCCGGGGGCTCCTCTTGAAGTGGAGAAGGATGCTTTGGGTCTCCTTCGCATTGAGAGAATAACCACAACCCCCGCCCAATTTGACTTCAACATTCAGCCAATAATGAGTGGCGATAATTCAGATCTCCAAATAATTCCCAACACGAATGCAGTGGGTCAAAGCTTCTACGTGCGTGATTCAGCAGGAACTCCAATCTTTGGTATGGGCATAGATCGCGGCGGCAGAGTCGGGATTGGGACCCAAAGCCCAGTCTCAGGCTACCTCCTCGACGTCAACGGTGCGCTGCGCGTGAACGGCGTCGCCTACGCTGAAAACGGCGTCGACTTCGGCTCCGCAGGCTCTGGTTGGAGCAACATAGTTGTGAGCGATGGAGGTGGTATAAATGGCGGAGGCGGCAACTCCGTTTTAATCAACAGCGAAGGTGGCATTCGATTCAAGGCTAACGCAGGCAACAGCGCGCCCCATTCGATATTCGAGATGCCAGTGGTCTTCCAGTCGAATGGCGTCTTCTCCAAGCCCGTCGTGAACATAATAGCGGACGGCACATACGGCAATCCGGCGCGGACGGCGCTGCGAGTTGAGGGAAGCAACGCGAATCCCATAGTTGACGTTTATTCGGGCAGCAGCAGCGTCTTCAAGATAACAAGCGCGGGCAGCGTACTCGTTCCCAACCTCGCCAGCTGCGATACGATTGACACGGACTCGACGGGCAAACTTGTTTGCGGGACGGATGACGGCGGTGTCACGGGCGGCTCCGCAGGCAAGGTCGCCTTCTGGACCTCGGGCTCCGCGCTCAGCAACAACGCCAACTTCGCGTGGGACAACACGAACACACGGCTCGGAATAGGAACGGCGAGCCCAACGGCGACCCTTGATGTAAACGGTGCGGCGCTTGTTCGCGGCACCCTCCACGCGGACTATCCTGATCAAACACTATTTGTTGACGGTCCCAATAACCGCGTCGGCGTCGGAACTTCAAGCCCGCAGCAGAAACTGAGCGTCAGCGGAAACGCAGTTGTGGACCAAAACAATGCCAACATAGGCTCCGCGCCCAGCCTGCTCCTCGGCTCTTCTGGCGACGTCGGCTTCGGTTCCAAGCGCAACACAGGCGGGAACTACAACGGACTTGACCTCTATACGGCTTATCTCGCAAGAATGAGCATTACAAGCGGCGGCAACGTCGGCATCGGCACGACAAGCCCGTCGACCAAGCTCCACGTTGCTGGCAATGCGCGCATAACAGGTCTTGCAAGCTGTGACACGATAGACACAGATGCCTCAGGAAACCTCGTATGCGGAACAGACGCCTCGGGCTCCAGTGGCCTGCCTGCTGGCACGTCCGGCCAGACGCTCCGCCACGACGGAACGAGCTGGGTTGCAAACAACTTCCTCTACAACGACGGTTCGCGCGTCGATGTCGGTAGCGGCGGCGTGGGCGACGCAAAATGGAAGCTCGGTGTCACGAACGTTGCGAATACCGGCGGCCTGAAGATAGCAGGAGGAGGTAACGTCAATTCCGTGCAGATAGCGCTATCTACCCCGAGCCCGCAATTCGCTGGCAATACCAACTGGGCCATAGCGACCAACTACAACAACCCCGGTCTTGAGTTCTTGGAATCTACTTCGTACACGACAGACCCGACGATCTCGAGGTTGTTCATGGGACAAGGAGGCAAGGTGGGAATCGGCACTACAAGCCCATCCTATAAATTGGATGTCCAGGCAAGTGGCAGTGACAGCGGAATACGTTCGACGGTGTCAAGCGGAGGCAACGCTATTTACGGTCTCAATACAGCGGGGTCTTACGGTGTGTTTGGTGAAGCGAATGGTGCGGGTAGCTATGGGATTTTCTGCGATGCGACGTCTTCTACGGGGCTATGTGGCGGCAATCGTGCATGGTCGGTTACATCGGATGCCCGTCTTAAGAATAATGTAATAACGATAGACAGCGCACTCGACAAGGTGCAAAAACTTCGCGGAGTGAGGTTCAACTGGAAAGACGACCCGACAAATACCCCGCAAATCGGATTCGTCGCTCAGGAAGTAGCGCCTATTGTGCCGGAAATCGTCGTCAAGGATACGAGAGGATATTATACGGTGAAGCAGAGCGAGCTCACCGCGCTGCTGGTCGAGGCGATGAAGGAACAGCAGAAGCAGATAGAGACCCTGCAGGTCGAAGTAGCCCTTCTCAAGGCCCGGCAAGCTGTCGGCTAAACGTTTAAGAACAGGAGCGCCGAAAACGAGACATGAAGCACGCGTTAGCGGTGTTCCTCGTCCTGCTCATCGTACCGTTTCCTGTCCTCGCCCAGGAGCGCTTCGTGCCTCAGGATACGAGCGTTCTGGACGCGCGCGTGACGTTCTCTGGAAATGTCCAGGCGACGTCCGCGTTGCGGGACCTTAACGTATCTGTTTACGCGCTGCCGACATCTGCGAGCTCCGTGGACGTGTCCGCCCCGTACACGAAAGAGGCGGACGCGCAGGGCAACGAGCGGCTCGTTCTCCAGTGGCACGACGTTTCGAGCGCTTCGTACGAAGTCGAGACGCGCGTATCCAATCGTGCGCGCCTCGAGGGCGCCAAGCGGGTCGATTTCCCCTACAGCCCGCCGCGGAGCGTTCTGAAGTATCTGGCGCCGACGCCCACGTCCGTCGTGACGCCGGATGTGCGGGGCAAGGCTCTCGAGCTGACGCAGGGCGCGGAGAACGGTTTCGAGGCCGTTACTGCGCTTTCGACTTGGATACACGAGAACGTGAAATACGACATTCGGTATGCGGGAAAATATCTTGACGCGCAGGAGGTTCTGAATGGAAAGGTCGGAGTCTGCGCGGAGTTCACGACCCTCCTGGTTTCTATGTCTCGCGCCGCAGGGATCCCCGCGCGTACGGTGGGCGGAGTCATCTACGGGCCTGACGGCAACTGGAACTATCACGCCTGGGCAGAAGTGTACCTCGACGGCTGGGTGCCTGTCGACCCGACGTGGAACGAGATAGGATGGCTGGACGCATCCCACATCGACGTCGGAACGTTCGACGACCTCAACAGGCTCAAGACGCAGATAAATTATACGTATACTGGAGCGAGACCGACTTTGCAGACGACGCCCGTTGGCGTGGACGTCGAAGTCATACGCACCGAGCCCATGGAGAAGGTTTTCGACGTCGCGGCAGAGACGTATCCGAACGAGATAGGCATCGGAGACGCGGCGGTTGTTGAAGTGCGAACGACTACATCGACTCCGGGTTGCATAGCAACGTCTACGGAAGTCACGTCGAGCGTCGACCGCGACGGCAACGATGTTGTCGAGGTGACGGATCCGGTGACGCTTGCCGTTTGTCCTGGAGAGCGTTCGACAGCACATTTCGTTCTGGAGTCCAAGGACGTGCGTTCCGGATTCGACTCGAATACGATCGGCATCTCGCGCGTGGCGCAGATAAGGCCTTTCCTTGGAAACGACATAGATGTTGATTTGTCCGTAGACTTCAACGACGCAGACACGTCAGACCTCGATCTTGTCGTAGACAGCGCAACCGCGCAGAAGGGAGACAGAATAGGTTTCGAAGTGCGCACGAACGCGGGAGACTACCGCGTCTATTCTGACTTGCCGATGCACGGGGATTACGTGACGGCCGAGCGCACGGGCGACCACTACATAATAGCCGCCGCAAGCAGCGGAGAGGTCGTCCGCAAGGAGATAACCGTTAAAGAAAACCTGCCGTTTAAGGTGACGAGCGTGGAGAAGCCGCAACGCGTCTCGTGCGGCGACTCATTCGAACTGACGCTGACCGTGCAGAATCTCAAGGACTACTTCCAGGATATTGACGTCAGGGCAACGGCCAGCGACGAACTCGAAATGGAAGAGTCTTTTACGGAGCGCGTGGAAAAAGGCGAGACGAGTCAGATTACGATAGCAGGCAAAGTCGCGGAGGAGTGCTCCGGAGCAGACCAGGTCGTCAGCGTCTCTCTTGGAGACCAGAGCGTTCATGAGACCATAAACGTGGAGACGGCCGGATCTTTGGGCGGAGGAACCGCCGGCGGAATCTTCGATGCCATAGCCTCGTTCCTCAGGGCAATCGCGGATTTCCTTGCGTCGCTGTTTTCCTGATCGGCGAAAGGTTCGTCGTTCGCTGAAGTCTGCTTTAAGTACCCTCCTGAGAATATCATGGTGCGAGGGGGTCAGTAGGCAACAAAAAGGGTGCGTCGAACTGCTTTACGTCATCTGTTGTAGGAAGGTTTATATTTAACTAAGTGTATAGTATAGACGAGCGGGGGCAGACAAACGACAGGTTTGCTGGTCTCTAATTGAACGAACGTTTAGTAGAGTGGGGTGGTTGTTGTGGTAGGTCTTGAGGAGATTCCGGTATGCAGAATGTGTTTGGAACCAGTATTCTATTCGATATGCACGGACTGTCTGTTCAGGGATCTGAACAGGTGGCTGGAAGACAAAGCGCCGTTCATCGCCATCGAAGTCATGGAAGCGCATGACGGCCTCACGCACTCGTTCCCCGACTCCGAGGACAATGTTGAGATGTGCGTCCGTTGCCGCGAGACAACGCATAACGTGATGTGCCCCTACTGCTACATACGCGAGATATACCACGAGCTGCGCATGATAGACGAAGTCACGGCAGAGGAGCTTCTGCAGGATTTCAATTTCGATTTCGAAGGCAACGGCTACTTCGGCGAGCTGCCGTGGAGCCCCATCGGGTTCACGCACGTGCGCGCCTCCCACGGAACATGCGAAACATGCGGCAACGACAGCGACCGTTTGCTGGAATGGGGAGGCCATTTCATGTGCACGGGATGTCTGGAAGGCGAAGAGGAATATTGGAAACTGGCGCATGGAGGATAATAACAATCGGAAGCTTGAAACCGTGGTTTCAAGATTCCTTGCTTGGAAATATGACAGGAAGTCTCGGTGCAACTCGAACCAGGAAGTTCGAAACTGGGTCGTGCGTGGTGCCAAACGGCCGAGTGCCGATAAGACTTTCGGGACCGAACGGTGAAAAAAATGAAGAGCGGACATGTAGGAATAGGAGAGTCTTTCGGAATCGTGTCCTTGGCCTTTGCGGCGCAGGACGTTCACTTTCCGATAGACAAGAACGATTTGATTGAGGAGATTGGGCAGAAGAAGATTCTATGGACGAGAAACCAGATCCTTGACATGAGAAAGGTGCTGCGCGAGGCGGATGCGAGGGAGTTCGAGAACTTCACTGACCTTCTCTCTGCGGTGTCGCACCACAGGGACAGATCGCTGAAGCAGCTAACCGATTTCAAGCGCTCGCGCTTGAAACTTTCGGACACGGGTCCGAAAGCGTTTACCTAATCGAGCAGCGCCTTGAGAATCTTCTGCGAGTCGAAGCGCTCCAGATCGCCGTAAGCCTGTCCGATTCCCATGTAGTATATCGGTTTGCCGATGGTGTGCGCCACGCTCAACGCGGCGCCGCCTTTCTCGTTGACGTCCATCTTTGTTAAGATGACTCCGTCCACTCCCACGCTCGTTGCGAACGCGCGGGCCTGCTCGACGGCGTCATTGCCGGTTAGCGAGTCAACTATCAGAATCTTCTTGTCCGGTTTTATCACGCGCATTATCTTGTGAAGTTCGTCCATCAGGTTCTTGTTGGTGTGCGCTCGGCCGGCCGTGTCTGCGAGAACTACGTCCAGAGCATGCGTTTCAGCGTAATTGACAGCGTCGTATATCACTGCCGTGGCGTCAGAGCCGTAGTCTTGTTTCACCACGCGCACGCCCAACGCCTCGCCGTGCTTCTCAAGCTGTTGTATCGCCGCTGCGCGCCACGTGTCCCCTGCCGCAAGCACGCACTTCAAGCCGCTCTTCTCCAGCGCGTACGCGAGCCGCGCGATTGTCGTCGTCTTGCCCGCGCCGTTGAATCCGAGGAAAACCAGCTTGTACGGACGCTTCGCCTTCTTGATTTCCTTGATTAGGTCGACCTCTTCTTGCTGCAGCACGTCAGCGACGGCGTCGCGGAGGCTCTTCTCGACAAGTTCTTCCACATGGCCGCGCTTCACCTCAGAACCGTTCAAATCTTCCCGGATCTTCGAACATATCTTCTCTGCCGTCTCGACAGCCACGTCGCTTTCCAGAAGGCCGACCTGCAAATCCCAGAGGACTTTGTTCAGTTCCTCGTCTTCGAGAGTCTTCTTGGTCAGGCTGAAGACGCGCTTCTTTACTTTCTCTTTCTTGGCCGGCGCGAGCGTTTTGTGTTCGTGTTCGATTGAAGGAGGAGGCGTTGGGATTTCGGGTTCTACGGGAACCGGCTCTTCAAGTTCGGGCCTGAGCTCTTCTTGGACAGGTTCGAGAATGTTCTCTTGCCGAATCTCGGGCTTGGCTTCTGTCGCGGGCTCCTTATGTTCAAGCTTCTCTTCGATGACTTCCTCGGCCTTTTCGACGGCCCTTTCCTCTATTTTCTCCTTCTCTTCTGCCTTGCGCGTAAGCGCGCCTATGGTCTTCTTGAGCTTGTCCTTGAGGAAGCCGAACATGTAGAGAGAATCGGCGTCGAAAGTTATATAAGGCGGCCCGGCCCGCACGGTTATTTAAAAGTTGTCTTGTAGTCAGTCCCTATGAAATACGAGAGGACGCTGGCCAAAGTCATACGCGGGGCAGACAACTTCATGGAGCGCGTGGCTGCAGGCGGACCGACGAGCGTGTCGGAACTGAGAGAACACTCGGCGAACCTGTTGAACACGACGTACAGGGGCCTGAAGCGTGGCATGGCGCCTGAGGAGTTCGGTTGCGAGGAAAGGTCGGACAAGACGATACCATGCGTCTTTCATACCGCTCTCGGTCTTCAGGGATGCGCCTCCAGCAGAGAAGAGACATCACAAAAGATACCTCTGTCGGCCACGGACGCAGGCGCGACGCTTATCATGCTGAGATGTTACAAGGACGGCAGAGACATTGAATTCTTCCGGAACACGGAAAACAGAGTACAAGCGATGGGAGCGGCGGACAGTGGGTACTTCACAGAAGCGTCGGCTATGGCGCTGGGTTTCGAGAGTGTGCACATGTTTAAAGAGGAGGACGGCGTCTTCACGAGTTCGCTCTTCGAGAAGGGCGATGACCTTCTGGCATGGGCCCACAAGAAGCCTGACGCTTCCGCCACGTCATACACGAACATTCCGCGCTATGCCGACGGCCGCGCCGCCGACGAGAAGATGTTGCCAACGAGCCTGCGTAATCTGGGTTTGCGCGTGGAGAACGTCGAGACTCTAAGCAAGGATGTCGTAGACTCTCTCAGAAGCGACAAGGAGAGCTTTGGCCTGGCCGTCCAGTATTACAAACGTGCAATAGACGCCGAGGCGGCTAGCATGCTTGGCGCATTATCCGGCAGTTTGATGATACCGATAGTAGTCATTTCGCCGCGGTCCACGAGAAACGACAACTCCTACAACTAGTCCTTCTTCTGTCCCAGAGCCGCCTGTATCTCCGGTTCGAGCGCAGCCATCGTCGTTTGTACTCTCGTGAGGTCTTGGGCCAAACGCTTTGAAAGCGACTCCATCTCGGTCTTGCGCTTTTCGAGAGTCCCGCGCGCGTCGTCGACGCTCTTCTTTCGCACGACATCGGCGCCGATGTTGACGAGAATCCCTGAAACGTCTGTAAGAGCGCCGTGCGTAAACGTACCGGAGCCGAGCGGCACGAGAATTTCGTCCCCTTTCTTCAGGCTCTTCATTCCCTCGAGCGTTCGGATGGTTTCAGAAACCTCTTCCATTCCTTCCGCGATGAGAGAGGCCTGCTTCTGCAAGGCTTCCATCTGGGCTGAAAGCATCTGGTATTGGTAGAGCAGAGCTTCTGCGGATTGTCTGCGTTCTTCGTTGGCCGTTTTCTTGTTTGCCATACTGTACGTCACCACACAGACTTTAAATAGCGCTCTCCGTGATCTTTGAACAGCGGTTCGAAGTGCTCCAAAGCTATATACTTTCGGTGAAACCCAGCGCTTCGTCTATTCTCTGCAGTTCGGGGCCTGTCGTGGAGCGGGACGCGGCGAAGCCGTTGCTGTTGGCCAGCACGCCGGCGCCGACGAACGGCGAGCCGAAGGCCACGGAACCGATGTCTCCGCGGACGTGGAGAACGCGCTCTATGTGTTCGAGTTCACGTTCAGAACAGCCGCGGTGAACGAGCACACCGCGATTGGTGGCGATGCCGCAGGAGCCCACTGTATCAAGCCCTGCGATGGAACCGATCTCTGTTTCAACGCCGAGCGCATCCGCTATCTTTGACTTGACGGCGTGCAGCTCTTTTGATATTATGCATCCTCGGTCGTTGGCGAGTATCAGGTTGCCGAGAGCCGTTTCCTTGGTCTTCAGCATCAGAACGTTCAAATCCAGTTGATCCGCCAGCCTCTTGAGCGTGCGTAACTCATCGTCTTCCATTATCTTCGGTACCACGACGCCGTTCGCGTTTGCGGCGACGAACAGGCCGACAAGGTCCGTATCCGCGACGAGAATCCTATGGCTGCCGGTTTTGAGCACCTCTTCGAGAGGAGCTATGGCCTTCTTCTGCATGGACGAACCTGCCAATATGAATTTGTCCGTGGCGAGCGCGAAGAGGCCCAGGTTCGGGTCTCCGTGTAGGTCCGTGCGAAGTATGTGCTTCAACATAGAGCTAGTAAGAACGTCGGTTATTTAAGCGCCATCAAGAAGCCGCAAAGACTTCATCTCCCTCGTGCACGCGCTCGTTGACGCGCATCCCTATGGATTGGCCGGGTCTCGCTTCTGTTACCTGCTCATGTTCGATTTGCATCGATGCGACGCGCTGCCTGAAGTTCGTCGAGCCGCCGCGTATGACTATCTCATCGCCCGCCTTTATCGTTGACGTCACGTCGACGACAGCGACGTTTATCTTCGGATAGAAGTGCGCGATTGTGCCGAGTTTGCGTCCGACGGAATGAACGAGGGTCGTGGGGCCGGGCTTGGTTTGCGTCTTCGCTGCAGCCTTCTTGGGAGAGGATTTCATCGGCTTCTTTGCTGTCTTCTTGGCGGTTTTGCGCGCAGGCTTCTTAGAACTTTTCTTGGCTTTCTTCGCAGGCATATCGTACACCGGTGCAGGAAAGTTCGGGGAGGTTGCTTATAAAATTACCTGTTCACGAGAATATGTATAACGGTGTTATATCTACTTCTTCTCCGCAGGCGCCGCCTTTGCTTTCTTTTGGCGCAGACCTATTTTCTTCTCTCTCCAGACAAGCGCGCGCACCCGAGAAGACGCGGCTCCGTGCAGGGAGCGAACTTCGCACACTTCGGTGAGTTCGGCGTCCGCACCCACGAGTTTTGCGATTAACTGCTGCACGGTCGCGTTGGACGGCGTGGCTTCCCCGGGATGATCGATACTTACGACAAGCTCCTTCCTGTTGAACAGCTCGTTCGCACGCTCGCTGACGACCTTCAAATCGATTGCCATTTCATGCACACCTCATATCTTCTGTGCGGGGAAATTGAAAAGCGCAACTTTTCATATATTACTTCACCTCTATAACATAGCGTCCGGCGGCTTTGACGTTCATTCCTTTCGCGATCTCGCTTTCCGCGTCGAACACAACAACAGTGCCTCTCCAGCTTCTTGTCATGTCCGTGGACTTGCACATCGGGCAGATGTCTCCCTCGACGATGCGCCTGCAGTTCTTGCACGCCTTTTCACGGACCATATTCACTTCGCCTCCTCTGTCGCGGCCGCCTGCTCGGTTTCTACAGGAGCCTCGGTTGCGGCTTCCGCTGTCTTGACTTCCTTTGCGGCTTCCTCTCCATCCTCTTTCTTCGCTTCCTTCTTCAAACGCTCTGCGTTTGAAGTTTCCGCATCTTGCGCGGAAATCTTGGGCTCCTTGCGTTCCTTCAGTCCTTCCAGCCAGTGTATCGCACCGAGTTGAGGCTGTCTCATCGTCAGTCCTATTTTCGCTTCCTTGGCGAACGAAACGGATATGATACGGGCGCGTACGACATCGCCTTTCTTCAGCACGCGCTTGCTCTCCTTGCCCGCGAGCACGCCGTTCTTCTTGTCCAGAGAAACGTAATCATTCATCACCTGCGATATGTGCACCAGCCCGTCCAACGGTCCCATGCGGACGAACGCGCCGAACTCCGTTATATCCACGATCTCTCCTACGATGACCTCGTGCTCCTGAGGCATATACGTAAGAAGATTGAACTTTGCCGGGTAGTAGACTGCCCCTTCGCCCGGAACCATCCTTCCGTCTCCTACGTCGCTCACGTCTTCCACGGCGAGAACGACTCCAAGCTCTGGATTCACAACCCCTTCATACTGGTCCTGCACGGACTTCTCTATCGCGTCGGTGAGTTCGAGGCCCATCTTGCTTGCAGGGACCTTCACGTCGTCTTCGACTTCCAAAACTTTGTACATGCGAACACCATACTCTACCCTGCTTCCGTATAGGAAAGCAAAAGGAGTATGATAAGACCGAGTTGAAGGTATTTAAAACCGACGGATCGCGGTTCAGGGAAACGATTCAGGCCGGGGGCGTGGGCGTCGGGTCTGGGTATTCGTCTTTGCGGCCTCCGGGATCAATCTTTTTTGGCTGGAAGAGAACCCGAGGACGAATGCCATATCCCTCGTCCCAAACGGTGCAACCATCCACTTCCGTGTTTCGAATGATTCTCAAGACACCCTCATCTGTGAGATGCCGTTCCCGTCTCTCGAAGTAATCTCTAAAAGTCGGCATGGTGTACGTTATACACCGGTTTATTTAAACCTTGTTTTCTGCGCCCAGTTTCCTCTTATACAGCGCTATCGCGTGTTCTATCGCGCGTATGGCGTCCTTGGCGCCCATCCATGCGTCCACTTGCGCGACGCGCTCCTGCTCGCGGAACAGCGACTCGTAGAATGTCTGTATCTCTTGAAGTTGGTGCTGCTCGATGTCAGACAGATCCTTTATTCTAGCCATGCGCGGATCCTTGTCCGGCACGCAAACAATAGCGTCGTCTCGGACGCCGTCCAGCGTCATTCTCAACAGCGCGACAGGCCTGCAGTCCACGAGCGTACGCCGCGCGTTGGGCGCGGCACTCAGAACGATGACATCGAGAGGCGCGTTGCCTTCTGTGTACGTGCGAGGAACGAAACCAAGATCCCCCGGAGGCTTGTATGGGGTGTGTATCACGTGGGCGAGCGCGAAGATGTCCGTATGGTGGTGATACGCGTAGACGTTCGCAGAGTCCTTCGGTGTAACCACGACAACGGTCACGATTTTAGGCACTGCCCGTCCGGGTTCAAGCGCGCTCCACAAATCCATCACATTCCCTCCAGTTCCAGATGCGCGCGGCCCTTCATGGTTATCAGAGGCGTTCCGCGTTTGCGCAGCGCGCTTTGCAACGGCTTGTCTTGAGTAGCCACGACAGTGTCGCCTTCAGACGCCATCTCTTCTATCGCGCTGTCCGCCTTTTTCTCATGGTGCGGAACGATATGAACGTTTTTCTTTTCCACGAGCTGCAGCGCGAGCTTGGCGGCTTTGGCGTCTTTCGACTTGCCGCGCGAGATGGAGACGAGTTCGATCACAACAGCCTCAGGAACGGCGAGCGTGTAGCTTCCTCCAAGAATCCTCCTGATCTCTCCGAAAACATCGATGCCGAACTGCCCGGGTATCATCAGGAAGTTGGCGTCCAAAACCACGCGCATGGTTAGTTTACGCGTCGACAATAAAAAGGCTATTGCGCCCTCAGGAACTCCCCGACTTTCTTCACGTCCTCCGGCTTCCCGAAATCCAGCCAATAGTCCTTCAGCTCGTAAACGGCCACGTCCCCTGCGCGGGCGAGCGCGTTTATCGCGTCCGTGACTTCGTACTCCCCGCGCACGGACGGCTTTAGCGTTCGCAGGACGTCAAACACGTAAGGACTGAATTTGTAGAGGCCCGTGTTTATCAGATTCGTTGGCGGGACCTTCGGCTTCTCGAGAAGTTCGACCAGCGAACCGTTCTGCGTCACGAGGACTCCGTATTGGCTCGGATTCTCCACGCGAAGGCCCGCGACCACGCTCTGTTGGAACCGCGCCACTGTTCGGATGTCTTCGGGCGAATATAGATTGTCGCCCATCAGAACAACAAAGGACTCGCCGTTGACAAACTTCTCCGCGGCAAGAATGGCGTGGCCTGTTCCCTTCGGTTCTTCCTGATCAATTATCGCGACATCCGGATGTGCTTGGCGCAAATAATCCTCTAGAACTTCTTTCTTGTAGTTTACGATAAGCGCGATTTCATCGATTCCTGCCTTGTTCAAAGACTCTACTATGTATTCGACGAACGGTTTGCCATTCACAGGAATCATGTGCTTGGGTTTGTCTTTTGTCAGAGGAAGCATGCGCGTTCCTTTGCCCGCAGCGAGGACGACGCACTTCATACGCCGCACCTCATATCAGTACGCGTACGACCTGACCCAGCCTGTGCGGGTGGTGGCGATCGCCTTCGCCCAGCACGTCCGCGAGAACGGGTTCTGTGCCTAACGCGCGTACCGCTGCCTCGTCGACATCGACGTGGCCGTTGTCGCCGCGTCTCGAATTGAATATTGCATAATCCGGCACTCCCATCATGTAAGGCGCCAGTCTGGCGATAAAGTCAGAGCCCTTGAAGCCGGACGTTTCGCTTTTCTTTGTCGCCACGTTGCAGACATAGACAGTCTTCGCGTTGGAGTCGCAAATCGCCTTTGCGACGCCGCCGACCAGCAGATTCGGAATCACAGAAGTGTAGAGGTCTCCGGGGCCGAGGATAACAGCGTCGGCTTTCCTTATAGCCTCTAGCACAGGAGCGTAGGGCCTGGGAATCGGGTCAAGATAGACGCCTCCCACGGATCCGTCGCTCGCGCCTATCTCTTTCTCCCCGTAGATTACGCCGCCTTCCTCCATCACCGCCACCAGCGTAGCCTTTTCCAGGCTCACCGGAAGAACGTGGCGGCCTTCCCCCAAGCCGAGCCATGCTTCAGCCTCCTGCAGCGCCTCCTGCGCGTTGCCTTTCTCGAGCTGGATTGCATTGAGCATCAGATTTCCCATGGCATGGCCGTCAAGGCTGGAGCCGCCGTTGAATCTGTAATTCATGGCGCGCGCCAATTTTGCGTGCGGCTCCTTGTCTGAGGCCAGCGCAGTGAACGCGAGCCTCACGTCGCCCCACGGCAGCGTGCCTAGTTCCTGACCAAGCCTGCCTCCGGAGCCTCCAGAATCGAACGTCGACACGACGGCGTCTATGTCAATCCAGTACTTCTTGAGTCCGGTGAGAAGAGTGTGACTGCCATGCCCGCCTCCGATCGTAACGACGCGTTTCTTCACGCCTTCCATGCTAACACCACCACACCAATCTATTTAAAACGCCCCGGCGTTTTAAAGTTCTTACGAACAACGGTTCGTAAGTTTGCGAACCCTCGGTTCGCAAATACCGCCCTCACGGCGGTAACTATTTAACCGTCACGCTCTTCGCCAGATTGCGCGGACGGTCGGGGTCCTTGCCGCGCAGTACGGCCAGTTGATAAGCCAGGACCTGCATCGGGATTATCTGCAGTATGGGGTTGCATAGGCCCGTTTCAGGCACCTTGATGAAATAATCGAACGCCTCGTCCTTTTCAGGACCGACGCCTACGACGTACGCCCCGCGCGCGCGGACCTCGTGCGCGTTCGACAACGTCTCGCGCTTGTTTGCCGCAGAGAAAAAAACGATGCAGGGAGTGCCCTTCTCTATGAGCGCGATGGTGCCGTGTTTGAGCTCGCCCGCCTGCAAGGCCTCGACGTGTATGTATGAGACTTCCTTTATCTTTAACGCCGCCTCTTTCGCAGTCGCGTACTCGAGCTGGCGTCCTATCGTGAACACGTGTTCCATGCTCTTGAGCGTTTCTGCGAGTTCCTTCAAATGTTCCCGCGTGGAAACAGCAGTGAGGTTGTAGACGTCGTTTCTCGCGGAATCAAGGACGCGCCTTCCTTCGTCCAGTTTCCCTTCCAGCGCGTACGCTGTCAGTACCATCAACGCGAGTTGTGCCGTATAAGCCTTAGTGGAGGCGACTCCTATCTCAGGACCGCAGTTGGTGAACAGAGCATACGATGATTCGCGGTGAAGCGTAGAACCCGCGACGTTGACGATGGCAACGACCTTCGCCTCCGCGTCCTTGGCCATTCTCACTGCCTCCAGCGTGTCTGCCGTCTCGCCAGACTGGGAAACCGCCAGGACCAGAGTGTCGGCGTCGATTAAGTGCGCGACGTTCTCGAACTCGGACGAACGCACGGACGCGACGTTCTTGTCCGCGATCCTGGAAAACAGCAGGCGCCCGCTGATGCACGCGTGGTAGGCCGTGCCGGCGGCGACCAGCACGACGCTCTCCGCGTTTCGCACGTCCGTGGCAAGCCGGGTTATCACGGACGGATCCTGTTCAAGCGTCCTGGAAAGCGTTTCATACTGTTCCGCAATCTCCTTGAGCATGTAGTGTTCGAAGACTCCCTTTTCCGCGCTCTGCGCATCCCACTCTATCGTGCTGACGTCGCGCGTCACAGGGCCCGTCTGCAGGTTTTCGATGTGCAGGCCCTTTCCTATCACAGCAAAATCGTAATCGCCAAGGTAAACGACACGCTTCGTGTACTGCATGAACGCAGGGATGTCGGAGGCCGCGAAGTATTCGCCGTCCCCTACGCCCAGCACGAGCGGCGAGCCGTTGCGTGCCGCGACCATCGTGCCGTCCTTGTGCAGCGCTACGACAGCATAGCGGCCTTCGATGCGTGCGACGGCATCGCGGGCGGCGTCGACGAACGTCTTGCCCTCGCGCATTCCCTGTTCGATGAGCTTCGGTATCACCTCGGTGTCCGTTTCGCTGTAGAAGACGTACTCTTTCAGGGCGGCCTTGAGCTCGCGGAAATTCTCTATTATGCCATTGTGGACGACAGCCACGGCGCCGTCGGAGCTCATGTGCGGATGCGCATTCTCCTGCGTGACGCCTCCGTGCGTGGCCCATCGCGTGTGGGCGATGCCCGTGTTCCCGCGGAGACCCGAGAATCCTTGGCTGTTGCCCAACGCGTCGACCTTTCCAACGGCCTTTACTACCTTTATGGACGGGTTGCCCACGACAGCTATTCCCGAACTGTCATAGCCCCTGTACTCCAGGCGCCTCAGTCCGTTGAGCAGTACCTCAGGTGCCTCTTTGCGTCCGCTGTAAGCGATTATCCCGCACATAACATCCAGACGCGCGAGAGCTATATAAACAATCCTAAAATGGTTGTTATACCATTACAAAAGCTTTTATATAGGTTTGTGCTTCGTATAGGCGATGTATGGCCAAGAAGCTGCTGGTCGAGAGGCGCGCCGGGCGCGAGATGACGCGTTCCATAGAGATACTGGAAAAGCCGGAGGGTGTTTCGTCCCTCGCATCCCCTCTGGCGTGGCGCATCCTCACGGAACTCTCGCACAAACCCGCCTACCCGAACGAGCTGGCGCGCCGGATGCGCGTCCACGAGCAGAAAATTTATTACCACACCCGCAGGCTTCTTGCCGCAGGTCTGGTGGAAGTTGTGGGCGAGACGCGCGTGCGCGGCGCTTCTGCGAAGATGCTGGCCCCCACCGCGGACGCGTTCGGCGTCGAGCTGCCTTCCACGAGGGAGGGCATCGCGCGCAAGGGCCCTTCAATGTCACCTCAGCTCAGGGATTTCCTGAGCGAATTTCTCCGACGGGGGGCGTTCGACGGTTCGATAGTCGTCGGCGCCCCCACACCCCACGGTCCTTACGATACGTCTGCGCGCGACGGGTATTACACCTCGCACCTTGCGATGTTCCTCGGCCAGTTCTGCTCTGTTCCGCAAGAACGGTTCATCGTGAAACTTGACACGGAGGTGCGCGCGGAGCGCAAGGAGAAGCGCAACCTGATTCTCGTCGGCGGTCCGATAGTCAACACCGTTGTCGCCGATTTAGCAGCGTCGATGGCCGTCACAATGAAATACGCGGAGGGACGATGGGCCATCGTTTCAACGGCCAATGGACGTACGTACACGGACAGCCGCGACGTCCTGATAGCCAAGGTGCGCAACCCATGGGACGATTCGAAGAGGCTCATCGTTCTGGCGGGCCTTAAGGCCGCGGGAACGAAGACCTGCATCATCGCGCTCACGCAGTTCCACGAAAAAGTTCTGAAGGATTACGACAAGAACCGCGATTTTTATCGCATCCTGCGCGGATTGGACAGGGACGGAGACGGCAACGTGGACGATGTTGAAATTTTGGAGTAACGGCCTTGTCCGAAGAGAATGGTCACTTGACTTCCAGTTCCTCGACGTTTGAATTGCGCCTCAGAATCTCGCGTATCATCTTCACGTTCTCGCCGCCCTTGCCGATGACGCGCCCGCGGTCCTGCTGTTGAATCACGACAGTGACGCGCGTGCCGTTCGCCTCGACGCGCTCCGCCTCCGGAATCATGTTCTTGACGAATTCGACCACGTTCGCGTTGTGCTCGAACACGCGGACGCGTTTCTTCAGGAGATTCTGCAACTTCTTTATGTTAGCGCCGCCCTTGCCGATGGCGAGACCCGCCTTGCCCTCCTCGACGACGAAGTAGACGTTCTCGTTGAGCACGCAATCCCGCGGCGAGACGTGCGTATGCTTCTCAAAAAGATTCATCGTGTTTATCGTATTAGAATCGAAGTCTCGGACAGACACATTGACACCCAACGAAATAAAAAATCATTTTGCCTTGCGCTTCGGCTTGGATTCAGCTGAACCGGACAGCGCCACAACAGCTACGTTGAAGGGCTTTCCATATATAACCCCAAGTTCGCGCGAATCGCCTTCGAAGCTCTCCACGTTCGCACCGGCCTTCTGCAGTTCGGCCACGTACGCGGCCGGACAGTTCTGCGCCGTCACGACAGTGCGTGCGCCTGCGGCGACGGCGCGCTTCGCGGCCCTGAAGCCGAGAACGACAGACCCCTTGTGAGCGACAAGCGCGGCGCGATCCATCACTTGACACCCTTCTTCGTTTTGGTCTTCGAGAACACCAGATCGCACATTCCTGTTCCGACAGGAGCGACCTGGTTTATCATGACGTTCTCTATTATCGAGTCCAGTTCGTCAGTCTCCCCCTCGACTGCCGCGTCCATAAGCGTCGTCACTGTGGTCTCGAAGTTCGCGCGCGCCAGCACAGAGCCCTTTTCTCCGGCGACTCCGTAGCGGCCGACGGGCTTGATGCTGCCGTCGGCGCACATCACGTCGGCTACGAGCAGGAGGTGCCTTATGTCGACGTCCAGCCCCTGTTCGCTCAGCGTCTTGTCCGCCTCGCGGATTATCGCGTTGCGCGCCGCCTCAATTCCCAGCACTTTCTCAACCTCGCGGATATCGTTGCATACTGTCCTGTGGCGGTCGACGCCTGGCATCGCGAGAATCTTCTTGAGGTTTGAACCTATGGTGAATATGAACCAGCTTCCCTTGTCGTCCTTGCGAACGACGACCTGTCCGATGCCCTTCAGGCCGCTTATCTGCGTGTTGAGTATGCGCACCTTTCTCTTTTGCAGGTCGCGCACGCTGAGCTCTTTCTTCGGTATGAACACAAGCGTGTCGGTGTCGAACTCGACGTTGAGATCGCGCGCGTTCTTGCGCACCGACTTCACAAGGTCGTCGCCTGTAATACCGAGACGGCCGAGGTCTTCGGCCTTTACCTTGATGTTCAGGCGGGAGTTCACGAGGTCTATGCTGTCTTCGACGGCTATGTTGTGAAGAACGGACTCCTTGATGCGCGAAGCGAGATCTGTCGCGGCCTCTTTCGTGTTGTGTTCCTCGTCCATGTATATCTCCATCGTTGGAGTGGAAGGCGTTCGGCGGGCGTCCACGATTTCGATGAGCCTCGGCAGTCCGAGAGTCACTTCACGGCCCGCGGCGCCGACGAAGTGATAAACGCGCATGGTCATCTGCGTTGCGGGTTCTGATATGGACTGCGCGGCGATGACGCCTATGGCTTCGCAAGGCTCGTACTTGGCGTCTTCGTATATCTCGACCACCTTCGCTATGACGGCCTCTGCCTTCTTGCGGTCCGGCCTGTGCTTCTCGAGGCTCTGGACGAGGCGCTCCTTGAGGCTCTCCGGCATGTCCAAATCGCGAACGATCTCTCTGTAATCAACCATAACTTACTCCTCCTTCGGGCCGCTTTCGACAACGGACTCCACGATGCCTTCGACGTCTATGGTTCCCCATTCGCTCTTCGAGGGGTCTATCGCGTCTTCGGAAGGCACGAACTGCACTATCGCCTTGCGGTCGTCGCGTATCGTGCCGTCGTACTCTATCTTGAGGTCCTGAAGCGCGTTCACGAGGCGGCGTTCCATGTATCCCGAATTGCGCGTTCGCAACGACTTGTCCATCAAGCCTTCTCGGCCGTTCATGGCGTTGAAGAAGAACTCGAACGGGTTGAGGCCGTCCTTGAAGGAGGCGGCGATGAAGCCGTGGTCCCTGGGGCCGAGGTCGTCCTTCTGGAAGTGCGAAAGCGTGCGCCCCCTGTAGCCGCGGTGTATCCTGTCTCCTTGCAGCGTCATCTGCCCTATCAGGCCGCCGAGTTGCGTGATATTGACCATGCTGCCGCGCGCGCCTGAGAGGGCCATCGCAACGATGTCGTTCTCCGGCAGGTCCGCGGCGACCACCTTGCTCGCGTTTTCCAGAGCCTCTCCGAGAACGCGCATCACGTGCGCCTCCAGGCTTTCCTTCACGGTCAATCCCGGCACTATCTCCATCTTGCCGGCCTTGTAGTCCTTGAGCACCTTCGCGCACTCTTCGTCGGACGTGTTGACTATCGCGGTTATCTTCCTGCGGGCCGCGGGCGTTATGTCAAGGTCCGACGTGCTTGCCGTGAAGCCGCGGAAACTGAGATATTCGACGCCGAGATTCGACACGCGGTCGAGGAATGTCTTTGCGGCCTCGCTGCCGTACAGTTTGTCTATCCTGTCGAGCAACAGCCCCTTTTCCCCGCCGACGGACTTGGCGTCGACTATGCCCTGGACGAGCGCGCCGTCCTTTATCACGACAGTGGCGTCCTCGTTCTGCGGGCTGCGCGCGTAGAGCGTGTTGTTGAAGCGCATGTTGAGGTCCTTCGGGAGCACGCGAGAGAACAGCTCCTTGCCCGTCACGTCGCGGTCCACGAACTCTTCTATTTCGAGGTTGGCGAGTATCTGGTTGGCGACCTCTCTGGGCACGACGGTTCCTTTCTTCGTGAGCACGTAGAGTCCTGACAGGTGGTCCTGTATGCATCCTATTATCGGTCCTCCGAAGCGCGGGCTGCGGATGTGTTTCTGCACGAGCATCAGCATCTCGGCCTCTGTGCGGGCCTCCTCCGTCTGCGGTACGTGCAGGTTCATCTCGTCGCCGTCAAAGTCGGCGTTGTAAGGGGCGCAGGCGCACAGGTTGAGGCGGAAGGTGCGGCCGGGCATGATTCGCACGCGGTGGGCCATTATGGACATGCGGTGCAGGGACGGTTGGCGGTTGAACAGCACGACGTCGCCGTCCCTCAGGTGGCGCTCCACTGTGTATCCGACTTCTATCTCTTCCGTGATCTCGTCCTTGTTTTCGTTGGTGATCTTCTTCTTTCTGCCGTCGGGCCTTACTATGTAGTTCGCGCCGTCCAGTTCGTCCGGGCCGCGCTTGGCGTATGCCTTCAGCGACGCCACGTTCGATTCGTTGACCTTGACAGGGATTGTCAGTTCTTTGGCCACTTCGACAGGCACTCCGACCTGGTCTATGCTGAGCTTGGAGTCCGGAGATATGACCGTACGGGAAGAGAAGTTCACGCGCTTGCCCGTGAGATTGTTGCGGAAACGCCCTTCCTTGCCCTTAAGCCTCTGCGTTATCGTGCGCAACGCGCGGCCGGAGCGGTGGCGCGCGGGCGGAACGCCTGACAGGTCGTTGTCGAAGTATGTCGAAACGTGGTACTGCAGGAGCTCGTGGAGGTCTTCCACTATGAAGTCTGGCGCGCCTATGGAGATGTTGTCGCGCAGCCTCTGGTTGATGCGCACGATGTCGACGAGCTTGTGCGTCAGGTCGTCTTCGGAACGTTCTCCGGTTTCCAGGGTTATCGACGGGCGCATGGTCGTCGGCGGTATCGGCATGAGCGTTATAACCATCCATTCCGGCCTGCCCCCGCGGATGCCGAGCTTCTGCGCGTCCTCGTCCGGGATGCGTTCGAACCACTCGCGTATCTTGAGCGCGTTGAGAGGCTTGTTGTCCAGCGTGAACGTGTACGGCTTGCCGAGGCGTATAGTTCCCTGCTTGGCGCCGCAGTGCTGGCACTTGTTTCTCTTGGACGCGACCACCTCGCCCACGGCCCCTTCGACGTCCTCGACGAAGCGCCTCGTGTCGAGGGCGCGTCCGCATACTTCGCATGTGGAACGCAGCAGTTTGTACAGCGTCTTGATGTAGCGCACGTGTATTATCGGGCGCGCGAGTTCGATGAAGCCGAAGTGCCCGAGGCACGTTCCGACGCCGCCTCCGCAGATGCGGCAACGCATGCCGGGATCTATGACGCCGAGTCTCGGGTCCATCACGCCGCCGTCTATCGGGTAGCCGTCGCGGTCGTAAAGCTCGGGCCTCGATATTTCGACGGTTCCTATCTTCCTGATGAGCGCCGACGATACGATGGAGAAGCTTATCGACTGTATCTTGTGCGGTTTCGAGGCCGTGACGTTGAGCCTTGGCAGGACCATCAGGGCCTTGAGTTCGTCGAGCATCAGCTTGAAGGCGTATGACATCTCGACGTCGGCGGTCTTGGAGGTCTTGCACTGCACGCAGTATACCTTGTTCTTGTTCCAGTCGTGTACGGCGATCAGCCCGCATTTTGTGCAGACCGGGATGGTGGCGGCGTCCGACGAGAAGCGTTCCTTGAGCAGCAACGACGCCCCGTGGGCGATGAGACAGTCCTTTTCCATTTCTCCGAAACGCAGACCGCCTTCGTTTGCGCGGCCTTCGGTCGGCTGCTTGGTCAGCAGGGCGACAGGACCGCGCGAGCGGGCGTGTATCTTGTTCGCGACCATGTGTTCGAGGCGCAAGTAGTATACGGAACCGATAAATATCTCAGCTTCCATCAGCCTGCCTGTGCGGCCGTTGTACATCCTCTCCTTGCCGTCGCTCCTGAAGCCGAGCTTGCGCAGAAGAGCGCGTATGTCATCCTCGCGTTCGCCGTTGAACATTGTGCCGTCCACGATCCTGCCGTCGAGGGCGCCTGCCTTGCCGCCTATCATCTCCAACAGCTGGCCGACCGTGAGACGCGACGGTATGGCGTGCGGGTTCATTATCACGTCAGGAGCGACCCCGTTCTCCGTGAAAGGCATGTCTTCCTCGGGTACGATGAGGCCGATGACTCCCTTTTGCCCGTGGCGCGACGCGAACTTGTCCCCTATCTCCGGTATCCTCTGTTCGCGGACCGTCAGCTTCACCATCTTGTTGCCGTCCTTGCTCTCGGTCAGGAGCACCTTGTCGACGACGCCCGTTTCCCCGTTGCGCATGGTGAGAGAGGTCTCGCGGCGGTTGTGTATGCCGGCCAGGAACTCGTCGCGGCCGAGGAAACGCAGAGGCGACGTCTTGCCGACCAGAACGTCCCCGCCAACGACGGCGCTTTCAGGCGATATGAGGCCGTCTTCCTCGAGAGGCCCGTACAATTTTTCGGACAGGTAGCCGCGCACGTCTTTCTCCGGTACTTTTATCTCATCAACCTGACCGCCGCCGTATCTCATCTCCTCCGTTTGGTATGTGCGGTAGAAGAACGAACGGCCGAAGCCCCTTTCGACTGAGGCTTTGTTGACGATGACGGCGTCCTGCATGTTGTAGCCGTCGTATGATGCCAGAGCGATGACCACGTTCTGGCCTGCGGGGTGGCGGTCCAGCCCAAGTATGGGATACGTGGAGGTGCCGACGAGAGGGACCTGGGGATAGACGAGCGTGTTCGACTTCGTGTCGGTGCGCATGTTGTAGTTGGACGCGTAGAGGCCCAGAGTCTGGCCTACCATCTTGGCGCCGAAGTTGACGCGGTCTCCGCGGTCATATTCTCCGTAGGGGATGACAGACGACGAGACTCCGAGTATGACGAGCGGGTTCAGCTCGAGATGCGTGGTGCTCTTGTTGATGTCTTTCTCATAAAGCGCGACGATCGAGTTCTCCTCTTCTTCGGTGTCCAGGTACTCAATTACTCCTTCCTTGATGAGGTCGTCCCACACGGCCTTGCCTTTCTTCACGTCCTCGACGTGACTCTTGGTCAGCAGGGACTTGCCGTTCTCCACCACGACGAGAGGCCTGCGAACGCGGCCGCCGTCGGTGTTGATGCGGACTTCGTCCGAAACCTCATCGTAACCGACGTTGACGTGGTGCGTGACAGAGCCGGCGCGCCTCTTCTGCCTTATGAATCCGGCGAAGTCCAGCGGGCGCTCTGTGGTTCCTATCAGCGCGCCGTTGAGCAATATGTTGGCCATAGATACGCACCTACTTCAGTTTGGACTGTATCGCGTCCACGAGTTTCTTGACTTCCTCATCCTTCGCGCCTGTGCTTATCTCAGCCATCAGCGAGAGGTACTTGCGCAGACC
Organism: Candidatus Aenigmatarchaeota archaeon; assembly: GCA_016432325.1. Taxonomy (GTDB): domain Archaea; phylum Aenigmatarchaeota; class Aenigmatarchaeia; order PWEA01; family JACQIF01; genus JACQIF01. Next base: position 23,015 of record CP066684.1, read on the forward strand.
TATCGTCGGGCCTTCAGGAGTTTCCGAAGGATCGAGACGCCCCCAGTGTGTCGCGTGCAGTTCGCGCGCCGCGAAATGCTCTTGCGTCGTGGAGAGCGGGGAGATGACGTTTCTCAGGTGAGCGACGGAACGCGTGAAGTTTGCGCGTTCGAGACGCTGGGCGACTCCTGAACGGCCGCCTATCCACACGCCCGTTGCCATGGAAGAGCGGATCTGGTTGGTCATGACAGTCGATTCGACTACGGTCGATACTGAAGGAACCTTGCCGCGCTTGGCGATTTTCTGGTAGTTGTAGTTGATGCGGGCGATGAGACCCCACTTGCCCAGCAGGATTCCACGCACGAGCATTTCGAGAAGGTCTCCGGACGTCTTGAGGCGCTTGTTTCCATAATGGTCTATGTCGTCCTCCTCTATCTCGCCCCTGGCGAGCTGCATGAGCTTGAGGGACATGCGGCCGAGGTAGAGAGCCTTCTTCTTTCTCAGGGAGCGGTCCTGCCCGATGTGCGGGAGGAGGTAGCGGTCCAGAACCTGTTCCGACTTCTCGTGCTTCTGTTCCTTCTGTGAGAGCTTCATCTTCTTGCTGATGTATTCCAGCGCGTCCTCGGACGTGGTGACGTCGGCCTCGTAGAGGTTTGAGTATATCTCTTCGATGTATTTTTCCTCGGACGTTATCGCTTCTATTATTTCCTTGTCGCTCTCAAGCCCGAGAGCGCGCATCAGAACGACTATGGGAAGGTCCTTGATGTTTGCGACGCTCGAGACTACTATCAAGCCGTCCGCCTTGCGCATGAGCATGTGCCTCTGCGCCCAGCCGCGGCTCTCGCTGTTGATGCGCATCGTCGCGACGTCCTCTTTCATTTCGAGAATCGGTTTGTTGGGCGCCACCTCTTCGATAAGGACCAGCGCCTTCTCCGTGCCGTTGACTATGAAATAGCCGCCCGGGTCGTCCGGATCCTCTCCGGCCTTCACGAGATCCTCTTCCTTCATTCCGGCCAGAGGGCAGAGGACGCTCTTGAGCATTATTGGAATCTCTCCGATCTTGACTTCGCTCGTGGTCTGCTCGACCCCTCCTACGATGGGAGTCATCTCGAGGAACACGGGAGCCGAGTAGGTCAGGTCGCGCAGCCTCGCTTCCATCGGCAGTATTTCGCGCATCGAACCGTCGGCCTCTTTCACCGACGGCTTGCCGAAGCGGACTTCTCCGAGCTTGACGCGGAAGTTGGCCAGCCTTTCGCTTTCCGGGGTTATCTCCCCGATTTCGTCGACGATTCTCTGGAAGCGCGATTTGACAAACACGTTGAAGCTGTCTATCTGGAACCTGACGAGCCCGCGGCTCTTCACGAACGATCCGAGCAGATGTTCAAAATCACTCGCCATGCGATACACCCACAACGTATCTGTAGTAGACCGTCTTCCCCGCGGTCTGGCTCTTGCGCATTATCCTCACGACGTCTCCTGCCTTAGCTCCGATTTCCTTGGCCGCGGGATCGTTTGCCGATATTTTTGGAAGCTGCTGTTCGCTGACGTTGAACTTCTTCAGCAGGTCGGCCTTTTCTTCCTTGCCCATTATCTCGTGCTTCGGCACCATCGAGTGTTCGGAGACGCGAATCTCCTTGTCCTCGTCGGCCGTTTCCTTTACCTTGGTCTTTGCTGCCATACCGAACACCATTTCTGATACGCTCGACCGACGAACTCCAATGGCGGTGCACGAGAAGCTTCGCTTCTCGGCATATGCCGAAAGCACGGCTTTCCGTGCAGCCTCTTGGAAAGACGCGCTTTCCAAACGCCCTTGCCTTGAATGTCATGGCGGGCCCGGTGGGATTCGAACCCACGGCGCTCCGGTTCCACCTTGCGGAAGATTGCTATCTTCCATTAGCCACTAAGAGCCGGATGCTCTACCAAACTGAGCTACGAGCCCTGTTGGCGCCGCGATCGGGATTTGAACCCGAGTCAGAGCTGTGACAGAGCTCTATGCTTAGCCCAGTGTTTTCGAACACATGATAGGCCACTACACCATCGCGGCACTGTTGACGCGATATGGAAAGCTCGGCTTTCCAAGCATCGCGGCACTGTTGACGCGCACTATCGTTGCGCGCTCCTCCACTTTTTGTGGAGAAGACTGATTGCTTCGTAGCACAGTTAAAACTAGAGCGAGATATCGAACTCATGCTGAACGGTGAGCTTACCAAACTATCCAACCCCGGGGCCTCGATGACTATCAAAGTGCTGGAATTTGCATTCCAACATTACGGTCCGATGACCATAAGTGCTGACAGCGTCCTGACTTTCCCGTTGCATGCGCAACAGTACACGCCATATCGCTGAAGGGCTTAACTTCCAGGTTCGAAATGGAGACTGGGTGTTTCCCCTTCGCTTTGGCCGTCAGCGTCCTCTATGGTCTTAACAAGGCTTTTAAAGCTTTCGGTGATTGTCGAACCGGCCTTTAACGCCACTTATGGGGCTTAATGGATTTGTTTAGAGGGCGCGTCTGCCGGAAAAAGGGCAAAAATAGGCTTCCAGGCGCGTAAGCGCCGCTTCATGAGAGTCCGCGGCTTCGCATCCTGACGTTCTTCAGTTCGACACTTAGCCCCGAATCTTTATATGCAGGAATGGACTGAATCTCGCCATGGCAAAGAAAATGATGGACATGGGCGCATCGTGTTGCTCCTGTGGTTGTCCGCATCACAAGTGGGCTCCCGCGTTCGGCTTGATCGTGGCCGGCGGAGTTTACCTGTATACGGTCAGCTGGGGATGGACTATAATCGCGCTCGGCGCCATGAAGCTGCTCGGCGGCTTCTGCAAGTGCTGCAACTGCTGACAGAGGACGCGTTATTGATTTCGTTTAGCGTCGGCTCTGTCGGAAAATTATGGTCCCGGGAGCGTGATTTTCATGCACCGCCGGAAGGCGGAGTTTCTTTGCACGCGTGCTTTCTTTTTAAAGAAAGCCCGCTTTGAACACGCGACCCGCCGGTTTCTATTTGCGAACAACGGCTACTCGTTTTCGCGCTAGGCGAAAAGTCTACAGCCGGCTGCTCTGTGGCGAATCCGTTCGCGCGAACGGCCAACTACCGCTGAGCTACCCCGGGATTTTCGAACAACCTCGAACCGGGTTCGAGGATTGCCTGAGGTTGCGACGAGAAGGTATAAAAGGCTTTGCGGGTATGCCTATCCATGGACGCCATACTCAAACGGGCCCGTGAAGAGGACACTGAGTTCCTGTTCTTTCACGTCATGGGCAACGCACTCTTCCCCGTGCAAATGTATGAGCATATGTACGCGCGGACGGGCGACCCGGAGGCGATGATGAATCTCGTCCGCGTCAAGAGAATCTTCTACGAGAGGTTGGATGCCTTCGAGGAAAGCGGATACAGGCCGAACGAAAGAATAAACCCTGCCAGCGTGGCGAGAATACACGAATTCAAACGCAGAATATGGACCGGCGGAACCCTGGAAGAACTAAAGAGTTACATGCATTCGATGAAGGTCCCGCGCTCACTGCACGTTCTTCCTGCTGCCGACGGGCATCTCGTTTGAATGCACGCGGTACTCGCGGCCCAGCCGCATGCCCTCGACTATGGCCGAAGGCAGGACGAACGAATCCACTGCCCCGACGGTCGTGGCAATCTTGTAGTGGAACATCCGGGTTTCTCCCCGTTTCATCTCTTTCACGCGCCAGACGAGTTCCGTTCCCGCCTCGACGAACTTGGCGCGTTCCGGCTGAACCTTGAAATCCTTGAAGACGCGTGCGACGGCAGGCACAAAGTCGCGGACTACTACGTTCTTCAGCGCCGTCGGCGTCGTATTCTTTATCTCAACGGCAATCGCGAACTCCTGTATGTCGTCCTTCTGCCTTCTCGATGAAAGCACGAGCTTTCGTATGTTTGGCCTCTTGCTGATTATGTATATCTGGTACGCGGCCGCGAGAACGACGAGCAGTATTATGTAGAATGGCCAGTAGCGAACCGTGTGCGTCACGGTCTCGCTCTCTCCCGGTTTCAGCGTAACCGTCCATGTGTACAGGACTTTCCCGTCTTGTTCCGACACTGCCGCGCCGGGCGCATCCGTGAAAACATTGAACGGCTTCGCAACCTCGGCTGTCACCGTTTCAGTACTCTCCGTGTTGCCTCGGTTGGTGAAAACGGTAGTCGTCGTGGAACTTAGGATTCCTTTGTCATCCTGGATGTTCTTGTCTATGATGTCGATTGCCTCTATCGTGAACTTCTTTTCCACGGTATCTAGAAGATCCTCGTCCTTTGTCAGAGTTATGCGCAGCGTGTACTGTCCCGGTTTGATAAGCTTGGTAACTTCGAGCTGTCTTTCTATCGTTTCTGTTTCGCCTCGGGACAATGATATGGTTGCGCTCTCGAACTGGATGTCCTGAGGGCCGGACGCGGTCATTTCGACTTCGACGTTGCGAAATTCCTCGGTGCCGACGTTCTCGGCGACGGCCGTCAGCTTGAGAGTTTCTCCGGGCCCTACGCTGTCGTCGGCGAACGCCACTCCTGTGATGACCACGCGGTCAACGCGTTTTATTATCAGGCAGACGCTCGTCTCGGCCTGCACGCTGTCGTTCTTGTCGGAGTACACTGTGACAGGAATGTAGTAGAAACCGGAGGGCGCGCTCTGCGGAGCCGCGGCCGTGAGTTCGAATGTTCCGCTGCCGCCGCTTGCCAGTTTGACTGACGTGCCGTCGAATATCACCCAGCTGCGTTGCGGCCCTATGGCGGTTATCCTGAACGTGTCGCTGAATTCCTGATCGTTTGTGACGCCGATGGAATAGTGTCCCGGCGTTACGGCGCACGCCTGGTCGGCCTGTATGGTAATTCCTGCGGCCGCCGCCGGCTGCGCGTTGAGCGCAAACACGGCCAGCAGAACAGCGAGTAATACAAATCTGCGCGCGCTTCCCATGGAAGACAGTTCCGTCGGCCAGAATATAAAGGCTTCCCGACTGTGGAGGGAAGCTTGAACAGCGGTTCACGCTCAAACCTTGAACTGAGCCACCTGGCCGATGATGTCCGCGTGCGCTATCATCGTCTGCCTGCAGCAGAAGCGGTCAAGCCCGAAAGAATCGAGCAGTTCCTTTGACTTCTTGCCCTTCTTCAGGCCGTTCTTGTAGTCGTCCCAGTACTGGGCGACCGGCTTTCCGCACGAAAAACATCTGATTGGTACCATCATGCGACCGCACCTCTCGGTTTGGAAAGAATCCTTCCTATCATAGCCTCCCAAAATATCATTCCGTTGAGAAGCATTTCCTCTCCGTTTTCAGGGTCCATCAGGGAAATATTCTTATAACCTTTGTCCTGTAGGTGGCCCACTATGTGTGCCATTCCAAGATGGCGAGGGGCTATCCCATCCTTTGTGTAATGGTATCTGATAACCAGATATTTTACAGGGCCTTCGTCGAAAAGGCGCTTTCCTATCATATCTGCCGCGCTTTTCAAGTCAGTTCCTGTTTCCATTCCGAATGCCCTCAGCAAATCTCCATCGTTTACTACCATCAAACCATTCTTATCTACTGGCATGTTAGTCTACCTCTTGCTCCTTTGCTTGTGCCTCCTCGGCCCTGCGGACGAGCGAGACGGTTTGTGCGGCTCGTTCCTTCTGGCGTCGCTGACGAGGAGCGCACGGTCGTAGTCGTCGAACGCGCGCCTCAGGGCCTGCGCTCCCTTGCCCGCGGAAGCGAGCAGCGCGTGCGCGATTGCCTGGCGAGTGGCCTCGGCTTGTCCGATAACTCCGCCTCCCTGAACGTGAACGTCGACGTCAACTGTCTTGGCCAGTTCTTCGGCTATCGCCAACGGCTCTGTAACCATTAGTCTTCGCATCTCCGGCTGCACGTTTTCAATGCGGACGCGGTTTATGCGTACGATGCCGCTGCCTTGCGTGGCCGTGGCTATGGCAACGGCTTCCTTTCTCCTGCCGATGACGCGCACTTCTTTGCCTTCCGTCACATCAACCGCCTCTCAACCTTTTCGAAACTTCTGCGAGCGTAACGTACTTGTGCGTGAGCTCCGCGGAACTTTTGCCTATCTTGTCCCCCTTCAAATCCTGAGGATTGTTTGAATATACCCTCAGTTTTGCGAAAGCATCGCGTCCTCTGCCCTTCTTGTAAGGCAGCATGCCCCGTACGCTCCTCTTCAATATCGCCTCGGGCAACGTTGGATAGTAAGCTCCGTGGTGAGGATCTCCGCGAGCGCGTTTTTCCCTGTAGAGTTCGTGAATCAGTTCCGGCCTGCCTGTGATGACCGCGCGTTCGGCGTTTATCACCACGACGCGCTCGCCGCCGAGCAGCTTCTTCGCCACGCGCGTGCAGACTCGGCCCAGCACCTGCTCGGACGCGTCAATTACCGCCGTTTTTGTCTCGACCATGGACATCACGTTATTATCCTGACGTTTTTGCCCGAAGGGTTCTCGTCCATGAGCTCCTTGATGCTCAGGCACCTGCCCTTCGCCGCGCTTATCTTCATCACGGCGCCCATCGAAAAGTTCAGGGCCGCGACGTCTATCTTCTTCGTCAGCGTTCCGTCGGCCAGAACCTTGCCCGGCACAAGCGCGATCTCGCCGTCCTTTGCGTTTCGCGCTATCGCGGAGACGTTTACTTCCGCGGCCTGCCGTGCGGGCTTCTCCAGCCTATCGGCTACGTCGACCCAGATGCCTTTCTTCTGCTTCCTCAGCTCTTTCACGAGCGACGCAACCAGCGGGTTCGTCGGACCTGTTCTCTTTGTCATTTCATTCACCGTTTGACCTTTGTGTGGTGCGGGAAGCCGTAAAGCTTCGCTTTCCGTTCCCCCAACCTTTGACGTTTATGGTGCGGGAGGTCGGAAAACCACGGTGGGCGCAACGTTTCTTTTGCACCCGTGCTTTTCTACGCGAACTGACGCACACCAAGTGTGCGTCGAGCACCTCGCGAAAAGCCCGGTTTGAACCGACGAAGGCACTAAGCCACCAGGTCTCCCTGTGGTTATGCCACACCTGAGCGTGACCTCACACCTAAGCTTTGCCTCGCGCTCGTACTCGGAATCTCATCCGAAAGCGTGATCTGGCCCCATTGACCGCTAGGGTACTCCCGCATACCGAGCCATAGTCTCCTCGCACGCCTTCTTAAGCGTATTCCGAGACCTTCTCTTCCAGTTCCTTGGCCTTTGCTTCGATGTTTTCCAAGGCAAGAGAGACTATCTGTTCAGGCTTGAGGCCGCACACCGTTTCGACGCGGAAGACGAACTTCGTTTCGTCTCCCTTTACTTCCACATACTGCGGCGAGGCTTCCACGCACGCATCGCACAGGATGCATGCGAGTTCGTTCGCTACGCGGGCTCCGCGGCCCGAACGTTCGAAGACGTTGGTAGGACAGACGTCCAGTATCTTCTTTGCGTCCTCCTCGGGGAGACCCGGTTTGATCGTGACTTTCGGATAGTACTTGTACGACGCGACAGCGGCCTGCCACTTGGCGTGTTCGCGGCCGCGGCCCAGGCGTGCGGTAGCTTCGAGTTCAACCTTCTGCCCCTCGAGAAGCATGACGAGGGGCATGCTATCGTAGAGAGGCTTCACGTCTTCGTCGCTGCTCTTCAAATCTTTCGTGTACACGGTGCAGGGCCCTTCCTTCTTGAGTACGAGAACAACCTGGCATTCGACGCATCCCTTGCCCTCGCAGACGCACTCTTCGCGGATGTTTACCTTCTTTGGGTCGAACGCCAACGGCACGAGCGCGAGCCTGTGCGACAGGACCTCGTTGTAGAGCGCCGACGAGTTTTCGTGGATGTCCACTTCGTCGATTGCCAGCGCAGGCACCTCTCCCATCATCGCGCGCCTCAAAGCGTTAGCGAAAGACGGGTTTATTTCGTCTGCCACGAACGTCAGCTTTTCGTCACTCTCTTCCAAAATCTTTATTTTCATAACTACATCCTCCTGCCCCTGCGGCCGCCCTTCTTCTTGGTCCTGTCGTGCGGTATGGGCGTGACGTCTTCTATGTCCCCGATGCGTATGCCTGCGCGCGCTATCGCGCGTATCGCGGGCTGCGCTCCCTTGCCCGGGTTGCTGGATTCGTGACCACCGGGAGCGCGAATCCTTATGTTGAGCTTTGTTATGCCCTTGGACTTCGCCTCTTCTATCGCGCGTTTGGCTGCGAGCATCGCCTGGAACGGCTGTCCCTTGTCGCGGTCGTTCTTTGTGACCATGCCGCCCGAGCATCGCGAGATAGTTTCAGCGCCTGTTATGTCGGTTATGTGTATGATTGTGTTGTTCGACGACGAATAGATGTGAGCGACCCCTATTTTGTCTGTCATGAGTATCACTTCTTCTGAACCTCGACGCCCTTTATCTTGATTTGCTCTTCGAGATCCTTGGATACGAGGAACGACGGCCATACGATGCGCCTGTTGCCGACCACGACGTGGCCGTGTGTTATCAGCTGCCTGGACTGTTTCAGCGTGTTGGCGATTCCCTTTCTATGGATGATAGTCTGCAGGCGTCGCGAGAGAACGTCGTTGACGCTGAGACCGAGCACGTCGTCCAGCCCTCCGCTTTCCTTCATGAGATTGAGCCTCGAAACGCGCGCGAGGAGCTGTTTCTGCTGACGCTCGTCTTTCGACGCGCCGAGCTCGCGCGCCTGCCTTCTGAGGCCTCTGAGAATCGACTCCGCGCGGCGCAGCTCCTGCTTGCGCCTGAGGCCGAACTCTTTCAAGAGCGCGTTCTCTCTCTCAATGCGCTTTGAGTCCCACGCCTTCAGCGGGCTTTCGATTCTCGAGCGAGACTGTTTTGGATCTCCCATGCACTTCACCAATTTCTGCGTGGGGGAATTGAAATCGCAATTTCATATTCTCCCATGCACTTCACCTACTTCTTCTCGGCAGGCTTTGCGCCTTCGCCGGGCTTGGCCTTCGCGCGCACGACGCCCACGGAACCGCTCTTGCGGAATGACGAACGCGTTCTCTGTCCGCGCACGGGCTGTCCGAGCCTGTGTCTCCATCCGCGGTAAGAACCGTACCTCATCAAGTCCGAGAGTTTCTGTCTCAGAGAGACGTCGAGATCCGAAACCGTGAGGTGCCTGTCTTTTCCTGTTTCAGCGTCTTTCCTCAGGTTGAGCATGTAGGAAGGAATGTTGTAATTTGCCGGGTTGCGTACGATTTCTTCGAGCTTCTTTAGCTGGTCCTCTGTGAGCGTGCTGGTCTTTGTCAGCGGGTCCAATTCGGCCACGAGGCATATCGCCTTTGCCAGCGAGAAGTTGACGCCTCTGATGGCGCGGAGCGCGTTGAAGATGCTTGCGTTTCCGTCGAGGTCTGTCGCCATGAGACGGACTATGTTGCGTTCGAGAGTCGGCTCGGGCTTGCCCTGTTCTTTCTTGAGGGCCTCGCGCGCCTTTTTCTCCTCTTCGCGGCGCTGCTCCTCGATCGGGTCCTTCGTCGTCTTTCCTTTCAATCCGCCCATTTTGACACCGATTCTTTTTCGCGTAAGCGTATTTTTGATGTTGGTTTGGCGCTGGGGGTGAGATTATCAGCCCTACGCCTTGTGCAAAGCATCTCAGCAGTAGGGAATTCGAACTCACGCGGGCTTGCGCCCACCGGTTTTCTTGCCGTGTTTCTTTTGCACCCGTACTTTTCTTTTTGAAAGAAAAGCCCGGTTCAAGACCGGCGCAGTGAATCCCTAGCCGCACGCTTGCGCGCACGGGTTACCAGGCTTTGCTACCCCAGCGTATTCTAACTGGGGTTCGGATGGCATTTAAACGTGTCTAAACGCCTCTCTGAAGCTTTCAGGCAAAGCATATAAGCTTGTCGCCAAGGCCAAAAACGGAGTTTTCGCGGCTAAAAGCACTATCCGAACAGCCTGAACGGCTTGGCCTCTTCGAAACCCGCCGCGCCGATGACGAACTGCGCTTGCGTTCCCTCAGGCAGCGAGCGGTGCTTGCGCAGGACGGCGAGTCGCCTGCCCTTGTCGTCCAGTTTCAGCAGTTCTACGAGGCACTTCGACCAGTAGCGCGCGACGTCACGCGATACGAGTTCTATCGTTCCGCGGTTGTCGAACTCGCTGTATATCTGGTTCGTTATCAGTATCGGGACGTTTGCGTCTCTCGCGAGCTTCGAGAGTATTGACAGCTGTTCAGACAGTTTCTTGTTGGCTTCCACGTGTCCGCCGTTACCCATCTCCAGCCTGTAAAGAGCGACCAGCGAGTCTATGACGACGAGCCCCGCGGCCTCCTTCTCCACGATCTTGTCCAGTTTCTTTACAAGCTCGCTCTGTTCCTTGAATGTCTTGGGTTCCATCATCAGAATCTTCTTGGAGACGCCCTCAAAATCGGCGCCGTTGCAAATCTGGGCGAGACGCTCGGGGCTGAACCCTCCTTCAGTGTCGATGAACACGACCTTCTTGCCCGCGCGCACGGCGGCTACAGCGGCAAGCAGCGCCACGTTCGTTTTTCCCGCGCCTGCGGGACCGAAGACGTTCGTCAACGACGCGTACTCTATGCCGCCGCCGAGTAGATCGTCCAGTGATTTCGCGCCCGTCGCGAGCCGAGGATTCGTGTATTCTGCCATAAGGAACGACGATATTTGCCGTCTCTACGTTAAGTAGTTAACGCCGACAGCGGTAACTTTGAAACGGCGCGCCGTTTCAAGTAGTTTTCTTGCGCGGCAAAAACGCGAGTATCACGGAGAATCCGAGAAACACGACGCCCAGATACAGGCTCACAACGCCGCTGCCTCCTTGCAAGCGGTAGATGCCGGCGGCCAGCGTGACGATTACCATTGCGAGAGACAGGATGAACGGAACGTTGAGATTCTTGAGGAGCATGTATAAAATCGGGCACGCGTATATTTAACCGACTCCCACAACATTCGTCTTTATATAGTTTTGTGTTTACTTACACACCAAAGAACCTTTTTGCGCAGGGAAACGCGCAGAATATTCGCAAAAGTACGCTTCCGCACGGTGTCCACATGAGAATAACAATCAAACGCAGCGGCAATCGCACGGCGGTGCTGGTGTCGTTCTCCGCGCACTCCGAGCGCTTCGAGTCGAACTACGAGCGAAACCGCTTCTATTCGGGGCTGTATGGACGTGCGCAGCGCGTCAGGCACGGACGCGACGTCTACAACTACCGCCGCGAAGGGCTGTTGGACGAGGTGCCCCATATAAAGGTAGACAGCTCAGTTTTTATTGTAGCTCTCCAAGAAATGGAAAGGATACTGCAGTACATGCGCGATTGGCAGCCGAAAATCGAATACAAGGCTTTCCAGGTTATGCTCGAACCGGACGAATTAAAGATGCTCGAGAAGGGTGCTGAAGAATGACTGTCAAGGAAGTGAGGCTCAAGGTTGAAGAGTTGACGAGCCGCGACGAGTACGGCCGCGGCATCGCGCGCCTCGACTCCAGGATAATACGCGAACTAGGCCTCAAGCAGGGCGACGTCATCGAGGTGGAGGGCAAGCGAAAAACGGCTGCGATAGCAGTCAGCCCCTATCCCGGCGACGTGGGCCTCGCTATCATACGCATCGACGGCCTCGTGCGCAAGAATTCGGGCGGCGTTTCGGTCGGAGAGTTCGTCAAGGTCCGCAAGGCCGAGATAAAGGACGCGAAGAAGGTGACGCTCGCCCCCGCGCAGAAGGGAATCATCCTTCACATGTCTCCGAACATACTGCGCAACAATCTCTTCATGCGGCCGCTGCTGAAGGGCGACATCATCGTTCCCACGTCCATCGTGTCGAGGCGCGGCAGCGACGAGTTCCTCGAATCGTTCTTCGGGCCCGGCTTTGACATAATGACTCCGTTCGGTTCCTTCGGCGCGGAGACGAAACTGGCGGTCGTGAAGACGAGTCCCGAGTCGACAGTACGTGTTACCGAGGAAACGGAAATCGAGCTGAAGCCGCAGGCCGTCGAGATAGAGGAGGTCCGCGTTCCGACCGTTACGTACGAAGACATAGGAGGCCTCCGCGAGGAGATTACGAAAGTCCGCGAGATGATAGAGCTGCCTCTCAAGCATCCGGAGCTTTTCGAGCGTCTGGGCGTCGAGCCTCCGAAAGGAATTCTCATGCACGGCCCGCCCGGAACGGGAAAGACACTCCTCGCGAAAGCAGTTGCTTCCGAAGCGGGCGCGCACTTCCTCTCGATTAACGGGCCCGAGATCGTTTCGAAATGGTATGGACAGTCAGAACAGAACCTGCGCAAGATATTCAAGGAGGCCGAGGAGAACGCGCCTGCGATAATCTTCATCGACGAGATAGACGCCATCGCGCCGAAGCGAGAGGAGGTCACGGGCGAGGTCGAGCGCCGCATGGTTTCGCAGCTTTTGACTCTGATGGATGGACTCGAAGCGCGAGGCAAGGTTATCGTTATAGCCGCGACGAATCGCGTGAATGCCGTAGACCCGGCGCTCAGGCGGCCCGGGCGTTTCGACCGCGAGATAGAGATAGGCGTGCCGGACAAGAGAGGCCGCAAGGAGATTCTGCAGATTCACACGAGGAACATGCCTCTCGAGAAGGAGGTCAGCGTGGACAAGGTGGCCGAAGGCACTTACGGATTTGTCGGCGCGGACCTGGCGGCCCTCTGCAAGGAAGCGGCCATGCAGGTTCTCAGGCGCGTACTTCCTGACGTGCAGGGTCTCGAGGAAGACAAGCCGATTCCGGAAGAGATTTTGAAGAAGCTCATCGTGATGAAGAAGGACTTCGATAAGGCGCTGAAGATGATACAGCCCAGCGCAATGCGCGAAATAATGGTCGAAGTTCCGAAGGTTCACTGGTCCGACATAGGAGGCCTGGAAGAAGTAAAAGGACGTTTGAAGGAGGCGGTTGAATGGCCTCTGAAAAACCCGGATTCTTTCAAGAGACTTGGAATCCGCCCGCCGCGCGGGATACTGCTCTACGGTCCTCCGGGATGCGGCAAGACGCTCATCGCAAAGGCCGTTGCGACAGAGAGCGACGCCAACTTCATCTCGATAAAGGGTCCCCAGGTCCTGTCAAAGTGGGTAGGCGAATCGGAAAAGATGGTGCGCGAGGTCTTCAAGAAGGCGAGACAGGTAGCGCCGTGCGTGATATTCTTCGACGAGATAGACTCGATCGCGCCTGTGCGCGGCGCCTCTTCCGATTCGCACGTAGGCGAGCGCATAGTATCGCAGATGCTGACCGAGATGTCTGGGCTCGAGGAACTCAATGACGTGGTTGTTCTAGCAGCGACGAACAGACCGGACATAATAGACCCGGCGCTGTTGAGGCCGGGCCGCTTCGATACGCAGGTTCTCATACCCTCACCAGACGCAGAGTCGCGGCTGAAAGTTCTGGAAATTCACACCAAGAACATGCCGCTTGAAAGCGTGACGCTCAAAACGCTCTCTGACAAGCTCGACGGCTACAGCGGTGCGGACGTCGAAGCCGTCTGCCGCGAGGCCGCGCTGGCCGCGTTGAGAGAGAACATAGGCGCCAAGACTGTCAAGACCAAGCACTTCAATGCGGCGCTGAAAAACGTGAAACCGAGCCTGACCAAAGAAGTCGTCGAGTACTACTCGAAACTAGACATGCAGAAGAAGGCAGCGGCCGCGGTCGAGCAAGAGGCGACGAGGTATCTGGGTTGACGCTGAACTACAAGCTCGAGACCAAGAAGGCGTACGACAGCTACGCTGAGACCTTCGACAAAAAGTTCAGCGCCTACGTTCCATACATAGAGAAAGAACAGAAAGTTTTCATGGAGAATCTTAAAGGCAAGAAGATTCTTGACGTGGGTTGCGGGCCTGGAAACCATTCCCTGACGTTCAAGGCGAACGGCCTCGAGCCACTTTGCATAGACATCTCGGAGAAGATGGTCGAGTTGTGCAGGGCCAAGGGCCTCGACGCCCGCGTAATGGATTTCGAGAACCCCGCGCTGCCGGCGGGCCAATTTGACGGGCTGTGGATATACACGTCCCTGCTTCATATTCCGAAAGAAAAATTCCTGCCGGTTTTGAAGCATATTCTGCAGGCCCTAAAACACGATGGAGTCTTCCTGCTTGGGATGCGCGAAGGACCCTCGTCGGAGAGGTTTGTCAAGAATCCCAAGTACGGGGAGACATTGCGATACTTCGCTGATTATACGGAAGAAGAGCTCGCGAAGATTATGAGGGACAACTTCAGGATATTGTACAAATCGAAAACAGTGATGGACGCTGAGCACGTGTATCTGAATTATTTGTGCAAGACGGAGTAAAACGCATGTTGTGGGTTCTCCTCAGGAGGATTATCGCCCTCCGTCATAGGTATCCCGCCGCCGCGCCAGATGGCTAAACCATCGCATAATAGATGGCGATTTTGATATAAAAAGGCGTTCTTAATTCCGACTAAGCCGTCACAACTTCCGGCTCCTTCCCCACGATAACAGTATGCTCGGCCTGCGCGACTGGCGCGTCCGACACTTCGCGCAGAGGCGGATATTCGTACAGCGAGCCGTTCTCCACAAGACCCTTTATGACGAGCGCGAGCTTGGCCGGCGTCACGTTGGCGTCACTGACGAGCCAGCGTTTCGCAAAAGGCAGGCGTGCGTAACGCTCACGCGCAATCTGCAGTATCTTCGTGCTCTCGGGCAGGCGCGTGTGGCGGTCCGATGTCCACCTGTATATTTGCGTGCCTGACGTTTCCTTTACCATTCCGACTCCTGTCGTGACGAACGGTTCTATCGCGAAGACGTCGCCTTCTTTCAGGACGTATGGAGATTTCGTTCCAATATTCGGTATCGCAGGAGCCGTATGGACCTCGTACTGGCCGACTCCGTGGCCTGTGAGGTTCACGACAGGATTGAAGCCGGCGTCCCGAATTGTTTTTTCTATTGCAGCAGAGACGTCGCCTATCGTGTTTCCCGGAACCATGAGTTTGATGGCGTTTTGCAGGGCAAGCTCGGCCGCCGCCTTCAGCTTCCCGCCGAGTTCATTCTTCCCTACAACCACCGTAACGGCCGTGTCAGAAACCCATCCGTCGACGTGCGCTCCGATGTCGAGTTTCACGACGTCCCCGTCTTTGAATACGCGCGTGTCGCCGTGCGACGGCAGGTCGTGCGCAGCGGTGTGATTGAATGAAACGTTGCAGGGGAACGCAGGCGCGGCTCCGAGTTCGCGTATCTTTTTCTCCACGGCCTCCGCGACGTCGAGCGCACGCGCGCCTTCCTTGACAAGTTTCGCTCCGTAGTCTCTGGCTTCGGAGGCTATCTTTCCGGCCTTGCGCACGCTCTCTGTTTGCTCTGGCATGTTATCGACCAGCGTAGCGGCGTCAAGAATATAAGAGCGTTACGATTTAATTTCATACTTCTTCCATCCCACCTCTCTCATCTGTCCGTTGGGAAGACTGTGCGAGTCGCACCACGCGTCGTATTCTCTCTTGAGAAGAGGAAGGTCTCGTCCGTTGCCGTTACGGGCCTTTTCCTCGAGGCCTACGACGATCGCGTGCGCTTTGAAGCCGCACGCCATGACAAGATTGGCGAAGCTTTCGGAGTCATGCGATTTCATCTCGTCCAACGGACCGTACTCGGCCTCCAGTAGCTTGCAGTACTTGTCAAAGTCGTCTGTAACAAAGTCGCTATACACGTCTGCCATATAGCTCTGGAATTAAGGCGAGAAAGCATAAAAAGGGCTTTGTTACTCGTAGCCTATCGCGTGTTCGTTGTACGCCTCTGCAATCTTGAAGCCCGAGTAGCCGTTTATCGCGGCCGCTATCGCTATGGCAAGCGTACCAGAAACGGGTTCTGCGGGGAGAAGCACGCCGCCGATGGCTGCGAGAATCGTGCCTGTCGCGACGTTCGCCCCGTGCACGGGCACGTCGTGTGTTTGCGACCGCGAATACAGAGAGCGTTTGAGAGACGGAGTGTGGACCATGGCTACATTATGGCCGATTAGAGATTTAAACGTGCTTTAGAGCCCCTTTTGAACAGTTTGCCCAGTCCGGGACGCAGCTCCAGAACGTACGCGCACGCCGCGCACGGTTTGTATATCTTCCATGTCAGGGGGTTGAGCTTCCAAGGCGTCGCTTCCTGCACATCGACGACAATCCCGTTTCTATCCACGAACACCAGATCCATCGGAACGCAGAAAGGCATCTCCACTCCCCATCGCGCTTCGCGCGGGAACACGAAGAGCATGCCGTCTCCGACGTCACGCCACGAACGAAACATCATCCCGCGCATCTGGGAGAGAATGTTAAACACGGCGCGAACGCGAAGAGTCCTGCCGTGAACCGTCACTGTCGTATTTTTCATCAGATCGCGACCTCTTGAGGCGCCTTCACGAACAGTTTGAGCAGTTCGGGGATACTTCCTACGAGCATCTCGGGGTTTGATGCCAGCAGGCCTTTCGAAGTCAGGTCCGCGAGCACGCCTATGAACAGCATCTCCGCCGCGTCCGCAGCTCCCTTGTCTCTCCACGAGTCGCCGACGTAGGCGCACTGGTCAGGACGGATGCGCATATCCTTCGCGGTCTTTAGAAGTATTTCGGGGTCGGGTTTCGGCCTGTGGATGTCCTCGGCGGTTACGATGTCGTCTATCAGATGCATCGGCACCATCCTCTTCACTGGGCCGAGATATGAGCCGCTTGAGATGGCGACCTTAAAGCCGCGCTTCTTGAGCGCTTCGATAGTGCGTACGTTCTCGTGCGGTATGCTCTCTTTTGATATGAGTTTCATGTACTCGCGCATCTTGAAATCGCTTATCCTCTTC
This sequence comes from Candidatus Aenigmatarchaeota archaeon, assembly GCA_016432325.1. GTDB lineage: Archaea > Aenigmatarchaeota > Aenigmatarchaeia > PWEA01 > JACQIF01 > JACQIF01. Next base: position 39,665 of record CP066684.1, read on the forward strand.
ACCGTCTTGTCGTCTGCGGTCGGAAGGAGAGTTCTTATTATCTGGTCCTGCGGCACGCCAAACAGGTCCACGAGGTCGCTTTCCTGCATATCATAGCCGAACTTCCTGAACGCAGTTCTGAAAGAGAGAAAATGCAAACGGTTCGTCTGGGGAGCGAACGTCCCGTCGAAGTCGAAGATTACCGCGCGTATGGTGTGCATGTTCAGACCTTCTTCACAAACTTTCTTATGGTTGCTTGCGTGCCCATTCCCTTTAACTCTTCTTCTGTCACGCCCAGCACTTGCAGGACGCGCATTCCTGCAGGAACTATCTGGTTGTTTATGTAGTACTCGGCGTCTGTGCGCTCGACCGACGCGTCTTCGATAGGCTCGGCTCTCTGAGATATTGAACCCTTGCCCTCTGTTATAACATATACCACAATCATGCCCGGTCCATATGGCCGCCCGCGCTCCTTTATCTTGCGCGCGGCGACCACGTGCGGGCCTATCTGTTTGTACTCTTCCAAGCGTTTGGTCAGCTGCTCGTGAATCGTGAGCTCCTTTATATCGACTTTCTTCTTGCGCACGCGTTCTACGACGCTCTTCATGTACGCGATCGCGCCTTCCTTGTCCTTTTTCTTCAGAACGTAGACGAGCACGTTTCGCTGCACTTCCTTCGCCAGTTCGCACCAGTCGCGTCGCACAGTTTCGAGGCCGCGTATGGTAAGCGCGCCTTTAGAGTCTATAAGCGCGTAGCGTTTCTTGGCCGTGCCGCGCTCGGAAAGCTTTGCTTTCCGGCGTGCCGAAGCGGCCTTGCCGTTTCGTGCATAGCCTGCGCCTTTGGGAATGAAGACGCCGCGCTCGTAGATTCCCTGAAGCTCGAGCTCCATTATTCCGGGCAACTTCTTGTTCATCTGCTCGATGAACTGCGCGGCTGACTTGCCGATGTCCTTGGCCTTATCTCTTTTGACGAAACACGAATCCGTGTCCGCATAGACGACGGTGAAACCGGCCTTCTCGGCCTCCCCCATCGTTAAACTAATGTAGTATCTTCCGAAGGCCGCGCTCGCTTCCGCGCATTCGTAGCAGTACCATTTCGCGCCTGTGTATGCTAACGCTCCGTAAGAGGCGTTGGCCACCATCTTCAGCGCCTGCTCCTCAAGTTTGAGGTCCTTGTACTCTTGGGAGGCAGGCTTTAGCTTTTGCAGGCGTTCCTTGACAGCGACGCGAGCCTCGATTAATCCACGAACAGCCGCGGAATAGAAACCCTGCTTCTTCTTGCAGAAGTGGCGCTTCATGCCGGGAACTTTGTATCCATCTGTTTTGCAGCAATCGCAGTCCAGCGTCTCCGGGGATATGTTGTGCGACGCGATTATCGAAGGATACAGGGAGCGGAAGTCCATCACCGCAATCTTTTCTTGTATTCCGCCGAGAGGCTCCCTGACGAAGCCTCCCACGTATGCCGGGCGCGCCCGCCGAGCCTCTATCTCGTCGAACCTCGGCTGGTTGGGGCTTATGCGGCCTTCTGCGTGCGCGCGTCTCACCAAATGCCACTCGACCAATTGCGAATAAGACATGCGCGAGACGTCGAAAGGCGGCTGTCCCACCACGCGCGCAATCCCAAGAACTTCCGGAAGGAATTCGTTGGCCAGGCGGAACGTCAGCTCGGAGTCTTTCAGGTTGTATTCGGCGAACTTTCCCAGATTGCGTTCGCTTCTCCACGCCTCGACCATCTGCTCGTACGCCAGCTCTATCTTTCTGTCTCCCAGAATCTCCGCCGCGACTGCGTCGAGCGTCAAAGTTTCCGTGTCCAGATGGTATTTCAGAACGTTGTTCACCAGCGCGTAGAGGTCGAGATGCACGCGGCCGTTGAGACGCGCTGACGAGACGCGCATGCGGCGTACGGACGTGACCTCTTCGCCGTCTCGCGAAAGCACGAGCTTCACTTTCAGTTCGTCGCACCGTTCGCGCAGCAGCGCAAAATCAAACTCGTCTCCGTTGTATGTAACGAGAACGTCGGGGTCTGCCTCGTTTATCGTTTCGATTAGTTTTTCGATCAGTTCCTTCTCGTTGGCCACGACCGTTACGTATGCGCCGTACCTAGCCTTCTTGTAAGTGAAGACGCGTTTCGTGCTGCCGTAGACAGACGCCATGATTATGTGCGGTTTGCCTGCCTCTTCGTATGACTCAAGATCGAATGCGAGGACGCGCAGTTTGGGCGCGACTGTCTGTTTCGACTGCGTTATCTTCTCCGCCTTTACAACCACGCCGAACTTCCAGTCGCTCTTCACGTTTTCGCCGTCGACTTCATACCACGCGCCCGGCGCGAGCGAACGGTCTATCAGATACCGCCTGTAGAAATTTACCGCATACTCGTAACAGCCGTCGTGTCCTATTTCTTTGAAACTTTTTAATGCGTCGCGGAGGTTAGGCACGTCGGACGGCGTGGACGCGTACACCTTGAGGACGTCTCTCTCTTCTGCGCCGAGCTTTCTTTTTACGACTTCGACGCGCGCCACTTTGGGTTCCTTTATCGCGGCGATTCTGTTCTGCAGTTCTTTCGTCATTGTTTTCGGAACCGCGTAGAGGTAAGGTTCGTATGTATCTAACACGCACACCGAGCGTCCGTTCGCGTCGACTCCGAACAGGCGCACCAGCGGTCTGCCGTTCTCAACCACGTAGTCGGCGTCCAGAAGGTAAAACGCGAGCTTCATGAAGAGACTAGGACCCCGAAATATAAGCGCTTTAAATAGCTATTTCAAAACCATCTCTCCATGAATCCCGTAAAAGACATCGCGTTTACGAGAGACACCAACGACCTGATAAAGCAGTTCTCCGAATCGGGCGGCTTCACGGCCAAGAAGCTCGCTGATGGCGTGGACATTCTTGAAACAGCGTCGAAGGAATGTACGCTTATGCTGTCGTTCCCTGCGGCGCTCATAGCTACAGGCACCCGCGGCGTCGTTCGTGACCTCGTCAAGAACAAACTCGTCTCGGCCATAATGACGACGAGCGGGACTCTGGACCACGACCTCGCGCGCCTGTGGCAGGATTATTATCATGGCTCCTTCGACGCGGACGACGCAGAACTGCACAGGAAAGGAATCAACCGCCTTGGAAACATTTTCGTGCCGAACGAGTCTTACGGAGAGGTTCTGGAACAGAAACTGCAGCCGATGTTCAAGAGACTCTACGACGAAGGCCTGAGAGACTTCTCAACGAGGGAACTTGTCTGGAAAGTAGGCGAGCATATCGCAAACGAAAAGAAAGCCGAAGAGTCCATCACGTATTGGGCGTGGAAGAATAAGATACCCATTTTCGTTCCGGGTCCGGCAGACGGGGCGTTCGGCTACCAGCTCTGGCTCTTCTGGCAGGACGGTCACAAGGACTTCACTGTGAACGTGCTGAAGGACGAGAGCGAACTCAACGCGCTCGTGCACGACGCGAAAAAACTCGCGGCTCTGATGATAGGAGGCGGAATTTCCAAGCACCACACGATATGGTGGAGCCAGTTCCGCGGCGGGTTGGATTATGCCGTGCAGATCACATCCGCGGTCGAATGGGACGGTTCGTTGTCCGGCGCGCGCACGCGCGAAGCCGTCTCGTGGGGCAAGATAAAGGAGAAAGCGAAGCACGTCACCATAGAAGGAGACGCGAGCGTTCTTCTTCCGCTGATGGTTTCTGCGCTGATGCAGAGGCTCAATATTTGAGAATCCAGTATTTCTCTGTTTTATCTCCTGTGTGAACGGTCTCTATTTCCAACACGCCTTCTTTTGAGAGATCCATGAACCGCTCTCTTATTTCTGGGTCCAAGCCCACGTCAGGTATCTTTCCATCAAGATCCGGTGGGATGGAGAGTCCGTCCGCCGCTCCGTGTGCTGCTTCATCTGATAGACCGCCTTCTACCAGAACGGAATAGACTCTGTATCTCAAATCCGTTTCTGTTCGAGCGTCCATGACAAAAGATTCCCTCCAACGTTTAAATCCCTTTGTTTTGCGAGACTATCGACGCTCCATAGAAAGATCCAAGAACCAGACCCGCGGCGAGAGGAATCCAGTAGCTTATCAGGCGCTCGATTATTACAGCAGCAGCAGCCGCGTGCAGCGGCACGCCCAGAAGAACGAGTGCTCCAATCATGCCGCCCTCCATCAGGCCGAGACCGCCGGGCGTCGACGGCACGGTTGACAAGAGCAGGCTGACCCCCAGTACGACAACGATGACGGGCAATCCAACATTCGCCCCGACAGCCGCCAATACGAGCGCGAAGCGCAGCATGTCGAAGAACCTCTGGGCGAGAGTGGTCGCGACTGCAATCGAGAGGGCGCGCGGATCCGAAAGACTCTCCTTGAAAACCTTCTGGAACTTTACGATGCGTGTGCGCAAGTCATGCACGCGGCTCCGTACGTTCGTACTTCTCGAGGACAGCCATTTGAGAGAGCCGTGTGCGAAGCGTGTGTGCGCGGCGAGAGAGACGAAGACGCCAATCACGACTGTTGCGGCTACGAGGCCCGCTATCATCAATGCAAGAAGCGACGTCTCAACGCCTATTACGAAAGCGGCTGTCGCGACTGCCACGAACATGGCTGTCAGGGAAACCAAGGCGTCCACGGACAGTTCCGCGGCCACTGTCGCGAGTCCGACACGCATCGGCACACCGCATTCCCGTTTCAATAGATACGCGCGTACGGGTTCGCCTGCGAACTTGGCCAACGGCGTGACGCCGTTGACGGCCATTCCAACGAACAGGTTGGCGTACATGCTCGCGAATGGAACGTTGTAGCCGCTTCGCTGGACGAAAACTTTCCATCTTAATGTCCAGGCGACGGAAGAAAGAATGAACGCCGCGAATGCGAGAGCGACTATGTTGGGAGGGGCCGATATGAGAAGAGGAGCCAACTGGCCGAGGCCGACTGCGTTAAACTCCACAACAACGGCGACGATTCCAAGAAGAAACAGGAATACGGCAGCGTACCGTTTGAGAACCATGGCACTATTGGCGTGTGCAGCAATAAATGGTTTAAATCGTTTCCACTTCCAATATAGTTATGCCAATAAAGGGTCGTGTTCATCAGCTAAGCGTAAAGCCAAGCACGCCGGGAGAAGTGGGCCTGCCCAAACTTGCTATTCCTCAGGCGGCAGTCACGCGTCTCGGAATGGCCGGTGATTACAATCAGTATAGGCAGGAAGTGCACGAGCCTCTCGGAGACGAGAGAATGGCACTGCTTTTGATGCCGCTTGAAACCATTTGGCAGTTGAACGACGAAGACTGGCCTGTCAAGCCCGGAGACCTCGGAGAGAACATAACAACAGAGGGCATTCCTTACGGTGCTTTCGGAACGCAGATCAATAAGGGCCTCAAGTACGAACTGATCTCCGGCCACACGTTCAATATAGGGAACGACCTTGTTGCAGAGGTGGCCAAAGTCTGCAATCCCTGCCATAATCTCATGGAGCTCCCGTACGTCGGGAAGGAGAACTTCGCGGAGTTTTGCCGGACGCTTCTCGGAAGACGCGGTTGGTACGCGAGAGTTCTGGACGAGGGAACAGTGGATAGAGGAGCTCGAATCACACGGTTGTAGTTTATACCAGCGCCGTCGCCAGCTTCAGGAGAGAAGGCTTCTTCATGAGCACTTTCGCAAGAACGCTCAACCTTTTGCCGTGGCAAAGCTCCATTATGGTCTCCCCGTCCAGGCTGTCCGCGAGCATGTCCATGTCCTCGTCGGCTATCTTCTCCATCACTTCGCGCACTTTTTCCACATTGCGGAGCATGTTCCCGCGCTCTGTCCACCAGCGTTCGTTGTACGTTGCGAGCGCCTTCGCCGAGAAGTCGTTCTTCTGTTTGGCCTCTGCGAGCACGTGCCCCAGTATGTAGCCGGCTCTCTGGGCTTCGCCTATCCCGCCGCCGTGTATCGGGTTCACCTGGTGAGCCGCGTCTCCGACAGCCGCGAAGCCGTTCAGAACCATGTTCTTCAGGAAGCCTCCGACAGGGATGCCTCCGCATACGGTGTTGACGATAGAACCTTTCCTTATACCGGGCTGCGTCGCAATCCACGCGTCCAGATATTGTTTGGCCGTCTTCTCGTAGCCCATGGAACCGATGCCTATACCGACGTTCGCGCGGTCGTCGCCCTTGGGGAATATCCAGACGTAGCCGCGCGGCGAAATCTTCGAGCCGAAGTATATTATGAGCTTGCGCGGATCCTCCATCTCGATGTCGACCATCTCGTACTGGTAGCCCGAGTCAGTCGTCTTCAGCATCAGCGTCGAGCGCAAGCCGGCCATGCGCGTGATGCGTCCTTCGACGCCGTCCGCCCCGACAACGGCGTTGCACTTTATCTCGAAATCATCGCTCTCAAAGTTGCCTTTGACGCCTGTTATGTACGTTTCTCCGTTCTTCTGTTCCTTGACGAGTTGCGTAATCTCGGTTTTGGCTTGCACGTACGCGCCTTTGCGCGCCGCCTGCTGCGCGAGCCACGCGTCATACATCTTGCGTTCGAGAATATAACCGACTGTCTCTCCAAAGTCTATGACGACCTTCTTGCCGTTTGGAGAATAGACTATCGCGCCGTCTATCTCCTGCGCGTAGACCTGGCGAGGAAGCTTGTCGACCATTCCCAGCGCTTGGACCGCGTAGATGCTCAGGCCTTCGCCGCATCGGACAGGGATTCCTATTTCCTGACGTTTTTCTAGAAGTGCGGTCTTGAGTCCGAGCTCTGCGCACTTGCGCGCTGTGGCCGAACCGCCTGGTCCTGCGCCCACGACAACAACATCATATTCAGAACCCAGAACCATATGTTCACCTTAATGAGCGTGTTGCTTTGCCTTCGGGGGCTCGACTTTGATGCATCCTATCGGGCAGACCTTCTCGCAGAGCGTGCAGTGCGTGCACTTCTCCTCTATGAAATGTATTCCCCCGCGTTCCGTGAGGTCCAGCGCGAGAGGCGGGCACACGCCCACGCAAGCGCCGCATCTGAGGCACTTGTCGTCGTCTATCGTCCAGCCCTGTTCCTGTCTGATGCCTTGATCCATGAACTTCACCTTTTCCTCATGGACTTTTGAAACAGCAGTTTCATTTGGTCCATGCGTTACGTGAGACGCGCGTCTTAAATAGGTTGTGTCGGCGAAGTTTTGATTTGTGTGTTTCAGGAGTAAACGAGATGGCACCATTTTCTTAAGGAACCAGCCTCTTCATGTCATGCGGGACGAACGTGACCTCGCGCACGTTCTTGACGCCGAGCATCTGCATGAGGAATCTCGTGAGACCGAAGCCCAGGCCGCCGTGCGGAGGCGTGCCGTAGCGGAAGAAGTCCAGATAAAACTGGACGTTTTCCATCTTCATCTTCTTTTCTGCCGCTTGCTTGAGCAGAACGTCATAACGGTGCTCGCGCTGCGAGCCTGATGTTATCTCCAGTCCCTTCCACAGCAGGTCGAAGCTTTTCGTAACTGCAGGATTCTTCTCGTTTCTCATGGTGTAGAACGGGCGAACGGCCCACGGGAACTCTGTCAGGAAAACGAACTCGTGTTTCTTCTTTTCCTGTATGTGCGTGCCCATCAGCTTCTCGCCTTCCGAATCGAGATCGGTGAAGTCATGCGTCTCCGCGGGAGCGCGGCCCGTTATCTTGTGGGCCTCCTTGATTGTGACGCGCGGGAAGGGCGTTTCCGGAACGACCACATCGACGCCGAACGCCTCCTTGATTTCAGAACCGAACTGCTTCTTGACGGATTCGAGGACGTGAACTATCATCTTCTCTTCATGCGCCATCACATCTTCTTCCGAATCTAGCCACGACATCTCGGCGTCCACTGACGTGTATTCAGTGTCGTGGCGGCTCGTCTCCGAAGGGTTCGCGCGGAAGACCGGTGCAATCTCAAAGACTTTCTCAAAGCCGGCCATCATCGCCATCTGCTTGTAGAACTGCGGCGACTGTGCTAGGTAGCCGCTCCTGCCGAAGTACTCGACCTCGAACAGTTCTGCGCCCGTCTCGCTCGGAGAGCCCATTATCTTGGGAGAGTGTATCTCGATGAAGCCGTTCTTCAGCCAGAACTCGCGCATCGCGGCCTCGACAGCGGTCTGAATCCTAAATACCAGTAGGTTCTTCGGACTGCGCAGGTCCAGATATCTCCAGTCCAGCCGTTTGTCCAAACCCGTCGGCGTATTGCCCCAGACGTCTATGGGCAGAGGCGTTTCGCTGCGCGAGAGTACGCTCCACTCCTTTACGACGAGCTCGTTCTCTCCCGACTTCACTTTGCCGCGGACGACGTCGCCTGTGGCGGCGATGACGCTCTCGGGCGTGAGATTCTTCACCGACTCAAAATCTTTCACGTCGGGTTTGAAAGTCAGTTGGATAGTGCCCGAACTATCGCGCAGTATTACGAAAGCAAGCTTTCCGACAGCACGGACGCTCTTTACCCAGCCTGCGACTGTCGCGTCGCCCTCGCTCTTCTTCGCATCTTCGGCGTGCAGACGCTTCTGAAGACGTACCATGGAAATCACAGGTTTGTAGCGAGGGTCCACACGATTATCCAGATGAAGACATACATGAAGGCCAGTCCCAGCGCCTTCTTCTTGAAGTCAGGGACTTTCTTGGTCAGTTGCGCGGCTGCAAGAAACGCCACTATTCCAAGCGCGTATGCGGCGTATTTGGGAACGAATGCCGAAATTGCGCCGACTGCTATGGCCAGCGCCACATACACCAAGTTGAGTTTCCTGTCGTCCATTTGCCGAACCTCGCGAGTAAGACCCGAGACTCGTCCCGGGACAGGTCGCTATTTATAACGGGGATTTAAATATACAAGGGAAAGACGATGTTGCGATATCTCGTGGTGCTGCTTCTCGCCGTCGCATTCATCTTGGCTGCCAACGAAGCCGAAGCCCAACAGCAGACCGAGCTGCGCCTCTTCGTAGAGGCTTCGATAGGCGTCTCTGTGGAAGCGCCGGACAAGGTTACGCTCAACCTCGGAGAGCCCGGCGGTTTCTTCATGACCATCGTGAACGAGGGGAACATCCGCGACAAGATACGCGTCGAAGGCGCGCTGGTCCCGAAAAACGACTGGGTGGATTTCGCGTTCGCCTGCACAGGCGGTCTGGGGGAATGCGACTCCGTGCTGGGTTCCGGCATGCACACCATAGACAACATCGAGCTGACGCCTGAGATAAACTCGACCACGGTTTTCGTCGAGATGGAAGGATGGAGAAAGACGTCCACGTTCTCTAAGGCGAACAAGCCCGTTCTCGCGCTCACCGGATACTCGCTGACGAATTCTACAAAACAGAGCCTGAAGGCGATAGAGGTCGACGTAGTGGACCCCAACGCAAGCTTCGGTCCCCTTGCCGCGCCTGAGCTGAATCCGTACGCGAGCATAGCCCTGATGGTTCTCGCCGGAATGATTGCATACCGCGGCACCTTCTAGCTCTTTTTATAACAGCGCGTCATACGTTCGCTTATGACAATTCACAAGGTAGTCGCTGAGTTGAAGAAGGCGCGCAAGATAGCGATACTCACGCACCACAATGCCGATCTCGACTCTGTCTGCCCGGCGCTTGTATTGAAGGAGGTTCTGCAAAACCAAGGCAAGGAAGCGATGGTAGGCGCGGCAGAGAGCGTCAGTAAAGGAGCGAGGCGCATGATAGAAGGGCACGACGTTAAGATAGACCCTGACGTGAGCGCGTACGACCTGGTCGTTACGATAGACTGTGCGTCTCCCGAACAGCTTCTTCCCATCAAGCTGGACTACACGAAACTCGTGGTTATTGACCACCACCAACCCGGTGCGCTCGCGGAGAAGGCCGTGGCAGCGTACGTCGACTCTACGTCGCGCTCGTGCACGCAGATCGTTTACAAGATAGTCAAGGAGTTTGATGTGAAGCTGACGCCTGATATGGCCAAACTGCTCATCGCCGGAATCGTCGGAGACACCGCATACCTGCGTTTCGCTGACATCGAGATATTCGAGATTCTGATAGAACTGCTCAAGATATCGGGGAAGAAGTACCACGAGATTCTGGACCTGCTCGGTTCCGAGACGGACGTTTCCGAACGCATAGCCATTCTGAAGTCCGCGAAGAGGATTCACGCGTATTCTGTCGGAGACGTGCTGGTCGTCTTTTCCACGGTCGGCTCTTTTGAAGCGTCCGTCGCACGCTCGTTCCTGAAGCTCGGTTCGGATATAGCGATCGTTGCGGTTCCGCGCGACGGAGCCGTGCGCATCTCGGGCCGCATGAACTGGACGCTGAGGCCCAAACTGAACTTAGCGACAGAAATCTTCAAGCCCTGCGAGGCGTTCATCGGGGGCTCGGCAGGCGGGCATGACGCGGCCGCTTCGGCGAACGGCACCAAGCCCGAGAACATAAAGCGTACGTTCGAAGAGATGCTGAAGCTCTTGGAGAAGAAGCTCGGCGCGAAAGCGAAGGAGATTTGAGAGGCCTACAGATGAATTATAAATAGCTTAGGTTGTGATAGTGACCCATGGCGACGAGCAACTATAGCATTCCGGTGAGGCGCGCAGCCTTGCCGCCGTATCTTTCTCAAAAGGAAGAATGGGCGCAAGGTGTGGCAGACAACATCTCGTCTTTTGCCACGGCATTGACAGACGCCCCTAACAGGTCCCATGTGCGTGTTGTACCCGGCTCTAATGTAGACATAGCAGAGAACCTTTCGTGGGGGCCTGCTAAGGAGGCGTGGCTGTGGGGGTTCGTGGAGGTCGAAAATCCTCTTGGGTTTGCAGACACAGAAGACGGCTTGGTTATCCGTGTCGCGTGCAGTCGGACGTGGCGGCAGATGCCTGACGTGTTCTTCCCTAAGGCCGACGATCATCCAGTCGAAATACAGGCGCAGTGGGGCAAGTTGACAGGTTTCTATCCAGGAGTTCCACTATCTGTCTATAGAGACCCCTACGGCCAGCTTACGGGGGAAACGGTTCTTTCGCCCAGAACGGTAGACGCTATGGCAAGAACGGTTGGCGAAAGATTTGACCGAAAGGGAGACGAGATAATGGCGCTTAGGAGTCCAGACAAACTCTGGAGAGAACAGTACGGCAGGACGGTGCGGGTGGAGCATTAGATGCCAGTCAATACAATGTCGTTCGAAGCCAAGGTTCCCCGCATAGGCACGTATTCTACGAAGGGCGCGCCCATTGCGATGGGGACCCTCGGTAAGATTGACGGGGAGATAGACGCAGGCGCGATTAAGAGCATTAACATAGAAGACATGTTCAGTTATGATTACGCGGTTCAGAAAGAAAACAGCGCCCTCACTCATCTGCATCCTGTGGTCGAGACCGTATGGGTCGCCAAAGGCCCGTACCACGACCCGGAGTTCGTCGATGTCGTAGGAGAGTACAAGACCGGCCAAACCGTCCAATATCCGGCGCATTCGATACACACGCCGACAAGCGACGACGGCGCGCTCCTGTTCTGCATATCCAGATTCCCGAAGTTCAACAGCAGGCGAGCCGACCAGCCCGACTCTGAAAATCCGCTCCTGAAGCATCTGACAGAACACGGCGCCGAAGTCGCGCAAGTGATGGGCGTCCCTGCTGAAACACTCATCGAATTCTACAGACAGAATCAAGTCGTACGACCAGCGAAGGCCTAGTCGCTGCATTTAAATACCTTATCCGGCTACTCACGCCAGATGTTCGCTACATCTGCGGTGAGGGGCATGGACACAGAACCTATTGTGCAAGCTATAGAGCAGATTCTCACGGACCGCGGGGTCCCGAAAAACATCAAATCCTCCTGCGATGAGTGCCTGCGCGCCCTCAAGGATGAGAAGGAAGACCTTTCCGTGCGCCTCAATACGTGCATCTCCGTTCTCGACGAAGTATCGAACGATCCGAACATCCCGATGCACACGCGGACCTTCGTCTGGAACATCGTTTCCATGCTCGAGGCGGCGCAGCACGCTTAAATCCTTCCATTCTAGACTGCTGTCATGGAGAACGTCCAGATCAGAGATTACACGGACGCGGATTACAACCAAGTAAAACAAATTCTGATAGAAGGAAATCTCTTTGATGAAACTCTGGACAGCAGAGACAACCTCCGGAAGAAAATAGAGCGGGATCCGGCCTCCATTATAGTCGCGGTGTTCGATAACCGTGTGATAGGCAACGCCTATATTGTAGAGGACGGATGGGCCCATTTCATATTTCGTCTGAGCGTCAGCAAAGAACACAGAAAGCGCGGTGTAGGCAAACTTCTGATGCAAGCCGCGGAGAAGAGGATGAAAGACAGAGGGACGCCGGAGGTTGGTCTCTTAGTTAGAAGCGACGACAACGAGTTAGTCGGCTACTACAAGAAACAGGGGTACACGCATTCCGAAAAGACCTTCAGGTTCATGTGGAAGAAGCTCTCTTAGAAAGAATCCAGAACAGTACCATCGTCGCAGTCACGCTTTCTATCGCAATCGCGTTCAGGTACGGGCCTGCTATGAAGGGTATCGGATACGGAACCGTTCCTATTACGTAATCGAAAAAGTCGTTCAGAAGGAACCACGCCAGAACGAGCGCCGCGTGCTCTCGCTTGACGCGCCCTTTCCAGACGGAGAGCAGCACGAACGCCTCGAGAACCATTCCCACGTGAAGCGCGATAAGCGCAGCGGAGAACGACGCCTTGAGAACGAAAAACGAAGGCCAGAACAGGAGAAGAACGAACACGGACCACACGCCGACTTTGATGAGGTAAATCGACGTCAGGAGGTTCAGCGCGGGATGCTGGTATTTCTTGAACGCGTATAGGAAAAGGAATGTTGCGAACAGGAAGACGGCGGTAGGCGAGTCGGGCACGAGCGGCAGAAGGTAGAACGGCGTCGCCATGAACTGTTCCCAATAATAGTAGATTCCGAAGGCGACGCCGATGAGATTGATTACGATTAGGAGAAGAGCAAGCCTCCTATCCTTTGCGAATCTTCGAACGTCCCGCGTTCGAAGTTTTCGAACCGCGTTCGAAAGCATTGCGAAAAGCCGTTTCCACTGCATCTACTTCTTCCTCTTGATTCGCATCGGATTGCCGTGAGCGAACGCTCCTGCGGGCACGTCGCGGTCCACCAGAGTCATCGCCGAGACTGTCGCGTTATCGCCTATCGTCACGCCTGCGAGTATCGTGGCGTTCGCACCAACGAGGACGCGCTTTCCTATTTTCGTCGCGCCGCGCCTCCATTCCTTCTGTAAAAACTCGTGGCTCAGGACAGTAGCGTTGTATCCGATTATGGTCTCGTCTCCGATTTCAATCAGTTCCGGGAAGAATATGTCGAAAGACGCGTCAAGAGCGACGCGCACGTGGCGGCCGAGCCTGATGCCGATAAGGCGGTAGAGAACGTTCTTAACCGTCAGAGGCGCGCCCCTCGCCAGCTTCATCAGGACCATGTTCTTCGTCACAGAAAAAGGATTGCGCGCGCCCATCCAGTAGTAGAGACTGTTGTGTTCTCCGACAGGGAAGCGTTCGAGACGGCGCATGGAACGTAATTGTTTCGACCTTCCTTATAGCCTTTATATAGCTTCCGTCCCGATTCCAGTACGCCCGGCGCTGACACCAGACGCGTGACGGACGAGCTGGGCAAGGTGATATGAAATGGCATTTAGAACGGTAGTTTCTACGAAAGACGGAAAAGCATTCCAAAAGGAAGTCGAGGCGCCTTCTCTCGTCGGATTGAAGATAGGCGAAAAGGTCGACGGTTCGCTCGTGGGACTGAACGGCTACACGCTTGAGATTACGGGCGGCAGCGACAAGGAAGGCTTCCCGATGCGGCGCGACCTGCCCGGTCTCGCCCGAAAGAAGATTCTTCTGACAGGAGGCAGCGGATACAACGCGCCGCAGAGCGGCGTGCGCAAGCGCAAGTCCGTCAGAGGAAACACCGTGTCCGAACTTATAATACAGGTGAATCTCAAGGTCATTACGGCAGGCGAGAAGCCCGTGCACGAGCTTTGGGGAATAACGCCAAAACCACCCAAGGAAAAGTGGAAAGCGCCGGAAGGAGAAGCCAAGCCGGCGCCGGAAGAGAAGACGTGAGGTGGGCCCTTTCACGGACAAAACCTCTCTGGATTCGCGTTTCGTTCCAGAAGTCAACATCGGTCTGGTCGGCCACGTCGACCACGGAAAGACGACGCTCGTCGAGGCGCTCACCGGCAAGTGGACAGACACGCATTCGGAAGAACAGAAGAGAGGCATAACGATACGTCTCGGTTATGCGGACGTCACTTTTTACAAATGTTCGAAGGACGGCCAGTGGTGCAACGGCGCGAAATGCCCTACGTGCTTCGGAGACGCGGAACCTGTGCGCACCGTGTCGTTCGTGGACGCTCCCGGACACAGCACCCTGATGGCCACGGTTCTTTCAGGCGCTTCCATAATGGACGGAGCGTTGCTCCTTGTATCGGCGAGCGAGAAATGTCCTCAGCCGCAGACAGCCGAACATCTGATTGCACTGGACATCGTTGGAATCAGGAACGTCATCATCGTGCAGAACAAGATTGACTCTGTCGATGAAAAACGCGTGCGCGAGAGCTACGAAGAAATAAAAAAGTTCGTCAAAGGGACTGTCGCGGAAAACGCGCCTGTGATCCCAATTTCGGCTCTGCAGAGAATAAACATAGACGCGCTCATCGAGACTATACAGGAAAAGATTGCGACTCCTTCGAGGGATCCGAAGAAAGAGCCCAAGATGTACGTCGCGCGTTCCTTCGACATCAACAAACCCGGTACGTCATACGACAAGCTGAACGGCGGCGTGCTCGGCGGTTCCATCGTTCAGGGAATCTTGAACGTCGCAGACGAAATAGAGATAAGGCCGGGATGGGAGAAGGGAGGCAAATGGATGTCGCTGCGTACGACCGTGGCCGGACTTCAGAAGGTCGGGAAGAATGTGGACGAGGCGGGCCCGGGCGGCTTGCTCGGAATTTCGACAAAACTCGATCCGTTCCTGACGAAAGCAGACTCTCTCGCCGGCCACGTAGTCGGACTGCCCGGAAAGCTCCCGCCGGTTCACACGAAGCTGCTGCTTGACGTGCATCTGCTGGAGAAGATGGTCGAGACGAGCGAGCGCGTGAAGCCCATAAACACCAACGAGCCCCTGATGATGACCTGCGCCGTCGCGAAGACCGCTGGCGTCGTGACGTCGGCGCGCAAGGAAGGCAGGGAGGTCGAGATCGTTCTGAAACTGCCGATATGCGCGGATTACGGCGACCGCGTCGCCATTTCGCGCCTGCACCAGAATCGCTGGCGTCTTATAGGACACGGAATCATAAAGCGTGCTACTTGATGCTGAAATTCTTCACTCCCTTTGCGTTCTTCAGCTTCCCGGGGAGCGCGCGTATCTCTTCGCTGCTGCCGCTCGACATGAACGTTGCCGTGTACTCGCCGCCCTTCACGCGGAAGGACGACTCCATGTAGACGCTCTTCTTCGGGAGCATGCGCCTCACGCGTTCTATGGTGCCGGCCCCGGACGCCGTGACCGTAATCATCTTCGCGTAGCGGCCGAAGCCGATGCGCTCGAAGTAGGCGTCTATCACCATCACAACGGCTATGAAAAAGTAGAGAAGAAGCCCTTCGGCGAACATTCCGGCGCCCATCGAGACGCCGAAGACGGCGGACGCCCATATGGAAGCCGCGGTGGTGAAACCGAAGACCTTGTCTTGGTAGCGCAGCAGGGAGCCTGCGCCGAGGAAGCCTATTCCGGTTATGATACCTCCGACCACTATTACCGGGCTGCCGCCCAGTTCTGTAGCGACCACGGTGAGCACAGAGCATCCGGTCGCAACGAGCGCGAACGTCCCGAAGCCGACCGGCTTCTTGCGTATCTGTCTCTCCAGACCGAACATGAGGGAGAGCAGAAACGTCAAACCGACGCGCAGCAGTACCTCGTAGAACTCAAGCGGCATGTTTAGACGTAACTCTGCATATTAAAATAGCCTTTCTACTATCTTCATGAACCCGAGTCTTCAGGGAGTTATAACAGACGTTCTGCGCGAGGTCGTTCCCTCGCAGGAGGAGAAGGACGCTATACGCCGCCTGCAGGACAAGCTTCTTACAAGGGCGTACGCAGTTGTGAAGCAGCGGTATTCCATAGAGCCGGTCTTCACAGGTTCCATAGCAAAGGGCACGTGGATGGCCGGCGCCAAAGACATAGACCTGTTCCTGATGTTCCACGAGCGCGTGCCGCGGGACGAGCTGGAACGCACGGGCCTCGACGTCGCCAAACAGATTGTGCAGGACATGGGAGGCCGCTGGGAGATCGCTTACGCGGAACACCCGTATCTGCGCGCTCAGATAGAGGGCCACAAAGTCGATATCGTACCTGCCTACGACGTGAAAGACGCCTCGAAGATAAAATCTGCGGTTGACCGCACGCCGCATCACGTTCGCTACATCCAGAGCGCGTTAGATAAGAATCTCCTCAACGAGGTGCGCCTCCTGAAGAAGTTCTGCGTCGGAGCAGGCGTCTACGGCTCTGACCTGAAGACAGAAGGCTTCTCGGGCTACCTGTGCGAACTGCTGGTCGTCGAATACGGAACGTTCGAAGACGTTCTTCGTGCTGTCGTGCAGTGGAGGCCCGGAACAATCATAGACGTCGAGGAGCATCACGCGGAGGCTTCCCTGAAGAAGAAGTTCCCGCACGATCCGCTCGTCGTGATAGATCCAGTAGACCCGAACAGGAACGTCGCCGCTGTCCTGTCGTTGGAAAACTTCCTGGTGTTTATACGCCGCGCGCGAGAGTTTTTGCAGGAGCCCAAGTTCTCGGCGTTCTTCCGTTTGCCTGTGATGGCACCATCGATGGAAGAGTTGCAGAGGCATCTGGACGAGCGCCAGACGCGTTTCGTTTTCATCCGTTTCAGCACGCCCGACGTGCTCGACGACGTGCTCTGGCCGCAGCTTCGCAAATGCACGGAACGCGTCCGCACGCTTCTGGAGGAGAACGAGTTCGAGGTCCTGCGCACGGGAATCTGGAGTAGCGACGTGGCGACCGTGCTCGTGATAGAACTGCTCGTGGATGAACTGCCTGCGATACAGAAGCGCCGCGGCCCGTCGGCCTTTGACGCCGCCAGCTCGAAGAGCTTCCTCGATCACTATCGCGGCTACAACGTTTTTCTTGAGGACGGCTTCTGGGCCGTTGAATTCAAGCGCAAGAACCGCAACGCGATGGAACTCCTGCGGGCGTTCTTGGGTGAAGGCGAGTCCGAATTGAGGGCGAAGGGCGTTCCGTCATATGTAGCGGCGGCGCTTCACGAGGACGTCGAGCTTGCGACAGGAGAACACGTCGCGCGTCTGCTCAGGCGTTTCGACAGCTTGCGGGCGTTCATGTACAACTACTTCCACAGGAATTTGGTGTAACTCATGGTCTACCAATCCATCGCGCTTCTGCTCGGCGGTCTCGTCATAATGTTCTTCTCCAGCAAGTGGGCGATACGCTACGCCATAGGAATCTCCGAGTCGCTTGCGCTGGGCCGCTTCGCCGTCGGCTTCATTTTCATAGCCATGACGACGACGTTCCCGGAACTGGTCGTTTCCATATCGTCCACGCTTCACGGCGAACCCGGGCTCGCCGTAGGAAATGCCCTCGGTTCGGTTTTAGCCAATCTGACGCTGATACTTGGAGTGGCCGTGCTGGTGGGTGGAACAATGAGACTCAGGAAGGATCATATAGGAGACCAGATAGAGGTGCTCTTCGTCTCGGCCCTCGTCTCAATTTTCCTCCTGCAGGCAGGCTCCCTGAGCATCCTCCAGGGCCTCATACTCCTCGTCCTCTTCGCCTTCTTCGTCAACAAAGTGCGCCGCGGAGGGATTCCGATGAAGGCCAAGCCGGACATACTCGTTTTCTTCGGCCACTTCGCGCGGTTCATAGCGTCTGTCGCCGTCCTCCTGATAAGCAGCGAAATGATAGTTCGCGGCTCGATTCAGATGGTTGAGGCGTACGCTTTCGCGCCGGAGTTCATAGGCCTCACGATAATCGCGGTAGGCACGTCGATGCCCGAGCTTGCCGTAGGCATACGCGCCATTCATTCGAAGGAGTATGCCCTCGCTCTGGGCGACCTTGTAGGCGCTTCGGTGATCGACCTCACTCTAATCATGGGAATAGTGGCGCTCCTCAATCCAGTGCCGGTCAACCTCGCGCACGTGAGCGGAGTCATGCCGTTCATACTGGCGGCTATATTGGCAAACTGGTATTTCCTCAGCAAGAGAATCAACATCACAAGGAAGATTGCCTTCCTGCTGGTCTGTCTTTTCTTGCTATTTCTCCTCGAGCAGATAGGAATCTTAACGCTCTTCGGATGATACCATGCGCATATTAATCGAGACGACGGGTTTGCACAAGGAGATGCCTTCTGCGGAAGTTCTGGCCGTGGGCGGCGGCATCCCCATAGAGGAAAGAGGCAAGCTGTTTGTCGTTGACGTTACGCAGTGGGAGCCTTTGAAGAGACTGGGTTACTCGGCGCGAATAATGGAGTTCTTGGGGAAGTCCGCGTTCAACGAGCTGCCGTTCGCTCCTCAACACGTCGTGGAAGGACGTTACGCCATACGTGCGCTCAACGCCGGTTTCAAGGGAAACACGGAGGCCTTGCGGGAGTCCCTGTACGAACTGGTATGGTCGTCTTTGTCCGCGCCGCAAGTGGATTTGAAGAACCCGCAAACGGTTCTGTACGCGTACATGACGCCGAAGGAAGTCTGGTGGGGCCGCCTTCTTCACGAGTTCGGTGCCGATGCGTTCGCACAGCGCGACTCGAAACACCGCGTGTTCAAACGCGCGGTTGAGATGCAGCCTCGCAAGGCGCGTTGTTTAGTCAACCTGTCCCGCGTGCAGCCCGGCGAACGAATGCTCGACCCGTTCTGCGGTACGGGCTCCTTTTTAATCGAGGCCGCTTCCATGGGCGTCCAGGCGTACGGCGGCGACGTGGACGGAGAGATGGTCTCCGGAGCCAAGCGTAACGCCGCGCACCTCGGTCTCGCCGCTGACGTCCGCCACATCGATGGCCGCCTGACCAGCGGCTGGGGAGTGAAGTTCGACGCGATAGTGACGGACCTGCCTTACGGCCGCTCTGCCTCTCTCAAAAAGGTAAAGATGGCCGAACTCTACAAAGATTTTCTCGAGTCGGCGTGGGGCGTTCTCGGACCCGACAAGTACGCGGTCGTGCTGGCGCCTAAAGGAAAACTGAAGGTGCCGCCGAAGCTGTTCGCAAAGGTAAGCGCCTTCGACGAGTATGTGCACGGTTCCCTGACTCGACAGATATTCGTCCTGCATAAGAAGGACTAGTGCGTCGCTTCGTACAGAACCACGGCCAGCGCGGCGACTTCCGAATGCGGCTGTTTCGTCACGGACACGTTCGCGTCGGCCAGCCCGTAGATTTCCCCCGGGACCTTCTCGCCGCCTACGACGATTAAGACGTTCTTCGCCTTCTTTATTTCGGCAATCTTCGTTTCAAACGGCTCTCCGTACATCGTCAGATGCACCTTCAAACCGTCAAACCGTTCAACAACATTCCTCCAATCCTTTGCGTACGTCACGGAGAACTCGCCGCCGAACCCTTCTGACACCTTGCGCACCGATGACATCATCTTCTCGTCCTTGAGACCCGAGTAGACGACGGACGACGCGCCGAACGCTCGCGCCACGAGGCCGACGTGCGTGCTTATGCGCGAGTCACGGCCCGGACGGTGGCCGAGTCGCAAGACGGTTATCATTCGATCTAGCCTCCTTGTTTCTATAAACGACAAGAACGTCCTCCTCTGTTCCTCTGGCTCTTCGCGCCTTGTCGAACGGGCCTCTACATATGGCTTCAAAAGGTTCCCCGTCATGAACAAACACATTCTCTACGTCATAACCTACCACGGTGACCGCGTGGCCAACGAATGTGCCTCGCGGAAGTACACTGAGCATATCTGCGTCAATAGCCACGATGGGGACACTGTCCCGATTCGCGAAAGAAAGCACCTCGTCGAGACTCATTATTCTCTTTTCAATCTCTATTTTGCGATCTTTCGCTAACCTAGCGAACTTCTGAATATCATGTGGCGGAAGTTCCTTATACCATTCCAAATCCAGATCATCGCGATTGAATTCGGAGTATTTAGAGAGCAATCTCGGCGTGAACCCCATCTCGGCCGCCGCTATAGCTAGGCCTATCGTGTTGGTCAATTCGTCCGGTCCCATCTCGCCCGCGTTTCTGATATAATTCTCGCTTACAATCTTCCCGAAATAAGCAGCAACCATCCTTAGCGCGTTTGAACCGCAATTCGATCCTCGTTCGTAGAAGGGAATGCTTAGCTTCATAGAGACCATTTAAAGGATGGAAGTAACGTATTTAAATGTCGCACGTGACCAATAGCATACCAAATCTTCAATAGGTTGGATGTAACCGGAAGATTACGTCTTGGTGGGTCGCATGTCGTCTAAAGCGCGGATTAAGCTGACGGGAAGGGATGTGCAGAAGCTCGACGAGCTCTGCAAGCAGATAAAGGACATCGCCGAGAAGTTTGGAGTTTCTGTCAAAGGCCCTGTTCCCATGCCAACAAAGCGCTTGCGCATTCCCGTTCTTAAAACTCCCAACGGTTCCGGTACGGGCCATGGCAATGCTACGTGGGACCACTGGGAGATGCGCATCCACAAGCGTCTGCTCGACGTCGGTGCGGACCAGCGCACGCTGCGATACATAATGAAAATAGAAATCCCGGAAGACGTGAACATCCAGATACAGCTGATTGAGTAGCACGTAACGGCCTATTTAACGTTTCTTCTCCAAGACTGCGCATGGGCGTCCAAGTCGAGTTCAACACCGCTCTCGGCCTGAGAAATATTTCTGAATTCAAAATCAGCAGGAGAGTTCTGGAAGAGTGCATACCCGAGAGACTCGGCGCCGGAGAGACGTACGCGTTCCTGAAAAAAGGCCAGAGAAACTACGCGATAGGAGACGAAATTCCTCTGGTCGAAACAGAAGGCGATAACAAGATATCACGGCCCCTCGCGAGCGTAGTAATCGAAGAGGCTGCGCACTTCCTAATCGACGGGAGCGTCCATACGAAAGGCACGTACAGGGTCGTCTCTGTATTCGATCCGAAGGACCCGGCCGTCCATTTCGAGGGCGTGAAGCGCGTACGATAAACCTATTTAACATCTCGTTTTGCATCTCAGCCTGAGCTGGCTTTCAAAGAACGCTGGGGTAGCCAAGCTTGGTTTACGGCGCCAGACTGGAAACCACACTTTTGCGAAAAGTGTGGGCAAAAACGACGAGCAAAAAACGGAAATCTGGTGGGCGCAAGCCCGCGCGAGTTCAAGCGCCTTTTTGCCGCGGCAAAAACCCGCGGGAAAACGGCCGAACGAATCTCGTCCCCAGCGCCATTCAATATAACCGAGCGCTGGTACGAAACCGCAGTTTCGGCTTCCAGCGCCACGTATTTATCCTTTTGCGTGCGTACAGGAGACATGACGCAGCAGCTCATTTTAAAGAACAAGGAGACGCGTCTTATAGACGCGCTGGTCCATAGAACGGCGTTTATCGGCGGAACAGAACGGGAAAATGATGTCAACACTGCGACCATGGCCTTTGCACGAGAGTACCATCCAGTGCTGAGGCAGCACTCCGAGGGGATTGCTCACCGGGTAGGCGGAGACCTTCTGGCCCACGTCGATAGAGAACAGCCCATGGACCTGTTCGGGATTCAGTACGAAGTCAAGACCAAAGGCGGCCTTCTGGGTTATCCGAAACGTATCTCCGAGTCATCCTTCAATTACTGGTGGAACCCGGAGGACGCCGGCGTCGTAGTAGTCTGCGCGTACACCCCGGAAGCGGTGAGGAGAATCGGTTTTGAGGGTCTCAAAGACATCGAGGCGGATTTCGGGAAGAAGTTCCCGAAGGCGTACAGTAGCCCGGTAATTAAATCCGCGTTAAGGGTGAGCACTCATTTCCGCAAGGCGCCGAAGTAGCCTTTATATAGTTTGTTTTCTCACGAGAGGACGTCTCTCAACGCTTACAGAACGTTGTAAACCTTCTGTAAAACCGTACAGCTTTCGTGCAAACGCGCGAAAGAATGCCGCTGGTCTTACAGCGCGCTGTAAGACAGCAAACGAAAGTTTGCTAATTCTACGTGACGAGCCCGAAAAAGGCGTTTAAATAGGCTTCGGACAAGGTAAACCCAGCAGAGTTTGCGGTTGCAAACTTGGTGATACGCCTTGATGGACCTATTTCAGGTCGTTAATAGGGTGAATAGAAAATGCCGAAAGTACACAGACCACGCAGAGGTTCGCTCCAGTATTGGCCTCGCAAGAGAGCCGCACGCATCCATCCTAACGTTTCCATAGATTCTGCGAAAGTCACGGTCGAAGGCACTCGTCCTCTCGCTTTTGCGGCTTACAAGGCCGGCATGACCCATCTCATCGCGGTCGACGCGGTGAAGGGGTCGCCGAGCTTCAACCAGCCCATCGCCGTGCCGGTCTCTGTTCTCGACGCCCCTCCTCTTCTCGTTCTCGGTTTCCGTTGTTACGCCGCCTCCGGACGCTCTTCTGTCGCATCGTTTGACGTCTATGCGGACGGCGTTCCGAAAGAACTGCGCGTCAGTCTCAAGTCGAAGCACAAGGCGGCCGACGTGGAAAAGAACAAGAACGTCGACAACGTGAGGCTCATCGTATCCACGCAGCCGACGAAGAGCGGAATCGCGAAGAAGACCCCTGAAATATTCGAAGTCGACATAGGAGGCAAACTCGGCGAAAAGATAAAGTACGCCAGCGAAAAGCTCGGCAAGGAGATAACGGTCGGCGAGGTTTTCAACGAGGGACAGTTCATCGACGTCACTGCGATAACGAAGGGCAAGGGTTTCCAGGGAGTTGTCAAGCGCTTCGGCATCCGCGTCCGCGGCCGCAAGGACGAGCAGGGCCACAGGAAGATAGGCATCCACGGCCCTGAGCGCATGGGACGCATACTCTACAGCGTTCCGATGGCAGGACAGCTTGGGTTCTTCAGGCGCACCGAACACAACAAGCAGATATTCAGGATATCAAGCGACGGCTTCTCTCCGAAAGGCGGCTTCGTCGGCTACGGCGCGGTCCCCAAAACAATGATATTCCTCAAAGGCTCCATTCCGGGCTCCAAGAAGAGGCTAGTCGTTCTGCGCGCCCCTCTCAGGGCCTCATCGAAAGGATACCCGATCGCAATACAGGAAGTCAGCGTTGCGAGCCAGCAGGGCATGAAGACTCGGTGATTGAATGGCGGATGTTCACGGACTCGACGGGAAGAAAACGGGCACGATCGAATTGCCCAAGGTCTTCCAGACGCCGTACAGGCCGGACCTGATAGCGCGCGCCGTGCTGGCGTACCAGTCCGCGCGCAGGCAGGCGTACGGCACGGACCCGAAGGCAGGCATGCGCTCAAGCGCCCACTACCACGGTTACAGGAAGTTCCGCCCTGAAGTTGTGATGATGAACAGGGAGATGGCCCGTCTGCCGCGCATCCACGGCGACGCGCCGGCGCACCTCGGAATGCGCGCGCGTCTCGTTTCAGGAGCAGTCGGCGGTCGCACGGTCCACGGCCCCCGCTCGGCGCGGATCTGGACACAGAAGCTGAACGTACGCGAGCGCATAGCCGCGATAAGGAGCGCGATAGCAGCCACAACGCGGGCCGACCTGGTGGCGGCGAGACGCCACGCATATACGGGCAGCGTTCCTCTGGTCGTTGCAGACGACATCCAGAACGTCAAGAAGACCAAGGAGCTCGTCAAGACTCTGCTCGCCTTGGGACTCGAAAAAGAAATAGAACGCACTTCGGAGAAGCGCGTGAGAGCCGGCCGCGGCAAGATGCGCGGCCGCAGGTACAAGGTCAGGAAGGGACCGTTGCTCGTCGTTTCAAAAGACGGCGGAATCGTCAAAGCCGCCGCAGGCGTGCTGGGCATGGACGTGGCTCACGTTCGCGGTCTTAACGCCGAGCTTCTGGCTCCGGGAACGCAGAGCGGACGATTGACCATCTGGAGCAAGTCGGCGGTCGAAGAGATTGGAAAAAAATACGCGTGATTGTTATGAGTGAAGAAAAGACGGTCAAGACGGCGACAAAAGCGGTAAAAAAGGCCGCTCCGAAGAAAGACGCAAAGGTGAAACCGAAGGCCGGAGCGCGCACGGACGCCGTTCCCACGGTAGACCCGTGGACGATACTGCAGTATCCCCATCTGACAGAAAAAAGCCTCGGAATGGTCGACAGCAGGAATACGCTTGTGTTCGTCGTCGATCCGCGCGTGACGAAGCGACAGGTCAGGTGGGCAGTCGAGCGCGCATTCGGTGTGCGTGTCGTCTCGGTCAACACTCTGAACGACATGATGAACAGGAAGCGCGCGTTTGTCAAACTCGCCAAGGAGAACAGCGCGCTTGACATCGCGACAAGATTGGGAATGGTGTAGTAAATGGGAAAGGTCATTCGTGCACAGAAGAAGGGCAAGTCGCCGAAGTACTGGGCGCCTTCGCACAGGCATCCGGGCCTGCCCAAGTACATCGAAGGAACGCTCGTCGTGAAAGACATAATCCACGGGGTCGCGCGCAACACGCCTCTGCTCAGGGTTCAGGGCGCGAACGCGTCGGCGCTGATGATAGCGTCGGAAGGCGTCGCGACAGGGGACACCGTCTCTGTAGGCGCAGGGGAGACCAAGCCCGGGAACGTCCTTCCTCTCGCGCAGATACCGGAAGGCGTTCCGATATTCAACATCGAGGCCCAGCCAGGCGACAACGGCGCTTACGCGCGCAGCGGCGGTTCATTCGCATTCATAGTTTCCAAGAGCGCGGGGGTTGTCGTTCGTCTCCCGTCCAAGAAGACACGCACGTTCAATCCGTCGTGCCGCGCAACGATCGGAACGCCGGCAGGAGCCGGACGCAAGGACAAGCCCTTCGTGAGCGCAGGCGCGCGCTTCCACTATATGAAGGCCCGCGGCAAGGCGTACCCTGTCGTGAGCGGCGACAAGATGAACGCGGTGGACCACCCGTTCGGCGGCCGAACCAAGAAGGGAATCCCGAAGACCGTGTCGCGCAACGCGCCTCCTGGCGCGAAGGTCGGCTCGATAGCCGCGAGCCGCACGGGACGCAGGAAGAAGTGATGAGAGATGCCAATTTACACAGTTAAGATAACCGCGGAGTGCGAGACGGTATACGAGTTGCGCGACGAAGAAATTGATATCGTTGGCGGTTGGGGCATGGACGCCGAATCTGCCGAGAGTCTCGTAAAGAGGTTGGGGAAGGTTGCGCGAGAGGGGCTGCCCGGGACTACAGGTCCGACAGACATGCATTACGAAATATGAGTTGACGACGAATGGCAAAAGAATATCTCTATCGCGGGCGCACGGTTGAAGATTTGAAGAAGCTGAGCCTCGAGGAGTTTGTGACGCTGCTGCCGTCCCGCGCGCGACGCTCTTTAAAGCGCGGCCTGTCCGACGACCAGAAAACTCTGCTCAAGGACATTCGCGCAAACGCGAGCGTGAAAACGCACGTGCGCGATCTCGTGATACTGCCCGAGATGGTCGGGAAGAAAATATCGGTGTACAACGGGAAGGAGTTCGTCTCATTCGACGTGATACCGCAGATGATAGGCTTCAGGCTCGGGGATTTCGCGATAACGATAAAGGAAGTCAAACACTCTTCGCCGGGCATGGGCGCCACGCGTTCGTCCAAGTTCGTGCCGTTGAAGTAAGGTGGTTCGTATTGTAGGATATCCGGTTCAGATAGGGGAAAGGGAAGCGAAGGCCGCGATAGTCTACGCTCCTGTCTCGACCAGAAACTCGCGGGCCGTGTGCAGGCGCATCAACGGGATGCCCCTCGAAGCCGCAAAGAAGTATCTGGGAAGCCTGCTCGATGAAAGCGCGAACATAAACGGCCGCCACCACACGTTCGCGGCCGAACAGATACTCGTGCTGCTCGAGAGCGCGCAGAAGAACGCCGAGTTCAGGGGGCTCGGCAAGACGCGCATCCGCACGATAATCGCGGAAGAGGCGCGCCGCATGATACGCCGCAAGCGCAAGGGCGGCCGGCAGTTCAAGCTCACGCATCTCAAGGTCGTGCTCCAGGAGGTAGAGAAGCCGAAGGAAGGCGCCAAGAAAGGCCCCAAGGCAATGGAGACAGCGACCGAAAAGAAAGCAGGCGACGCGGCTGCGGACAAGAAATCAGAAGAGACGGTCGAAAAGCAGACAGGCGAAGAAAAAACAGAGAAGACCGAACACGCGAAGGAAAAGAAACACGAAAAACACGAACACGCTCACTAGGTGTGACGATATGGCAAGCATCAAAAAGACATTCGTGAACAAGGGCATAAGGAAACTGACGATAGAGGAGTACCTCAGGAACAGCTTCCAGAAGGCGGGTTACTCGCACTCGGACATCAGGCGCACGCCTTTGGGGATGCAGATAACCGTTCACGCCGACCGCGTGGGCCTCATAATCGGCAGGGGAGGCCAGACCATAAACGCGATGACCGAGAAACTTGAAAAGGATTACGGGCTCGAGAACCCGAGGCTCAACGTGGAAGAGATAGGCAAGCCGTTCCTCAACGCGAAAATCGTCGCCGAGGAGATAAAGAACGCGGTGGAGAAAAAGGTCAACCACCGCAAGATTTGCAACATCATGATGCAGAGAATACTTGCAGCCGGCGCAGTCGGATGCCAGATACGCATAAGCGGTCGCATAGGAGGCGCCAAGTCGCGCAGGGACAAGTTCAACATCGGTTACCTGAAGCACTCCGGGCAGTATGCGAAGGATCTCGTGGACACGGCCACGGTGGAAGCGCAGACGAAGCTCTCTTCGATAGGCATCAAGGTCAAGATAATGAGATCGAAGCCGGAGGCGGACATAGCGTCGCTGCGCGCAATCATGGAGAAGAGACCCGAGGCGGCGCAGGCCGTTCAGCTCAGATGCCCTGTCTGCAGCAAGGATTACGACAACGAACGTTCGCTCAAGATACATATCGGTCAGAGACACCCGGAGGCGCAGGCGCCTGTCGCATCCGCGCAGGCGGACGCGTCGCCGCCTCAGGAAGACACCAAAGTCGCGCAGCTGCTCGAAGGCAACGTCTCAGACGTCAGGAAGAAGATAGAAGATGCCAGAAGGCCGGACGTCAAACTGCTGCTCAGGTCCGAAAAGGAAGGCAAGAACAGGAAAGGAGTCGTCGAGTATCTGGAGAGACGCGTTGCGGAGAAGGAGGCGAAATCGTAATGAGCATCATACGCGCGAAGGAGATGAGGTCGATGGAAGAGCGGGAACTTCGCAAGCGCGTCGACGAGTTGAGACTCGAGCTTACGAAATCGCAGGCTCAGGTGGCCATAGGCGGCGCGCCGCCGAATCCGGGCAGGATAGGGGAGATAAAGAGAACAATCGCACGCGCGTTGACGATAAGGAGGGAGCGCGCATCAAAGTCACAATCGCAGAAACCCGCAAAACGAGGTGCATGAAACATGGTTTCATACCTCCTCGCTTCGAAAAAATCCAGAGGTGACAAGAAATAGCAGAAGTATGCCCCAACTGCGGGCTTCCAAAGGCTCTGTGCGTCTGCGAGACGATGGCCAAGGAGAGCGAGAAGATAAAAATCTCCGTGGAGAACAGGCGATTCGGCAAGGACGTTACGATAGTCGAAAACGTCCTTGAGGGCATGAATCCCCAGATGATAACGAAGACGCTAAAGCAGAAACTCGCGTGCGGCGGGACATACAAGAACGGCCGCATAGAACTGCAGGGCGACCACCTGAGACGCGCCGAGGAAATCCTCGTCTCACTGGGGTTCGACAAGGCGCAGATAGAGAAAGGCGGCAGAAAAAGGATGGGCCGGTGATGCGTACGATAACTCCGGGAAACGTCGTGAATCATGAGCTGATAGGGTTGAAGGTGAAGGTCGTGGAAGCGGATAATAAGGCACAGAAGGGAATCGAAGGCCGCGTCGTCGACGAGACGAAGGGCTCGCTCGTCGTGGAAACGCAAAGAGGAGAGAAGAAAGTGGATAAGAAAGGACGAACGTTCGCATTCACAATCCCAAGCGGGAAGCGCGTGCGCGTCGACGGAAACGTCATCGCGTATCGACCGGAAGACCGCATCAAGCGAAGATTGGAGAAGTGGTGAAGGATGAAAGTAATCGAGGTTAGAGACAAGAGGAGAGTCGAACACTATCTGGTTCCCTCCGGAACGCTGGCGGATTTGGAGAGAAAGGCGATAGCGCTCGATGACGTGATTCCGCTCTGCGATAGACTGCCCGAATACAAAGGGCATGTCGATTATACAGTAACGCTTGAGAGAAAGGTGGCGAAATGAGCGTGCGTGACATAGGAATCGACGTGACGAAACCGGCCGGTACGTGCAGCGACGCGAAGTGCCCGTTCCACGGAACTCTGCCCGTGCGCGGTCGAGTCTTCAAAGGCGAAGTGATAAGCAGCCTCGCTGCGAAATCCGCCACAGTGCGCTGGGAGTTCGCCCAGTTCGTCACGAAATACGAGCGCTATGCGCGCAGAAACACCAAGGTCGTGGCTTACAGTCCTTCATGCATAGGCGCCAAGAAGGGCGACATCGTACGAGTCGCGGAGTGCAGGCCTCTGAGCAAGACGAAGCGTTTCGTAGTCATCGAAAAAGTAACTGCAGGTGAGAAAAAATGAAATGTCAACGCCATTTCAGATTTACCTCACACAAGACACAGGAGGTTCGGTAAAAAATGAGACCCGTCTCGGCCAGGATAATCAAGGGAATCAACCACAGCGCGTGGCTGGACTGCGCGGACAACTCAGGAGCGAAAATCCTCAGGGTGTTCACGGTGAAAGGTTACAAGGGAACCAAGCGCCGCATGGTAAAGTGCGGCGTCGGAGACGTCATAATGTGTTCCGTAAAGCGCGGAACCCCGAAGATGAGGGAAGAGACGCCTCTGGCCGTTGTCATACGCCAGCGCAAGGAGTACAGGAGATACGACGGCCGCCGCATAAAGTTCGAGGACAACGCGGCCGTACTGGTCAACGATCGCCTGGAGCCGCGCGGCTCTGAGATCAAGGGCGCGGTGGCAAAAGAGGTAGTGGTCCGGTTCCCGAGCGTCGGGAAGATGGCCAGCATAGTGGTGTAAATATGCGCATAAGATCCGTCCAGCCGAGAAAACAGCGCGCGTACGTGTACAACGCGCCCCTGCACACTCGCCAGAAGCTCGTGCACGCGGCCCTGGACAAGAAACTGCGCAAGGAATACGGTCGGCGCTCGCTCGCGCTGAGGAAGGGAGACAAGGTCGAAGTGATGAGAGGCTCGTTCGCCGGCGTCAGAGGCGAGATAAAGGAAGTGGACCTCAAAGACCTGCGAGTTACGGTGGACGGCGTGAAGAGGAAGAAGGCAGACGGAACCGAAGTGCAGGTTCGCATGCATCCCTCGAATTTGAGAATCATCGAAGCCCTGGTGGACGACAAGAAACGCGCTCGCATAATAGAGCGTTCGGGAGGCAAGGTCACACTCACAAAGAAAAAGACAGAGAAGGAGGCAAAGGCCGCACACACGGAAGGGGTAAAGTGTCCCCTATGCAGCGAGACGTTCGAAAACAACGCGGCGGCCAACGTGCACGTGACAGAGAAGCACAAGGAGTACGCACAACAGCAATGACGGTGAACATATGGTTCGTGTAAAAAGGATTTCAGCGCCGGCGACATTCCCGGTACCGCGCAAGACAGGAGGCAGGTTCGCCCCCACTCCCAGCGCAGGTCCCCATTCAAAGAGCGAGTGCGCTCCGCTCCTGACGGTAATAAGGGACGCACTGAAGCTGGCTTCGACTGCAAAGGAGGCCCGCGCAGCCATAGTCTTGGGCAAGGTCACTGTCAACGGCGCCGTGCGCAAAGATTACAGGTTTCCCGTCGGGATATTCGACGTGGTCGGAGTCGCAGGCGAACACTATCGCGCGCTCCCGACTGCCAGCGGACTGGCGTTCATGAAGACGCCGAAGAAGGACGCTGAACTAAAGCTGTACAGGGTTGAGAACAAGACCGTCGTGCGCGGAGGCCGCGTCCAGATGAACCTGAGCGACGGAACCAACATACTGGCCGATGCCGGCGCGTACGCGACAGGAGACACGCTGGCCCTCAAACCCGATTTAAAGGTTGCGGCCCACGTGAAACGGGCCAAAGGCGCCGTCTGCGTGCTCATCCGCGGCCGCAACATCGGCAAACTCGCCGTGATTGAGAGCGTCAACCTCGTCCGCGGGACAGGAGAGAACACGGCGAACCTCAGGCTCGGCGATTCGGTCATACAGGTTCCCGTGAACACGATATTCGTGGTCGGCGACAAGGAGCCGATAATCAAGATGGAGTAGGGTTACGATGCAGGAGACAAAGATGGAAAATGCGATGCGCGACATTCGAACGCGTAGCGTTCGAAGCGCTTCGAACCCGATGTTCGAAGGAGTGCGCGTGGAAAAGGTGACGCTCAATATAGGAGTCGGAGAAGGAGGAGACAAGCTCCAGAAGGGAGCGACTCTCCTGAACGCTCTCGCCGGCCAGACCGTTTACATGGCCAAGGCGCTGAAGCGAACGACCTTCGGCACGCCGCGGGGCAGGCCCATAGGCGCGAAGGTCACTCTCCGCGGAGCGAAGGCCGAGGAGTTCATAAAGCTCGCGTTGCGTTCAAAGGACAACAAGATCCCGGAGAAGGCGTTCGACAGCACGGGCAACCTCTCGTTCGGGGTCGCGGAGCACATAGACCTGCCGGGCGTGCGTTACGATCCCAAGATAGGAGTATTCGGCATGGACGTCTGCATCACGCTGGGAAGGCCCGGATACAGGGTGAAGAAGAAGGCCCGTCCGACGCGCGTGGGAAAGACGCACCTGTTGACGCGCGAGGACGCGATGGAGTTCATGCGCAAGAAGTTCGGGGCTGAACTCGTATGACGGAGAAAATGAAGAACGTAAAGAATTGCAGGCGTTGCGGCAAGAGCAACGGAGGAATAATCACGCGATACGGCCTGCTGTACTGCAGGCAGTGCTTCCGCGAGGTCGCGGAACAGATAGGATTCAGGAAGTATGATTAGGTGGGAACATGAGGCACGACACGCTCGCAGACGCGCTTTCGGCGATAAGAAACGCCGAGCACGTGGGGAAGAAGAGTTGCGTAGTCCCGGCTTCGGCCCTCGTCAAGAACGTGCTGGCGCTGATGCAGAAGCGCGGTTACGTCGGGGAGTACGAGTTCGTGGACGACGGCAAGAGCGGCTTCTTCCGCATAGCGCTCGCGGGCAAGATAAACGACTGCGGCGTCGTGAGGCCGCGCTTCTCTGTGGAGCGCAACAAGTACGTAAAGTGGGAGAAGAGATTCCTGCCGTCGGACGGCTTCGGCTGCCTGCTGGTTTCCACGTCCAAAGGGGTCATGGACAACGACGAAGCGAAGAAGGCGCGCACAGGAGGCGTGCTGGTAGGATACATCTATTAGGTGTTCGGCATGGAAGCGACTATTGAAGTTCCAGAGGACGTCACAGCAGTGATGGAAGGCGCGAACGTGCGCGTCAAGGGACCGAAGGGCGAACTTTCCAGAAGTTTCAGGAGCCCCTTGGTCAGCGTGGCCCTTCACGACGGCGCGTTCAGGATAACGTCCCGCGACGAGCGACGCGCGACACGCGCGCTAGTCGGCACGTGGCGAGCGCACCTGCGCAACATGTTCACCGGCGTCACGGCCGGCTACGAGAAGAAGATGAAGATAATCCACGTCCACTTCCCGATGAGCGTCAAGATAGAGGGCGCCCGCGTGGCGGTGCAGAACCTGTTGGGACAGAAGAGTCCCAGATACGCGCGCATAGAGACCGGTGTAGAGGCGAACATCGAAGGCGACGAAATATCGGTAAAAGGAACGAGCAAGGACGCCGTCGGACAGACCGTGAGCAACATAGAGACAGCCACGAAGCTGGCCAACAGGCGCGACCGCCGCAGGTTTTACGACGGCGTGTATCTCGTGAAGGCGAAGTAGTTCAAAAGTTTCCCGTGCGAAGCAAGGGAAGCCTGAAATGGTGAGGATATGTCAGAAAAGTTCAAAAGGCAGATGTGGTGGCTGAAGAAGCTCGGCAAGAGCTGGAGACGGCCGCGAGGCAAGCAGAACAAGCTGCGCCAGGAGATGAAAGGCAAGGGCAGGCTGCCCACAGTGGGTTACGGAAGCCCTGCGGCAGAGCGCGGCAAGCACCCCTCTGGGATGTACGAATTCATGGTGTTCAACGTCGCCGATGTCGCGCGTGCAGACGCGAAACATGCGATTCGCATCGCGGGCTCTGTCGGAACGAGGAAAAGGCTGGACATCATGAAGGCATGCAAAACGAAAGGGCTGACTGTCCTGAATCCGGGTAAAAAGACGATTGAAATGATGAACCAGAAAGCAGACAAGAAGGAGGCAAAGACGTGATCATACACAGGAGCGAAAATGCGTGCCCGATATGCGGCATAGTGGGACAGCCGATCGTCCTGAACGAGGGTTCAAAGGCGCATAAGGCCCACAACTGCCGCACCTGCGGGACCGTGTTCAACGCCTTCGGCGTGATACTTTCGCCGCACGAACACGCGGCGGATGAGATGGAGCTAAACTAGGGTGTACGTATGAACCAAATGAAACCACCGTTTCAAAAGTTCATGCAGTGCAGGTGAAGAACATGAACCTGAAAAACCAGCGAAGGATGGCGGCAACGGTCTTGGACTGCGGCAACGACAAGGTATGGATGGACCCAGCGCATGAGGCCGACATAGCCCAGGCCATAACGCGCGCCGACGTGCGCCGGCTCCTGCTGAAGGGGTACATAAAGAGGGCGAAGGTCAACCTTCAGTCCCGCGGCCGCGCGCGCGTGCTGCGCCAGAAGAAGCTCAAGGGCCGCAGGAGCGGACCTGGCAGCAGGAAAGGCTCGGCTCTCGCAGGCATGACCAAGAAGCGCCGCTGGATAGGAACGATACGGCCGCTCAGAGTGCGTCTCCGCGAACTGCGAGACATAGGGGCCCTGAAGGAAGGTTCGTATCGCCACCTCTACCGCATGGCCAAGGCAGGCGCGTTCCGTTCAAAGTCGCACTTGAACCTGTACATAAAGGAGAAAGGTCTCATGAACGAGACGCCGAGCAAGAAGGTGAAGTAACGATATGGCAAGGTCAGCGATCCACATAGTTCAGCACAGGCGAAGAAGGGAACAGAAGACGGACTACCAGCTGCGCCTCTCCCTGCTGAGAAGCGGGATGCCCCGCGTTGTCGTGCGAAAGAGCAACCTGTACGTGCGCGGGCAGATAATAAACTACGAAACCGCGGGAGACCGCGTTGTGGCGCAGGCCGACAGTGCAGAGCTGAAGGCGATGGGATGGAAGCACAGCTGCGCGAACGTGGCGGCTTCGTATCTCACGGGCCTCCTTCTCGGCAAGAGAGCCGGCGTGAAGGACGCGATCTTCGACATCGGCCTGCAGAGAAGCACCAAAGGGAACGTGCTCTACGCGTTCCTCAAAGGCGTCGTCGACGCCGGCGTTGCGGTGCCCCACAATCCTGAAATCATGCCCCCGGCAGACAGGCTGAACGGCAAACACATCAAGGCAGAGGCCGAGTTCGAGACTGTAAAGAAAAAAATATTGGGTTGATGTTATGGCAAACGAAGATGCAAAGAGCGTTGTGATTCCGGCAGACATTGAGGAGATAGTCGCAGCTCCAGAAGATGCCGCCAAGCCCGAGGCTGTCGAGAAGGTCGAACAAGAAGTGTCTCTCGCCGCGCAACGAGGGCTGCAGGACTGGGTGCCGAAGACCGAGCTGGGCAGGAAGGTCATGAAAGGAGAAGTCACGAGCATAAATTACATCTTCCAGAAGGGCTGGACGATATTGGAGGCCGAGATAGTGGACTTCCTTCTTCCCAACATAGAGAACGATATCATACTCATCGGAGGCAGCACAGGCAAGGGAGGAGGCATCCGAAGAATCCCAGGTCGTCGCACAGCGCGCATGCACAAGAGCGGCCGCCGCTTCAAGACGTCCTGCATGGCCGTCGTCGGCAACAGGGACGGTTACGTCGGCATAGGAATGGGCAAGGCCGTCGATTTCAGGCTCGCCGCGGCAAAAGCGGCCAAGGATGCAAAGCTCTCCATAATGCCCGTCCAGAGGGGTTGCGGTTCGTGGGAGTGCGGTTGCCGCAC
Source organism: Candidatus Aenigmatarchaeota archaeon (assembly GCA_016432325.1). Lineage (GTDB taxonomy): Archaea > Aenigmatarchaeota > Aenigmatarchaeia > PWEA01 > JACQIF01 > JACQIF01. The sequence goes on from CP066684.1 coordinate 73,719, forward strand.
GCTGCACACGATTCCCGCAACGGTTGACGGCAAGAGCGGCAGCGTGCGCGTCAAGCTGATGCCCGCGCCCAAAGGCGTCGGCCTTACCGTCAGCGACGAGGCCAAGAAGGTGCTAGGGTTGGCGGGCCTGAAGGATGTGTGGATAAAGTCCCGCGGCCAGACGCAGTCACGCGTCAACCACATGCACGCGGTGTTCAACGCTCTCCAGAATCTCAACACCAAGAAGTTCTCCGACGTCGCGAGAGAGAAGTGCGCCATAAAGGCAGGAGCGGCCCTTGGGTGATGACGATGATGATTGCTGTGGTAAGGATACGGGGGAGCGTCGGTACGCGCACAGACGTTGAGGACGCTCTCATACAGATGGGCCTCAAGGAACAGCACTCGTGCGTCGTGGTACCTCAGATACCGTCGTATCTGGGAGTGCTGCGCAAGGTAAAGGATTACGTCACTTGGGGAGTCGTGGGCGAGGACGTCGCGAAGAAGCTCCTCGTCGCCAAGAAACTCAAACATTCGGACGATAAAACGAATCCGTACAAAGGGCTGGTGTTCCACCTGGCTCCTCCGAGGAAGGGTTTCAAGAATTCGATAAAGACCCCCTATCCGCGGGGCGAACTCGGGGACAGGAAGAACACGATCGGAGAGCTCATAGAGAGGATGATTTAGCATGGTTGTTCGCAGAGAGCGTGCTGTTCGAAAGAAAAGAGGCAGCAAGTGGCACGGCTGGGGAGGCAAGAAGAAGCACCGCGGTGCAGGCTCGCGCGGAGGCCACGGTTTCGCCGGCTCGATCAGCCACAATCTAATATGGGCCAGCCGCGTTGCGCCGGACCGCATGGGCAAACACGGCTTCTCCAGGCCGCAGAAGGTTCTGACATTCTCCAGAGCCGCGAACGTGGGAGACATTGAACGCCTCGCAAAAGGCTCGAAGGACGTCGACCTCAACGCGCTCGGCTTCGGAAAGCTCCTGTCAAAAGGTTTCATCACAAAACCCGTCAAGGTCACTGTCAAGGCCTGCTCTCCGGGAGCCAAGGAGAAGATTGAGAAGGCAGGCGGCTCTGTTATAACGGGCTGAGTTTGATGGCAGCATATACAACCGCCCAGAACGCCAATGAGGGACCGGTAAACGTCCCACCGCAAACCGTTCAGCCGTCAGCGCAGTCTCCTGTTACACTTTCTCTCCGCGACGTATACGTCAAGTTCATCAACTGGCTGCCCGGACTGGACAAGCCGAGGGAAAAGTTGCTGTTCAAGACGAAGCTCATATGGACCGCGGCCATGCTGCTGTCGTTCTACGTGATGAGCGAAATCCGCGTCTGGGGTTCCGGCGACCCCGCGGGCAACCTTGCCCTCGCAGAGACGGTCCTCGGTTCGCAGATAGGAACTCTCATGACACTCGGCATCGGGCCCATTGTTACGGCGTCCATAATACTACAGTTGATATCGGGCAGCGGCATGATACGCATAGACACGTCGACCCATCAGGGCCGCGCCGTTTACCAGGGAACGCAGAAGGTTCTGGCCATCGGCTTCGCGTTCTTCGAGGCGATCGCCTTCGTGATGTTCGGGGCTGTCCCCCCTGCCTCTGCGGGTCTCGGGCTCGCCGCGGCCGTGATGTTCCAGATAGCTCTCGGAGGACTCATAGTGATACTGATGGACGAGGTCGTCTCCAAGTGGGGCATCGGTTCTGGCATATCCCTCTTCATCGCCGCAGGAGTCGGCCGCGAGATATTCATACGCGCCTTCAACTTCGTCGGCCAGGGAGGGGTCATAAGGCCCGTCGGAAACATTCCCGTTGCCGTCAGCAGCTTCATGTCAGGGGCTCCGGGCAACGCCTTCATAGCGCTAGTGCCGATAGCCATCACGATTGTCGTGTTCTTCATAGTCGTCTACGCCCAAGCAATGAAAGTGGAGATACCGATGACGATAAACGCCCTGTTCGGCAAGCGCGTGGCGCCGGGATGGCGCGGCCTCAGTCACAGGTATCCGCTCAAGCTTCTCTACACTTCGAACATCCCCGTCATACTGATGTCCGCGCTTCTCGCCAACTTCCAGCTGTGGGCGACGCTTCTACAGTCCCGCGGATCGCCGATTCTCGGTACGGTCGGAGCCAGCGGGATCGCTGAAACAGGACTCATCTCGTGGATATCGCCGCCGACCCAAGTGCCTTTCTCCGAGATAATGATAGCCGCTCTGGATCCGTCGGTTTCGGTCAACCCCGACGCGTGGAGGTGGATTACGTACGCCATCTTCCTCACGGCCGGCTCCATAATATTCGCGTTCTTCTGGGTCAACACGGCAGGTCTCGATTCCAAGACGATGGCGCAGAAGATGCATAACGCGGGCTTCGGCGTGCCGGGCTTCCGCAGCGACGTTCGCGTCGTGGAACGCGTGCTGGACCGCTACATACCGGCGCTGACCATACTCTCGGGCGCTTTCATAGGGCTCCTCGCGTCATTCGCGGACTTCGCCGGCGTGCTGGGCAGCGGCACCGGAATCCTGCTCGCAGTCATGATAATATACAACCTCTACGAACAGATAGCCCAGCAGCACGTGGAAGAGATGCATCCGATAATGCGCAAGTTCATGGGTGGTACGTGATGGAGTTCCTTGTGACGCATGCGGCGCTGTCCATAGCAGTTGTGGCACTGGTCACGTCATTCGCGATAACCCTGATTTACAAGTACACGATGGACCAGAACAAGGCGAAAAATATCCGTCTCGAACTGGAGGAGCTCAAGAAGAAGGCGGTGGACGCACAGAAGGAGAACAACCAGAAGGACTCGAAGAAGTATCAGGACAGGATGATGGAGATTTCCCACGACCAGATGCGCATGAGCATGAAGCCCATGATGGTAACATTCGTTATCGTGATACCCGTCTTCGTTTGGCTGCTGCCCCTGCTCTATGCGGTGCCGTCCGTGACGCTCACCGAAGGCTCCGGAACGCTCGTTTATCAAGGAGTCGATATTCCTGTTACGCTGACAACCAACAGCGATCCTGTTTTGACCATCGGAGCCGTTCCTGTGAACGGCGAGACATACGGCAAGGAGGTGAAGTTTCCCAACACCGTAGTCGTCAATGAAGGAGGGTATATGTTCCAGCCCGTGTTGTACAACAAGGAGACCTCGCGGCTCGAGGCTAAGCGCATTGTTGTAACGCTTCCCGTACCTCTGCCGTTCTTCGGTTCTGAGTTGGGCTGGATAGGATGGTACGTATTCTGCTCGTTACCGCTCGGCATTCTCACAAGGAAGCTGATGGGCGTCGTATGATGAACAAGGATTGGCTCGTTCGTTCGGAAGAGATATCAGACATGCGCTTCGGCTGCTATCCCGGCGCGCGTACTGTCGAAAATCACATAAAAAACGGAATCGTCGTCATAGACAAGCCCCCGGGTCCGACTTCCCATCAGGTTACGGCTTGGGTCCGCGACATGCTTGGTTTGAAAAGGGCGGGCCACGCAGGCACGCTTGACCCCAAGGTTACGGGCGTGCTGGTGACGGCTCTGGAGAACGCGACGAAGATAATGCCCGCCTTGATGGGCGCGCAGAAGGAATACGTCGCCGTCATGAAAGTTCACCGCGACGTGACGGACGCGGAGCTCGCGGACGTCGTTAAAAAGTTTCTCGGCAAGATAAGGCAGACGCCGCCGCGAAAGTCCGCGGTCAAACGCGTCGAACGCACACGCGAAGTGCAAGAACTGGAAATTCTGGAGCGCGACGGCAACGACGTGCTGATGCGCGTTTCGTGCGAGGCCGGAACGTACATCCGCAAGCTCATATCGGACATGGGTGTGCTTATCGGCGGTGCGCACATGGCCGAGCTGCGTCGCGTGCGCTCCGGATTCTTCGGCGAAAGCGCGCTCGTGCGCATGCAGGACCTCAAGGACGCGTACGACGTCTGGAAGGAGACAGGCAACGAGGACGAAATCCGCAAGCTCGTCATGCCTGTGGAAGAGGGCGTTGAGCACCTGAAGCACGTGATCGTCAAAGACACGGCCATCGACGCTTTGTGCAACGGCGCGCCGCTTTCGAGCGGCGGCGTGCTGAGGCTTGAAAAAGACGTTCGCGCAGGCGATCTTGTCGCGCTGCTTTCCGCCAAAGGCGAGCTCGTCGCGATAGGCAAGGCCGCCGCCGGCGCGGAAGCAATCCACAAGGAGCGCGTGATGGCCGTGCGCACAGACCGCGTGGTCATGGCCCGCGGCGTCTATCCGAGGACGTGGAAGGTTTGATGTTTATATATAATTCAACGGCAAACGTGATTCAATGCCCAAATCCAAACTCGAAACCCTTCTCGAAGTGCTGGCCTGCCCCAAGTGCAAGGGCGACGTGCGCCATTTGAAAAAAGAGAGCGTCCTGGTCTGCGAACGGTGCCACCTCAAATACAAGATTCTCGAAAATGACGTTCCTGACATGCTCATCAAGGACGCGGAGGCGTACTGATGTTCGTCCGCGTCGCGGGCGCGCGGCTCGAAGTGGACGAGTCCCTGATCAGGAACAAGAGCAGGGACGATATCGCGAAGGACGTTGACGCGTACATGAAGCGCAGGCGCCTTACGTTCGAGGACTACGACGTGGACATGAAACCGTTCACGCACTTCCAGAGGCGCGTGCTCGTGGAGATGCGCCACATACCGTTTGGAATGACATTTTCGTACAAGCGCTTGGCAGAACTGGTGGGCAGGCCGCATGCGTACCGCGCTGTTGCAAACGTCTGCGCGACGAACGCTCTGCCGATAATAATTCCGTGCCACCGCGTGGTCGGTTCGCACTCTCTCGGAGGCTACTCGGCCGGACTCGGCGTCAAGAAGGCATTGCTGAGACTTGAGATGGGTCACTGACCTGCCTGAAACTGCGCGGTTGCAAAGTCACCTGTCTTCTGCCTGGTAACTACTCAACCGTCAGAGTGCCTGTATTCTCGTATATCGAGTCTGAGAACGTGTACGTGCCCGGACGCGCGGCGAAAGTGAATGTGCGCGTCTCTTCAGGCGGGATTATCTGGTCTATGCTGTAATCGGGAAGCGCGAAGCCGTGAGTGCTCGTCGCCGCGTTGCGGACTGTTATTGTAACCTCGCCTGCGGCCAGTGCGATTGAAGAGGGCGCGAAGCCGCTGTCGTCTATTACGAGCGAAGCGGTCGACGGAAGGTTGGATTTGGCGTGTCCGGCGCCTTCTGCGGACCCCTGCGTGCCTCCGAGCGGACTCGTGGCCCCGCCCATGAGCGCGAATGCCAAAGCACCGACAACAATTAGAATGCCAATACCGAGCTCGAGTTCGCGCGTATACTTCATAAACCCTTTACGGACGGCCCATTAATAAAGTTTTAAAAGCGCTATTGCGCGGACAGTCGGGTTTAAATAGCTACTGCGGAGCGCGGTAATTTTAAAACAACGCATTGTTTTATATAGGTGCTGTTGCGTACAACGTACAGACCCTTTTTGAGGTTTCAATGTTTCTACGGTGACTATCATGACAGACCAGATGGAAAGCAAGAAGACCGGGACAACCAACGTTGTGATCAGATACAACGGAGGCATAGTTCTCGGCGCTGAAAAGAAAGTGACGATGGGATACCTCGTGGACGGCACGCACGTCAGAAAGGTGTATCCCATAGACGAGCACATAGCCATGACGATAGCGGGCATGGTAGGAGACCTGCAGTCGATCGTACGGTATCTCCGCGCCGAAGTGAAGCTCTACAAACTCCAGAAGGGCGAGCGCATCGGGGTGCGTTCTGCGGCTACGCTCTTGGCTAACATACTCCAAGGCGCCAAGTACTTCCCTTACATGGGGCAGTTTCTCCTGGCAGGAGTAGACAACAAAGGACCGCAACTGTATTCGCTGGACGCATACGGAGGCGTGGTCGACGGAGAGGACTATCTGGCGGCCGGCAGCGGAATGCCGTACGCACTGGGCGTTCTTGAAGACCAGTACAAATCCAACATCACGCGCGACCAGGGAATAACGTTGACACTCAAAGCGCTGCGCGCAGCCACAAAGCGCGACATAGCTTCAGGCGGCGACGGCTTCACGATAATAGTTATAGACGAGACGGGTTCCAAGGAACTCTCCGAGAAGGAGATAGACTCCTATCTTAAGTGACGGCCAAAAGATTCTCGAAACCGAGATAAGGAAACAAAAGGTGTACTCTGGTGAATATAATTGACGAAGTGAAGGCAGGGCTGCCTGCGGACGCGGACGTCTCTGACATCGCGTTCGAAGGCTCTGAGATTGTAGTATACGTGAAGAACCCCGAGACGTTCACGGCCAACGGGACGTTCATCCGCGCGCTTGTCTCCAAACTCAAGAAACGCATCGAGATACGGCCGGACCCTTCGATAACGAAGGACATGGAGGAGGTGCGCGAGACGATAAAGAAGGCCATTCCGGAAGCGGCCGGCCTCGAGGAGATAACATTCGAACCGGCATTCTCGCGCGTCACCATCGAGGCCCTAAAGCCCGGGCTGGTCATAGGCAAGGGTGGCGAGCTGCTGAGGAAGATAAAGAGCGACACCCACTGGGCGACTGTCGTGAAGCGCGCGCCTGCGATACAGTCGGATGTCGTGGCGACGATACGAAAAGTTCTTTTCAAGGAGTCCGAGTTCCGCCGCAAGTTTTTGAACGATATCGGCAAGCGCATCCACACGGCGGACAAGAAGGAGATAGACTGGGTGCGCCTGACCGCGCTGGGGGCGTTCCGCGAGGTCGGCCGCTCGTGCATGCAGATATCCACGCCGAACAGCCGCGTCATCATGGACTGCGGTGTGAAGCCTTCCACGAAGCCGGAGTATCCGTATCTGCAGATTCCCGAATTCGACATCCGCGCGCTGGACGCGGTCATAATTTCGCACTCTCACCTCGACCACGTGGGGTTCATGCCCTATCTGTACGAATACGGTTACGAGGGTCCTGTCTATTCCACGTCGCCGACGCGCGACCTTATGACCCTGCTGTGCCTGGACTACGTGGACATCGGCGAACGCGAGGGCGGAGGGTCGCCTTACACGACACGGGCCGTCGAAAAGGCGATAAAGCATTCCATAACGCTTGAATACGGCGAGGTCTCGGACATCACTCCTGACATGCGCGTCACCCTGCAGAACGCCGGCCATATGCTCGGCTCGGCGCTGGTCCACCTGCACGTCGGCGAGGGGCTGCACAACATCGTCTATACAGGGGACTACAACTTCGAGCGTTCGAAGCTGTCAGAGCCCACGTTCACGGATTTCCAGCGCATCGAGACCCTGATAACGGAGTCAACGTACGGCGCCGCGAACGCAATACAGCCTTCGCGCGTCGACGCGGAGCGCAAACTCATCGATAAAGTCATGGCGACTCTGAAGCGCGGCGGGAAGGTGCTGATACCGTCTTTCGCGGTGGAGCGCGCCCAGGAGATGATGATAGTCCTCGCGACGCAGAAGGACTTCAACTATCCCGTGTATCTCGACGGCATGCTGTGGGACGCGACGGCCATACACACCACGTATCCTGAATACATGTCGCGCGAACTGCAATACAAGATATTCCACCAGGGCGAGAACCCGTTCCTGAGCCCCATCTTCAAGCGCGTCGGTTCGGCCACGGAACGCAAGGAGGTCATAAACAGCACAGAGCCTTGCGTCGTGATAGCCACGTCGGGGATGCTCGTGGGCGGGCCTTCTGTCGAATACCTGAAGCACTTCGCCGAGGACGAGAAGAATACGCTCCTGTTCGTCAGCTACCAGGCTGAAGGTACGCTAGGCGCGAAGATCCAGCGGGGATGGAAGGAGATACCTCTCGAGGAGAAAGGCAAGCGCGTGCTCGTGAAGGTGAACATGGAAGTCGACGTGATAGACGGCTTTTCCGGGCACTCCGACAGGAACCAGCTGCTTTCGTACATCCACAGGCTCCGCGATCGTCCGAAAAGGGTGATATGCGTGCACGGGGAAGAGTCGCGCTGTCTCGACTTGGCGCACGCGATACACAAGAACTTCAGAATAGAGACGCTGGTGCCGAGGAACTTGGAGACCGTGAGGCTTGTTTGAGTTTCAAGTTCTGCCATATACGAGGACACGGCCTTTATCTAATTACGTTCGGCCGTATTTACGAACTTTCTCACAGCGTTTTATTATCCAACCAAATAGGTCGACGAGGGGTTTATACATGGATCCGGTTGCGGTAAGAATAAGAGTAACAAATGCGATGAAAATCTCTATCGGATAGACTCTTTGCCCAACGTCAGTGCGGATATCATAAGACAACCTCTCAATAGGACAGAAACAGTTAGATCCCTCGCAGCCGTCTTTGCTCTCTATATAGAGACGATCTATCCCTATACGACATTCCGCCGACTGGTATGGAACCCACATTTCTTCGTGTGCAATCAGGCGAGTTATATTCCCATTCACGATAAAATTCTTAAACCGCCGGCTATGGTAGACCCTTTTGTATTCTGGTATTGGGTTGCCTGTACCATCAAGACAGCTCCATATAAATGAATATCGAAGGTCTCTCTCGAATTTCGTGAGGTCGCCATTGATTTCTAATTCCATTGTTGTAAGGGCGCTTTCATGTTCTATCAAGAAAAACGGACTGAATACTCCATACCACGAAGATGGCCTCGTCGATATGTCTATTCGATTTAGCTCCGCCGATGAAGCTTGACTACAAGATCGATTGTATTCTTCGGCGTTCACGAACTCTGTCTGTAGAACGAAGAAGAAAGACAGCAGGAGTAAAAACAGCTTCCACTTCATTAAACAACCCCCATGGATAGGAGAGTTCCTGCTTATGTATCTTTCGATGCCATGTGTCTCTTACCTTCGTGGGGGAATATTCCCAACTTCATTAAAACCACGTCAAAGAAGCTCAACGAAGCGAGCATGAGACTCAGAGAGGCCGTGATGATAAACGCGTCTCTAAACATACTCTCCACATAGGGATATTCTACCAAAAACAGGAATGTAAGAGCGGCCATGAAGAACTCCAGAGATGATACTGTTGCCAAAAGAAGAGCTCGATTCGCCGCGCCCGATATGTTAAGAAGTCCGTACATGAATGACGCGGTCACGAACGCTATAGACCCGAGAGCGAATACGTCCACAGGTTTTAATTCTGGTAAACCGAGTCCACTCGAAACGGCAGACAACACGCCAAACCCGACAAGAAGTGTCCCTTGGCCAAGTAAGATCCCTCTCCCGCGTTCTGTTGTAAGTTGAAAATTGGCCGTGATAGGAAGCGCTATTCTCGCAATACCGTACCCAATAAATAGTATTGAGGCCGCTAGAAGGCCAAGAGTGAACGCGTCAATCATCTGTCAACACCTTTCCTAAGTTACGCTAAACAAAATAAAAAAAGAACGGCCGCGCGTTTCTATCGCGCGGCAGGTCCCGGAGCAGGGCCAAGAACGGCCTGTCCGGGTTCAGAACGATCGACACGCGCGAAGTTCGGCGTGATTATCACGAAGTTCTCATCGACTCCTGCGATGTCTCCGTTTATCGCCATTACCGTCTTGCGCAAGCGCTCGACCGCGCGCTTGAGTTCGCTCATGTCCTTGTCCTTCAAGCCTTTGATCTTGACGAAGACTATGTTGCCTTCCCTGACCATTTTCTGGACCGGCTCGACGTCGGCGTAGTCGTTTATCTTCGCGATTCTTATCGGAATCGAGCTCGCGTCGTGCGCGCTGTGGTGCTCGACCTCGACAAAGTCGTCTTCAGACGCTTCCCTTTTCAAAAAATCCCATGCCATCTCAAATCACCTTCTGTTTTTAATCCTCCCGACTGCGTTTTATTGTGTTCTAGGTGATATTTAAAGGCTCGGGAGCCCGTTGCGCATTTAAACGGCTTCGGGGTTCAGTAGCTCCTTCCGAAGTACGCGGCGTGGCTGGCTCCCTTGCCGCAATACACGCATTCGCCCTTGACAGGTTTCGTATTGAGTCCGTAGGGCAGGCACGATATCTTGGCGCCCGTCTCCTCCCTGACTCCGTCTTCGCAGGTTCTCGAGCCGCACCATAGGGCGCGGATGCGATTCCCATCGAGGTGCTTCTTGAGCTCCGTCATATTAGAAGCCTCCTTCGTGTGCTCATCGGCAAATTTCTTTGCCTTGCTGTAAAGACTCTTCTGTATCTCCTCGAGCGCGGCCTCCGCCTTCTCGCGGAGTCCCGTGAGCTTCACGGCCGTCTTCTTCCCGTCGTCCCTTCTGACGAACACGGCTTCCTTTGATGCCATGTCCCTTGGGCCGCACTCTATGCGCAGGGGCACTCCTCGCAGTTCCCACCAGTTGAACTTGAATCCCGGCGTATAGGCGTCTCTGTCGTCCACGTGCACGCGCAGTCCGGGGAGCTTCTCGGAGATTTCGTGGGCGTATTTGAGAACCTCCGTCTTGTTTTCGTCCTTGTATATTGGAACTATGACGGCTTGTACAGGCGCAACTCGAGGCGGTACTATCAGTCCCTTGTCGTCCCCGTGCGTGGCGAAGAGTATTCCCATCGAACGGGTCGTGAAGCCCCATGAGTTCTGGTAGACGTGCTGGTCCTTCTCGTCTTTGTCCTTGAACGTGATGCCGAAGGGCCTGGAAAAGTTCTGTCCCAGATGATGCGAGGTGCATCCCTGTATGACCCAGCCGTCCGGCATCATGATTTCCAGAGTGGTCGTATATTCCGCGCCGGCAAACTTCTCTTTCTCCGACTTGAGACCCGAGACGACGGGGACCGCCATGAGGTCCTCGTAAACCGCTCTGTAGTCCTCTCTCGCGTCCTCGACATCGCGTTTCGCCGTTTCCTTGTCCGCGAATGCCGTGTGGCCCTCCTGCCAGAGAAACTCCCGCGTTCTCAGGAAGAGCATGGGATGCTTGAACTCCCAGCGAACGATGTTGCACCATTGGTTTATCTTGAGAGGCAGGTCGCGCCACGAGCGTATCCATTTGGCGAACGACTCGTACATTATGGTTTCTGACGTCGGTCTCACCGCAAGGCGTTCTCCGAGCTTGGTCTCTCCCGAATGGGTGACCCAGGCGACTTCAGGAGCGAATCCTTCTATGTGCTCCGACTCTTTCTTGAGCAACGACTCCGGTATGAACATCGGGAAGTATGTGTTCTGAACGCCGCGGGCCTTGAACCTGTCGTCGAGCGCGCGTTGAATCCTTTCCCATATTGCGTGCGCGTACGGTCTTATCACCATGCAGCCGCTGACCGAGGAGTGGTCGGCGAGCTCGGCCTTCTGCACGATTTCATTGTACCACTCGCTGAATTCGGATTTCTTGTGCTGCATTCCAAGCTGTTCTGACATTCACCGAACCTCGTGAGGCAAGTTTGAAATCCGCATGATTTCATGCGTACGTCCACCGTCGTACGACAGATATTAAAGCCTACGGAACCTATATAAAACGTATGAACGATCGTGCCTTGAACGTCGATGAGCGCGACACGCGCTTCTTCCATTTCAGGCCTTGGGCGCGCGTTTGCGAACGGATGCGCGGGCTCACCACGCACTACGTCGAGGACCACGGGTTTGACGCGGTTCCCTGCGGCCAGACGCATCCCGCGCAGGCGGACCTGCGGATGTACGGTCTTGAATTGGGCCACTTCCCCGAGGCGGACTGGGATTTCAAGCCTGTCTGCTCGCAGGTTGGGTTGGAACATTTCGAAGAGAGCGCATGAAGAATCGGCCACAGTTTCGTTTCAAGCTGCTCCTCTAGGCGAATTTTGTCGCGTCTATCCAGTCGGCCTGCAGGCGCAACGGTTCGATTCTGTCGTGGAGCGATTCGGGCAGTAGCTCCTTGAGGCGTGCCGTCCCGCGTTCTATCGATTCAGTCGTCGTTTCCTTCCCCCTCCTCGGCGCGAAGCGCATGGAGACTATTCCACGCATCGTTTGTTCAAGGAACTCCCCGTCGACCACGCGAACGTAGTCCGCGCCCCAGTCGCAGTAGTCCGACCTTAGAACGGAGAAGCCGACGATGAAATCGTTCCGCACGACGTCTGGATCAAACAGGCCGTCCGGGAGGATGCACTCTTTGGCGAAGCTCTCGAAATCCTCGTACCTTCCTGCCTTCAACTCTTCCTCGCCGGCTCTGCCTTTCTTTATGAGCCCTTGATTCTCGCCGTCGAGGCCGGGTCCGTAATGGGGACGCGGGATCGTTATGTCGGAGAGGAGTATTGGGTTGCGGATGAACGGTGTGTGCGCTGTTTGGACGATGAGGTAGTTGTTGTGGTCCATCATTCCAAGAACTTCGCGTAGCGCGGCTTCTCTTTGCTCCCTCGTGAGATACGGATAGACGGCTCCAACAGCATTGTATATGGGCGCGGTGATGGATTCATGCGGCCCGCCTGCCATAGCCATGACGTAGCTGGCACCCAATCCATCTGGTCCGTCATAAGCGTCACGGATCGCTTTGCCCATAGAGGGCCTTATCAATTTTATGCCTTCTTCCGGATTCCTTTTCATCTCTTCGAGGAGGTGTTTGCCGTAGGCATTGCCCGCATTGTCGTAGTTCTTTAGCGCCCTGTCCAGCCCCTTCATCATTTTGTCGACATCGTCGCAACTCTCGCCTTCCGGTTCCCCCATGCGCATTCTTGGAAGCGAAAAGATTTATATAAGTTATCGCGCCTTAAGGAAACCATGAACGAACTCGTCAGAAACGACCCTCTCCTCTCAAGGCTCCGCCGCGAGTCCGCGGAAGCGCTGGGTGTCGCGCCTGAAGAGATAGACAACATGTGCCTCTCGGACCTCGAACGCCGGCTGGGTCTTAACAGATACGAACCGGCTTGCGCGTACGCGACCAACGGCCACTAGAGCCTCCAAAGTTATATCCGTCTTTCTTCCAATTAACCGGGGGCAGTCATGCGAATAGCTTTCATATCAGACACGCACTTCGGCTTCGGCCGCTCGACAGAGCGAAGCGAAGACGCTTGGGATACATTCGAGGAGGCTGTCGCGCGCATCGAAGAGCTGGAGTGCGATTTGATAGTGCACGCCGGCGACATGTTCGACACCAAGCTGCCTAGACCAGAAGAGTGGTCACGCGCTCTGCGGACATTGGCGAGACTGAAGACGCCGCTTGCAGTCATCCACGGCAACCACGAGCGCCGCGGCAAGGGGCTGACCAATCCTGTCGAAGGCCTCGCGCAAGGCGGACACTTCGACTACATCAACGCGAACCACAAGCTCTATGAGTTCGGAGGAGCGCGCGTCGCCGTTCACGGCATAGGATGGGTTCCGGAGGCGTACGCCCGTGACGTTCTCCAGCATTGGAATCCCAAGCCCGTTGAAGGCGCATTCAATATTCTGGTGATGCACCAGTCGATACATCCGTTCATCTTCAATCCGATAGAGCCTCCTTCGATACGCTTGGAAGACCTGCCCGCAGGCTTCGACCTGTACGTGGACGGTCACATACACGAGCATCAGGTCACGACAGCGCACGGCAAGCCTTTCATGATTGTCGGTTCGACGGTGACGACGCAGGTGAACAAGGCCGAAGCGAGCGGGGGCAAGAGCTTTGTAGTCGTGGAAGTCGACGGCGCGAAGACCAACATACAGACCGTTCCTCTCCTGTCCGCGCGGCGGGTTTTTTACAAGGAGATAGAGATAAACGACCGCCCGCCCCAGGAGACTAAGAAGCTCGTGGAGGCTTATGTGGAAGACGTTCTGAAACAACGCTTCGACAGGAAACCCCTTATCCGCGTTCGTGTTAAAGGAAGACTTCCGAAAGGCGTCTCGTTCTCCGATACGAATCTCAAGGACCTGCGCGACGCGTATGCGGAGAAATGCATTTTGAGCATCGGCTCACGGCTTTCGGAGGAATCATTTGGGCGCCACGTACTTCAGGAGATACGCGAACAGCGCCTTTCGCTCGACGAGCTGGGCTTCAAGCTCCTGCGCGAGTTCCTGAAACAGCAGAAGTCGGGCTTCCGTTTCGAGGATGTCTTCGAGCATCTGGTGGAAGGCGACGCAGAGGCGACTCTTGTGACGTTGCTGGCGGAAAAGAGAGAACAGATGGAAAGACCGATGGGCGTTCCTGCATGAGTTCCCTGATCAACATGGTGGTTTGGCAATGATTACGAAGCTTACGTTGAAAGGATGGCGCTCTCACTGGGACTCGACGCTCGAATTTTCGGAAGGCACGAACGCCCTGATAGGCGTGATGGGTTCCGGCAAGTCGAGCGTTCTGGACGCGATATCGTTCGCGCTGTTCGGCACGTTTCCGGCGTTGAGCGCGCGGCGGCTCGTGCTGGAGGACGTGATAATGAAGCGTCCGCAGAAGAGAGCCGAGGCCGAGGTGAGACTCGAATTCGAATGGAACGGCGTTGCGTACGAGATAATGCGCAGGATAGACCGCGACGGCAGGCGCGTCGCAGAGATACGCAAGGAAGGCCGCCTGCTCGATTCTGGAGTTACAAAAGTTACGGATGTCGTCGAGCGCGTGCTGCACACGAACTACGACCTTTTCTCGCGGGCCGTCTACGCGGAACAGAACGGCCTGGACTACTTCCTCACGTTGCAAAAGGGCCAGAGGATGAAGCGCATCGATGCGCTGCTTCGCATAGACCGCTTCGAAGCCGCGCGTTCCACGTGTACGACAGTGCTCAATCGCATACGCGACAGCGTCCGGGACAAGAGCGCGTTTGTTAGAGAGATGGAGAGCGGCGACGGGATGAGGCGTGTCGATGGGATAGAGAGCGAAATGCGCGAGCTTGATGGGAAGCGCAGGAACCTGAAGCTGAAGGAGATGGAAATAGCGACAGCAACGAACAAGATGGAAGAGGAGATCCAGAACGTGCGCAAGAAGGAAGTTGAGATACGCTCTCTTGATGTCGAGAAGAGCAGGCTGCTCGGTTCGATAAGGATTCTTGAAACAGACGCCGTTGACGTGCGCGCGGACGTTCTGGCAGAGAAAAAGAAACTTCTCGCAGAAGGGATGCCGCATATTCAAAAACAAAAGGAGACCAGGGACAGGAAACTGCGCGACCTGACAAATATGAGACAGCGATTCGAGATGGCTATAGAAGAGGCCGCGCGGCGCATCGAAGCGCTCAAATCGGCAGGCGCAGTATGCCCTACATGCGAGCAGCCCATAGACGAGGCTCACAGGAGTGCGCACGTCGTTGAGAAGGAGGCCCACATAAAGGAGCTTCGGGGCAATATCGAGCACGCTCTGAAGCATCAGGCGGATGCGGAGAAGGAACTGGCCGAGTCGTCTGAACTGATGGAATCGTGCAGGGAAGAGCTCCATGAACTGGACAAGAGAATTGCGCTCTGCGAGCAGGCCGCGACAAAAAGGAAACTTCTTGAAGAGAATACGCGAAAGCTTTCCGTTCTTGAGGTTCGAATGGCAGAGATGCGCGCCGCCATGGACGGGGTGTCCACGGACGGCTTGCAGGACAGGCTGCGCGTGTCGTCTTCGGCGCTGGCGTCCTTGCGCACAGAGCTGCGGGGCGTTGAGAACGTTCTGATAGACAGAACGAACGAGCTGGCGCGCCTGCGCGAGCGCCAAGCGCTCTTTGACAAGCACCGCGAACAGATACAGAAGATGGAAAGCCTGGCAGATGACCTGAGGAAGTTTCAGTCCGCTCTCGAAGAGACGCAGACCGCGCTCCGCCGCGAGTTCGTGGTCGCTGTGAACGCGACGATGTCGCAGTTATGGGAAACGCTCTATCCGTACGAAGATTACATCGACGTTCGTCTGGGCGTCAGCGATGACTACACGCTCGAATTGAAAGAGAACGCGGGAGACTGGGTTCCTGTCGAAGGAGTCGCTTCAGGCGGTGAGCGCACGACGGCTCTGCTCGCGCTGCGCATGGCATTCGCGCTCGTACTCGCCCCCAACCTGCGGTGGCTCGTGCTGGACGAGCCGACGCACAATCTCGATGCGAACGCGGTGGAACAGCTCGCCGAAGTGCTGCGCGACCGCATCGGCGAGTACGTCGACCAGGTCTTTTTGATAACGCACGACGAAAAGCTCGAAGACGCGGTCACCGGATATTTGTACCGTCTCGAAAGGGAGCGCGAGAAGAACGAGCCCACGCGCGTCGTGCGCGTGATGAACCCAACAACCGTTTAAGCGAATTCTTTGCCGTCGTTGAAGCGGCGATCGTAGTCTCCAAGCCACTCCTCGACATGGTCTTTCATGGCAGCTTTGTGGTCGTCGAGCCTCTTCCTGTAAACATTGATACCCGCAGGAAGCTTGCCCTTCCTTTCAGGAGGTAGCTTGTTGACAGTGTGACGGAATGCTCCCAGGCTCTGCGACTGAAACGCATGGAAACGATCTACTTTCTCGTCGACCCTATGCAGTTCTGTCATGTCGAATTCGTCGTTTCGAAGTATTCTCGTTGTTTCACGTTCGTATGCGTTGAGGTTGGAAATCATGCTTTTCACGGAGGATACCATGTCGCTGGCACGGGACACGTAGAGGCGTCTGCATAAATCGGCGTAGTCGAGAAAACACATTGGCTCGTCCAAGTCGCCTTCCTTCTTCCTCTTCAGACCCAAGTCCTGAAGGGTCTCACCATATGTGAGCTCGCCGCGCATCCAGGCGCCCAATATGGCACGCCACTCCTCCTTGGTGTTCAGCATGAGTCTCATGAGCTGGGAGTCGGCGGCGACTGTATTCACCATCGAGTTTTTGAGCACTTGTTTCCTGTCTTGAAGAGTTTCGGCTGTAACGAACATGGAATCGCCTTGCCAGACAAGGTTATGCATAGAAAGCTTTATATGTCGCTTAGTTAACGCTGCACGCCTGCCCCGAACTCAATTCTCTTGTTTGTCCAGAGTTCCCATTCTTTCTGAGCCGCGACATCTTCCTCGGTCTGCGGCTTGCCGACGAACCTGCCGCCTTCCAAGAGGACGCTGCGCGGCACAGGAGGCGCCCTGTCTCTCGCGGGGTTAAAAAAGCCTGTCCTTTCGTGGTAGCTTCCCACGGCATCTGTGTTAAGAAGAACGCTAGCGTAAACCGGTAACATCACGCGCCTTTCTCTGACGCGTTCCAGACTATCCATTACAGGAATCGTTACAGTACCGTCTTTTATCGTGACTTTTCCGTAGTTCACTCTGCTTGGATCTATCTTGAGAACATCTCTGGCATAGTCTGCGATGAAGGCGCGGCCACCGTCACCAAGTACGTCGCCTGGCGTCTCTGTAATTGCCCGCACAACCCTGCCGTTGCGGCTTCTAGGTTCGCTGAACTCATCGTGTTCCATTGAAAAATCGTAATGTTCCATCCAGATACCCACAACATGTTTCGGGTCGTGTCCCCGATATGCCGACTGTAGCGCACGCATATTTATAGTACACGCGTGCGAGTCGATTAAACAAACGTTTACTGTTCGCCGTCGTCCATCAGCGCCGCCGCGTCGCTCTTCCTCTGCGCGCTGCCCTTGGCGTATGCGACGGCCGCCTCTTCAAGAGGCACGCCGCGCTCGCTTTTCTTGGAGCGGCGCTCGCGCACGCGCACGAATATCGGATAGTTCACGGCCTCTCCCACGATGAGCGCTTCGCCGACGCGCAGGCTCGATATGATGTCGAGCACGTCGCGCGTCAGTCCTTCGGACGACTTTCCGATGTGGTCGAGGTCGTAGGGATTCGTGACGCGCAGAATTATGTGCGTGTTGCATTGGCTGAGCGCCGTTGTAGAAAGCTGTATCGGCCTCTGCGAAATCAGGCAGAGCGAGGCGTGGAACTTGCGACCCTCGCGCGCTATCTTCTCTATGACGTTGCGGCTCAGCGCTCCTTCCTTCGAGACGCCTTCGGGCGCGAAGTTGTGGGCCTCCTCCACGAACAGGACGAACGGCGGCACTCGCCCGTCCATCCGCGCCTGGAAAAGCTTGCGGCCGAGATACGCCACGAGCATCTGTCTCTTTTGCAGAGATGTCGTGTCAGATACGTCAATGACTGTTAGGTGGCCCGGCTTCGCAAGAACGTCCATGGACGGGTTGTCGGCCACGCCGAAGAATCCGGTGTTGCGCAGCTTGTAGAGGTTCGCCATCAGAACGTCTTTTGTGTTCGATTTTATGCGCTCGTCCGCGGCAATCTTGTTCGCAACTTCCGTGAGACCGAAGACCTTCCCCTTGAACTCCTCGCGCATCTCGTCTATGACGCGCTCGAGCTCTCTTTTCTGCACGGACGTCATTTCAGGAATCAGTTCTTCTATGAGATGCACGGACAGATCAGGCACTCCAATCTTGAAGTCGCGGCCCGAAACCACGGTCGTCTTGTTCCTGTATTTTTCGTCTTCTGCGAAACCCATGTATTCGCCGTGCGTGTCTATCATCACTGCGGCGATTTGGCCGTCTTCCGGTTTGCGTTCCAGCAGCTCCTCGATGAGAACGGATGTAAGGTAAGACTTGCCTCCGCCTGAGATGCTGAGTATCGCCAGATGCTTCTGGAAAAGCTTGGTGAGGTTCAGGCGAGCGTCAACGTCGTGATTGCCCAAGTTGCCCATGTGCAATCCTTTCTTGGCGTCGAGTCCTATGAAAGAGGCGAGCATCTTGTCGTCTGCCACGTGCACGGGCGTGCCCGGAGACGGGGGGAAGGCCGGCCTTTGAAGCACGGACGAGAACACGGCGAGAGGCTTGGCTTCTCCTATCAGGAACTCCCAGCGGCTCACGGGGAAGAGATCGGACATCTTCTTGCCGGAGCGCTCGTATTCGCGCACGGACTCGGCTCGCTGATAGTAGCGGTTCGACTTCACGATGTCAGATACGCGCGCGATGAGAACTCCTTCGTGGCTCTCCACCGTGACGAACTGGCCGCGCCTTACGGGGTTCGCCTCGTCTATTACGAAAGAGAAACCGGTGACGCTCGGCCCTTCGTCTGTCGAGATTACCGTTCCTATCTGGTTTGCCAGAATGCACACCCGTCCCTTATTTAATCGTTATGGATATAAACGGCTCCATGGAAGGAGTCCGCTTTGTCACGAACGAGGCAGCGATGCTCGTAGATGACGCGCTCGTGATAGGCGAGCTGCATATAGGATACGAGACCGAGCTTTACCGCAACGGCGTCTTCCTGCGTTCGAACACCGGAGCGATGCTCAAAAGAATCCAGAAACTGATACGCGAGACGAAGGCCAGGAAGCTGTTTATCATCGGCGATTTGAAGCACAACGTTACGAACATAACGTGGCAGGAGCGCCGCGAGGTTCCGAAGTTTCTGGAGGAGCTTTCCAAGAGCGTGGAGGTGCATGTCGTTCCGGGAAACCATGACGGTCTTATAAAGGAGCTGGTTCCGAAGGGCGTGCGTTTGCACAACCAATCAGGTTACAAATACAAAGACGCGTACTTGACACACGGCCACGCGTGGCCTTCCGCGTCCGTGTGCTCGGCCTCCATGCTCATAATGGCCCACCTGCATCCTGCGGTGGAGTTCCGCGACAAGCTCGGTTTTCGCTCGGTCGAATACTGCTGGCTGCGCGGCGATGCGAACGCGGACGCTCTGCACAAGAAGTACAGGAAACAAAGAGACAAAATCAAGACCAAGAGCGTCATCGTCGTACCGCCTTTCAATAACCTGACAGGAGGAATGCCTGTCAACCGGCCGCTCGCAGAGAATTTGGAATCTCGCGGTTCCAAACTTCGGAACCGCGGTTCCGAAAAGGAGATATCGCCGATAACGCGCAATCACGTCGTACGCGTACGCGAATGCGACGTGTTCCTTCTGGACGGCACGCATCTGGGGAAGGCCGGGGAGATTAAAGCTAAGGCTTGATCCTCTCCGCCTTCTCGTAGTACGCAAGGAAGAGCTGCTTCATCAGCTTGGCGAAGGCTTTGTCCCGTATTTGGACATGGACCTCGGTCTTGATGAGCGCTATCAGGACGCGCTCGTCGTCCTGCACGCTCAAAGCAACGCCTTCATTGTGTATGGGTCGTATGTTCTTGTGTATCTTCAGCCATTTGCGTACGTTCTCTTTCGTCTCTGCGTCGTATCTCGCAAGCACCTTCAGGTCGATTCCACGCTTGACGCCGCTCGTCGTATCGCGCGTCCATTCCGGCTTGAATTCTGAGGAGTATTTGATGGAATAGCTGTACTGCTTACTCTCTGGAGCCTCTCTTATCAACCTGTTGAAGTTCGCCTTCTCCTTGGTCACGAACACGGCTTCTGTCGGCCGCGTCTCGTGTGCGGCCTTGAGTTTCTCGACTTCCTTGCCCAGCTCAAGCAGTTCCGTGACGCGCTTCTCTATGAGGTCCTGTATGGCTGTCGGAGACTCGGGCGTGTACGTCTTGGGCTTCTCCGGCGTCACCTTGACGAGGCCCTTCAGGACGAGGCTTTCCAGAACGTCGTATATTCTGCCGTATGGCACGCCGGACGCAGCCGAGACCTGCGCGGCCGTTCCCTTGCCTACGCGCAGGAGCGTCTCGTATGCGTTGCTCTCGAACTTGTTGAGGCCCAGCGCTTTCAGATCCATGCAACCACTAAGGTTGTATTTGCGGCTTGCCTGTATTAAAAGGACCATAGCGCTGCGTCGTTCCCTCTGTGCAACCACGCCGGTTGTGGCAGACCTTTATCTCCTTCTTCGGCCATTGTGTCATTACCATTTGGGGATGATGGTAAATGCAAACGAATGATGCGCCTCCGAACGTTCGCGTGATAGGACTCTTCAGGCAGGCCATCAAGGAACGCCCTGACCTCATCGGAGAGTACAAAGCCATAGCTCTTTTCGGTTCCGTTCTGCACAAACCGGACTTCAACGACGTGGACCTCGTGACTTGCGGCAACATAGAAAACAACGAGGAATTTCTCATTTATCTAAAACAGTTCCTTGAGAAGGAGGGGTTCGAGGTAGACATTTTCGTCCATGTGGCGCAGGAGCCCAAGAAGCAGCACCCCAAACACATAATCATACAGAACGTGAGCCTTCTCCCAACGAAGGATGCCATTATGCAAGATCTATGGCGCAACTGGCCGGACCTCATCAATGAAATTGTAGAGAACTCGCTGCTTCTGCATGGCTCATGGGACGGCGTTCCGCATTTCGAGGTACGCGAGGTAGACTTCTATAGAGGCTGGTTGGGGCAATGCGGCCATATAGACAGAAAGGAAGGCGCAGGCGTTTGCGCCCACTATATCGAAAAGATGCTGTCCAAACTCGCCGAGAGGCATCCGCGGATGAGCGGTGCGCAGGAGACTGGGAGGAGGCTGCTCGGCGTCTTTGCCAAAGACGACTGGGTCGCCGCGAGGGAAGAGGCGACGATACTACTCGTGCAGAAGATATTGGAAGTCAGAGGCGAGTCGTCGGCTATATAACAGATTTAAGAATGTCTCCCCTCAACTTCCCGCATGCGCATACTCGCCATCGGCTGCTTCCACGGCAGGATTCCAACGGGCTTCAAGAGATACGTAAAAAAGAACAAGATAGACGCGATATTCGCTCTCGGCGACTACCCGGGTGAGCGCATGCGCACTCTATACTTCAAGCACTCAGGCCTAGCGAAAAGAGACAAATGGGGCTTCTACGACTGGAGTCCCATAGACAAGTTCCTTGGTAAGAGACGCGTCGCGCGCATGGAGGCCTGCGACAGAAAAGACGGCGTACGTGTTTTGCAGGGCTTGAACGGTTTGGGCGTGCCTGTATACACGACATACGGCAATCACGACAATACTGAACACTGGCCTTACGGCGAAATAGGATACAACAGAAGAAACCTTCTCGAAGACGTCATCAAGCCGTTCAAGAACATAACGTTCCTCGATTATGATACCGCGCGGCTGGGCGACTACACGCTCGCTTTTTCTGGAGTCAAGTACCCGAACTTTTACAAGGAGGATACTAAACGCGTGCACGCGAAGAAGGTTGACGTCCGCGCGGAGGAGAGAAGCAATCTACTGAGAATGATAGAGGATCCAGAATTCACCGTGGTCGTAACGCACGCTCCTCCTTACGGAACGGGACTTGATCGTGTCAACGACAGGAAAAAGCCAGGTTACGGCCAACACTTCGGCGACGACGTTCTCAGAGGCGTCGTCAAACGCAAGCAGCCTCGCCTCGTCCTCTGCGCTCATTTCCATGAGAATCAGGGAATGACGCGCATAGGCAAAACGCAGGTCGTCTGCACGGGTTACGGCAAGAAAGGGCAGGCCGCTTTGATAGAACTGGGCAAGACGCCAAAGGCGCGGTTGGTAAGGATACGCTGAACGCGTCTACCACGTCTCCACTTTCAGCCCCTTTATCCTGCCGAAGTGCTTCACGTTTCGCGTGACGAGCGTTTCGTTGTGCGCTATGGTGATGGATCCTATAAGCGCGTCCATATTGTCTATCTGCTCGCCGCGCAGTTTCAGATTCCCTATTATCTGTCCGGCCAGGCTGGCCGCCAGACTGTCCAGATGAAGCATTTCCAGGGTTGCCAGAAAGGAATCGACCGTGTGGACGGCGCCCTCCTTACGTGACATAACGGCACCCTCGACCAGCTCGACCGCGTTGATGACCGTTGTCCTGAGTGGCCCGCCGCGATTCTCGATGTCGCTAAGAGCGCGAATTGCCGCGGCGTCCTTTCTGAGCACACCTATCATCAGGTCGCTGTCCAAGAACACCATCAAAACCGCCTCGATTTGGAGCGGCGGAACTCGTTCATGGCTTCCTTCATCCTTCGGAACGTGGCATCGTCTATGTCTGCCCATACGCCCGCGAATTCGAGCGGGGAACGCTTCCGTTCGCCGCCGGTGAGCCTCACGACAACGTCGGAGAAGGACTCGCCATGGCCCTTCCGTTCCTTGAGTCTTCTGTAGGCGTCGTCGGAGAGAGATACCGGTTTTGTCATGGAAATAGTATATACGTATACGTATATATATGTTTCCGTGGTGTCGGTGTCACGTATTTAAGGTGGTGACATGTGAATCCATTTAAATAGCTTTGCAACAACCTCGGTGGTGGTAGAATGCCATGCGAGTGTTGCACGTTTCGGACATACACGAGGCCCGTCCCAAGAAGGGCGAAGGCCCCAGCTCTAAGATGCAGGGCATCGCCAGACAGGCCGATGCAAAGGCCATAATATTCCACGGGGACCTTACAGCAGGAATCTGGTGCGACCAGAACGGTTCCGGGCAGTTTTTCGACAGAATGGGCGAATTGAAGGGCGAGGCTCGAAATAAGGAACAGGTCATAGGCGACATGGGCACGGTTCTTAGAAACTTTACTTATGTTGACGGGATGACGGACCCTCTGCCGGTTTATGCGGTTACAGGGAATCACGACGGAATTACGCGCTACGCGGTTTCTGGCGACAGGATAATAGGCCAGAAGCACGAGACTGTGGGACTGGATATTGCAAACGAGACTCCAGGAGTACGCTCTTTGAATTTCAGGACAGAAGATATTGGAGACCTCACGTACGGCGGCGTTCCGGGCCACAAATGGATAAGACGCGGGGGCGCGACTCCTGTCGAGTTCTCCGAACACGATATTAAGGAAAAACTGAGTGGTCTTGGTGCGGTAGACGTTCTAGTTGCGCATAGCCAGCCTGCTGGCACGCTTCTGGACAGAACCGCTTTCCCGCCGCTCCCTGAAGATCGTTCGAGCTTCCCTCCGATACCGGGCGAGATTCCGATAATGGACGGGTCCGGATACAAATCGCACGGAGGCTCGTACTCCATTAGAAGCTACATAGACAAGGCGCAGCCTCTCGGCTTCGCAGGCGGGCACATCCACGAAACCAGCGGACAGAGCGACTTGCTCGGTCGCACGAGAGCATACAGCGTTCCATTCCAGCAGCACGGCGGCCACTCGGTCGCCAACGGAAACGTCTACGTGATAGACTTCGCAGACGGGACATTTGAAAAGATTCCCGTCGCCTAGAAAGGCCTGCTCTCTCGCCTCAACTTGTAGAGTGACGGAAGGTCTCCCACGCGGTCGACTATGTATGAGTGTATCGTCGTAAGTTCCTCTTCACGAAGCTTGGCGCGCGAATCCGCTTCTATTATCACCGCGGGAATTCCGTATTCCGCGTTCTGGGACGAAATCGGGAGGATCAGGGACGCGAGCTTGTCCGCAGTGCGTACGGCGTCGCCTTTCGCATAGAACTCCACGCGTATCGGACGGTCGTATTCGACGGTCTTCAGGTAGAACGCGTAGAGGTTGTTCGCGTGCTCGCCTAGATCTGCGATAACGGCGTTAGTCGCCGGGTCGCCTAGACGAAAAACAAAAGAACGCTCTCCGGGCTTCAGGACGTGGAATAGAAGGTTCGTATCACGCGTGCGCGAAAGGATGTCCTGGAGTTCCTTCGTGTCAGTGCCAACCCTGCTCAATACCTTCGCGGCTATCATTTCGGAAAAGTGCGTGGAACGCGAATCTTCAACCACGCCGGCCAGGAGTTTGTGGGACGCGAACGCGCGTTTGTACAGTTCGAGAAGTTCCGCATACTTGGGCCACACGCCGTCGCCTTTCTTTGGCCGCGAAGAAGGATGCGGCACGAGCGAACCGTCCGCGAGCACGAGGTCCGGCGAGAGCGTGCTCACGTTAGAAAGCACGTGCGCTTCGGTCGCCATTCGTTCGATGTCCGCGGCGTGCGCGAAATCCTGTTCTGAGTAAGGATCTGTTATCACAGACAGTCGCGGCGTCGCAAGCGGGTCGGGGAAGTACGTTACATTGGCAAGGTTTCCGTCAGCATAGTCGAAGACGGCCGCGACAGCGCGCGTCAAAATCAGGTCTATCGCATGGTACGCGTGCTTCACGAGCCCGCCGTCCACGCCGGCGACGCGCAGGCGCTTCAGCGGGTCGGCCGCGACAGGTATGGCCATCCTGTCTTCGAGAATCTCCGCGTCCTTGCTTATCGCGGCGCCCTTTATCTCGCGCAGGAAAAGGCCGAGCCTGTGGCGCTTGTCTTCCAGCGTCTTGACGCGTTCGGCCGCGTCAGAAAGTTCCGACAGTATGCGTTCCAAAAGGACACCCCGCCTTGCTGAAGGTTAAATAGACGACTGCTTATTTATAGAAACAGTCCAAAGGGCGAAAGGTGAATGACCTCAAACATGCGAACGCGTTGAAGAAAAGGAAGAAGATACAATCGAGTTCTAAGAACGCCAAAAAAACCGGAAAGAAGTTTTACATCACCACGGCTATCGATTACGTCAACGCAAAGCCCCACATAGGCCACGCCCTCGAGAAGACGCAGGCCGACGCGCTCGCGCGGTACCACCGGCTGAAAGGGGACGATGTCTTCTTCCTCACAGGCACGGACGAGCACGGTACAAAAGTCCTCAGGGCCGCGAAGGACGCCGGAGTAGAGCCGCAGGAATTCTGCGACAGCGTGTCGGAAAGGTTCGTCGAGCTCACGAAGCTGTTGGACATAAGCAACGACGACTTCATCCGCACGACCGATCGCGTGAAGCACTGGCCCGGCGTTCAGAAGCTGTGGGAGCTTTGCAAGCGCGACATCGTGAAGAGAAAATACAAAGGATTCTATTGCGTGGGC
Organism: Candidatus Aenigmatarchaeota archaeon; assembly: GCA_016432325.1. Taxonomy (GTDB): domain Archaea; phylum Aenigmatarchaeota; class Aenigmatarchaeia; order PWEA01; family JACQIF01; genus JACQIF01. Next base: position 99,079 of record CP066684.1, read on the forward strand.
TGCGAAGCGTTCGTGCTGGAAAAGGATTTGACGGACGGCCTGTGCCCGATACACAAGAAGAAACCAGAGGTGGTGGAGGAAGAGAACTACTTCTTTCTCTTGTCCAGATACGCCAACAGGATAAAGGAAGCCATAGAGAAAGACGTTTACCGCGTCGTGCCGCAGTCGCGCAAGAACGAGATACTTTCTCTAATCAAGGAAGGACTGCAGGATGTCAGCGTTTCGCGTCCGAGACACGTCCTGCCGTGGGGCATCCCCGTTCCGGGAGACCACGATCATACGATTTACGTCTGGATAGACGCATTGCCCAACTATGCAACTGCGGTAGGATTTGGGCGCGACGAGAAGACATTCGACAAGTGGTGGCCTGCGGACGTTCACGCGATAGGAAAAGATATCCTGCGTTTCCACGCGGCCATCTGGCCCGGGTTGCTCCTGTCTGCAGGATTGCCCCTACCCAAGACGCTCTTCGTGCACGGCTTCATAACCAGCGGCGGCGAGAAGATGTCGAAGACTCTGGGGAATGTTGTCGATCCTGTGGAGTACGCGCAAAAATATGGAAGCGACGCTTTGAGATACCACCTGTTGGCAGAACTGCCTTCGCAGGACGACGGCGACTTCACAAAAGAGCGCTTCATCAGAGTCTACAACTCGGCACTGGCGAACGAGCTGGGCAACCTTGTGATGCGCGTCACGACTCTGACGACGAAGCATCTCGGAACCAAGCACCCGCAGGTCCTCGGAGAGTCTCTGAAGACAACGGCCGAACGTCTGGCTGAAGATTTTGGGAAACATCTGGAAGCGTACGAGTTTGACAAAGCCTGCGCGGCTGTTTGGACCTTGGTGCGCGCCGCCAATAAATATCTCAACGAGAGCGAACCTTGGAAGATTGCGAAGGACAAGGAAAAGTTCGAGGCTGTCCTGTACAACATAACGGAGTCCTTGCGCTTCCTGAGCGTCCTGTGCGAGCCGATAATTCCGAAAACGGCCGCGAAGATACGCGAGCAGTTCGGTTTCCCAGAGCCTTCATTGAAAGAGCTCGAATGGGGTTATGTGTGCAAAGGACAGATACGCGAGGCGCCGCCGCTGTTCCCCAAAATTGAAACTGCGGAGAAGGAAGAAGACCCATTCGCGGCTTTTGATCTCCGCGTCGCCCGTGTTCTGAGCGTCAGCGAGCACCCTGACGCCGAGAAGCTGTACGTTCTTCAGCTCGATTTGGGCGAGGAGAAGAGACAACTCGTTGCAGGACTGCGTGCGCACTACGCGAAAGAGGAACTGATTGGAAAGAAGGTTGTTGTAATCGCAAATCTCGAACACGCGAAGCTGCGCGGCGTCGCGTCCGAAGGAATGCTGCTGGCCGGAGACGATGGTAATCATGTGGGGGCGTTGAACGTTAAGAATGCGGCGCCCGGAACGCAGGTCAGCGCGCAGGGCATCAAGCCTGCGCCTAAGGCGCGCGTCACGCTGAAAGAGTTCCAGAAGATAAAACTCGTCGTCGGAGACGGCGGCGTCTACTACGGCGAACGCCCTCTCGTCGCCGGGGCCGAACGAGTAAAAGCCGAACGCGTCGGCAAGGGAGCGCAGGTGCGCTAAAGTCACTTTACCACCGCGGTGGTAGTGCCTGTTATTTATAGGACGGCAGCCAAATGCGGATTATGGCCAGGCTAAAGACGATAACGCTGCGCGACATACCGCTGGAACAGGCGAAGACGGAGATTCTTGAGTACGTGCAGAGGAAAAAACGGGTGTGGACATCGGAAATAGTCGACGACTTGGCTCTGGACTTGTTGCTGACGGCAACCGCCTTGGAGGAGCTGGAGAAGGAACGCAAGATAGAGAGGAAGGACGATGACGATTCTAACGAAGAAAGGCGACATAGTAAAAGGCAAGAAGCTGGTCTGTCAGTATAGAAAGGAACACAAAGCCCGTCTTGTCAATCTCACAGGCGGCCACAAAGGAATGCAGAGAGTCGTGGAAGGACTGCCGGCCGAGGCCATCGTAGATCTTGAATGGGGACCTATTGCAAACCGCGTCTAAAGAGATGCGTCTTAGAGCAACGCCAGCGCGGCCCCTGTAACAATCGGTATCGTCACGTTATCGTCTATTGGAAAGTCGAACGCTTCTACGAGGCTCGAAACGAACGCTGCCGCGATGGCAAGGCCTATAGGCGCAAAAAAATAGGAGACGCCGAGAACGGAGAAGAACATCGCCGCCGTGCCTTCCCAGCTCTTGTGGTTGCTGATGAATCTGGGAAGCTTGTGAGTGCCGTGATGGACGCCGACGAGAGTCGAAACGGAATCGCCTATGGACAACGCGACGATGGAGAGAGTCGCGATCTGCGGCGCAAACAATATCATACTCGCTCCGATGCCGAGACCGAATGTCATCGCGCCCTTCATCGGCCGCACGTTCGGGCGTTCGCATGCCTTTACAATAGTACAGACCGCGTCTTCTGCGAGGCTCAACGGCCAAGGCACGTATCTCTGAAGCGCCTTGCGGCGCATGAAGAATTCGGAGTACAATAAAGAGAGCCCCGTTGCCAGAATGAGCAGCATACCCATTGTTTTGAAGTCAATGCCCCACGGTATCAGTACAAGCAGGATGCCGCTCATGTGAATGAGCTGCCTGGAAAACTCGCGCCTGTTGACTGTCATACGCTTAATAATCGGCCTTTGAATATAACCGATATGCGTCCGAAGGGAGTCTCGCCTGTTATTGCGTCCATAATCCTCGTTCTGATAGCGATAGCCTCAGGGGCCGCTTTCCTGACTTTCACTGGAAGACTCGCCGGGCAGTCGCAGGCCGCGGGAGAAGAACAGACTGTGCGAGCAGTGGAACTCACGGCCACCACATTCACCATAGGCTCTGTGAAAGACCAGCGCATTTTCGTAACGAACACAGGCGGCGCGGATATCGGCACCAACAGCCTCGACGTGCGCATCGACGACACGCGCGTCAACTATACGCAGGACGAGACGATAGAAAAGGGCGGCTCCGGTACGATAACGCTTGCCGGCTTGTGGAGGTTCGGTCTTGGAGAGCATACGCTGAAGGTTTCTGGAGCGGCCTACTCGGTGACGAAACAAATCAGAATCGTGCCCGCGGACGGGCGCGTGCTGGATTTGCGTTTTGAGGAAGGTTCAGGCACGGTCGCCAACGATTTGAGCGGCAACGGCAATACAGGAACGCTGACCAACGAACCGGCATGGACGAAAAGCACGCCTTCTCGGAGCTCGCAGAACGCGCTCGGATTTGACGGGAACAACGACTATGTCAGCATTCCTGACAGCCAGCTGTTCAACATAACGTCGATAGATTTCACGATAGAAGGCTGGGCGTACGTGCCTGCGGTCGGCGCAAACGGCTACGCAATATCCAAGGGCGAGTCGGGCTACTCCCCGCCGGCGACCAGCATGTGGTACGTGTACGTAACAGAGAATGGGCCGAGCCTGAGCAGGCGCGCATTCGGGGCGGGCAGCGACGAGAGCATAGCAGGCCCCACCGTGTTGCATGGCATAGTCGGCAAGTGGTTCCACTTCTCCATCTCCCGCCAAGGAAGCACGTACACGCTGTACCAGAACGGAGTCACTACCGGCACCGCCTCGACAGCCAACGCGCCTTACAGCAACACGCAGCCGCTCTGGATAGGCGCCAGAAAACACGCCGGCACGACCTACGCGTTCGAGGGGACGTTAGACGAGATTCGTATCTACAACCGCGCGTACACTCCAGAACAGCTCTACGTAATGGAAGAAGTCTGATTACTTTATGAATAGTTCAAAGAAAGTTTGAAACCGCCGTTTCCTTACTTCTTGCCTTTCTTCTCGGTCTTGACGCCTTCCACGATGCGCGCCAGTTCGCGCACGTTGTCCGTCAGCGCCGGCAGGAAGTCCTTGAACGCGCGTTCCACAGAACTGACGCGTCCTTCCAACGACTGCAAAGATTCGCTGGTTTCGGTCAACAGCGTCTTCATCTCCGCCTTCTCCGTGTCTTGATTATCCATCATCTCGTTGAGCTTCCCTTCCAGAGAGTCCATCCTCTCCATCGATGCGCCGTAGAGGCGGTCCAGTTCCGCGAGATGCGCTTCGACGTCTTTCCACTTCTCGTTGATTACCTCTTCGATAAGCTCTTCGAGAGCGACCTCCTCGTGCGCTGTCATTTCGACAACGCCTGCGCCTGACGGAAGCTCCTCGAGCTCTCTGGGATACTGTTCCTGAGGCATCTGTATGCCGAAATCGTCAGGAGGCGTCTGCGCCTGCGGCGCGGGCGGTGGCAGAGGCCCTTGCGGAGGAGCAGGCATCCTCTGCATCTGTAGAGGAGGACCCTGAACGCGCGGCATTGGAGGAGGGGAAGGCATGCGCAGTGCTTGCTGAGGCGGCGCCACGGGTTGCTGAATAGCGGGCTGCGGCGCAACGTCGCCGCCGACGGTGAACTTCAAGACGCGGTTTAGCGCCTTCGCAACCTGTTCGTTGGAAAATCCTTGTGACCGTAAGGTCGTTATTATCTCGCGCTCGCTGCGGCCTTCAGACGCGAGTCTCTGGACCTCTTCGACCGGCACACGCTCTTCCTGCTGTTCCATTTACTGGTCCCTCCTCGCCTTTCCGAGTGTACGAGACTGCGGTCTCGACATGTTCGGCCGAGGGCCGAACTTTTCGAACCGCTGTTCGAAAATGTCGAAACTTTGTTTCGTACACGGTAAATCCATTTAATCACTTTTTCGGTTTGGGACGGTCGGCCAACTCTTCCCTTACAATCGCTTTTACCTCTGTTTGCGTCGCATAGTGGGTGCGCAGGGGGCTGAGCAGGTCTATGTAGCTCTTGAATTCCTCGAGATCCGAGCGAAGCGAGACCTTGTTCAAGAACTTCTTCGTGTTGGATACCTCTGTTTCCAGTTTCAAAATCTTGGTATTTAAATCTTCCAGAGCCTGCTCGAGCGCGCCGGCGCGCGTGCGCATCTCCTCGGTTCGCTTGAGGGAGGTGGTCTCGACGCTCATCTGTTTGGCTTCCATGCTGCGCGCAATCTCCTCGAGGTTGCGTATGCGGCGCATAGCCTCCTGCAGGACGCGGACGACTTCCCCAAAAGCCTCTTCGGCCGTGCGGGCGGCCATTTACCGGTCCCTCCTCATGCTTCTAATAGGTAAATATGAAACGGCAGTTTCATGCATGTCCTTCCCATGTAATGTTCTTTAACCCGCCATAAAAAGGTTCTAAAAGGTTTAACGCGCGGCGCGGTACGCTTAAAGCAACAGCTTTAAAGGTTAATTAGCCGTTGTGCGAAAATCAACATATGCGTCTCAAGGGCATCTCGGGCCTTATGGTTGCCATCTTCCTGACGCTGATAGCCGTAGGACTGGCCTTCGCTTTCCTTGTCTTCGGTCGTTCAACTCAGGAGACCTTCGAAAAGGAGGTAGGCGGAGGAGTGGAAGGGCAGATAAGCTCTCTGCAGAGCGGGTTGGCAATAGCGAACGTCAACGCGAACAACGTCACTGTGAAGAACACCGGTCGCACGAACCTCGACGTCTCTAAGATTGACGTGCTTCTGGACGGGAAAAAGGCGTCGACGTCCGCGACAGCTGCCACGATTGTTCCGGGCGGCACTGCGGTCCTAACGTTGACGGGTTTTGTTCCTGGTGTGCATGCAGTTCGTGTGACAGGACCCGGAGGCGTCGGAGACGAAGGCGACTTCGGAGTCGCACCGTCTGGCGTCGTCGCGCTGTGGGATTTTGAAGACGAAGACGCGAATCCGGACGATTCGGTCGGGACGAACAACGGCAGACTCAACGGTTCGACCGTGCTGCTCTTGCACTTCGACGAGGGCGCCGGAACAAAGGCTTACGACTCGACAAACTACAAGAACGACGGCACGTTTGTGAATAATGCTCTTTGGGGAGCCGGAGTGTCCGGCAACGGCGTGAAGCTCGACGGCGTCGCCGCCAGCATTACGGTGCCGAATTCGCCTTCAGTAAACAATATTGGACTGTTCACAACAGAGGCGTGGTTCAGGTGGGACGCCCAAGGAGTCTCTCAGGTTCTCGTAACAAAATCAGACGCCCATCTCTACATAAGCGGCGCAAACGTGCTGAGCTCGTACTTCGGGGGATCCCCGTGCGCTTCCGGCGTCTCAATATCCAGAGGAGCGTGGTACCATAGCGCCGTAACTTTTGACGGCACCAACGTGAGGATTTACGTCAACGGGGACCTCAAGGCCACGTGCGCGCGGACAGGCAACACAGGCACCGCGAACCTATTCGTCGGGCAGAACGGAATAGGCGGCCAGTTTTTCAACGGCACAATAGACGAGGTCGCGATACATGGGCGTGCACTGTCTGCGGACGAAGTTGGTTCGCACTACGACGCGAAGCGCGCGCTGTTCTCCGAATACGTCAAGGGCTTCGCAGGAACGGCCGTGCGCTTTGACGGGGTTAATGATGATGTGGAAGTGCCCAAATCTGCCGCGCTCGATCCGGGCGCGCAGGTCAGCCTTGAAACGTGGATAAAGAGCGATCCGTCGAATCCCATGAACACGTGCTGCCAGGGTCTTGTATCGACGGACTTCTACAACATCGGCGTGTCGACCGGCGGCGTTTATTTCGCCATAAGCTCGAACAGCGGAGCCAGCTACCCCTTCACCGGCACGGTCGCGGTCTCCTCGGGCGTGTGGCACCATATCGTCGGAACCTATGACGGCACGGCTGTGCGGCTGTACGTTGACGGCGCGCAGGCGGCGAGCGCTCCGGCCTCTGGCGCGGTTTCGCCGATGATGGCCAACAGTTTCCTTACCGTGGCGTCCGAGGACGGTAGGACAGCATGCGGCGCTCAGTGCATAGGCGTCCGCTACTTCAGGGGCGACGTGCAATACGCCGCGGTCTACAATCGCGCCCTGAGTGCGCAGGAGATAAAATCCATATACGATGCATCCACGGCTTGATATTTTATAGTGGTTCGTACATACGTGATAGGAGTTGCACGAAATGGCAGACGCCGTCCCCGAAGCCCCGCCGAGATACGAGCTAAAAGACACCACGCTGCGCGTGCGGCCTGCAGGACTTCTGTACGAGTCTGGCGTTGAGGACTCTGATGCGTGCATGGCGCAGGTCGTGGACGCGCTGGCGAAGAACAAGAGCGCGCAGAGCGTTGCGGTCGTGGGAACGCGCGAGTACGAGTACAGCCTTGAAGAGACGCAGATGCTCAAGGATGTCGCGCGCGCCCTTGAAGAGATAATCCGCGGGGCGTATCTCAGCGTCCACACGCTCGGAGAGTACAGAGACTACGTCGCTGACGACTTTGCGTACGTGCAAGCGCTCGTGATGACGAAGCTCTTGGGCGACCCTCTGGGCGTCTACGTCGACCTCAAGCGCCGCACCCGCCACATCAACGTCCGCGCGCGTTCCGTGGAAGGCAAGCGAACGGAGGCGTACAACTCCCTTATGAACAACGTCATCGTCCCTGTCCTGCAAATATTGGAGAACACGTCTCTCGTGCGCAACGCGAAACCGTTCCTCACCGGCTACAAGATAGGCGATCGATCGGCGTACCGCCAGCTTTTCCACCCGACGGTGCGGCCCGTATTCATGCAGACGCGCTACCAGACGGAGATGCCGGAAGGCGCGGAGATAGTGGATCGCTATGCGCTTCGGGACGGCGTTGAAGTTGAAATCTACCGCGTACGCGGCTCCGTGCGCTACGTGTACCACGCGATTCCGCCTGAGTTCCGCCTGAGCGAGGATCAGTATACGATTCTGGACGCGGCCCGGCGCTATATGATAGAACACAAGCCGCGGGAGATCGAATTCGCAGACCCCGAACGCATGCGGGAGATCTTCGCGAACATAGGCCGCGATCTCGTGACGGACATAGCAAACCAAATGGGACTGTCGCTGACACGCGATGAGACGGAACGCCTGACGTCCATACTGACGCGCTACACGGCGGGTCTTGGAGTCCTGGAGATACTGCTCTCCGACGAGAAGATACAAGACGTCTACATCAATTCGCCCATCGGGCAAAATCCGATATACGTTTTCCATCAGGACTATCAGGAGTGCGTAACGAACTTCATACCGACGCAGGAAGACGCGGAGTCCTGGGCCACGCGCTTCCGCCTCGTCTCCGGACGCCCGCTGGACGAAGCAAATCCCGTTCTCGATACGGAAGTGGTCGTGCCGGGAGGACGCGCAAGGGTCGCGATAGTGACGCGCACGCTTTCGCCGCAGGGGCTCGGGTTCTCGCTGCGCAGGCACAGGGACGATCCGTGGACCTACCCGCTGTTCATACACCCGAAGACCAGATATTTCAACGAGTTGTTCGCCGGACTCATGTCTTTCATCGTAGACTATTCGCGCACGTTCTTGATAGCGGGCACGCGTTCGTCGGGCAAGACGTCGCTGCTCAACGCCTCGCTGCTCGAGGTGATGCGCAAATACCGCATCGTCACTGTGGAAGACACGCTTGAAATTCCTGTCAACCGCCTGCGCGCTCTTGGCTACAACGTGGAGTCATTGAAGTCGCGTTCTGTGATAACGCAGGTCGAGACCGAATTGCCGGCGGACGAGGCGATACGCACGTCGCTGCGTCTCGGCGACTCTGTCCTCATAATAGGAGAAGTGCGTTCACTCGAAGCGAAAGCCCTGTACGAGGCGATGCGCATCGGCGCTTTGGCAAATACGGTCGCAGGAACGATACACGGCGACTCTCCTTACGGCGTGTTTGATCGCGTCGTGAACGACCTCGGCGTTCCTCCCACCTCGTTCAAGGCGACGGACCTCATAATAATATGCAACATGATGAAGAGCGCCGACGGCATCCACCGCTTCCGTCGCGTGACGAGCGTGACGGAAGTGCGCAAGCACTGGAAGAACGACCCCCAGGAAGAGGGAGGGTTCGTGCCTCTCTTGCAGTACTCTTCCAAGGAAGACATTCTCAAGCCGACGGACACGCTCCTGAACGGCGAGTCTTTCATACTCAACGAAGTCGCGTCGTCCGTGCGCGAGTGGTCGGGCAACTGGCAGGACGTCTGGGAGAACATCCTCTTGCGCGGCAGGATAAAGAAAGCAATAACAGAATACGCGATCGCGAGCGGCAAGCCGGACTTCATGGAAGCGCCCTTCGTCGTCGAGTCGAACGACATCTTTCACCTCGTTTCCGAGCAGCTGCGCGCGGAAACAGGCTCGATACCGGCGGAGCGCGCGTACAACGCGTGGTACGACTGGTTCAAGGCGCGCGTGAAGTACTAGCGCACTCCAATCCCGAACATCACACGCAGTTCTTCCGAAGGCTGCCACGGCGGGTCGAAGACCACTTCCACGTTTACGTCGCTGACGCCTTCCAGAGCGCGCACGCGTTTCTTCATGTCGTCCACGAGAGCGGGTCCGTACGGGCAGAAAGGAGTCGTGAAGGTCATCCTGATGTAGACGGAGCCGTTTTCGACGCGCACTTCATAGACCAGATTGAGCGTTATGATGTCCATTCCTATTTCAGGGTCCTTGACCTGTTTCAGGACGTTCGTGACCTCTTCTTTGGTCGGCATGAGAAGGATAGGAAAGGCACGCTTAAATATTGACTTTTATTAACCGCCCGCTTCAAGTTAGACAATATGGCAGAAACAGATGTTTCGTATCTACAGCTCAGATACGCAAAGAGGGACCCGTAGATGGCCGGCGATAAGAAGAAAGGACCTTCTCCGGAAGAGATAAGACGGGAAGAGATTACGCGAATCCTGCGGGAAGAACGCATGCGGCTGCCCGTGCGCGAGTCGCAAGCCGCTCCTAACACGGCGTTTACGAGTAGGGAGTACCAGACGTTCATGGCGGAGGAGCGCTTCAGGGAGAAGCCGACCCTGTACGAGCGCGCAGCGCGCCTCGCCGGCCGTCTGAATCTGGAGCCCGACGCCGATACGAAAAAGCAGATGGAAGAGAACATAAAGTTCGCGCATCTTGACGTTACGCCTGCCGGAGCGTTCTCCCTTGCAATAGTAACGCCGATGCTGATAGCGGTCTTCGCGACTCTCGTGTTCTTCCTGCGGGTCGTCGGACTCACGGAGACGATGACTCTGTTCATGGGTTCGATTATCGCGTTTTACCATCTCTACAACTATCCGAAGAGCGCGGCCAAGATATTCCGCGTCAAGGCGGCGTCCGAAATAATACTTGCAGTAATCTACATGGTCATCTACATGCGTTCGTCTCCGAACCTCGAGGGCGCGATTAGATACGCGGCCGTCAACCTGACGGGCCCGTTGGCGTACGATCTTCGCAAGCTCCTGTGGGACGTCGAAACGGGAAGGTACGCGACGATGGAGGACGCGCTCGATACGTACCTCTTGAGGTGGAAGACCAACGAAGAGTTTATAGAGTCGATAAATCTGATTCGCAATTCGATGGAGCAGCCGGAGTCGCGGCGCCACGCGGTTTTGGACGAGGCGGTGAACGTCGCTCTTACAGGAACGCGGGAGAAGATGCAGAAGTATTCGCAGTCTCTGAGAATGCCTGTGACGCTCATCCACACGATGGGCATCATCCTTCCGATACTCATACTGGTTATGTTCCCTGTTCTGATTTTGTTCCTGGGAAAGCAGCTGAACCCGTGGGTTCTCGTGATCGGTTACGACGTCGTGTTGCCGATAATAATCTACCTGCTGATTATGCGCGTGATGGAGAGCAGGCCCGTGGGGTTCTCCGTTCCTGACGTGTCTCTGCATCCGAAGTTCACGCCTCTCGGCAAGGTGAAAATCGGGGGGAAGCTCTACCAGATGTGGCCGTTCACAGCGGCGCTGACGTTCGCGCTCGTCGGGATATGCGCGTATTTCCTGGTGCCCGTGTACGACAAGATAACCCTTGAGGCCCTAGGCCTTTCTGTGGCCGTGACCTGGGCGCTGGGCATCGGCATGATGGTCCACTTCCTGACCGGCACATCAGGACTGCTCAAGATACGCGGAGAGATAAAGAAGATTCAGGATGAGTTCGGCGAAGCACTGTTCCGTCTCGGAAACACGCTCTCTCTTGGAGCGCCTCTTGAAAAGGCGATAGAAGACACCGTGCAGAAGTCCGCGGACCTGTCGATATCCGAGCTCTTCAGGCGCGTATTGAACAACGTGCGCCAGGGCCAGCTAAGCTTCGAGGCCGCGTTCTTCGACAAGCGCTACGGCGCGATATGGGACTATCCTTCGAAACTGATAATCAACGTGATGCACATCGTGATTGAAGCGACAAAGAAAGGGGTGCGCATCGGCGCGAACTCGGCGATCGCAATTTCAAAATACATCCGCCAGATCCACGCCATAGACGAGGATCTGCGCGACATGCTTTCCGAGGCGACGACGAGCATGCGATTCATGTCCGCGTTCCTCGGGCCTATGATAGCCGGCGTCACGGTCACGATGGCCGGCGTGATGATGCTGATATTCCAGCAGCTCGGCGCGAGTATCGCGGGCCTGCAGAACACGAACGTCCCGGGCTTCAGCCAGCTGCTGATAGGAGGCTGGGGAGAGTCCGTGGCGCAGATGCCCATCGCGGTCTTCCAACTCGTTGTTGGAATCTACATCCTTGAGATGATTTACCTCCTGTCGGTTCTGGAGATAGGAATAGAGAGCGGACCCGACGACATCGTGCAGATGCGCCACACCGCGGCGTGGTCTATATTAATAGGACTTTTGGTATACAGTTTCAGCCTCGTGATAACATGGTCCATCTTCGGAGCGTCTATACAATCCTTGATAACAGGAGGCGCGCTTTAGGCGGAAAGGGAGACATTTCGATAGGACTGACCAAGTGGCTTGAGCTGATCGTAGCGGCTATCGCCGTGGTCTTGGTGCTGATAATGGCGTGGGGCCAGCTGTGCCATCTCGCCAACGCGTGTTAGGTGGTTATCATCGAACTATTGAAACTGCGTCTCGGAACGCCGCGTTCCGAGTATTTCGAACCGAAGTTCGAAAAGTTTCAAAGTTCCTCCAGAAGGTGCGTATAAATGGAACTACCGACAGGAATAATAGTAGCGGTCGTCCTGATAATAGCAATGGCAGTCTTGCTGCTGTCTGCCGGCGGACAGGTGGCGCAGGCCGGCGTCAAGGTCATAAGCGACTGCGGAATATACTGCGCTATAAAAGGGTGATTGAATGGCGTACAACTGGACGACCATCGCGTTGGCTGTCATACTGTTCCTGATAGTCGCCGTGGTCGTGATAGCCGGCACAGCGCAGGCAGGACAAGCGGTCGGCCAGTCAGGCGGCGGAGGCGCATGCAACATCTACTGCGTGATGAGAGACGCGATACAGCCTCTTCCGGCGCCGGGCTTCTGCGGGTGTTGATATGAAGTTACGTCTCAAAAATGGCGCGTCGGGCCGGCAAACGGGCGCAAAAGGAGATTCGAACATAGTCTGGTGGCTCGGCGCATTCCTGATAGCGTTGATCGTTCTGGTTGTTATCGTGCTGCTCACGCAGAACACGCAGAGTACGGCGCAGGCCGGTTGGGAAGGCGTAAAGGACCGTCTGCGGGGCATAACGGGGTTGGGCTGATGGACTCCAGAGGAGACGTGCAGTACTTCATGCTGGCCATAGTATCTTTCGTTATAATCCTTCTCGTGGCGATATCCCTGCTGATACTGTTCGGCGGTGACGCGGGCAAGCAGATGGAATGCGCCATTGGATTGTTCCAGGCCACGGGCTGCCCGACGCAGGTGACGTAATGGTGTTCTCGGCGGCAGAAAGCAAGTTCGCGCTCGTGATAGGGATAGTCGTGATGCTCATAGTCATCGCGGGAATCTTCATCTTCCTTTCCACGCAGCTCTCGCCCGAGTTCGGAACGTACGTCAATAACCTGAACTTCAACTTCGAACTGCGGCACAGATAGAACTCATAAACCCCCTTTCCACTCGACGTGGTTTTTAAACGCGACGCGCGAACTATTAAATCCTCCTTATCCGTACTAGGCGCATGGCCGCTCTCAAGTACATAATAATAGCTGGTCTTCTCGGCGCCGCGCTTGCCGTGGCGGGCTTCGCGGCGGCGACAGGCGGCTTCGAGAGGGAGGCGGAGCGCAGCGCGCTAATCGCGGCTTTCCCGATAACAGAACGCATAACCTCGGGCGTGAACCTGATGCTCTCTCAGGAGGAAACGGGTTTCATCGAGGTCGCTCTGCCGCCGATAAGATGCGAGATTGCGTTCAACGAGCCTTATGTCGAAACGACCGTACGCAGAGGCGATATTTCTCAATCGTACGGCCTGTTCGTTTTCGGTGGCGTCAATCTGAACGTGAATCCGATAGAATGCCCGACAGAGGCCGAGCTTAAGGACGGCAAGAAGGTGCGCGTCAATATTACGCGCATTGACGTCGGCGGGCCAGTGTTCGTCAAGAGAGTTGTCCTGGAGGGGACGGTCTTATGAAAGGCGCTGCTCTATCAAAGCCGATCTTCCTCTTTTTCGCAATTCTGTTCTTCGTGATAATGATGGTCTTTCTCATAGCCAGCTTCAACATCACGCCTACTGAAATCAATACCGCATCGAAAGAGATCGTTGCCGTTGACATACTTCACAGGCTGACGTCGTCGGATGCGTGCCTGAGTACGGGAGAGGCAGGAATACTTGACGCCGTCAAACTTCAGGACGCGGTCAACGGCGGCAGGGAACATAGTTGCGCGTACGTTCCTAATGCGGGCTACCACGTGCACGTCACAGACCTTCGCACGGATGACGAGTGGGCTTTCGGTTACGACACACCCGACGACTCTATAGAAACGAAACACGCAGTCGCAATACAATACAACGACGGTTCTGTGAATCCCGGAGAGCTCACGTTCGCGTACTCGTACAGGGACGCGGATCTGCTTTTGTTCATAACAGGCCAGGCTTCGCAGACGTTCTACAGAGGGGACAATTACGACAACAGGAGAAAGGCCGAGTTCACGATAGGAAAGAGAGAGACCTTCAGCAGAAACGGCGTGTACAACGAAGTCTCGACTCTCTGCATGACGCGTCAAGACGAGGAGGAGAGATGCAAGGACCTGCCTGCCGGAGTGCGTGTCATTGTCGATGGAGTGTTGCCGGCATACCCTTCTGTTCTTGAACAGACCAAAAACAAAATAATAACGTGGAGGGAAGGAGACGTGGTCCATGTGGTCGTCTGCGGCGTCACAAGCTGCGGAACATACGGTTGATATCATGAAAGGACAGATAGTTACGAATCTCGTGATGATAGCGATACTGGCGATAATGGCAGTCGCCTCCATAGGCTTCTTCATATGTGTGAACGTCGGCGACGCTTGCAGCCTCGCCAAGAAGGGCGGCTTTGAGAGCGAGGTGACGGAGAACTTCCTGACAGACTCGCAGGCGCAGTCGGAGCTCAACGCATATCTTGCCGTTAAAGACATGGACGATAACGTCGCGACTCTCTGGCTGCTTTACAAGACTACAGGCGACGCCGGCTACAAGGACCGCGCCAAGACCGTTTATGAAACGATGTTCGCCAACAGGCAGACGCGTCTTTTCGTCGATAGAGAATCGTTTGCGACGCGAGACTGTTCTCCTGAATTGAACGACCCGTCGGCCACGCGCAAGATTCCGCTGCCGTCGGGCCAGCAGATGTCAATGACGCTGGGGTTGTGTCGATGAGTAAAGCGCAGATAGCAGAGATGACGTGGATAGCCATAGGCGGCATACTGATGGTCGCCCTCGTGTTGGGTTTGACCGTTTCTGCGATTCTGGCCGGCCAGGCAGGCGACGCAGAGGACGAGGCGATAGGAGTCAAGACCGCGCTCGACTACTCCGACGATTACGGCTCGCTCGCGGCTCGTTCGTCGCTGCACGGCTCGCTATACGAGAACGGTTTGAACGGCGGCTTCTACACCGCCGCGCCGCCTGCAGGCACGGAAACGATAGGCGGCGTTGCGTACGTCTACTGGAAGAGGGGAGACACTACAGGAGTCCCATCCGCAGGCACTATCACAAAAGAACTGCATGCGGGAACGCAAGCCCTTTTTTCAAGCCACATTTCAAATGAGGGCGTTGAACTGCGAACTCCTCCGGGAGCCGCAGTCGCGCTCGATCTGGACACGTCAGGAGTTTCTGGGGAGTTCCGTGCTGAAATCGTAGACCGCGGCAAGGCGCCTGCGATAAGGATAGGAGGCGACGGCCGCGTCGCCGAAACAGAGAGCGTCGCAGCCCGTTACCTGCGGCTGCGCAGGGTCGGCGAAATACTCACGCAGCACTCCTCGGGTCTCATCGATTCGCGCGTCCACGATGCCGTTCGGAGCGTTCAAGACCACCAGACGAACAGCGAGAGCACATGCGGACCTTCTTCATGTGACGCGTCGCTCAACTCCTGCGGCGGCCAGGACCGCTTGTGCCCGGGTAACCAGATAAGCGGAGACCCGCACGCGGCCGCGCAGAGCGCCGTTACGTCATTACAGAATGACTTGAACGCGCGGTTCGCGTCAGAGAACATCCGCTTCGAGATTTCAGTCGTGAAAAACGCCGTGAACAAAGTTCCGATAACGCATGTCGAGGACAACAGCGGCTCTGGAACGTACTATCGTTGGCATACGACTGAGACAGAGCCGGTCGAGACGTGCAGACCCGCAACGACAGCCGACAAATGCGCCAGCATAAAGGGCGCCGGCTGCTTGACGAGAAGTAAGTGTACTACGGAATCAGGCAAGCCGACGAGGACGCGCGAGTGCACAGGAGGGAAGGTGTGTTGCCTGCTGCCGCCAGAGACGTCGCCTCGCGTGTGCACGACAGCTCCGGGATCCACGACTTCGGACTGTTCCGCGAACGCGGCATACGCATGCCCCTGCGCGTACTGCGCGAACGCGCATTATGATATGGCCTATCAGTACGACTACACAGTTCGCGTCAGCGTGATAGATTCGAATGTTCAACTACTGACAAAAGACGGCCTGCAGAATCCGAAGATGGTCTTCCTTGTGGAAGGTTTGCACGTAGACGACAACGCGTGCGGCAGCGACGGCCACGACTGCGGCGCGCCGTTTGCGTCCACCACGCCTCTGGAGTCGGAGACCGTGAACTCCATCGATTGGCTTACAGGCGTCTCGGAGACGCCTACGTCTTCTGGAGAGATTCCTCCGGAACTCGGCGGTCCTGAAGACGCTGTGTGGTTCGCTTACAACAGCGAGTCTTACGCGTGCACTGACAACATCCCGCTCTCTGCCGCATACTTCCACGGCAACCGCACGGCGTTCTACGAAATCGGCTGGAGCTTCAACAACGACCATCCGAAGACGGCGAACGTGACGGCCACAGTCGCCCGTTTCGACGCTCATTCCTGCAACAATTTCGCTTCCTCGACAGACATCCGCACAGCCGCGTTCCATCTTGGTTCAGCGCGTGCGGGCACCGCGAACTCGGGGCTCTACACGATACGGATGAGCGCCTCTGATCTCAACGCATACAGGGACGGCTACGTTGTGAAGGTCGCGGTGGATTTGTACGACTCGGATACAGGCGCGCGCCTGCTGCAGAACACTACAACAGGATACTACGCCGTCTTGCCTGTCCCGAATTCGGAGTACAACGTCAGGTGGACCAACCACTCGGACGGCGTCGCGCACTTCTACAAGGGCTTCACGCAGTCAGGGACATGGAGCAGCGCTGCTGCTAGGTGCGATGCGGACGAGGCCAGCCTTGCAACAATAACAAACGACGAGGAGAACACGCGAGCGTTCCTCGCCGCAGGCGTGCCCTCGAGCGGCCGATATTGGATTGGGGCCACGGATACGGCTGCAGAAGGAACGTGGATATGGGTTACAGGAGAGCTCTGGAGCTTCACGAAATGGGCAGGCGGGCCGAGCGCCGAGGACTGCGCCGCCCTGATAGGTTCTACGACCACGCAGGCCAGCTACTGGGAATCTCTGGGTTGCGGTGTGCCCCAGACGGGCTTCGTCTGCGAAAAGTAATCACTTCGAGGACTCCACTTCCCTTGTCCTTCTTTCCAGAAGCTTCCTGCAGTCTTCCGTGGTGTCGCCTATTTCATTTATGAGCGTCTTTTGTGAAGGCGTCGCTGTGAATAAGACTTTTCTCAGAAGAGTGTCGTAAGTATTCAGCCACGTTAAACACCGTTTCGCCTTTGAAATGAATCCCCTCCTAATCTCTTTGGGTTCCCACGCTCTTGAGGCCTTTTCCAGATTCTCGTGGAACTCCCTCTCGTTCTCGCGGAATGACTCGACGCAACTGTCTATGTCTGTCTCCTTTTCTATGCCCTTTGAAGACGGTTTGCGTCCGAAGATGTTAAAAAGTCCCATAGACTCATATTGGCCGCGAACTATTTAAATACCGCCGCATAATTTCACGCGGTTCTTCCATGGCCAAGGAGATACTCGCGGCAATGATAGTCGCAATAATCCTCATGCTGCTCGCCGTGACGTCAGGCTCGCTGTTCGTTGCGGAGGGCCAGGCCAAGGGCACGGCCTCGCTGACCATCGCCAACGAGGCTACGTGCGCGCTCGCTCCGTGGCTGCAGGAGTGCAAGGAACTTGAAGAGAAGAAGGCGCGGGAGGAGGCGACAAGCGACTTGCAGAACGTGTTTATTGCGGCCGCGACGGACGCTGATAACGTGGAGCGAGACGCGTACACATATTCTTATGCAAAAGGTGAGACAATTTCAACAGGCGTCATCAACGACGATGCGGCAATCAAGACGGGCTCTGCCGTGACGGTTGTGCCTTACGGCACGAACAGACTCTTTGTTGCGTATGCGAGGAAAAGTCAGAGCAACACGAACGACGAGGGTTATTATTATAGCGCGTACACCGTGAATCAGGATGGTAGCATATCCCCTTCGGGAAACGGTGTGATAGACGATAGATGCGATATGCAATCCGAGCCTGCTATGGACGCGGCCGCTTTCGATAGCAACTCCGACGGCACCATAGACGGCATACTCGTGGGGCTGACGTGCAACGGCGACGGGTACGATAACAGCGACCAGAACGATAACAATGACGAGTATACTTTCTACCGATACGTCATCCAAGAGGACGGTTCTCTGACAAGGCAGG
This sequence comes from Candidatus Aenigmatarchaeota archaeon, assembly GCA_016432325.1. Lineage (GTDB taxonomy): Archaea > Aenigmatarchaeota > Aenigmatarchaeia > PWEA01 > JACQIF01 > JACQIF01. The sequence continues at coordinate 117,083 of CP066684.1, forward strand.
ACGCGGGCTCCGACAGGGTACCATCTTTCGTCGCTGAGAATGCGGCACAGCAGCATATTTACATAAAACCTTCCATTACGATGACGGCGTTTAGTTCTGCAGGCGGCGCGCCGAACAAGGTCTTTATAGCATATGCACGGGAGGCGGATGGCGGAGGAAAGCCCATAGGATCGCCAGGAGACTACTATGCCTACAGAATCTACGATCCATCCAACCCGCCACCTGCCACGGCGAACGGCTGGCAGGCGGGATGGAGGAACCTACATACAGGGAAGACCAACGATCAGGCCGCAGGCTCCAAGCCCTGCAGCTTGGGCAGCGGAAGTACGATAGACTCCGCGCTTTACACAGATAACGCCGCCAATTCCGTAATAGTCGCTTATGCGTGCATATCGGACAACAACAAGGACGGCGGGAACGACAACTACGAATACAGAATATACAGCAGCGGCGCAGAGAACATTCAGGGCGTAAAGCCGTTGTCAGATGCCCGACAGATAGAAACGTCTCTAGATTTCACAGCCGCCCCCGAAGATCGCGCTAACAGAGTCCATACGATAGCGGTTGCGAGAATCGGACATAGAAAATCCTTTGTCGTTTATACGGAAACGATAAGTAATCGTAATGGCAACGGTCCCGGACGCTACAAATATCGGGTTATCGATAACGGAGTGCTGACGCCAGAAGGTGACGCGCCAGACCTGCACGGTGGGGACTGCCACATATGGGATCCAAACGAGGATCTCTCCGGAGCGGGACCAAAAAAACAGCGAGGCGGAGCCTCGGTAAGCCTGTCGTATGACGTGCAGGGAAATAAGGTCGTCGCAATATACTCTTGTGATTCTGACGGCAAAGGTTCGCAGGACTCCTACAGCTACGCAATCTATAATGTCGCCACAAATGTTATAGAGAAGAGAGGCTATGCCATAACTCCTGCACAATTGGACAACGGCCCGTCAGTCGCGAGCGTCTACGTGCCAGGAGGCGGCTAGATGTCCCGCAAAGGACTCGAACTGCCGACCAACACTCTCATAGTCATGGCCGTCGCAATCGTGGTACTGCTGGTCATGATAGTGTTCTTCACCAGCTCGTCGCAAACGTCCACCGGCGCCACAGAACTGCAGAACCGCTTCCGTTCGGAATGCGTGACGTTCGTCAGCAGGAACTGTTGCGTGTCCGGGACGGACGTCACGTCCGGCACGTGCGACGCGTCTGCCGTGGCGCCGAGCGCAGGACTGGCCATCGGAACGACGGACGACACAAAGATAAAAGAGGCATGCTGCATAATCAAGCCATAGGTGTTTGGATGTCAAAGAAAGGAATCGAACTGCCGGTGAACGCGCTGATAATCATGTTCCTGGCCGTGGTAGTTCTTGCCGGAGTCATCGCGATATACACGGGTGTCTGGCAGCCGTCCCAAAAGACGACGACGCAGGCCTCGGATTTCAACGCCGAATGCGCGAAGTACTCGGCTATTGGATGCTGTGGTGACGATACGCTGTCTGGATGCTCCACGCAGAAGAGCCAGGTCGTGAGCAAAGCATCGACGTTGGGAATAACGAGCGCGGCAGACGCCGTCAAGCGCTGCTGCGGCGAGTGATACCATGGACAACAAGGGAGCTGAGATAGCGGTCAATGCCGTGATAGTCATGGTGCTCGCGGTGCTGGTTCTGGGAGCGGCCATAGGAATCTTCACAGGAGTCTGGAACCCGGGCAAGAAGACCACAGAAGGCATAGGCGACTTCAGCTCCGCGTGCGGCTCTTTCGCGGCAGCCGGATGCTGCAGGGACCCGCCTGCGGGCGGCTCTCTGCCTGCGACGTGTACGGACACCGCAACAGCCGGCACGCTGGCCAAGAAGCTGCTCGATGCGGCAGGCGGCTTGGGTCTTTCTGCGACAGATTTCCCCGCGGCAAAGGAAAGGTGCTGCAAGGGCTAGATTTGGGCGCAGACAACCCCACCAAAACCTTTAAAAAGACCTGTGTGGAACAGAAAGCAGTAAAATTGAAGGGTGTAATACTCTGGTTTTACGTTAAGGAGTTGACAATCGATGCCTGAAATTTCCGAAACAAGTTTCGTCATTCCAGCCATGGGAGGTTTGAGATATGCCTGAAATCCCCGGAATGGGAAAACTGGGATACGACCGCGCAATAGTCACGTTCAGCCCCGATGGACGACTATTCCAAGTCGAGTACGCACGAGAGGCAGTTAAGAGAGGTTCGACTGCCGTAGGAATCACATTCAATGGCGGAGTCGTTCTGGCTTCCGTTCGCCTTGCAGACCCGCTGAGCGCGTCAGGCACCACGAACGAGAAGATACAGCAGGTAGACGATCACATAGGAATCGTTGCAGCGGGGCTCCTCGGAGACGCGCGCGTGCTCGTCGACAAGGCCCGCGTCAAGTCGCAGGTTCACAGAATAACATATGACGAATCGATAGACGTTCCGGGTCTCGTCCGCTTCCTCGCCGACCTCAAGCAGGCTCACACGCAGTATGCCGGTCTGCGTCCGATGGGAGTATCGTTCCTGATAGGAGGCGTCAACGATAATGCGTATCTGTTCGAAACCGATCAGGGCGGCTCGATATTCCAGTGGAACGCGCACGTCATAGGAAGAGGCGCGGACATCGTGCGCAAGGGATTGGAGAAGGACTGGAAGGCGGGCATGGACAGGAAGACTGCCATAGACGTCGCCGTACGCACGCTGAAGAAGGCCGAGAAAGACATATCGAAAGACAACATAGAAGTCGTAGTCGTCGACAAGGCAAAGGGATTCCAGAAGCTGTCTGGAAAGGACAGAACCGAGGCCTTGAAGAGTTGGTGAGAAAATAGCATGCAGCCAAAGCGCCATTCCTTCTGTGGGTATCGGCGCGGAGGCAAAACGTAAAAACGAAACGCACGAAGCGTTTCAATCTTGCCGCGTTATGCGGCAAAGTGATTCGATGGTAAGCACGGAGAAAGCGGTTGTTGCACGTCTAGAGTCACACGGGAAAAAGTTCGAGATACTCGTCGATCCGGACGCAGCGGTTCGGGTCAAGAAGGGAGACGACGTCACGGTCAAAGACCTCGTGGTGTATGAAAACGTCTACGAGGATGCAAAGAAGGGTACGCGGCACACCGACGCGGACGTGCGTGCCGTGTTCGGCACGCAGGACTTCAAGGAGATCGCGTACCGCATAATCCGCAAGGGCGAAGTGCAGTTAACGACCGACCAGCGGAGGAAGATGAAGGAAGCGAAGGTCCTCGAAATTGCGGCGCTGATATCCAAGCGCGCCGTCGATCCGAAGACCAAGGCGCCCCATCCCGCGCAGAGAATCATAAACGCGATGGAGCAGGCTCACGTGAATGTGAACGAATACGAGCCGGCCGTGTCGCAGGTGGAGCGCGTGATAGACGCGTTGCGGCCGATACTGCCGTTGAGCGTGGAACAGCTGGACTTGCAGGTTCGCATCCCGGCGTCGTACGTGGGAAAAGCGTACGGCCGCGTGCGCGATTTCGGCCACCTGAAAAAAGAGGAGTGGCGAAGCGACGGCTCATGGGTCGGCACGGTGGAAATTCCCGCCGGCATGCAGGGAGACTTCTACAGTCTCCTGAGCGGCCTGACTCACGGGGAAGGAGAGGCAAAGCCTCTCGCAAAATAACGATCAAAACACGAGGTGTATGAAAGATGAATGGAACTATGGAAGAGAACGTGGAGAGCGCGCCGGCGCCTATGGATCCCGGAAGCGTTCTGATTGCAAGCAACAAGAGTATCGTCGTACCGGGCGAGCTCATCGCCAAAGGCGTTGACTTCTTGCCGGGCAGCGGCACGTATAAGGAAGCCGGAGAAGTGCGCTCGAAGGTTCTGGGCCTCGTCCGCATAAAGAGCGACAGGCTCATCAGCGTCGTCCCTCTTTCTGGCCAGTACATGCCTTTCGCAGGCGACGGAGTGATCGCAGTCATCGCGGACGTTCAGATATCGTCCTGGATGGCCGACGTCAACGCGCCTTACGTGGCGTTCTTGTCGCTCTCCGAGGGCGTAGAGGAGTACGTCGACTTGCAGAAGTCTGACCTCACGCACTACTACGACGTGGGCGACGTGATATACGCCAAGGTGCTGAGCGTTTCGAAACGCAAGGACGTGAAGCTCACGATGAGAGATCGCATGTGTCGCAAACTTCACGGCGGCAACACGATGAAAATAACGCCGACGAAGGTCCCGCGCCTGATAGGCAAGGGCGGTTCGATGATAGAACTGATAAAGCAGAAGACCGGATGCCACATAATCGTCGGCCAGAACGGCCTGGTCTGGATAAAAGGAGAAAAACAGGATCTGGCCGCGGAAGCCGTGCTGCTCGTTGAACGCGAGAGCCACGTGGAAGGGCTGACGGATCGCATGACGGCCTTTCTCGATTCGATACAGCAGGTGATATGATATGAGCGAAGAACACAAGAAGATTATTGTTGGAGACAGAAGGCCCGACGGCCGCGCACTCGACGAGATGAGACCCATAACAGCCAAGGCGGGCGTGATTTCGCGCGCCAACGGCTCCGCGCATTTCGCCATGGGCAGTACCGTCGCAATCGCCGCGGCATACGGCCCGCGCGAGCTGCACCCCAAACACCTGCAGGACCCGGTCCGTGCGTATCTCAAGTACGTCTACGCCATGGCGCCGTTCTCCACGCAAGATCGCGTAAAGCCCGGCCCGTCAAGACGCTCGACTGAGATAAGCGAAGTCTCTCGACAGGCGTTCAACTCCGTGATATTCCTGGAGGAGTTCCCCAAGGCAGGGATTGAAGTCTTCGTCGAGATACTGCAGGCCAACGCCTCGACGCGATGCGCAGGAATAAACGCCGCGTCAATCGCGCTCGCCGACGCAGGCGTGCCGATGACCGATCTCGTATCCTCCTGCGCCGCAGGCAAGGTCGACGGAAAGATAATCCTGGACGTCGCGGGAGAGGAAGACACGGAAGGAGAAGTGGACATGCCGATAGCGTACATACCCCGCAAGGACGAGATCGCGCTGCTCCAGATGGACGGCCTGCTGACTCTCGACGAGTTTAAGGAGGCGCTTGAACTGGCGAAGAAAGGCTGCATGCAGATACACGAAAAGCAGGTGGCCGCGCTGAAGGAGCGCTACGTGCGCGTCGCCTCTGAGATAGCGAAGAAGGGGCCTGTGCGCGAGAGCGCAGAAGAGGTGGCTTAAATGATAACCAAAATCTTGAAACTCTGTTTCAAATTTTCGTACCAGAGGTGGATGATATGATAACGAAAATCGACAAGGAATTCATAAAAACGCTCGCCCGCGAAGGCAAGCGCGAAGACGGCCGCGCGTTCGACCAGTTCCGCGACCTGAAAATCGAGACGGGCTTCGCCAAGAACGCAGAAGGCTCGGCGCTCGTGACTCTCGGAGAAACGCGCGTGCTCGCAGGCGTGAAGCTTTCGGTCGGAACGCCGTTCGCCGACACGGCGAACGAGGGCGTGCTGATGGTGAACGCAGAGCTTGGCCCGAAGGCTTCGCCTGAATTCGAGACAGGCCCTCCGAAAGAAGGAGCCATCGAACTGGCCCGCGTCATAGACCGCGGCATCCGCGAATCGAAGTGCATCGATCTGGAAGCGCTTTGCATCACGCCGAAGGAAAAGGTCTGGATGGTGTCGGTGGATATAGACCCGATAAACGACGGCGGGAACATACTGGACGCCGCAGGCATAGCCGCGATTGCCGCACTGCACGACGTCAAGATACCGAAACTCGACGAGGATGTAAGACCAATATTCGGCACGAACTCGGGAAAGCTCAAGCTGCGTCACATACCGATACCCGTCACGACATTCAAGGTCAACGGGGCGCTCGTGATGGACCCTGACTTCGAGGAAGAAGCGTCTGCCGAGGCGCGTCTGACCGTGACGAGCGTCGAGGGTTTCCTCTGCGCGATGCAGAAGGGCGGCGAGAGCAACTTCAAGACAGAAGAGGTAGTGCGTGCCGCAGAGACGGCGTACGCCAAGGCGACGGAACTGCGTGAAGTCGTAAAACAGGCCGTCGGCCTTTGACGTTTTACACTTCCCGCAGGAAGCTGTATATGCTTAAATAGCCTACATTGAAACAGAATCACGTGATGATATGCCGGCCAAGAAGATAGGCTCTGCAGGACGCTTCGGTTCGCGCTACGGACGCAAACTGCGCAAGGACGTCTCTGATATTGAGGCCGTTCAGCGCGCTTTCCACGAATGTTCGTCGTGCCGCAAGGTCGCGGTCAAGCGCGTTGCGTTCGGAATCTGGCAGTGCCGCTCGTGCAATCGCAAGTTCGCCGGAGGCGCGTTCAAGCCTCAGGCCCATCCTTTCAAAGAGACGATACAGAAAGCGGCGGGTGCGTAATATGCCTTACAAATGCCTTTCGTGCAGGAAAGAAATATCGACAGAAGACGTGAAGAAGCGCGTGCGCTGCCCGTACTGCGGCTACAGGATTCTCGTCAAGACGCGCGCGGCCGTGAAAACAGTGCACCTCAAGACTGGTTAGCCTTCACGGTCAGCACCGCTTTCAAAACGCCTGACGACGGCCAATACGATTTTACTTCGAAGTCCGTGTCCATCTCGAATTCCGGAGAAGTCCACTCGCTCTGAGGCGGAACCTTCGGAGAATTGAACTTTGCGCTTTTGAAGTCCAGACCGCCATAATAAACGTCTTCGGTCGTCTTGAACTTTATTTTTGCCTTCGTCTGTGCTATCGTGATGCTCGAGATGCGCGTGCCGTCCTCCCTGTAGAAGCCGTTGTCGTCTGCGAGGACCGTGTACGTCACGGTCTCGGGAGGCTGTTGCTCCTGTTGGGTCCGATTCTGTTCCACCAGAGGTTCCTGCGGCGTTGTGTTCTGCTGCGCGGTTTCGTTGGCCATTTCCTGCTGTTCTATCTCTCCAGCGGCGTCTTGCCGAGCCTCTTCGCTCGGCGTCTGGTAGCCGCCTGTGCAGCCTGCCACGAGAACCAGAAGTGCAATAAAGGCGAGCTTGTTCATACGCCACGTTGGCAAGCCCTATATAAAAAACCCGCGCGTACCAAACGCATGCGCGCGACACTTGAGATAAAGACGAAGCATCCGAAGGCCGTTCTGGAAGCGATAGCCGTGGACGAAGAGACGTCGAAGCGCGTTCGCATCAGGCCAGGCGCGAAGGACGGCGTGTTGCGCGTTGTCATAGAGGCCGACGACTTCTCTGCGTTGCGCGCCGGCGTGACGACTTACATGCGTTTGGCCAAGGCAGCGCTTGCGGGTCTGGGCGAGTGATTTCCCGAACGTATAAATAGCTGCATATTCGTTTCGTTTTATGCCAGAAATTTCCGAAACAAGTTTCGTCATTCCAGCCATGGGAGGTTTGAGACATGCCTGAAATTCCCCAGCAAGCGCAGCAGATGATAATGCAACTGCAGGCCGCGCAGCAGCAGTTGCAGGCGTTCGCCATGCAGAGGCAGTCGCTCACCATGCAGAAGCACGAGATTGAAAAGGCGACAGAAGAACTCACGAGCGCGAACGACAAGGAAGACGTCTACAAGCTATCCGGTCCCATAATGGTCCGTTCGACAAAATCAAAACTTCTGGACGAACTCAAGGAGCGCATAGCAAAGATAGATTCCGGAATCAAGCGGCTTGAAGACCACGAGAAGAAGATAGCCGAAAAGGCGCAGGAGAACCAGACCAAGCTCGAAAAGATGTTTGCCCCGCCTGAAACCAAGGGACAGGCCGGTTAGGCGCCCGATTTGTTTATTAATAAACCCGGACCATTCTAACCATGGCTCTCGTGCTGGACCCGCTGACGCTGGGCGACACTCTCTCGGCGATAATACTGATAATCGCGGCCGTCATAAACTGGAAAGTATTCCACATGTACTACAAGTCTGCGGTAAAGCCGAAGGGCAGGTACTTCCTGACCCTCGGGCTTCTGCTGTTTGCCATACTCAACCAGGGCGTCGCAGTCATACTGGTTTACAGCGGACTCGTCACCATAGAACTGACAAACACGAACCAGGCCGCTTACATAGTCTTCGTGCTGCTCAAGTCGGTGGGACCGATAGTGATATTTTACGCGAGCCTCCTGATGTATCAGGAAGCGAAGAGGCTTATCGTGGTCTAGCCGCTCAGCAGCGCATAGTATTTCTCGACGGCACGACGGTCTATCTTCTTGTCGAAGAACGCGTGCGGCCGCGTCGCTCCGGAAAAAGTCTTGGGGATGTGGAGAAGTTCGTGTATCAGCGTCTTTGTCTGTTCCTCGAAGGACTGCTTGTCGAAATGTTCTGACAGCACTTCGATCACGTAGTGCGGACGCACGGCAAGCGCCTTCTGCCACACGCGCGGCAAAGACCATATCCGCGCGTACGCGCGCGCTTTCGAGCCGTGCGAACGGAAGCACTTGATGCGGAAGGGGTCCACGTGCTTCAGGTCGAGACGGTTCACAAGAGTATGCACGCGCGCTTCTATGTCCTCTGCTTTTTCGAATCTCACAGTATCTCCTCCGCTATTTCGAGCAGCCCGCGCAGGCTGTCTATGGCGTAGTCGGCCTTGTATTCGTTCTTCTCGGGTTCGACGAGATGGAACACCGTTGTCATTCCAAGGTCTTTCGCGGTTTCAAGATTCTCCTGCCTGTCGTCCACGAAAACGCATTCGCTGGCGTTGACGCCTAGGGCCGCGCATGCCTTTCTGTAAATCGCAGCGTCCGGTTTCGCGCTCTTCACCTCCTCGCTGATTACCACGGCTTCGAACGCGTCCGCAATGCCGAAGCGCTTCAGCAGGGAGCGCAGGAGGAACGCGTCCGCGTTGGAGACGATGGCTATCGCATAGTTCTTCTTCAGCTCTTCATGGACTGCTTTGAAGTCCGCGTCGAGTTTGAAGGTTTCGATGAGTCTCTGTTCGATACGCGCGTGGTCTTTGACGCCCATCTTTTTCCAGAACGCCTCGCGCGTGAGCTCGCCGCGCTCGTACGACTGGTAAATGGGCCTCACGCCGGCCATGTCCTTCTTCAGGAAAGCCGCGATCGTGTTTGTTATGTAGCGGGGCTGCGCTATCACTCCGAAGAAGTCCAGCAGGATCGCTTGCATACGCGTGTTTCCGCGCGCGAGGATAAATCCGTTTAGTCGTGCACGAGAGGCGCAATCTTGCGCGGTTCAAAGCCGTTGCCGTTGGTGGTGTCCTTGTGTCTAATTTCCACCCACCCCGCGACGCGCTCGGCAATAGCATCTGGAGTGAAGCCGGCCTTGCGGTACAGGTCTTTCGGCGAGCCGGTCTCCCCCTTCTCGGCCCCTATTCTGCGCATGTGGGTCGGATACCTCTCCGAAAGCACGTCAGATACACTGCTCCCCAGCCCGCCGTCTATGCTGTGGTCTTCTGCTGTTACGACAAGACCGGTCTTCCTTGCATACTGTTCGATAAGCAAAGAGTCTATCGGTTTTATGGACGAGATGTTTATCACCGCCGCACTCACGCCAGATCCCTCCAGCAGTGCTGCGGCTCCCAGCGACGGTTCTATCAGCGCCCCATAGCTCATTATCGCTACGTCGTCGCCGTCGCGAAGCACCTCGCCCTTTCCTATAGACCATTCCCAGTTGTCGTCGTGCAACGTCAATACTTCTGCGCGGGTCATGCTCATCGTCGCGGGTCCCGCGTATTTCGGGTCTTTTACGTTTGCGAGTTTGACTGTCATCTGTTTCGCTTCAACCCAGTCCGCCGGGCATAACACGGTGTCCGAGATCGCCTTGTTGTATGATAGATAGTTGAGAACCTGGTTGCTCACGCCGTCTTGTCCGACCTGCAAGCCGACATGGCTGCCTACCTTGCAGACGTTGAGCTTCGCGCGCCTGACTATCTGTTCGAACGGTTCGGCGGCGAGTTTGGAGAATCCCTCGAAGGTGGCGTAATAGACGCGTTCGCCTGTACGATGCGCCGCACCAGCCGCCATTGTGACGCTGTCCTGTTCCGCTATGCCCGCATCAACGATGCGCCGCGGGTACTGTGCAGCGAAGTCCGCGAGGGACATGGAATTGCCAAGGTCCGATACGTAAACGCGGATATTGTGCGTCTTGGCCGCTTCCACAGCGCCCCGACCGAGGCCGCTTCTCATCGATTCGTGCTGGCCCTTCATGCGCGACTCCCTCCTTCTCCGCGCTGCACGGGAACCGCAGTCCCCGGCATTTTCGAACAGCGGTTCGAAACTTTACGAATAGCTATTCGTAAACTTGCGACCGCGTCGCAAGAGTTCGACCGAAGGCCGAACATGTCGGGAAGCTCCACTTCCCGTACAGGGAAGGATGAAACCGCGTGTTTCGTGCCCTTCATAGTATCCCCTTGTTGACAAGCCGCCTGCGGAACTTCTCCTTACCGATATTGGTTTCTATCATGGCCTCTTCCATCTCCCTGTCGTCCAGACAGCGGCCGTGATATTTCGCGCCGCCCTTCTGCATGAATCTGACGCCGCTTCCTTTGATCGTATTGGCGACTATTGCTTTCGGTCCTTTCTCGCGCACCCACGCCCAATCCAGCGCGTGCTTTATCTCGCCGTAGTTATGGCCGTTTATCTGCATAGTCCTCCAGCCGAATGAGTCGAGTTTCATGTCCAACGGCTCCATATCCTTCGTGCGCCGCGTGAAGTCATCGTTCTGCGCTCCGTTCTTGTCTACCCATAGAATCGTTTCGAGCTTGTAGTGCGCGGCTGTCGCGACGGCTTCCCACACCTGTCCCTCATTCATCTCGCCATCTCCGACGATTGCGATGACGTGCGGTCTCTTCATGGGATTTTTGATTTCGTCGCGCAGAGTGTGCTCAATGCCGTTCGCGAACGAAAGACCCTTGCCCAGACTGCCCGACGGGAACTCGACTCCGGGCGTGGTCGTGTCGGCGTGGCCCGGCAATCCCCCGAGGGTGCGGAATGTAGGAAGAGAGCCATAGGGAATGTATCCCTGATGCGCGAGTTCGGCGTCTAATGCCGGCGAGCAGTGTCCCTTGCTGTAAATCAGATAGTCGCGGCCGTTCCACGTCGGTTCCTGCGGCCTGTGAGCCAGTTTGTGGTTGTACATCACTTCCAGCGCGTCTATCGCGGACATCGAGCCGCCCGGGTGCCCGGAACCCGCGACCTTGGTCATCCAGAGAATTTCCTGCCTGTGTACGGTTGCATTGTACCCGAGGATGTCGGGGTCAAACATATTGCGGTCTACGGGAAGAGGCCTCTCGAGCCTTGGAAAAGCAATCGCTGCAGCTGCCACAAACCCCACGCGCCGATTGCCGCGCGAAAGAATATATCCTTTTGTTTTGTCGAGGCGCTTAAAAATATGAGAGTTCTTCATAGATTATGGACTATACGGATGCGCAGGAAGCGCTCATCGCGCACATGCAGGACACTGGCGCTTTAACGTCCGGGGCGGTGGAAACGGCAATTCGTGCGATGCCGCGCCACCTTTTCGTTCCGCCGGCGTACGCGCGGCACGCGTACATGGACGAGCCGATGCCTCTTGCGCATGGCCAGACCATATCCCAGCCGTCCACGGTCGTTGTGATGACGGAAGCCCTGCGCGTGAAACCGGGCCAGCGCGTGCTTGAGATAGGAACGGGTTCGGGCTGGCAGGCCGCCCTAATATCATATATTGTGGGCGTGAAGGGCAGCGTGATTACAATAGAGCGCTTTGCCGAGCTGGCCCGCGAAGCGAAACAGAACCTCAGGAACGCGCGAGTCGAGAACGTCGACGTGCGCGTCGGCGACGGCACTCTCGGCGTTCGGGGCGAGAAGTTCGACGGCATAATCGTAACAGCAGCAGCGCCTTTTGTTCCCAAACCGCTCGAACAACAGCTGAAAACAGGCGGCCGGTTGGTGATACCCATGGGAAAAGTCGTGCAGGAGATGTTCGTGTTTATAAAGACCAAAAAGGGACTGGAACAAGCGGACGTTTTGGGCCAGTTCCGTTTCGTTCCTCTGGTGGGAAAATATGGATTTCAATAGCGTTCAGAAAAGAAAATTGGCGTTCGTCCTGTGGACGCTCTTCATCGCCGTCGTTACGCTCACGCCTCTGCCTGCGGGAGGGCCGGCCGCGCCGGCGACGCAAGTCGACAAGATAGCTCATTTCGCCCTCTTCTTCATCTTCGCGTTCCTCGCCGCACGCATCCGCGGCGCGCGCACGTGGGAAAACTACCTCCTGATAATCGCGGCCGCGGTGGCTTACGGAGGCCTTATAGAATATCTGCAGTTGTACGTTCCAGGACGCGAGTCGGACATGCTCGATATCGTCGCGGACGCGCTGGGCGCGCTTTCGTTGTGCATAATGGCGCCAACGGTGTTGAAAAAATAATGGAAGAGGGATATGTTCCGGCGCAGTGGAACGTTTCGCCCGCGCAAGAGGTTTCCTGAAACGTTTCTCCGTCATTGTAAAGTAATCACACGTCGTCAAAAACTTTTATATACCACATTGTCGCACTGATACGCAATAGTTGTTTTCGAGGGTGCTGTCCGAATGGGATTCTTGTCTGAAAAGGGCGAACAACTGGCCGTTGGCGCCGTTTTCGTATTGGCCCTCATGCTGTCGCTGACGATATTCCTGGGCGCGCAACCCGCCGAGGCTGCTCACCTGAACCAGCCAAACGCCACAGTGGCCTTTGGCAACAACACGTCGCAGTTGCTCGAATCCCCGTGGGGCTTCCAGAACCTCGTGCCGGGAGGCGCCAACACTACATACAGCCCAAGTTCTGCAAGAACGTACGTCTTCAACGTCAGCGTGGGCAACACCACGCCAGGTAGCAACGTGAGCGTCGACAACACATCAATCATATTCCAGCTCTGCGGTCCCAGCACCTCGTGCGGGAACTTCTCCTCGGGCAGCACTCCGTTCCCATCAAACATAACGAAGGCAAACGCAAGCGCAGACGATCTTTCAGGAGGCACGATGGTCAACTTCTCCATCTCCTTCACGCAGTCACAGCTCGGCCGCGCAGGAACGTACAACTACACGTGGTACGTCCGAGCGACAGGCGACACGACAGCCAACAGCTCTAACGTAGACAACAGTCTCGGCAACGCCGTGGTCTTCGTCATATCCAAGAACTCCACGATAGCCAATAATACCTTCGTCTTTGTCAACACCAGCACAGTCAACCACAACCGCAATTACCCCAACTTCACGTATCCGAATACCACTGTAATAGGACTGGTCGGCAACAGCACGGCAGGCTTCAGCGCCAACGACGGCGTTAACGACACGCAGTTCGAGCTCTGGTACGTCAACACCAGCAACGTCACCCAAGGGTTCAGAATCAACACGGCCAACGCGACAAGCGGGATACAGAACCTCACGGCCAACACAAACCTCGGCAATTCCACGTACTACATAGTCTACAACTTCACCGGCGGCCAGAACTACACCAGCAACGCCACGAACAACATATCCATAGGAGTGCTCAAAGGCACCTTGGCGCTCAACACGACGCTGAACGATGTGCCGGCCAACGCGACAGTGTCATATCCGGGAGCCACGACGGTGGTGGCCTTCGCCAACTCTACATCCGGTATGACAGACCTTACGTTCACTCTCCACGCGGTCAACATAACGACAAGCACTGCCATCCTCCTCAATAATACAGGTACTGGAGACCCCTCATCTGCAGGGTTCGCCACGGGAGCGGTAGCATATTACAACGCCTTGCCCCTTGGATTCGGCAACTACACGTTCCATTACAACACGACAGGTGGAGGCAACTGGTCCAGCGCGTCCAACTCCACGCTGAACACGACAGTGTTCCAAGGAGCCACCACAGTCATTATCAACCTCAACAACACATTCAGTGGGCGCCAATATGACATGGGCGACATAATAGGACAGAACGTGCAGTCCAACACAACGAGCGGGCCCGGACCATCTCCAACGGTCACTCTCTATAACAACTTCAGCGGCACTAACAAGACGGTGGCATCCGGAGTCGGGACCGCCAACGCTTCCAACGTAACGGACACGAGCAAACCGACGATAACGGTCAGCCTGTCAGACTCCACGATTACGGTCAGGGAGAAGCAGACGATCACGTGCAGCGCAACCGATATCGGCGACATCGCCGTCGGCAACTACACGGTGTTTGCCAATACTACGGCAACCCTCAACTACACGGGATCCGCGCTCATCGAGGTGCCTGTGAAGGTGCAGATACTTTCACCGACGACGAGCGTGGTTATCACCAAGCCCGGTGGCGGTACGGTCTCTGCCTCGTGCGGCGACACCATCCTAGGCGAGTCCACCAACGAAGCCGGCACATATACCGTCAAAGTTACGGCCAAGGACAAGGCCCTGAACAGTGCAGACAAGTCCGTTACATTCGAGGCTGAAAAGGCAGGCGACGGCGGAACAAGCGGCGGTGGCGGTAGCAGCGGCGGCGGAAGCAGCGGCGGCGGAGCCGAGGTAACTAAGGAAGAGAACAAGATAACAATCATAACCCCGGGCGCGGCCGCGATAACCAAGTTCACGGACGAGGAGCTCGGAATAAAGGAGATAACCATCTCTGTCCAGAACGAGGTTAAGGACATCACGATAACCGTGACAAAGCTCGAGGGACAGCCCGCGTCCATAACCAAGACCGTGACGGAAACGGGCAAAGTCTTCAAGTACATGGACATCAAGGCCACGAACCTCGCAGCAGCAGACATAGACACGGTCAAGATCAAGTTCGCCGTCACAAAGGCGTGGCTGACAGCCAACAACATAGACGAGGGTAAGGTTTCCCTGTACAGATACACGACCAACTGGGACAAGCTCACAACGGCAAAGGCCAGCGAGGACGCTGGCAATGTCTACTACAATGCAGACACGCCGGGCTTCTCAACCTTCGCGATAGGCGGAGAAGAAATCGCGGCATCTCCGGAGCAGCCACAGCCTGAACAGCCAACACAAGAGACAACGACAACAACCGCGCCATCCGGCGGCAACATCCTAGTCTGGATAGCGCTGGTGATTATCGTGATTGCGGCTGTTGTCTACTGGAAGAAGGACATGCTAACGGGCGGCAAGAAGGGATTTTCCTACAAGAAGAAGTAGTTGCGCCTTAGTTATTTTTTAATCCAGTCCTTAAGCTCTTTCAGGATGTTCTCCGCGCCTTCGTTGTCCACGATCTCCCAAGCGCGTTTGTATGGAGGGTCCTTGGCGTCCCTTGATTTCAGAGAGACCAACGCATCTTCCCCGAACGTCTGGGGCAGAACGATTGCGAGAGCGGCGTGAACGGGGATGTGGTTTCTCGTCATCACGTCCTCGCCTGCGTAGCGTTCGTGAAACGTCTTCCAGTAGTCTCGAAGACGGCCTGGCCCCTCGTACATCAGGTTCACGTGCGCAAGCTCGTGAACAAGCGTAAGCACGGCTCTGGAAGGCTCGGTCTTGCCCTCATGCGTTGTCAGGGTTAACGGATATCCAAAACCGTTGACCGCGTAGTTGACGACGAAACAGGTAACGGCGTCGTCCTTCCACGGCAGCCCGGTCGCCCGCTCTATTCCCTCTATGACCGCCCTTTCCTTCGGTTCCCATATCTCATACAGCTTGCGGGTGAAACCGAACGCCTGCGTTTTCGACAGCTCTCTGTCGAACGGTTTTACAGAAGGGTCGCGCGTATAGTGGCCGAAGCGGGCCCTGTAGAACGAACTGTCATACGGAGCAGAATAGACGAAATCCACCTTCACTTTTTCACCCACTTGTCGAGCCTTTCCTGCCTCCCTTTGGCGTCTTCAAGCTTTTTAATGGCACTTTCGATGCGTTCGCGCCCGAATTCGTGCTCGCTGACCATTATCCGCATTATCTCGTTGACATCAGGCTCGCGCCACTTCAATGTGTAATCGCGCGTCACAGGAGGGTTCATGAAAAATTCATAGACGTCGTGCGCGGAGACATCCCAACGCCATTCGAGTCCCTCTAACGCATGCGCAAGCGTCTTTTTCCTTTTCACGAGTTCCAGCGCCTTCTTGGGTCCTATTCCCCTGAAGCCGCCGGGATTGAAGTCCGTGCCTATGAGGACGCCTAGAACGACCAGCTGTTCTCTGTCGATTCCGTTCGCGCGCAGGGTATCGTCAAGACGAATCATTTCAGGCTCGACGTTCACGTAGACGCGTTTGCCCGGAAGCTTGCGCTTGCCCCCGACAGCGATGTTTCTGAGAAGCGTCGGCGCTCCGAAAAGAAGGCAGTCGTAGTCTTGCGACGAGACGGCCCACACCTCGCCTCTCTGTGCCATCGCGGCGGCCTGCGCCTCGCCTTCTGACGGAGCGTTTACGTAAGGAACGCCCATCGCCTCGAGAAGCTCCTTCGCGTCTGCTACTATATCGTCTGTCATGCTCGTGGACATCATGGCGTACTTGCGGGCCTCTTCCATGTCGCCCTTGGCGAGGGCTTCCTTGTGCAGCGCCTGCGCTTCCTCTTTCACGGCGCGCCTCTGTTCCACCGTCGTAGATTTGAAGAGCGGTGGAACACCGTCAAAAACGTAACACGGCTTGGCCCCATGCTCAAGAAGCTTTATCGTGCGGTAGAAAAGCCCGGAAAAATGCGACGTGACGCGGCCTTTGGAGTCACGCAGGGGCGTTCCGTCGGGCTGGCGTATTATCGTCAGGAACTGATAGAGAACGTTCATGGCGTCTATGGCAATTTTGCGGCCTGTCAGGTCTTCGAGAGTTATAGGCTTCCTGACGAGCATGCCTGAGATGTCAACGCCCACGCGATCCCCGTTCTGTATTGAATGGAATCATATATAGTTCTTCGTTATGAAGAGGCCGTCCACTGTCTCTGACGATTCGTAGAACAGAGGCGCGTCCCACGGTATCTCAAGCTTTGCGACCGCCTCCTTGCTCAGACCGTCCAGATGCTTTACGAGCGCGCGGATGCTGTTGCCGTGGGCCACGACAAGCACGTTAGAACCCGCAGCGATGTCCGGTAGGATATTGCTCCTCCAGTAAGGCAGGACGCGTTCTGAAGTGTCGCTGAGGCTCTCGCCGTTCGGCGGCCGGCCTTCGAAAGAGCGCCGCCATTGCATGAACTGCTCTTCGCCGTATTTCCTGCGTATCTCGTCCTTGTTCATGCCTTGAAGGTCCCCGTAGTTCCGCTCGTTCAGGGCCGCGCTCCTCTCGGTGGGGACGCCGTTCATGCCCAGTTCGGAGAGAACGATGTCCGCGGTCTGAATGGCCCTTTGCATCGAGGACGTGTGGAGCTTGTCTATCTTGCGGCCCACAAGCTTCTTCGCGGCCGTCCTGGCGTCTTCCTCGCCTCTTGGGCTCAGCGGAACTTCGGCCCATCCCGTGAAGCGGTTCTCCGCGTTCCATTGGGACTGGCCGTGGCGCAATAGGATTAGGTCTGTCATCGGTTTCAGAAGCACGCATAAAGATAAAAATACCCTTTACGCTTCCGTGCTTTCCGTTCTTGGCACAATTAAACTGACAATCTCCCCCGCAGCTTCAGGCAGTCCGTTCGAATAGGCGTTGATACGCGACGCTAATGTCGTGTAGAGCATATATGCCGGCATTAGAGGCGCGGCCAGAACGTCGCGAGTTCCCAGCTTATCGCCAGACGCCGCGGCAAGCCCTGCAACAACCGCGCCGCTTGTAACGGCCCACGACGCCGCCTTGTTCAGCGCAGAAGGATCTCCTCTGATTGCAGAGTCGCAGATGTCGTAGATGCCGAGGGGGATTGTGATGTGCGACGAGACGGCCAGCCACGACGCGGCAGAGAGGCCATTCGGTCTCAGCATGTTCCGCGCAATATACGGAGCTTCTTTAGCGAGCACGCGCTGGCATCCCCTCTCCCAGCCTGCCCTTTGTCTGGAATGTTGTCCAAGCGTGCGCGGCGCCACTGTTCTGACCTCAATCTCCGGAATGAAGCCGGCTTTGTAACCGTCTTTCTGAATCTTAATCGTCAGCTCCATGTCGTCTCCCAGATATTCGCCGCTGTGATCGTCGAGAGCATCCTCGAGAACGCTGCGCCTGTAGATGCTGCCGGCGCCGGGCGTTATCATTTGCCTTCCTCCAAGCAGGCGCCTGAAGCCGTTAGCCATCTTGTATTCCAGAGATTGCATGCTTCCAAACACGCCTCCGGGGTTCGCCACGTTCATCCGGAAAGCCGCGGCCGCGTATCCTTTCTCCTCCATGCGGCCGCATGCCCACTCCAGATCCTCCGGCGCGCTGACTATCCGCGTGTCGTCATCCGTAGTAACCACGTAATCTATGTCCTGCGGCAGTCCGTTGACGGCTTTCTTGACCGCACCGACCTTGCGGCCGTTGACCGCCATCCTGAGAAGCTTCGGTCCCGGCGGGCTGTTGCTTGAAAAGCGCTCTATCTCGCCCAGAGTGCCGTCCGTTGAGGCGTCATCGACGAGCGTCATCCGCTGGACGTGCGCGCTGTTGGATTCAAGGCTCGCGCGTATCGTATCGGCGCCGTTGTAGACGGGAACGACAATCTCGTACATAGATATCACTACTAGTAGATGACAGAAGCTATATATACCTCAATTTGGCCTATCTCTGTTCTACGGGCCTTTATATACCTTTTGTGCGAACACACGCCATACCTTTGGGATTCACCCGGTTTCGACTTGGTGAAATCCGACTCGGTGATTTAATGGATGAAATACAAGAATTTCAAACCTACCTCGCCTGCATAGGGGTGGCGATGTAGATGGCAAGAATGCACTCCGGAAAGCACGGGAAATCCCGCTCAAAGCGGCCGATACGCAAGACCGTTCCCAAGTGGGTCCGTTACAAGCCGGACGAAGTGGAAAAGCTCGTTCTGAAGCTCGCCAAGGAAGGCCGGACGTCGGCGCAGATAGGCACTCTCCTGCGGGACGAATACGGCGTGCCGCACGTCAAGGAGATAACAGGCAAGCGTCTCGTCGCGATACTGGCGGCGCATGACCTCGAGCCCCAGCTGCCCGAAGACCTTTTCAGCCTGATGAAGCGCGCCGTGCACATCATGGAACACCTCGTCAAGCACAAGCACGATCCTTTCGCGATACACGGTCTCGAGCTCACGGAATCCAAGATAAGGAGACTCGGCAAGTATTACAAGAGGAAAGGCAGGCTCCCGGAAACCTGGGCGTATGACCGCGAGCAGGCCAGACTGTTGGTTAAGTGATTGCAATGGCTGACGAAAAACAGGCGCAGAAACAGAAGGGACCGCAGACAGCCGAGAGCTCGGCCGTTCAGAAGCAGAAGGCTGCCGCTAAGGCGACGTGGAAAGGCAAGGAGTGGTACGAGCTCGTCGCTCCGAAGCTCTTCGGCGAACGCGTCATCGCAGAGACGCCGGCGTCTGACATCGAACAGCTCAAGGGCCGAACGGTCACAGTGAACGCCTCGGTGCTCACTGGCAATCCTTCCAAATACTACTTCAAGATTTTCTTCAGAATCGCGGACGTGAGCGGACGCAAGGCCGCGTGCGAGTACATAGGCCACGAGTGTTCGCGCGATTTCATATCCAGAATGGTTCGCAGGCGCTCGAAGCGCATAGACACGCGCGACGTCGTCACGCTTAAAGACGGCAAGCGCGTCGTCGTCAAAGTAATCGCGACAACCATAAGGCCGACGAAAACCTCCATAGTTTCGGAAGTGGCGAAGAGGATATCGGCGAGCGTCGCCAAAACGGTGTCGACGATGGAGACAGACGATCTCATAAAGGAGATGCTTGCCGGATCCCTGCAGAAGAGCGTCCGCACAGAGGTTTCAAAAGTCTATCCGCTGCGCGAGCTGGAGATAAACAAGACCGAAATGGTCGCGTAGAAAAATATCGTCTGGAGCAGCAGTCATCTTTTTATACTCGCGCGACGAATCTATTCCGTACTCTTTCTTGGGCGTGCGTCGTTGGTGTACACTCACCAAAGTGATTAACAGTGATCCACCGGTACCTCGGAGAAGCGACGCAGGAGATAGCCAAAGCGACGCGCGCGAACACACTCGTCTTCATAAGCAAGTTCGGCAGCGCGGACGAGAAGGTTCCCATAAAGCTCATCGTCGTGAGGGAGGTTGGCACGACCGTCCGCCGCGAGTCGCGAACCCTTGAAATCAAGAGACTGCCGCCGACGTCGATAATGCAGATTCGCCAGATAGTTCTCGAGGCCGTCAACCAGAAGCTGTTGCATCCCGGCGAGAAGGTATTCTGCATCGCCGATTCTTCTTTGGGAGAGGGCTTTGAAGGACTGATGTTCATCTTCACGATAAACGACGAGTTCATGGCTTTCACGACGCGCGACCTGCAGGAAAAGGTCGAGAGTTCCGTGTTCAACTCCGTCTTGGCCGTTGCGAAGGAACTGGCACGCGAGGGGCGCGAAGGCAGGAAGATAGGAACGGCCTTTTTGATAGGCGATCACGAGAGCGTGATGGCCAAGAGCAAGCAGCTCGTACTCAACCCGTTCTCCGGCCACCCCATGGAACTGCGCAACGTCAGCGATCCGCGTTTCAAGGAGACCCTGAAGGAGTTCAGCCAGATAGACGGTGTGTTC
Source organism: Candidatus Aenigmatarchaeota archaeon (assembly GCA_016432325.1). Lineage (GTDB taxonomy): Archaea > Aenigmatarchaeota > Aenigmatarchaeia > PWEA01 > JACQIF01 > JACQIF01. The sequence goes on from CP066684.1 coordinate 137,519, forward strand.
GTTATAGACAACGAGGGGTTCGTCCACGCCGCCGGGCGCTACTTAAACGCCGATATAGGGCTCGTGAACTTCCCCGGGCTGGGAACGCGCCACCACGCCTGCGCGTCGATGACAAAGATGACGTCAAGCGTAGGTGTCGTTGTTTCAGAGAGCGGCGGGACAGTCCGCGTCTTCAAGGGTGGGAACCTGATTCTCGAGGAACGCGTGAACTAGGCAGCTGCCTTGTTCGCCGCGTACCGATGCCGCTCGTGGGCGTCCCTCAATTCGAAGAACTCATCAGGGACGGGGAGCTTCCCTTCAATAAGGTGGCGCTGCAGCTCCTCGATGCAGTCCGCAGTTACCCAAGGTTCGACGTGCGAGAGGCCTTGCCTGCCGACATCGAGCTGGTAGTCTACGGCCTTCTGGTAGGCTCGCATATTAAGCTCCTGAAGTTCGGGAATGGCTATGCCGGTCTGCGCGGATAGTTGTTCGGCCTTCTCCAGCGTCGTGAGTATCGTGTCCGTGGCGTATGGCGCGTCCAAAAGGCGCTTGGCTGAAGAAAGGTAGTCGTTTAGTCGTCTCTCTGCGTTTCTCAGTTCCTTGCTTTTCCTGTTCCCCCACATGCCAATCCCCCGATTAACCTAGTCCCTTATGCTCGATGCGACCGTTATCCAGAACAGCCCTCCGATGAGTATCAGTATGAAGGCGAGGAGAACGGACCCGGCGAAGCTCGCTGGCGTCGCTCCAAGAACGTCCGGCGTGGCCTGCCCTCCTATCATGGCTCCGAAGAGTACGAGGAACGCGCCTATGACCCAAAAGAGTATCGGTCTTGCGCTTGTCAGACCCGCCATGCGCTACGTACGCTTGGCGGCTATATAAACTTTGGTAGCGGCCCTTAATGGTACAGGCTTCCCGCATGGGGCCCGAGGAGACATGCGTTAAATGTTGGAAAAGCTGGGTTCGGCCCTGAAGGGTGTGATGGACAAGCTCCTGAAGAAGGGCTACGTCGACGCGGACGTGCTGGACGAGGTGGCGAAGGACATCCAGCGGTCACTGCTCGCTTCTGACGTGGAAGTGAAGCTCGTCTTTGAGCTCACAAAGACTATAAAAGACCGCTCCCTGAAGGAGAAACCGCCTGCGGGCGTCACGCAGCGCGAACACGTCGTGCGCGTCGTTTACGACGAACTTGTGTCGTTCCTTGGCAAAGAAGCGAAGCCGCTGCCTGTACAGAGGACAAAAATCCTGCTCGTCGGCCTGTTTGGTTCGGGCAAAACGACGACCGCCGGCAAGCTCGCCAAATACTACCAGAGGAAGGGGCTCCGGCCCGTTCTCGTGGCGTGCGACACGTTCCGTCCTGCTGCTTATGAACAGCTCGTGCAGATTGGAAGCACGCTCGGCGTACCGGTAATCGGGGAGCCCGGAGAGAAAGACTCTTCAAAAGTTCTGCAAAACGCGCTCAAGCAGACGTCCAAGTATGACGTCGTTATAGTCGACTCCTCCGGCCGCGACGCTCTTGATGGAGAGATGATAAACGAGGTCAAGAAGCTCAACGCGATTCTTGCCGCCGAAGAGAGGCTGATGGTCATACCCGCAGACCTCGGACAGCAGGCCGGCCCGCAGGCCCGCGCGTTCCGCGACGCGCTGGGCATAACAGGCGTCATCGTGACAAAGATGGACGGCACGGCCAAGGGCGGAGGAGCGCTCTCGGCTTGCGCTGCCACAGGGGCGCCTGTGCGTCTCATAGGCGTCGGCGAGAAGCTGGACGCTCTTGAAGAATACGACCCCAAGCGGTTCGTATCGCGTCTCATCGGCTTCGGGGATCTGGAAGGCCTGCTTGAACGCGCGAAAGAGATGAAGATAGACGAAGCGCAGGCGCAGAAGCTCGTAACAGGCGAATTCACATTGGACGAGTTCTACAACCAGATAAAGCAGGTCAAGGGCGCCGGCTCTCTTGCCCAGATGGCAGAGATGATACCCGGGATAGGAAAACTGATAGGAACGAAGATACCGAAGGAAGAGCTTGAGAGGCAGGAGGCGCGCATGGAGCGCTTCGGCCACATAATCGGTTCTATGACGCCTCAGGAGAAGAAAACCCCTGAAGTTCTGAACGCCTCGCGCATCAAGCGCATCGCCGCCGGTTCGGGTTCATCGGAGCAGGACGTCCGCGAGCTTTTGAAGATGTTCGAGCAGAGCAGGAAGATGATGAAGACCATGGGCAAGGGCGGCAAACAGATGAAGGCCCTTATGAAACAGTTCGGGATGAAGATGTGATGCGATGGTCGAACGGGTCCACAAAAAATAAGTGTTCGGGCACCCATTTCTATTTATAGCGGAACGGCGACCATACCGCTAGAGCACCATGTACCCGGAAAACCAGATTATCAAGGATGCGCGCGTCCTCACGGAGCACTTCATTCCGTCACGCGTCGGCCACAGGGACGGCCAGATTTCCACGCTGCGCGACTGCCTTCTTCCGATAACGCACAAGAAACAGATGAGGAACGTTTTCCTGTACGGCCCGCCGGGTTCGGGGAAGACGTGTCTCGGACGCTACGTCTGCGAAGAGCTGACGGCGCACACGCCCACTGCCGCGTACGTATACGTGAACGTCTGGAAGCACCCGTCGAGGTTCAAGATTCTGCTTTCCGTTGTCAACGCGTTAGGCGTCGTGCTGTCCGTTCACCGCAAAGGAACACCAACCGACGAGCTTCTGGATGCCCTGCGCAAGAAGGCCAAGGACCGTTACGTCGTGGTTATCCTAGATGAGATAGACAAGGCCGAGGACGCGAACGTACTCTATGACATCCTCGAGACAGCCAACGTGGGTCTCGTGCTTATCTCGAACGAAGCGACCGCACTCCATTCAGCAGACCAGCGGATACGTTCTCGGCTCTCGTCCGCCGAATACATAGAGTTCTACGGCTACAAGGATGACGAACTCGCAGACATCCTCAAAGACCGCGCGGAATGGGGGCTGGTTCCCGGCGTGGTCAAAAGAAGCCAGTTTGACACGATAGCCGAGCACGCGAACGGAGACGCACGGGTTGCTATCGATACGCTCCGCGTCGCTGCAGAGATAGCCGAGAATGCGGACGCCGCGAAGATAACGGACGCGCACATACAGAAGGCCCTGCCGCGCGCGGCCGTTCTGTCAGACGCGAAGAAGCTGGAGATGCTCAACGTCCACCAGAAGGTCCTCTATGATGTGATAAGCAAGCGCGGCAGCGTGGAGTCCACGGTCCTCTACCAGGAATACGAGCGCGCGATGCGTTCGCAGAAACTGGAGCCCATGGTTGAACGGACGCTGCGCAAGTACATGGACCGTCTTGTCGTTTCTGGAATGGTCGAGGCGAAAGGAGACGGTAGATGGAGGACGTACGCGAAGAGCTAGTCAAGCCCGGTCAGCTTCAGGACAAGAGCTGTTGGGTCGGCATCCCTGACAATCCGCGATTTGCTTTCTTTGTTTGCGGCCTTTAACAGGACATCGATCGCTTCCTCCGTTATCCCGCCGCTTCCTTCAAGAACACCTATGTCCCGTTCCATGTCGTATAGTAACGTGAACTCGTTCATCGTGCCAATCCTGCCGCCCATTATGATACCTGCATCAACGGCCGCGACAGACGAGACGTTCCTGTATTTCTTGCAGGCCCGTGGGTCGTCCACGTGCATCCAATCTGCCGGTATGTATACCAATTCTGTGAATCCTTCTATAGGGAATTTAAATCTCTCCACGTGATCTTTCATGTCTATACCAGGCGAATAACCTATCACCTTTCCGCCAATTTCGCCGGCTCCTATAACGGCGTCTTGAGGCAGCCCATGGCACGCTCCAGTAACAAGCGTATGCCCCCGCGAAGCCACTTCCCTTCCTATGGCTCTAGCCTTCTGTTTTACATCATCTCCAATCGAACCGGCGGCAGAACCATACGCTCCGATTTTCATAAAAACACCTAAGCCTTGGCGCCGAACTCCTTCATGTACGTCTTGAAGTCGTCCATAGCACGGTCGTCTATGCGTTTGCTCTCGTGGGCGAACTCGAATATCTCTTCTGCAGTGACTATCCAGCTTAGCGGCGCGAGACCGTGCTCTTCCAGAGCTTCGGGGACGGTTTTCCCGGTTTCGTCGACTTCGCCGCGATAGACCGCGACGTGCACGCCAGCCCATTCGGCCTTTGGGTAGCGTTTCTCTACCTTGTGCTTGCTTTCGCGTTTCGCTTTTCCTGTGGTGATGACGTCGTCGAAGGCCCGCAGCCTCTCGCCGTCGCCTACGTGGCCGAAGACGCTGCCTATGGACTCAAGATGGCCGTCTACCACAAGCGCGCGATCGTTCTCTTCTAAGCGGCCGACAAAGCTTGATTCGCCGCTCACACCGTGCGTCTTCGCGCTTACGCGGTCGTACACGAACCTTATGTCGACATTGTCGCGTCCAGCTATCTCTCGCGCGAGCAGAGCGGCCGGTCCTATTCCTCCGTATGCCTTGCCTACTATGACGTCTACGTCATCTGGGCTGTAGTTGCGCACGAACCTTCCGTAGAGGTCATTCGCCAGAGCAACGGCAGACACGCTGTTGCACTCCGTGTGTTTGAGCGTCCCGGCGTCAAGCGTGTCCAGAATCTTTATGCCCGGTTTCTCGTGGCGCAGTTTGACGCCAATCAGCGCGTCTTGGCTTATCTGTACGGGCCCTTCCTTGAAATCGAAGGCGTATTTCATCGCAGCACGGTCTAATCTCCAAGATTCGGCAGCGATAAGAGGAACGAGCGGGATGCCCTTCATCGCAGGACCGTGTGCTACTATATCATCGTTATCTGAGGGTATTACAGACCCCGCATAAGCCTCCGCCGTTTGCCAGAGCCTCTTCCCCGAATCCATGGCCGTGGCCATGTTGACAAAGTAAGGAGACATGCGGCCGGACTTGAGCTTGAAGTAGTGCTCGCGATCAGGCGCAATTTTCACGGCATTCCATTCGAGCAGATTGCTTATGAATTCTTCCTGGAAGCGTTCCATCCTATGCACCTCTTATCGTTTCGCACAGCTCCTTGGCCGCGGTGTGTATGTCTTCTTCTGCTACCTTGCTCGGGTCCTTTGCGCCGCCGGGCGCATAGATTCCAGAACCTACAATCGCGTGCCAGCGGTCGCCGGCGGCTTTTGCCGTGTCTTCTATCTTGCCTTTCTGTTTGACGAAGCCCGGAGCCATCAGCTCGACTTGCCCATCGCAAGCCTCTTCGAGAAGCGCTCTGTAACCCGCGACCTTTTCAGGCTTGTTGCCGGGAACGACGAACGAGCGCACGCCTTTTCGCGTGGCGATTCTGTACATTTGTTGAGGCGCGGTTTCTGCTATGTATCCGCCTTCAGGTTCCAGATATTCCGGATGCGTCATCTCTCCGCCGACGATTACGCCGACTCCTGCGGCTTGCAAGGCCTTTATCCATTCTTCTTCTGTCGCGGGACCGGCCTGCGGGAATAGGATTGCAGCGTTCACGCCCGACGTTTTCATGCGTCGTGCGAAGTTCTTGCCTGTGTCAGGAATGTCAGTCCCGGCCTTCTGGTGGTCGTAGATGACAGGAAGGTCCGTGAATTCACGAACCACACCCACGACAGCGGGCAGGCCATGGCCCAAGCCAAGATCGAATCCAACCTTGTACGCGCTTATGCCCTCCACGTCGTGCGTCGCGCGTACGAGCTTGCGGAAATCTTCTAACGTGGAAACGTCACAGGCCGGAATTATGGAACGTTCGGCTTTAATGACAAAAGACATGGGTTCTATGAAGACAAGAAAGTATTTATACCATCAAACGCGCGGCTCGTGAAAGAAAAATAAAAGGAGAAAAAGAAACGTTGCGCATGCGCACTACTTCTTCATCGCGGCGCTGTACACCACGTACAAGAACGCTATCAAGAGCAGCGCTTCCTGTATCACGTGAGCGGCTCCTGCCGTAACAATGCCGAGATTCAGGTGCACCGTCAGGTAGATGAGCTCTGTAACGGCCCATAGCCCGAACACGACTGTCCAGAGTCCCTGCTTGTTGTTCGACGCCCAGTAGGCTCCGTAGAGACCGACCAGAAGAGCGATTACGTGCACGGCCTGATACGCCATGTCAGGAAGTACCAAATCAAATGCCATCAATTCACCTCCTTTGAAGTTTTCGAGGTGAGGAGGCACGAAGAGTTCATCCACATCAACAAAATTGAGGCAGACTCGTATTTAAGACTTTTGGAGGCGTTTGCGCGACCCCGCGACAGAAAGGAGGCCTTATGGCGCTCGCCTACCGGAACGGCACCAGCAAACGCTTTTAATACCCTTGGCGTCAACCGTAGCCATGCTCTACTCGCATTCGCGGCTCGCCACGTTCGAGCAGTGTCCTCTGAAGTTCAAGTTTCACTACATCGACGGGCTGGAACCTCCGGACGAAGAGCAGACAATAGAGGCTTTCTTAGGCGACCTCGTCCACCGCACGCTCGAGAAGCTGTACAAAGACATGAAATTCCAGAAGACGAACACGCTCGAAGACGTGCTTGCGTACTATCACGGACTCTGGGAAAAGGAGTGGAACTCGGAGATACGCATAGTGAAGAAAGACTACAAAGAAGAAAACTACAAAAAGATGGGCGACGTCTTCATACGCGCGTATTATGCCCGTCACGAGCCGTTCAACCACACGAAGACGCTCGGTCTGGAGCATCGCATCGTCATAGCGCTGGACGGCGGCTACCAGTTGCAAGGCTACATAGACCGTCTCTCATACGACCCGAAAACGGATACGTACGAAGTGCACGACTACAAGACCGCATCCAATCTTCCAATGAACGAACAGCTCGTCGCGGATCGGCAACTGGCTCTTTACTCCATAGCCGTGCGCGAAGCGTATCGCACGAATCGCGTCAAGCTCATCTGGCACTTCCTCGCGTTCGACAAGGACATGGTGATAGAGAAGACCGCTGACGAGATAGAGGAGCTGAAGAAGGACACCATACACCTCATCAAGCGCGTCGAACAGGAGAAGGAGTTCAAACCGAAAGTGAGCGCGCTTTGCGACTACTGCGAATTCCGTTCGATATGCCCCGAATGGAAGCATCTCTACAAGGTGGAAGATCTTCCTCCGAAAGAGTACACGCAAGACCGCGGCGTGCAGCTCGTGAACGCGTACGTGGAGCTTCAGGACAAGGCGAAGACCTCCACAGCAGAGCTGGAAGAGGTGAAGGCCGCGCTCACGGACTTTGCGAAGCACGAAGGCATTTCCGCTGTAGCGGGCTCCGGCCATCGCGTGCGCATAGTCACATATCCGGACATCAAGATACCGAAAGAGAAGGAGGAAGAGGTCCGCGCGCTCCTGAAGGAGTACGGCCTGTGGAACGACGTGTCGCGCGTCGACTCGTTCCGCTTGCGGGACATCATACAGTCTTATCCTTACAATCCGGAGGATCCGAACGACCGTGAATGGAAGCCGTGGCCGCAGGAGCTGGTGAAGAAGCTGGCGCGCCTACTTTCCAGAGGAGAGAACGTCCGGCTTTACGTGAACAGGCTCTAGCTCGACAGACGGGGCGTGCCACGTGCCGGCTCCAAGAGCTTCGGCCAGCGCATGTCCCGCACACTCCGCTTCTCCGACTGTCGCGATGAGTTCTCCGTCTTTATAATCATTCAGTCCTTCCATTGCGGGAGTCGCGTACACGAGCGCCAGTTCCAGAGCCTCCGGCGTCAGGCGTTCCCTCTCGGAGAGCCACGAGACGATGCCGTCCTTCCACCCCGGAGCCCCATCGCTGGTCCTCGGCACGATGTAATTTTTTATCAGCGCCTCGAAACGTCCTGCCCCATCTTTTGCAGGGCATTCGTGCTTCGTGGATCTGTATGAGAATGGGCCAAGACCGGTGCGCAGTATGGCTGGTCTCTCGGTGTCAATCGCCAGAAGGGTAAGGCGCATCCACTGCGTGGCAGGTCGGTATTCGATATTGAGGGCCGTGTGTTTGGCCTGCGAGAAATCCAGCTGTTCCGCCGTGTCCATTATGGCGCCGCGCTCCATCCCGCTTTGCTCCATCGCGTAAGGGTCTATGCCGCCGAAGCAGATGCCAGGCGAGGGTTCCACGAGAGCCACGTCCTTGTGCGACTCGCCAGTGTCCCTGATGAGTTTCGGCACCGTGAGGAACCCCTCGCGGAGGCGCGACACGACGCAGTCCTCTCCCAACCTTCTCCCAAACTTTATTGGCTCCGCAGGGCGGTATGCCCGTATGGTGCGCATGGTAACGCGTGGCGCAGAAAAGGTTATAAACCTTACGCTCTGCTCTAACCCGTCGTCTCCAGCGCCGCAAAGAGCTTGTCCGGGCTGTCGTAAGGCCCTCGGCACGTCTCGCGCACGCACACAGTCGCTTCCGCTTTCGCGCCTTCCGCGTGTTTTATGACAATGCGTTCGGAGAGCCTTGAAAGCACGTTCCTGATGAAAGGACCGAGCTTCTCTGGATCGCCTGTCAGAGAGACCTCCACGAATCCGCGTTCCTTGTACATGATAGCTTCGACGTACTGCGGAGCAAACACGGACCGCTTCTCCACGAGTCCCGCCAGTTCGTTCAGCGCGTTTTCAGCCAGTATCCTGTACTTTTCTTCACCCGTAATAGCGAACAGCTTTAGAAGAACCGTCGCGGCGAAGCCGTTGTCGTCCGCGTCCTTGTGCTTGGCGGCCATCAGGCCGTGTCCGTCGGTGCTCGCAACGTCATAGAACGCTCCCAACGAACCGAAGTCGGCTACCATCGCGTCTGCGACGTTAAGCGCGGAGACAAGATAATCCTTTTCGAGAGTGCATTGGTACGCCTTCAGCAGCGCGTTCGCCAGCGCGGTCGCGTCTGCGAGAGTCGCGGGCGCGCTCGTGCGCGGCCAGAAATGGTACACGCGTTCTCCGTCGAAGCATTTTTCAAGGACGGTTCTTAGCGTCTGAAGCGCCGATGTCCTGTACGCGTCTTCTTTCAATGCAACGGACGCGTCGAGCAGCGCGCAGACCGCCCAGCAGTTCCAATCGGTGTAGAGGGTCTTGTCGACGTTCGGCGCTTTCCGTTTGGCGCGTTCGTCGGCGTTGAGCTTGTAGTACTCCTCATCGGCGTCCTGGCTGCCGTAGAAGTAATGTTCCTTGTCGTCGTAAAGCGTCTTCAACATGTACCGTGCCGTCTGCTCAGCAGCGCTCAAGAACAGCTTGTCTCCGAGATTCACATACGCGCGGAGAAGGATGGAAACGAGCCTCGAGTTGTCTTCCAGCAGTTTCTCATAATGAGGAGCCGTCCATTCTCTCTGCGTGGCGTAGCGGAAGAAGCCGCCTCCGATGCGGTCGAACATGCCGCCGCCTGCCATTCTCTGAAGCGTGAGCACCATGCGATCGCGCCAGCCTTTGCCTTCCTCGGCGAGCGCGAACAGCAGTCCGTAAAGATTCGTCTGCGGGAACTTCGCGTTGAGACCGAAGCCCCCGTTCTGCGTGTCATAAAGCTCTTCAAGCCACGTGCGGTACGCTTCAACGATGTGCGTTCCGGGCTTGCCTTCCTCGAAGCGCGGCTCCGCGGCTTTCAGCGCATTCTTTTCCAGCGTTTCCCTGTCTTCTCTGTAGAGCTTCTGCGCCTGCTCGAGCAATTGGATCATCTGCGCCGGCGGCACGTACGTTGCGCCTGTTATGAGGTTCCCGTCAGGCGTCAGCAGCGCGGTGGTGGGCCATCCGCCGAGATTGTATCTGGCATTCACGTCAGGCCGCTTATCGGTGTCGACGCGTATTGGAACGAATTTCTCGTTAAGAAGAGCGGCAACCTTCGGGTCTGCGTACGTATCGGCATCCATGCGGTGGCACCAGTGGCACCACACGGCGCTGATATCCAGCAGCACGAGCTTGTCTTCGCTCTTCGCTTTCTGGAAGGCATCGTCCCCCCATTCGAACCATTGGACGTCCATGCTTAACGTACGCGGCAGGTTATTTATGTGCGGAATCCGCACGTGAACTATGGCGTTTCTGGATAGAGTAAGGGGAGCGGACGTCTACGACACAATCCTCGTCTTTCTGTACATTCTGGCCGCGATAGGGATATACAAGCTCGGGACGGACGCTTTGATTACATTCGCCGTTACTACGACTGTCGCAGTCGCCATAGACTTCGTAATCTACACCATTCGCAAGAGGCCCGTTAACTTCCGCAGTCTGCGCAAGGCGCTGATAACGGCTTCATTCGTTGCGTTCCTGATGCCTCCGGGGGTCGCGCTCTATCTGCCTGCTCTTGCCGCGACTCTGGCTGTGCTGTCAAAGCACGTGTTGCATCTTCCGAAAAAGAAACATATCTTTAATCCCGCGGCCTTCGGGGCGTTCGTCACAGCCTCGTTGTTCGCCTTGCCTGTCGCATGGTGGGGCGCCGACGCGTATGCCGTGTGGATACTCGGGCCCTTGTTGATTTACAGATTCAAGAGACTCGAGCTTCCTGCGACGCTGCTGCTGGCGTACGGCGTCTTGTCCACCGTAGGATTGTATGCAGGTCTCAACACGCCGCGCATCGACGTCGTGTTAATGCAGAACATCCCGCTCGTAATGCTTGCCTTTTTTATGGCCACGGAGCCTGTTACGAGCCCGTACACGAGAAACGGGAGAATCGTGTTCGGAGCGCTGGCAGCTGTTACGATATTCTCCGCAGGGGTTGTTGGAGGAATAGATGCCTTGTTGGGAGGGCTGCTCGTTGCGAACGTTTTCACGCCGCTGATAAACCGTTTCACCGCGCCGCGTCTTACTCAACCACAACAGAGCCAAACAGCGTAGGGTTCAGGTGGTCGTGGTAGAAGAACGTGCCTGTTTGTATGAACGTAAACGCGTACGATTCGCCCGGCGCTATCCCCTTGCAAGAGTCGAACGCGCCAGCTTTCGCCACGCCTTCTGCAGAGCAGGAGCGTGTCCCGCCGTACGTTCCTGGCTCATAGTAGGCCGCTCCTGGATACGAGTCGTGCAGAGGGTGCATGGCCGACGCGACCCAGTGGTTGGCCGTGTTGGCGTTCGTCCACGTAACGGTTCCACCCTGTCTTATCGTGACTTCGTTGGGAGCGAATCCGGCCGCGGTTATCGTTATCGTTGCCGTCTCAGGCGCGGGCTGGGTTTCTACAGCGCCGGTCTGAGGGGCGCTTCCCGTGCATCCGGCGACGAGAACGAGCAAAAGGAGCGCATAAACGGCTTTCATAGGCAACGTAAATCCGGCAGATATATAAAGGTTCGGATTCGAAATAGGAATGGGTGTGAGAATGGAAGTTCTCGCGAATAGAGACTACACCGAAGGAATGCTGGCCAGAGACAGGCATAAACACGAGGGCGTTATAGCCGCTGTCATAGAAGAACGTGGAATATACCCGCTCACGTTATTGAGTGGCGGTCAGTCCAGCGCGAGCGAGCCTCACAAGACAGAGGAATACAGGGGCGGGTTGCGCGCCGAGTATTTCGCGGACTCGGTATGCGTGACTGTCGGCAATCCGGACAAACCGAGAATAACAGAACTTTTCCCCGCGAACGCCCAGTGGCAAGCCGTTCTGGAGAAGCGCGTCAAGGACGCCGAGGACTCCAAAGCGCTGCGCAAGTTCAGGAGCCTAAACGCGCGGAAGAACGGGGATTGACGATAGCCTAGTCCTCAACCCTCGGCGCGAGCAAAAATCGCATGCTGGCTTTTTCTGGATTAATGAACTCTATGCGCATCGGGAAGTCCTTGCCGAAGCTTATCGAAGCGACGTCCGCTATGCGAGCGCCCCTTATCATCTTCTTGAGATAGTCCAGGGGATAACGCGAACGCGCGGGCTTGCCGTTGAGAGACAGGAGGCCGCCGTTCTTGTCCACGCGCAGCTCAGCGGACGAAGAGTCGCCGTCAGTGCGCATCACGAGCGCGTCGTCCTCGCTTTCAAAAACGAGAGAATCGGAAACGATTGCCGCGTCGCTCACTCCTTCCTCGATGACAGGCGTGCGTATCTGCAGTTTTGTAGAGAAATCCAGATTGTCCGGAGAAGGAACCTCGCCTTCGGTTATGTCCAGCAACGGCATTGAGAACTTGCGTGTCGTCTCGCCGACCATCTTCACGTTGAGCTTTGACTCGTCGTCGGAGAGCGACAGCTCGAGCTTGTCTTTTGCGCCAGCCCGTTTCAAAATCTGCAGGAGGCTGTCGACGTTGAGGCCCATCTTGATGGTGCCCGACACCTCGTATACCTCAAAAACGTTCTTGTCGAGCTTGAAATCGACGACCGCCACGATGGCGCGGTCGGTGGCGTTAAACGAAATCCCGTCCTTGTCCGCCTTGAATATGCCTTCTCCTATGAGCTGTGATATTGTATCGACGGCGTCGCGCAAGAGGGATACGTCTGTCAAAACTGCCCTAAAAACTGACATCTGTTTAACCCCTCTGTAGTTCTCGTTTCAAGGATTTATATAGCCCTATATCCAGCCCGTCCATCTTCTGGACGGTCTCAGCCTCTATGTGCAGTGCGCCTTCCGTGGAACGGACGCGGCCTATGACACGCACGACAGAGCCCTGTACGGCCGGTTTGGCGTCCGGTTGGAGGAGGACCTCGATGCTGTCCGTTCCATCGTCCAGAACGAGCCGCTCCGTGTTCGCGTTGACCACCGTGCCGAGGATGGCGACGCGTATGTCACGCTCGTTGACGTCTGTTACGTTCTTTTCTTTCATCGGTACGCGCTTGAACGCGAACGATTCACCATAGTCTTCTGTCAGTTCTGGCAACCTAACCACCTTACTGCCGGAAACTTGAAACCCGCGGTTTCATAGTTCGGGCATGATTTCACTTCCCAAACCTTCTTTGTCTCTTCCTGTACTCGTCGAGAACGCGCACGAATGTGCGCTTGTCAAGTTCGGGCCACCGCTTGTCGACGAAGAAGAGCTCCGCATAGGCGGACTGCCAGATGAGGAAGTTCGAGAGCCTCTTCTCGCCGCCCGTGCGTACAATCATGTCAGGGTACGGAATCTCGCCGTTCATATAGAGGTAGTGAGCGAACAGGCGCTCGTCTATCTCGTTAGCGCGTATCGTTCCGCCGCTCACACGTTCGGCAATCGCGCGGCACGCGTCGACGATCTCCTGCTGGCCGCCGTATGCGACGCAGACTGTCAGGAAGTGCTTGCTGTAGCGGGACGTCAGGGACTCGACCTTGTGCATCTGCTTCTGCAGTTCCAGAGGAAGCATCTCAAGGCGTCCGATGAAGCGCACGCGCGTCTTCGTTGTGTGAACCGGATGGTCTTCGGTCAGTATTACGTCCAGCTCTTCCCCGAAATACTTGAGAATCATCTCAAGCTCGCGCTTGGGACGGGACCTATAGTTCTCTGCGGAGAGCACGTACGCGCTCACGTAAGGAATTCCGAACTCCTCCGCCCACGTAAGCACCTCACGTGCCTTCCGGATGCCGGCTTTGTGTCCGTACCACGGCGTCTTCATGAGTTCGCGTGCGTAACGGCGGTTGCCGTCGAGGATTATGCCAACGTGTCTAGGATTGCTTTCCATCGTACACCCACACTCTGCTAATCTCTCGTTCTGCTCGCTTATATAAATGCCGCGGTTAAAAGCTTTTCCGGTGCTTGTATTGGTTCTGGAGAACCTGCCTCTCTACGTCGCGCTCGTCGGTTCGGCGACAGCCGGTTACATAGACCTGCGCACGACAGAAATTCCGGATGAGATACCTTTGTCCATGGCGGTTTTCGGGCTTTTCTGGGCCGCGTTAGCGTACGTAACGTCAGGAAGCGCGATTCTCGTGCAAAGCGCGATCGTGGGAGGGCTCTTCTTCGCTCTCGGTTACGTGATGTATTACACGGGGCAGTGGGGGGGAGGCGACGCTAAACTTATGGCGGCCATAGGCGTGCTCGTTCCTCAGGCGCCGGCGTTTGCGGTCGCAACTCTGTTTCCGTTTGCGATGAGCATGCTCCTGAACGTCTTTATGCTGGGCGCCGTGTATATAGTCGCCTACTCACTGACCGTTTCTCTGCCGAATCGCACGGTCACGCGCGCGTTCCTGGTTGACGTGAAAGGAGGAATGAAGGAGATTGGAATCTTCGCAGTGGCGCTGACCATCGCCGTCGTGGCTGCGGTGAGGTTTGCCACCGGAGGGTTTTCACAGGCGAGCCTGACGTTCGCGTTTTCTCTCGTACCCGGCGGTCTGGGACTTTTCCTCTTGTGGAAGTTCCTGCGCGTCGTCGAGCGCGTCGGTTTCCAGAAGAGGATAAAGACACAAGCGCTGCGCGTGGGAGACATGCTTGGGGAAGACGTGCGGGAACTGAAGATGTACAAAAAGTTATTGCGCGGCTTGGAGGAGAACGAGATAAGGAAAATAAGGCGCGTTCGCAGGATGATTCTGATAAGGGAAGGCGTTCGCTTCGGTCCCGTCTTCATGCTGGCGCTGCTGTACACGATATTCTACGGCGATGTGATGGCGCTGTTCTCGGTGGTTTAGTGGCGTACATCGAGATTTTGAGACCGGTCAACTGCGCGATGGCTGCCGTTGCTGTTGTTCTGGGAGCCCTTCTTGTGAACGCCACAGGCGGCGCGCTCGCGATAGCCGCGCTCTCCGCGTTCCTGATAACAGGCGCCGGGATGGTCGTCAATGACTACTTTGACGTCCGTATAGACAGGATAAACAGGCCGCAGAGACCGATACCGTCGGGCCGCGTGTCGTTGAGAAACGCCGCGATATATTCAGGCGCGCTGTTCGGAACGGGAATCGGTTTGACGTTCGCTCTCAATCCGTATATGTTCGGGCTGGCGGTTTTCAACTCTGCGCTCGAAATCGTATACGCATGGAAACTCAAGAAGACGCCTTTTCTGGGCAATGTGCTCGTAAGCTGGCTTGTAGCGTCCACGTACATCTTCGGAGGAATGGTTTCAGTGCCCGGGAAGCTCGGCATCCTCTTCCAGCTGGTTCCTGTAGTGCTGTTCGCCATTGTCGCGTTCTTGGGCAACCTTGCGCGCGAGCTGTACAAGACCGCGGCCGATTACAAGGGGGACAAGCGCGAGCGCGCGCGAACGGTTGCTGTGCTCTTCGGCCCGCCTTTCGCCAAGCGGCTCGGAGACGTTTTTGTTGTCGTATCGTCGCTATCCAGTCTGCTCGTTTACATTCTGGGCATACTCGGCATAGCGTATCTCGTGGTCCAAATGGCGTCCATCGCGGTTTACGTCTCATGCGTTTTCCTCAAGCCGGAAGAAGCCGAAAAACGAACGAAGCTGGGCATGGTAATAGGACTGGTCGCGATAGCGGCGGGGCTTGCGGTGCCCTGGTATTGAGTTCAAGACGCGCCATCGCCTTTAAATAGTCCGCGTTTTCCACTTCAGGCCAAGGGGATACGGTGTCTATAGAATTGCGTATCAACGGGAAGATGCGTGTCGGACGTGTCGAGCGATATCTTCACCAGCGCCTCGAACGGACAGGCGCGCTTCACTTCACGCTGCTCGACCCCGAACACAAGGAAGAGGACAAGATACGCACCATTATAGACGGCGCGGAGAAGGCAGGAACGGACGCGTACCTCATCGGCGGTTCCCTCGGCGTCGTGCAGTCCGTCGCCGTGCACATGGTCAAGCTTCTCAGGTCCATGACGACCAAACCCATAATCCTCTTCCCCGGAAACGCGGATGCGGTGACTCACATGGCGGACGCGATATTCTTCCACTCTCTGCTGAACTCCAGGAACCCATACTGGATATCCGGCGTGCAGGCTCTCGGGGCGCCCATCGTCCGCGAACTCAAGATTGAGCCGATACCAATGGCCTACATAATAATGGAGCCCGGCGGCACAGCCTCTTTCATGGGAGACGCGAAACCGATACCCAACGAGAAACCGGACATCGCGGCCGCGTACGCAATGGCCGGTCAGTACATGGGGATGCGCATAATCTACTTGGAAGCCGGTTCGGGCGCCAAGACGCCGGTGAACCCCCGCGTCGTGGAGATTGTACGCAAGGCCGTCGAAGTGCCAATAATAGTTGGCGGAGGCATTCGCAGCGCCTCTGAAGCCAAGAAGCGCGTCCGCGCAGGAGCCGATATCATCGTCACAGGAACCCTGACAGAACAGGCGACGGACGTCGAGAAGGCCCTGACGTCCATGATAAAGGCGATAAAAAGCGAGGGAAAGAAGCGCCTCAAAGGCTCGCGCGGGCTCCTAAAGCTGTAACTTCTTTCAGCATGTCAATCCATTCGACTTTCTGCGAAGGGACCTTGTTCCACAGAGTGTAACGCTCCGGGCGGACAGCGCTGGCCTTCTTGAGGAGTTCGGCCACCTGCTCCGGACTGTTTTCTTCGAGAGGCCTCAGCACGTAGCCGAGAAGGTCCCTCTCCTCAAAGAGTTCAATCAGTTCGTCGAAGAGCGTGCTCGCGTCAAAGAACAGGCCCGCGGGCATTTGCGAAGCGTTATGCTTGTACACGAGCGCAGTCAGGAGCGTGGACGTGCCGACAAGCTGCCCGTGGAAATAGCCGTTCTTCAAGAACGGGGCCAAAAGCTTTTCCAGTTCGTGCTCGGCGCCTGAGCAGTAACGAGACGAGTCGTGCATCGCCAGCCCGGAAAGGAACAGCGCTTCTGCGAGATCGTCTTCGTCGTGTTCGTTCAGGACGCGCAGCGCGGCCTCAGCCGCCATGGACATGTGGCGGTTGTCAGGCACGAAAGACGACTCGGCCATTGCAAGAGAAACGTCCTGCAGCGCCATCACGTCAGAGAGAACGTCCAGTCGCCCCGCCTTCTGGAGCTCGCCCGATTTTTTCCAGAGATATTCGGGGATCACTATCTTTACCGGATACTTTGTGGGATAGGATTTTTTGGTGCCGTTTATCAGGGCGCAGTTCCTCGACAAGAGCCCATCGTGCGTCGGAGCCGTCGGAACCGAGACTAGGGGAGCGCCGGAGCGGAACGCGACCATCTTCGCGACATCCAGCACGCGTCCGCCTCCGAAGCCCATCACGGTCGTAGGACGGGACATTGCGAGTATCGTATCTACGGTCTCCACGCTTTCTGTCTGTACGGAGAAGATGCGTTCCTCCTTGTACACTCCCAGTTTTTTCAGGTAGTCGAGCATGAAGGAATTATCCGTCAACACGGCGAGGCCTGAGCCGTCGCGCGGCAGCGTTTCAACGAGCCTCTCCTCGGACGCGCAATAGACAAACCGCGTGCCCGCATGGCGGACCGCGCCCTCGAGGCTCGTGCGTCCCGTTGCCCTCAGGATTCTGAGGAGCGATGTGGAAAGCATGTCAAAAAGGACTATTGTTTAGGATATAAAGACGGCGTCTTCCGGCTACTCCAGAATTATCGGTTGCTGGCCGTAAGGACCGTATGTGCGGCCTTTGAGGGAGGATATCTCGTTCTCCAGTCTCTCGATGCGGGCCAAGAGCTCTGCCGTGTGTTCGGGGCCTGTGCGCTCGGCCTCTGCAGCGACACGCGCCTTGAGCCTCTGCACTTCTTCGAGTTCTGCGCGCAGGCGACGCGCGTTCTGATCGAGGTCGCTGTGGACGCGCTGCACGTCGCTCTCTATCTGCCTCCTTATGTCGTCGACGCTGGCCACGGCACGCGCCTGTATCTTCTCTATCTCGCTCTCCGCCTGCCTCTTCTTGCGGTCCAGCTCTTCCGACAGCGCGAACAGCACGTTTTCGACCTTTGCCGTTGCGAGAGCCTCGGCGTCCTGCGTAAGTATTTCGCGCACGCTCTCCTTGAGGTTTCTCTGGACACCTCCGTATTTTTCGTCCATTCTGCCTTCCAGCGCGTGCGCGCGGCTGTCGACGCGCTGCGCAACCATCGGCTCCAGGCCGGTGCGGAACTGTTCAAGGCGCGCCTTTGTTTCTCCGCGTATCTCTTGCAGGCGCGCTTCGAACTTGCGCGATGCGGCCTCTGTGGCGCCGCGTACCTGTCCTGTCTGTTCGCGTACCTCAGAACGCATCGCATCGAGGGACTCTTTGAACTCCTTGCGAAGGTTCTCCTCGCCCGTCCTCTGAAGGGCGAGCACGTTGTCTATCGCGTCAAGTTTCCTCTGGAGGTCTGAAATTGAATTGAAGTGTTCTCTCGTTATGTCGGCCAGAGACGAAGCGACAGAGGACTGCAGGGCCTCTGCCTTTTCCGCGTGTGATTGTTTGAGATAATCGAGCTGCTTGTTGTATTTGCCGTCCATGGCGTTCACGTGCGAACGCAGGGACTCTGCGATGCTGATGACCTCTTTCTTCATCGCTTCGGCCGTCTCGACGACCTGTTTTTCCAGTTCGCGGTCGGCTATCTCGGCGCGCGTCCTGGCGTTTTCAACAGAACCTTCGAAAGCCCTCATCTGGGAGTCCATCGCGTCGAACCTCTGCTGGTGTTGGACGGTGGAGTCGGCAACGGCCCTGTTCACCTCGCGGGAAAGCTTTTCGTCAAAGCCCTTGTTTTGAAGGTCCACGAGGTTTTCGAGATATTCTATCTTGCCGTCTATCTTTTGGAATACTCCTTTCTCGTCGAGCTGCTGCTCAACGAGCGCCGCGATTCCCGAGCGCAGCGACTCCTTCTCCGAATTGAGGTCCTTTATCACGGCTGCGAGCGTTTCGTTGACGTCCTTGAAGTTGCCGCTTATCTTCAGGAGCTTCGTGTTCATCGATTCCATCATCCTGTTTTCCAGAGCGGACTCGCTCTCGGCCATCGCCGTTTCCATGCGTTCCAGCCTCCCGGCAAGCCCGTCGTTGGCGACGCGCAGGGCGGAATCCATAACTTCCAGCCTTCTCGCGAGTTCGATGAGTTTGGCCCTCTGTTCCTCGGACACGCGCGCCGTGTACAGCTTCTCCTGTTCGAGCTCCTTGTCCATGGAGGCTTTAGCGCGCGACACCGAAGCCTCCGCGGCAGAACGCACGGCATCCTTCATCGCGTCTGTCGCTTTCGCGATTTCAGCGGAGACGTACTTCTTGGTGCCCGCCTCCTGCAGCGACGCGACATTCTCCAGGGAGGTCATCCTGGTTGTGATGTCGCTGACGACAGCGCGATTCTCGTCAAGCGACGCCCTGAGCGCAGCGGCGAGTTCGGTCCGCCTTTCGGCAAGAGTCTTGTCCAGGGCGTCTATGGAAGAGTCTATCTTCTTGTTCAGCGCGGCAATTCCTGCGGCCATTTCGCGTTCCACGACTTCGCGCGTTTCCTTATCGCTTTTTCCAGACTGCGCTTCGATGCGATCGAGCCTTATCTGAAGATCCCTGAGTTCGGTGGCGCTGTCTGCGCTCGTCTGTTTCAGCCTTGCGAACGCGTCCTTCCTGAACGCATCGAAATCCTGCCGTATGGCCGAGGTTCCCTTTGCGATGCCCTCGGCAACGCTTTTTGACACATCGGCTTCGAACCCTCCGACTGTGTTCTCGAGCCTGCGGAGCTTGTCTGAAACCTCCTTCCTGAGGACGTCCAGATGCGCTGCCTGTTGGCCTTCCGTTTCGGACAGGCTGTCCGCCTTCCTCTCGATGTCATCGAGCCTTTTCTGAACGGCCGTGACCTTCTCAGTGACAGACTCAGTCACGTCCACGAGCCGCTTGACTATGCTGTCTTCCATTGAATATCACCGACTTCCATCGTCACACCTTCAGCCTTCTTTCCAGCGATTCAAGGTCGCGCATCAGGGACTCTTCCTCGCCCTTCTGCTTGGCCAGAACGTCGGCGAGCTGCGCCTTTATGTCTTCCGTTGATTTGGCGAGCCTGTCGATTTCGTCTCTCTGATCCGTGACGGCAAGGCGCAGCGTTTCCGTCGTCGCCTTGGTTTCCGCAAGCTCGTTGGATATCTCGTCGAATATCTCCTGTTTAAGAATGTTGGCCGAATGGTCAAACATCTCGGCGAACCTGTTGGTGGCTTCGTTGAGCTTGTAGTCGAACTTGCCTTCGAGATTCTCTTCCACGGTTTCTATGCGCTTGACGCGGTCCTGCACGTCGATTATTACCGACAGCGCGCTTTCCCTGAGGCGTTCGGCCTCCTTCTTGAGTTCTGAGAGTACTCTCTTCTCGGAGCCGGCCAGCGCTTCCTTGGTCTCCTTCTCGGCGTCGGCGGCCTTCCGCTGCATCTGGTTTATGGCAGAAGACGCCTGGTCTTCGGCGCGGCGCCGGACGGCGGCCATCTCGTTCTCCGTCGCGATCATCGCCTCGTCCGCCTTCTTGCGTGCGTCTTCGGCTACCTGCGCGAGCGAACTGCCGATGAACTGTCTTATCGCCCTCTCGGAGACGCGTTCGTCGACGGCAGTGACTTGGTTGGTGAGGGACTGCAGGAGATTCGCGAGGCGTTCGGCTTCCTCTGTGTGGAGCTTGAGGGTCTTTTGCATGAGCGCGAGCTCCTCCTTGCTGCTCGTTTGAGACAGCCTAGACTGCAACTCTCCTAGCGCAGAATCCGTGTGGTTGAGCCTGGATGACAGCGTGGACTGCATCCGTTCCAGGTCTTCGGTCCTTGCCGCGGTGCGCGTCTTGGCTTCGAGCATCCTTATGGATTCGTGAACGGTTGCCTCGGTTGACGCGACGCGCGCGTCCAGCGCCTTCATGCGATCTGCGATAGAGGCGACATCTGCCATCCTGTTTTCTAGCGCGCGCGTCTTGTCGTTGAGAGTCTGAATCTCCGACAGCCTGCCTTCCACGGAGCGGACGCGCTCGAGTAAGGGCGTCACGTCAGGAGGCTGTCGCGTCTCCAATGACCTGAACCTCGCGTCGGCGCCTGTCAGGGAACTCTGAAGGTTGGATTCCATTGATTGCACGCGTTCGTTGAGAGAAGAAACGGATTCTAACGTTGATTTGATGTTTTCGGCTTCCTGGCGCGCCACTTCAAGCTGTCTGCGGATTTCGACCAACCCTTCGCTTTCGGAAGGTCTCGTCTGCTCTACTTCTCCTATCTTCTTTTCGAGCGCCGCGAGCCTCTCTGCCAGAGTCACCTGCAGTTCGGCCAGTTCGCCTATCTGATTGACCAATTCGTCTACTCCATCCATCAGCGCTCACCGACGCTTTTTCTGAGAGCACGCAATATCTCTTCCTCGTCTCCGAGAACGCTCTCCACTATCTCGGATTTTATGCTGTCCGCCGACTTGAGCCTGCCTTCCATGCCGTCGATTCTGCTTTCAAGCATGCGCACCTTTCGCTTGAGCTCTTCCAGCATGGATGTGAGATACTCTACGTCTTTTGAAGGCGCGGCGTGCGCGCTTCCGAGTTCTTCCCTGACCTCTTTCAGGGACTCTTCCACGGCTTCACGCACGGCGTCTTTAAGGGTTCCCATGAACTTCACCAATTTCCTCGTGGGATGTACGAGAACCACGTTCTCGACATGTCGAAATTCCACGGAATTTCGTACAACTTGAAATCGCATTTCATTGTTCCCATCCTAACCACCCATTATCCTCTTGGCCTCTTGAATCTTGGAACGTATGTCGGCGATGCGTATCTCGCCTACAACAGGCGGAGGTTTCTCGAAGACAGGTTGCGCACGTTCCGGAACGGGCGGCGCGATAACGGATGGTCTGACGGGTTCGGCCCTCTGCCTCTTGATAGCTTGCACATCCGCCGCTACCGCGTCGATTGCCTGTTGCATCTTCTTCAGGGCTTCCACATCCGTCGTCAAGGAATCGAGCCTTCTTTGTATCGCGTTCTGGAGCTTGTACAGGTTCTCGAGGGCCCTGACAACGTCCTTGGGAAGAGGCGTTGGGGCCGTCGGCGCGCCGGAAGTCGGCCCGAGCGCCGTTCCGGTCGCCGTTGCGGGCGCCTTGCCTTCCTGGATGTTCTTGAGCAGCGACTTGAGTTCCAGTATCTCTATCTTGTTCGTAAGCGAAAGGTCTTCGAGCTCCTCGAGCTTGCTTTCTATATCTTCGAATCTTCTGGGCGTGTCCTCCCCTGCCATATTTAAAGCACGAATTTCCCCAAATAAATGCATTATATTGGCTTTTTAGGTCGTTTAAACGCTTCCCGAGCCGTGCGGGAGAAACTTTAAAACCGCCGTTTTAAACGTGCTTACCCGCGTTCTCGCGAGGCCGGCCAGAATGGATTTCTTCTTCAGCCACGCGAACCACAGGGCCAGAACGGCGGCCGCCATTCCTGCCTGCCAGAGAATGTCGTGGAAGAGGTAAAACGTTTCGACCCCGTAGAATGCCGAATACGACGTGACAGAGACGCGCACGATGTTGATGGCGTAGATTAGGGGCACAAAGACCGCGATTCCGAGCAGTTTCTCCGCAGACTTGGCCTTGGCCGCAACTATCAGTGCGGCCAGGAAGAACGCGCTCTTCCAACCCGTGGAATCTCTCGAAACCAGGACGTCAAACCCGTCGAAACGGAGCACGGCGCCATTCAACTGCGCGTTGACGCCGAACAGAGCGAGCGCCGAGTGCACGTTTTGGGCGGTGAATGTCTGGAGCCACGAAAGGTCGGCGTATGCTATGGCCAGATGGAAGGGTATCGCCATGGCCGAGAGCTTCAGAAGAAAGTAAAAGGAGTTCTCCAGCCTCCTCGTCTGCCTCTCCGACAAGTCAATCATGGCCTTGGCCTCTGAGGGCTTCTGTTATGTTGTGCACTCTGCGTTTCAGAAGAAGGTCTTTGAGTTCCTCGTTTTCCTCTCCCGAACTCCTTCTGTTCACGCGTTCAAATACGTCCTTGTAAGCGTTGCGTGCGATAAGTGCCGCGGCAAGGGCGTCGCGTTCATGGAGATTATGCGTTGCATATGAGGACGTCGACTCTTCCTTTGAGCGTCTCGTTGCGTCAGTCTCCGGAGAATGCACGGGCGCGCCGAAACTCGTCGCTATCTTTGAGACGAGCGCAGGCGGTCTGGCCCTGTCCGTGGCGACAATGCTGGGATGCCCGACGGACATGATGGTTTTTATTATTTCCTTCGCCGAGAAGTTTTTCCTGCTCGTCAGCAACAGCACGTTCCCATAGAAGTCCAGAGCGCACAGCCCCGTTTTTGTCCCTGGGTCTATTCCCACTATGAACCTTTTCAAGGTATCGCCCCTAGCCTACGGCGGCCAGCTTCTTTTCCAGGAGCAGATTCGCTATTTCCGATGGAACGTCAACGACGTCTCCCGGAGCAACGGGTCCGTATACCTTGCCGTCAGTGCCGAGGAAGCGTTCAAGTTCGCTCAGCATCCTGACTCTCAGATAAGGGTTCGCGGTTTGTACGGGAGGTTCAGGACGGACCTCTTTCTTAGTCTCCGCGGCCGTTGAACTAAATGTTTTTTCTATGGGAGGTTCCTGGACGGGCGCGGCTGACTGGGGCGGCGCTGCCTGCGTATGCGCGCCGCGTATTCTTTCGAGGCTCGCCTTTCTTACGCGTTCAAGTTCCGAGACGACGACGTCGAAGCACGTCTTCTCCGCCGGCAGGAGATTCTGAGGTGCGGTCCCTCCGCGGATGTAATTTATGGCGAGCTTCACGAGCTTGTGTTCGCGCCTGTCCATCACGTCGCGGATGACCTGCATGACGTTTTCTATTTCGCGCACCAGGCTCGGTTCCTTGGTCTTCTCGAAAAGAAGCTCCTTGCGTTTTATCCAGTCGCGGCACAGATCGTAGAAGTCTTCGGGGAGTTTCTGCAGGGCGTCGTTCTCCTTCTCAAGCCTCTGAAACCTGCGGAACGTTTCGTAAGTTATGACGTTTTCGTTCATCACCAGACCCCACGGGTTTTGTTCAGCGACCGAAGATAAATATGCGATTCCACCACACCTGTCCGTGGTAAGAGTATGAGGCTTTACGCGTTGCTGCTTGTCGTTCTCGCCGCGGGTTGCGTAGGAAGCACGGCCCAGACGGGGTCGCAAACGGAACAGCCGGCGGAGACTTGGGCCGACGCGACGCTCACAAACGCACTCACAGGAGAGACTTTCGCCATATCGGACTATCGTGGTCAGATAGTCCTTCTGGAGGCCATGGCCGTCTGGTGTCCTGTGTGCGCAGAGCAGCAGGCGGAGATTGAACGCGCGCACGCGCTCGCTCCCGGTGAGTTCGTTTCCATATCCGTCGACGTCGACAATACGGAGACCGCGGAAAAGCTCAGTTCATACGTAGCGGGCAAAGGATTCGACTGGGCCTTCGCGACAGAC
The DNA here is from genome assembly GCA_016432325.1 of Candidatus Aenigmatarchaeota archaeon. Lineage (GTDB taxonomy): Archaea > Aenigmatarchaeota > Aenigmatarchaeia > PWEA01 > JACQIF01 > JACQIF01. The sequence continues at coordinate 161,494 of CP066684.1, forward strand.
GCGGGAGGGTTCGGCTCTTCTCTTGAAAGGCAGTTCGGTTTCCAGGTTCTGAGCGTTCCAAGCGCGCCCATAATACTGATAGACCGTGAAGGAAACGCCCGCCTGCTGCCGGGAGGCGTCAAGAACGCAGATGCGCTGGTCGCGTACGTGAGGTCTTCCTGATGGCGCTGGCGGACTTGGCGCTGGCCTTCACGCTGGGAACGTTTGCTTCTGCCAACCCGTGCGTTCTGCCTCTCTATCCGGGTTTCCTCGCGTACATGGCTTCGCGTTCGCGGGAAATGGGCAAAACGCCGCACGAAGGTCTGATGGGACTCCTCGTGCTCGCGGGCGTCCTGACGATGATGCTCTTGCTGGGTCTCGCAATCTCCCTTATCGGCGTGTCGACCTCTGACGTTCTCAAAATCGTGACGCCTGTGGCTGACGTAATGCTGATTCTAATCGGTCTCGTCCTCTTGCTCAACATCGACATCGGCTCGCGCATCCCGCAGCTGCGCGCGCCTTTGACGAAGGACCCGCTCAGAGGCTCTTTCGTCTACGGACTGCTCTACGGTCCGATCGTGCTGCCGTGCAACGCTCCGCTGTTTCTGGCGGTCTTTACGCGTTCCGTCGGCGTGGAGGACTTCTTCGGGCGGCTCGGCATCGTGCTCGCTTTCGGCTTGGGCTTCGGCCTGCCTCTATTGTTGATATCGCTGCTCGGCAAGGCGCGGCAGGGCTGGCTCGTCAGGATGTTCGCGGAGAACCATTCAAATATCAACAGGGTTGCCGGCGTAATACTGATAGCCGTCGGCCTCTACGACCTCTATCTGACGACATTCTACCTGTCTGTGCTGCTGGCCAACCCGGCCATGCCAACCTAGAACTTCCCTTCTGTAACGCTTATTACAGTCTGCAAATAGGTTTTTGACTTGAAATCGCGTGATACCGCTTTGTTGTAGAATACGATGTTGCCGTACAGGCAGGGGGCGACCATCGTGTCCAGCGCAGACGTGCGGTTGTAGAAGCCCCTGCACTCGCTCGTCTGCGAGAGGCTGTCGAATACGACATCATGCGTCCCTGACGCGAGGTCTCCTTCGAGCGTGCTGTAGAACGACTCGGCGTTCGCGAACGAATCAAAAACGTACAGCTTCTGCGTGACCTGGTCTATCTGCAGGACGCTGTTGGTCACGTTGTCCACGTATCTCCTGCCGTAGACGATCGTGAGGCCGTCTGTTATTCCAGGGGCTTCGTCGCTGCCGACGGCTATTTTGAGCATGGTCTTCCAGTTGAGCGGAGACCTGTACTTTGGCAGTTCGTGTGTCTGGAGCAGCAGCTCGTCGGCCGTCTTGTTGACGAAATGAGCCTCCGGTCTGGGCATCTCAATCTGTTGGGTCGGAAGAAGAAAAAAGACTGTCAGCACGGCTACCGGGATGAGAAATATCGCGGCCGCGTACGTTATGGAAAGCGCTTTCATAGCCCAACAGGCACTCATCCTTTTATAAGCTTTCTGGAAACCCCTGCGAATGGGTAGGACACGGGATTCTTTATCTGTATCGTTTCGGTGCCGCGCTTGCACCTCTCGTCCGGTTGGCAGATGTTATACCCTGTGTAAAACGCGTCGTTTGCGCAGTTGGGCGGCAGCAGGCTCCTTCCGGTTTCTGCGCTGCGCCTGAACCAGTTCAGTTGCGTGTTCACGTACGTATCGGAGAGCGGCGGCTTGTTCTTCGCGTTCGCCTCTCGCACCGCGGCGTCTATCTTTTCCCATGGCCAGTTCATCTGCTGCAGGAAGTTAACGAGCACGAGCACGGAACGCTTGCGTCCGTCTGCGAGACCGCCCATTATGAGTTTTATGCACGGCGGGAACACGGACTCCGGAACCTCTTTCGTGCGTTTGACGTGCTTCGTCGTTTCCTTCCTTTCCTCCTTTACCCGCGACGCGTGCCAGTCCATGGCCGCGACGACGAGGGAGTCTGCGTCGCCGCCGGGCGCGAGGAATCCTTGGGGCTTGTATTTGACGGCCCGTTCTGGAGACGCGTATTCGATTTTGAACGAGTCTAGTTCCGTCCTGGCGAGCGGCACGCTCGCAAGCCACGTTTTCTCATTGAGCGAGTACGGAAGGCGGAACAGGTGGCGCTCGCCCCAGTTGCTCTCTATGTCCACGAACAGATACGGCGAGAGCGTGGTCGCCTGGACGTCTCCGAGCTCCTCCATCAGTTCGTGCAGCGAGCCCTTGCTCTTCTTCAGGTCTGCGAACAGCCGGTCCTTGACGGTCTCCTTGATGTACGACGCCACGATGCGCGGCACCTTGGGGAACTGATGCGTGGCGGGCTCGTAGTCTATCGTTTTGGGGAGGGACTCCCACGGGACCCCTATGTGGAAACCGCGGTTGCCCGAGAACTTCACCGTCGCCTCGACGCCGTACGAACGCAGGAGGTCGAGGACCCGCAGAGCCGCGAGCTTCGACGCATCCAGTCCTATCGAAGAGTCTATGTCTATTATCATGTCCCATCCGGTCCGCAAATCCTTCATATCCGCGGAGCTTATCCCCGTTCGCAGCAGCAGAGGGTTCTTCCAGTGCTCCACCGTTCCGTGGAAAGAAGTGGCGCCCTTCCTCACCAGTTCCAGAATGTCGCGTTCATACACGAGCACGTTGGGGCGCGTCATGTGACCGCCGTTTTCAAGGGCGACCGATACTTCGCGGTTCTTCGCGTGAGAGAGTATCTGCTCCAGAACAACGGGATTCGAATAGTACGTGAGCAGGTTCGTGAACACACCCCGCGACCTATTGCGCCGCCGTTTATTTATAGCGTTTAAATAGGCGTTCGGCTTCCGTCATGTCATGGACGTCGTGACATACGCGATAGCCAGCGTGATTCTCGTGAGCGCCGTATCCTTCGTCGGTGTGGCCGCGCTCGCGATAAGCAGGAAGAGATTGCAGAGGATGCTTCTATACATGGTCGCGTTCTCCGCGGGCGCGCTTCTGGGCGACGTCTTCTTCCATCTCCTGCCTGAGACCGTGGAGACCGTCGGCTTCACCTCGCAGGTGTCGCTTTACGTGTTGTCCGGCATAGCCGTCTTTTTCGTCGTCGAGAAGGTCGTCCTCCGGACGCACGCTTCGAACGCCGCGCGTTCAAAGCGCGAATCCGTTCACTCGTTCGCGGTCATGAACCTTCTGGGCGACGGCATCCATAACTTCATCGACGGCCTCATCATAGGGGCAAGCTACATCGTGGCGACGCCGATAGGCATCGCCACAACGCTTGCCGTGGTTTTGCACGAGATTCCCCAGGAGATTGGGGACTTCGGTGTCCTGATGCGCGGCGGTTTCTCGAGAAAGAAGGCGCTTCTGTTCAATTTCATCACGGCCCTGACGGCCGTGGCAGGCGCAGGCGTCGCGCTCGCGCTGAACTCTTACGTGGGAGGCCTGACGGATTTCCTCATCCCGTTCGCCGCCGGCGGATTCATATACATCGCGGGAGCCGACCTTATACCCGAACTTCACAAGGAATCGGGCGCGTTGCAGTCGTTGTTGCAGACGGCGGCTCTTATGCTCGGCTTGTTTGTGATGCTGTTGCTTAAAACCGCGGGTTAGCGTTCGAGAAGCTTGAGAAGACCGACCAATACGAGGAACGCCCCTGCGAGTATGGAGAGAAGCTCGGGTTTCCACAGTATGAGCGCTCCGCTGACCAACGCCAGCGCACCGAGCACGCGTTCGTCTTTCAACGTATCCCCTCCATTGGAATTAGACCCCGGCGGGTGGTCACATCAGGCATAAATATTGGCTTCCCCATTATATAAGTCACCTAGTGGGGTGGTTTTTCGGTCTCAGGCGTTTGCCGGGCCGAAGCGTTGGGGCGCATTCGCACTGCCTTCAGACGCGCAGGCGTTTGAAGTCAATACCTTCTGGTGCAAGGTGCCGTGTCCTCGACACTCAACCCGAAGTGGTGTCGAATGCCCTCACGGCCACTAGGATTTTCGTTTTCTCATGCCAGCTGACTGACGAGCCCTATCTGGCTGTGAATGAGGATAAAGAGGACAATAAGAAACAGTATGAGAAAGACGGAGGCGCACGCGTACAAAGGCGTCTGGTCGAATCCCCTGTCGCCGAGCATGTCCAGTGGTTGGCGACGCCGCATAAAAACCTTTGCTGTCAGTCGATTATCCTGTAGCCGAGCAATCTTTTCGCAATCTCCGTCGTCGCCAGCACCGTCAGCGACACGGCTACCACGGCGACCCAGTCTCCGAAAGTCAGGGGCACGACTTCGAACACGGCGGCCAGCGGCGTGTAGAGCAGAACGAACTGAAGCGCGACAGAGAGAGCCACTGCCGCGAGGAGATACTTGTTGCGCAGGATTCCCTCTTTCAGCAGCGAGTCGTTCGTCCTGCAGCAGAACACGTTCACAATCTCGTACATCACGATAGTCGTGAAGGCAACGGTCTGCGCGTAGGCCGCGCCCTTCGGAAGATATGCGTAGAAGAGGGCGAGAGTGCCGACGGCCATTGTCGCGCCGACAGAGAGCAGGAACGCAGCGGTGTTCCAGTCCAGGATGGCCTTGTTCTTGGCGACGGGCTTCCTCCTCATCGCGTCCTTGGAGATGGGGTCCGCGCCAAGCGCTATCGCAGGCAGCCCGTCGGTGGCTATGTTTATCCACAGCAGCTGCAGCGCCTGAAGCGGCAGCACGGGGAACAGAAGGACGCCGAAGAAGAGTACGAAAACCTCCCCTATGTTTGAACTCAGGAGGTAGTTGACGAACTTCTGCACGTTGTCGTATACGCCGCGGCCTTCTTCGATAGCTGCGACGATGGACGAATAGTTGTCATCCACGAGAACCATGTCGCTCGCTTCCTTGGCGACGTCCGTGCCTGTGACGCCCATCGCGACACCGACGTCGGATTTCTTGAGAGCAGGCGCGTCGTTGACGCCGTCGCCTGTCATCGCGACCACGTGGCCGTGTTTTTTGAGGGCGTCCACAATGCGCACCTTGTGCTCCGGATCGACGCGCGCAAAAACGGAAACGGTGCGTATCTTCTCCGCAAGCGCGTCATCGCCCATCTTGTCGAGTTCCTTGCCTTCGACGACATCGCTGCCGTCAAGCTCTACCAGCTGCGCTATCGCCCGCGCGGTGAGGGCGTTGTCTCCGGTGACCATGATAGTGCGGATGCCGGCTTCTCGCGCTTTCGCTATCGACGACTTTATCTCTTCCCTCGGCGGGTCCATCATGCCGGCGATTCCGAGGAAAACCAGTTCGCGTTCCGTTTGTTCGGGCGTGTATTCGCTCCGTTTCTCGATTTCCCTGTACGCGAACGCGAGGACGCGCAGCGCTTCGGAGCCCATGTGCCCGACCTCGGATAAGATGCGCACGCGATCTTTCTGGGTGATTGTACGGATGCGTCCGTCCGCCAGTATGCGGTCGCAGCGCTCCAGAATCTCCTCAGGAGCGCCTTTGGTGTGCACGACGAGCCCGCGCCCGACGGCGTTCACGGTGCTCATCATCTTGCGTTCCGCGTCGAAGGGTATCTCGGCCATGCGCGGATGTCTCTTCTCCTGTTCGGCTTTCTGCAAACCGGCCTTGCCGGTCAGCGTCAGAAGACATCCTTCGGTCGGGTCTCCAAGAACGTCCCAGCCGTTTTTCTGCACAATCTCCGCGTTGTTGGCCAGCACAGCCGTTCTTAACATGAGCATGAGGGTGTCGTTCTTTATCGCGTCTGTTTGTCTGCCGGCCTTCGTGAATGCGCCTTCTGGCTTGTATCCTATGCCCGTAACGTCATAGACATTTTCATCGCAATAGACGCGCGTGACGGTCATCCTGTTCTGCGTCAACGTCCCTGTCTTGTCCGTGCAGATGACGGATATGGAGCCGAGCGTCTCGACGGCAGGCAGTTTTCTTATTATTGCGTTTCTTTTCACCATTCTTTGCACGCCGAGCGCAAGGGATACCGTGACTACGGCGGGCAATCCCTCGGGTATCGCGGCGACGGCCAGAGCAACGCCCACTATGAACATCTGCCTCACGATGTCGAGCGTTATCAGAGGGCTCTTCAGGACTCCTGCGAGGGCGACGACCGCGACTATTACCAGCGTTGCCAGGCCGAGTTTCTTGCTTATCTCCTCCATCTTTATTTCCAGCGGCAGCTTCTCTTTGCCCTCCTGTACGAGAGACGCTATCCTTCCCAGCTCGGTCTGCATACCAGTGCTTACGACGATCGCTCTGGCGACGCCGTAGGAGACATCCGTGCCCATGAAAACCATGTTGGTTCGCTGCACGACAGTCGCGTCATCCTTCAGGACTCCAGAGAATTTTTTGACAGGAACAGATTCGCCGGTGAGCGACGCCTCCTGCATCTTCAGGTTGCTGGATTCGACAATCCTCGCATCCGCGGGTACTTTGTCCCCGGGTTCCAGTGTGACGATGTCTCCAGGCACAAGCTCAGACGTAACCACTTCTGTCTTCCTGCCGTCCCTGATAACAGTGCACGTATTCTTGACCATCTTCCTGAGCGCCTCGAGCGCGCGCTCGGCCTTGTACTCCTGGAAGAATCCCAGCGCGGCGTTTAGTACGAGTATCGCTAGTATCGCTATCGCGTCAAGCCCCTCGCCTATGGCAGCAGACACGAGGGCCGCGATGAGCAGCAGGATGACCAGGAAGTTCTTGAACTGGTCAAAGAACATCACTATCGGGTTTACGCCGCCTACGCGCTTGAGCTCGTTGCGGCCGTATCTTTCCAGCCGCGACGGCGCTTCTGCAGACGAGAGGCCCGACGCCGATGAGTTGAGCTCCTTATAGACGGCGTCTATAGGCGACGAGTGCCAGAGCATAAGCGTATTGGAAAGAGCCCGTTCTTAAATCATCATTCGCCCTTCTTCTTGAGAACGATATCGCAGTTGGGGCACATGCCCTTCTCCTTGTACATGGTGCTGCAAATCTCGCAGACGTAACGGGCCCTTTTCTCCTCTTTTTTCTCTTCGTCGCCCTCTTCTTCGCTTTCCTCGTCTCCTGTGTCAGCGGACTCGTATTTCTCGTCTTCTTCGTCTGGCATCGTTACACCTCATTGGCTCGCGGGCGGGTTGAAAGCGCCCAGTACGTTCAGCAGGAACAGCAGCAATTCCGTGGGCGTGGGCAGCCCGAGCAGTTTCAATCCTACGTGGACGGCCACATATATTACAATCAACCACAGCAGATGCTTGAGCTTCATACCCATGCGCCTTTCCTGTACCTGTCTTTCAGGTGCCGTACGTGATGCTTCCTCATGGTTATTATATCTTTTCCCCTGCCCAGCGTGAACTCGCTGACCATCTTGGCCGCGGTTTCGCTGCCCAGGAAATGCGGCATCACCACATAGTCGGCTCCCATGCCGTACAACTCTTGCGCGTCTTTGACCGTTCCTGCCGTAACGAAGATAATGGATCCCGTCTTTTTGAAGCCGTCTATCACAGACGCGCTGTCGTCAAACCCCGGCATCGTGGACACGACGAGTTTCGGCTTCAGCCGCAACAGTCCTTCCTGCACGTACGCGTCTGTGGCGTCTCCGTAGAGGCAGTTGTATCCCTTTGCGCGCAGCTCTTTGACAACCGCGGGGTTGAAGTCTATGACCGACAACTTTTTCTTGGCCGTTTTCATGTGCGACAGGAAGACGCGGCCCATCCTGTCGCATCCTATCAGTATGGTGTCGGCGCGGTATTTGCGCATGTTCGGTTTCAGCTCTTTGATGTTCTTGCGCTCGAACACGCCGAGGTACGGGGCGAGCAGGCGGAACAGCCTCTCGCCGTGCGCCATCATGTAGACAGAGCCGGCTATCGTCACGGCGCCTACCAGAGTGACAAGCGTGACGGCCGTCTGCGTCACGTGGCCGAATGCAAGGCCGAGGGCCATCAGTATCAGCGAAAATTCGCTTATCTGGGCGATTGTCAGACCGGTCATGAAACCCGTCCGCTTCGTGTAGCCGAGCGCTCCCATCAGGACCATCACTATCAGTGGGTTTCCGACGAGCACGAAAAGAGACAGCGCGAGCGCCGGATAGAGGATCGTTCCTATCAGCGCGGGAGTCATCTGCGTTCCCAGAGCGATGAAGAACAGGACGACGAAGAAATCGCGGAGCGGCCGGATGCGCGAGCCGAGGTCATACGTATACGGAAGGGAAGCCATGCTGACGCCGGCGAGGAAGGCGCCTGCCTCTATGGACAGCTCGGCGGCAGCCGCTATTCCGGCAAAGAGGAACATCCACGCGATGCCTGCGAGGAAGAGCAGCTCCTGCGAGCGCGCGATATATCCCATGACAGGCGGCAGGAAGTAGCGGCTTGATAAATATACGAGCGCCAGGAACAGCAACGTCTTTCCGGCGGTGAGTCCCACGAGAACGGGCAACGGAACTCCCGAAGCGAAGCCTGTTATCAGTATCAAAACGACGATAGACACGAAGTCCTGCACAAGGAGCAAACCGACGGACACCTTGCCGTAGAGAGCATCCAGATCCCCCTTGTCCGAGAGTACCTTCACGACTATGACGGTCGACGAGAACGTGAGCGCGGCGCTGATGTACAATGCTTCGACCATTTCGAAACCCATGGCGCGGACGATGAAGTAGCCTATAAGCGAGGTGAAGAGCACCTGTCCCAGTCCTGTCACGAAAGAGATGCTTCCGACCTCTCTCAGCACGCGGGGCTTGAGGTTAAGGCCTATCAGGTATAACAGGAATGCAACGCCGATCGCGGAGAACGCTTCGAGGGTTCCGGACGGTTTCACGAATCCGAGCACAGGGCCGACGAGCAGGCCGGCGATTATGTAGGCGATGATGGGCGGCTGTCTCAGCGCGTGCGCCAGTAATGCGACGAGCGCCGATGCGACTACGACGAGCCCGATGTCAAAGAAGACCGACGACATACGCGTGGTGGCGCACCGGAGAATAAAAGCGTTTTGTCTCACGAGCCTCTAAGCGTTCGCCGGCTTTCTTCCAGCTCGTCGTCCACGTCCTTTATTTTGTTGAGAGCGTCGACAGCCTGCGCGGCTGCGGATGCGATATCGCCTCTTTGCAGAGTCTCCTTGGCTTCTTCGAGGATGCTCTTCGCTTCGTCTATCCTGCCCTGCGCGTCGACTATCGCGTTGTGCATGTCAGGGTCGCGCTCCGTTTCTATTTTTTCCACGGTCTCTGTCGCCGCGTTTATAATTTGCGTGACGCGTTCCGCGGACTCTTCCAGCGCTTTTTCCATGGCCGGCCGCGTCAGCTTGACGGCTTGCACGGGATCGTCTTTTTTCAGAGCCTCCACGGCCTTGTTTCCGGCCTCCTCGTCTTTTTTCGTATCAAGCCCGAGAGATTCCTTGAGAGCGGAGGCTGTTTCCAAAGACGAGATGTTTTCCTTGGCTGCCCCGAACTTGTTGAAGAACATACGGCTGAGCGTAACCGCGGGGAAGAAGCCCAGAGCGATTTCCAGGGTGTCGCCCACGACAGGTATGAAGCTCAGCGGTATAAGGTTTGCGGCTTCCCACGCCAGAAAGAGACCGACTCCTGTGCCTGATATCTTCTTCTCCTTGTTGAATATCATCATCGCCGCAATCCAGTCTCCGATGTCTATTCCGATGAGGCCCAGTCCGAAGACGAAGTTGTCCGCGAACGAGAACAGGCCGTCGACCAGAAAGTCATAAGCCAGAGTCTCGATGTACCTGCGGAACACGAGGGCCAGCGCCACGAAAAGGACGATGCCTGCGCCAAGAACGATTGTCGCATCCAGTGCCATGTTACGGCGCCTCCGGCAGGCGGATTCTTATATAGTCGGTTTCCGTTTTCTCTCCTGCAGCGTCGACCACGATTCCCACGCTTCCTTCCGTGTATTGGCTGTCAATAAGGAACGCATCCCATTCGTCCGGCTCTTGCGTTCCCTCGGCCCACGCCTTTCCGAAATAGGTGCCGTCGCCTTCCGACGACACTTCAAAGAGATACCATTTCTGCGGGTCCCATTTCCATTCGTACGTGGCACTGCCTTTCTTCACGTCTCCCTTCCAGAACGCGATCTCTGTGGTTGCGGCGTTGCGGTCCGACACTCCAAAAGCATATCCTCCGTCATTTTGAAGAAACGCCACCTGCGGCGAGTCGCCCTTCATCTTTGTTGCGAGAATCCATGCGCCTCTTTTCATAATCGTTCTGTCCAGCGCGAGTCCGGTTCCCATATTCCTGACCACAGCGTTCCCGTTGGATATGTTCAACGTCACGCCTTCTGTTTGCCAATCCGGCTGCTCGTTAAACTCTTCATTGTAGACGCACAGTTCCGCTTCAGCCGACGTTATTGAAAAAGAGCTGACGCCTTCTATCTTTACACGGCACGGTCCGGGCACAAGTTGCAGAACGAGTTCCCCTGTCCTGCCGGGCGCTATGGGTTCGGCCTGTTCGTATGCGAACGCGCGGCCGTTGACGAGCAGGCGCACGCTTCCGGGCCTGATTTCCTCTGTTCCGTCGTTGCGCACCAGGACCGTGCTGTCCCTTACGCTCTGTATGGTAAAGCTGGTCGCCAGCGGGCCTGTCAGGTCCGCCTCGTGCGGCGCGCCCGCTAGCGCATATGCGGCTATGGCCAATACTACGAGAATGATGACAAACATCGCGGCTATCGAAGTCGTGGGGTTCACGCCTTTCATGTGCGTATATCGTTCGGGTAGGCTTAAAAGGCTTTGTTTTCAAGCATCTCGCGTTCTATATCGTTCAGCTCTGCGGGGATTATCAACACGGCAGGCGTAGGCATGGCCGTTCGTTTGAGCTCCGCCAGCGTCGCGTAAGATATCACGTCGGTTTCTCCGAAAGACGCGGCCACGGCCTTCCTCGTTTCTCCTATCATGCCTTTTCTCTTTTCCTTCTCCGCCGCCTCCAGCAGTTCGACGGCTTCCTTCACAGTCATCGGCCTGTCGCCCACGTCGAGAAGACACAGCGTGTGCGCTCCGACGCGCAGGTTCTCCAGAATGACGTCGTAGAAGCTTAGCGGCGCGAAGCCCTCCTGCGGTCGCGGAAGCGTGCACGTCTTGCCGAACTTGTATATTGAGAGGCCGGTTGAAGCGACGGCGGATATGACGGACGGCGCATGGATAACGCGCACGTCAACTCCCAGCCTCTTCGCTTCCAGAAACAGCGCGACGTGTGTGGTCGCTACCAGAGGGTCCCCGGGAACTAGAACGGCCACGTCGCGCGTGCGCGAATCCTCGAGAAGCTTTCCCATTCCCTCTTCCATGTCGCCGCGTTTCAGTTCCGTTATAGTCTTGCGCAGCCTCTCTTCCAGCGCCTCTTTCCCTTTCCATTTGGACGTGTAGAGCTCTATGCAGATGCGCTCGCACGCTTGCATAGTTTCGAGACCTTTCAGCGTGATGTCTCGTTCGTCGTGCAGTCCTACTCCTATGAGATAGAGCATGGAATCAGGTTCGTGCAACACACTATAAATATAGGGCCGAAACAGTCCGCATATGGACTGGACGAAAGCGCTGACGCTCGGCATCGCCGACTACATCATGGTGTTCATGCTTCTGATGGCCGCCGATCTGGCGTACCTGTCCCGAAGCTCCATGGAGATAGTGGCTGTAGTCCTGAACCTTTTCCTTGTTCTGTTTCTGGCCTACTACTATTTCCGCTGGGTGGGCGTCCGCACGAAAAACGACGGCATTTTCCTCGGCGGCTCGTGGGTTGTCGTCGCGTTCGTGCTTGAGGCCGCCCTAGGCGCGACGGGCTTTTCCAGAGGGCCGTTCGTGGGCGACGTCTCCTTTTGGCTGTACAGTTTCGAACGTCTGGCGCTACCGATGGTTTTCAGCAGCGGGCTGATAGAAATCAAGGGTGCCTAACAGTTGTACTATTTATAAAAGTTCGGGGCTAGGGAAAGCGTATGGACAAATCCAAACCGATGGAGCGAGAAGAGGTTATCGGTGTCAGAAAGGATTTGGAAATGTTGGGTTTGACGATGCATGGGGCGTCGATAGTGCTGAGTCTTGCAGAGGCGCCAGCTGAGGGAATCACGGCGGCTGAGATATGCGATCTCTCGAGGAGGGCGGGCGCGAATATATTCAGAACGAAGGTCTACAGCGAAATAAGCAAACTTGAGGAAAAAGGACTGGTGCTGCAGACAGGGGGGAACGCAGAATACGCGAAGCGATTTTGTCTCGCCCACGATTACTCGGAGACAATCGGCATCCTCGCGGGGAGACTCTCGGAACCCGTAGAGACGGCGCGGACGAGACTTCTCGCGTCTTCAAGGCAGATTCAGAACGGATACGCGACAGACACTACGGGAGGAATAGGAACCATAACATCGGATAGAGTTATAACGAGAATAAAACACGAAACTCTCGACGGGGCCGAAGAAGAGATATTGCTGATGATCGGGCAATCGCCAACATCTTTGTTGGATAGAAGGTCAGGGGACATTGTGAGGAGTAGGGCGCGGAGCATTGGCGTGAAATGTCTCTTGGCCGAACCCGGTACGATTAAGGACGCCGTTAACAGAAGGAGATGCGGTCTCCTAGAAAAGTCACTGGAAACGGCTGGCGTGGACACCGGATATCACGAACCGCGGTCCCTTGAAATGATCGTTGCCGATTCGGAGGAAGCTTTGGTGTTCGTATACCCTTCGGGCATGATGGAATCGATGAGCCCGGCAAAGGTTCTGTTCTCCACAGGAACCGAATTCGCCCGCGATATGCGAGACCTTTTCCTCTCCAAGTTCCCGAAGGCCGGGGTCGCGAAGGAGTCACCACCCATAATACAGCCTCTCGGCGAGGGAACTGGGTAGGCCGGCGCGCTTCATCGAATCGACCACCATGTTTATGTTGTACGGGACGCGGTGAAAGTTGAGCTGGCGCGTTTCGGTGTCGAGGAACACATAGCATGCCCGCGCGTCCTTGTCTCTAGGCGCACCGACAGAGCCGACGTTCACCAGCAGTTTGTCTTCCCACTGGCGCACGAAAGGCATGTGCGTGTGGCACGTAAGGATTATGTCCGCGCGCGTGCGCTCGAACATAGTCTGCATCTGCGCGGACGTGACGTTTGCATAGACCTCCCCCGTCTTCAGGTTTTCCGGAGAGCCGTGCACGAGCAGTACTTCCAGTCCGTCGCTCTTCAGGCCGACGTATTCTTCCATCTTCTCCAAGAAGCGCCTGTTTTCCGGTGTAAGCGTGCGTGACGTCCATTCGAGAGTCTGGGCGGCCTCGGTATCCATGTTTGCGACGTCGTTTTCAATGATCGCGCGGTCGTGATCGCCTTTGACGGCAAGCAGTTTCCGCATGCTTCTCAAAATCGTGCAGACATCGTTCGGGTTGGGTCCTATTCCGACGGCGTCCCCTCCGAAGAGGTAGAAGTTAATCGCCGGCCCGTAGGTGATGTTTGCGTGGTCCATTACGGCGCGGAGCGCGGCGTGGTTGGCGTGGACGTCGGCGAAAGCAATGTATTTCATGGTTTAAGTTAAGGAATGCGGATAAAAATACGTTTAGCGGTGTGATTGTATGGAGCAGCGTGTGAAGATTCCGGGTTCGTATGACGTCGTGGGAGACATAGCAATAATTGAGCTGTCTGACGCGGCTATGCCCCAGCGCCGCAAGATAGCGAACGCTCTGATGGAGAGGCACAAGAACATACGCACGGTTCTTCTGAAACTTGCGGGGCGCAAAGGAACGTACCGCGTGCGCGGTTACGAGCATCTGGCCGGGCAAAGGAAGACGCGTACGACGCACGCGGAGAGCGGTTGCAGGTTCGCCGTGGACGTCGCGCGTGCGTATTTTTCCGTGCGCGAAGGCTCCGAACGTTTGCGCATCGCGCGTTACGTTAAAGACAAGGAACGCGTTCTTGTGATGTTCGCCGGCGTCGGCCCGTATGCCATAATAATAGCCAAGCAGAAGGACGCCGAGGTCTGCGCGATAGAGATGAATCCCGTGGCCTGTTCATCGATGCAGGCGAACGTGAGAACGAACAAGGTCATGCACCGCGTCTTCCCGTATTGCGGCGACGTCCGTACGATAGCGCCGAAGCTCGGCCTCTTCGACCGCGTGGTGATGCCTCTTCCGAAAGAGGGCTACATGTATCTGGATGTCGCGCTGCGCGTGCTCAAGAAAGGCGGTATCGTCCACTTCTATTCCGTCGAGCCGAAAGAAGACCTGTGGAAGAATCCGTTGGAGCAGTTGACGCGCGCGGCCCAGAAGGCGACGCGCCGCGTTCACATTCTGGACAAGCACATCGTTCTTCCTTACGCGCCGCGCGTGTACAAGGTGTGTGTGGACGCGAGGGTGGACTAAACCTATTTAAGGATAATCGGAGTTCCTTCTGTGGGATAGGCCGGGGGAGCTAGGGGTCCCTTGCAAGCGCAAACCCTCTACAGCGCGGCCGAAAAGCCTGGAGAGGTCCGGTTGTACGGCAGGCCTCAGGAACTGACTGAGAAGTCCTGTCCTTCTGGAGCGCTTCAGGCGCGAACCTGGTCAGGCCCGGAAGGGAGCAGCCATAAGCGTCTGCAACGCTGTTAGAAGGGTAGCAGGATGGAGAAGGCTTCTGGGACAACCTTCCGTGTGACCAAAGATCCATCCAGGCGAATCCCATCAATCTATACGTTGGATTATCTTATCGCTTCCTAAGTCGATACGCTGTGTAAATCGTTATCGCCAATCCGGCACCAATACCGGCGGCGACAAGCCCGCGGGACCACCACTCGTCCGGCAACCCATCGGCCAGCTTGTTCATCAGATCCGGATACCGATCGTGGAAGTCAGTAAGGGCCTGTTTAGAACCTTCTATTACCCCGTCCACATCGAAAAGATCGGGCCTTATATACCGTTCAACGCCGTGCACAATAGACTCTGCGAACTCACCGGTCTCGGCGTCCGTCAGGACTCCGTCGGCCAACTTGCGTTCCACGAGGTCTCCTTCAAACTCTGGCGTATTATAAACCGCAACACGTGCACCGAGATGTGTCAGAGGGCTGTTGCCTACCACAACGTCCGCAACCCTGATTCTCAAATCATCGTTGACCGCGTCGCCGAGGACGCTTGCGTCGGTAGGAAAGACGGTCGGAGATGCGATGCCACCAACCGCTCCGAGTATTGCACCAGAGACGGTCGAATTTCGCAGGGCATTCTTCTCTATTTTGGCCATACGCACTATAGGAACCGCAATCTTTAAATTCGCATTTCGACTTCTCTTGCGCAGATACAACAGTATCCCATTTATTAATCTGGTTCTATACACGGTATGCGTGGTCCAATGAACATCAAATCTTCCGAAGTGCTCGGCCTTCTCGTGCTCGTGCTGGCCATAGGAATCGCTTCCGGGTACTCGATGGCTCAGCCCCAGTTCGCCCAGCTTGCGCCCTTTCAGGCAGACGGTGCCGGCACGATCTCAGAGGCCCATACGAGTCTCGTGGCCGTTGACAAGGCGGGACACGGCGTCGTCACAGGACTGGACGTGAAGACCGTTCCAGGCAGCGGACGCATACTCGTTGACATAGACAGCCTCATATTCTTCGTCGATACGCAGCAGTCGATACAGACGGCGCGCGAAGTCGCAGAGGACTATCTGAACACAAACGTCACGGACCGCGACATAGTATACACTATTAAAATAGAAAACAGCAGCATCGTCGGCGGAGAGAGCGCTGGCGGAGCGCTGACCGTTGCGACCATCGCCGCGCTTACTGGGAAACCTCTCAGAGGCGATACTGTCATGACAGGCACCGTAAACCAGGACGGAACAATCGGCAAGATAGGAGGGTTGGAGGAAAAGGCCAGAGCGGCGAAAGAGGCCGGCTACTCGGTTCTCCTTGTGCCTGCAGGGCAGGGAGCGCAGACGACTGTCGAGAAGATGAGAACGTGCGAGAGGGTCGGCAGGTCGACCGTTTGCACCGTTGCGTTCAAACAGAACAACGTGAGCATCGGGGAAGACATAGGCATCACGGTGGTAGAGGTCGCGAACATACAGGATGTCGTTGACCACTTCTTGAGCGAGGGAATATGATAACCATTGTGGGAACGTCACACGTCTCTCCGGAGAGCGGGAAGGCCGTATCAAAGTCAATGAAGAACAAGGACTGCGTGTGCGTCGAACTGGACGCCCTGAGATACCACGCGATTACGACGAACGAGAAAAGGCAGCCTCCCGGAATCTTTCTGAAAGTCCTGCACTTCATACAGCAGCGCCTCGGCAAGGCTACGGGAACGGCTCCCGGGGATGACATGATATCTGCGGTAAAGGCGGGGCAGGAGGCGGGGATACCGGTCTATCTTATAGACCAGGACTTCCGGGTTACCCTTTCAAAGCTCAGGGGCGTGCCGCTTATGGAAAAACTGGCCGTGTTCGTTCCTATCTTCCTGACGCCCTTGAAGTTCGACCTGTCCAAGATACCCGAAAAGCGCGTTGTCGATTCGGCGCTTGGCATGTTGCGCAAAACCGCGCCTCGCATGCATAACGTGCTCGTCACCGAAAGAAACGCATACATGGCCGCGCAGATAACGCGCATCGCGCAGAAACACAAGAACGTCCTTGTCGTCGTCGGCGCGGGCCACGCGGCGGGTCTCCAAAAGCTATTAAAGTCGGCGGGCCTCAGGGTTAGAGTGGTATAATGAGTTTTTCCCAAACGGAGATCAGGGACATTGCAGTATCTACCATAGTCCTGGCAATGGCATTTGGTTACGGTCTGATACAGGAGCTCGGGCCTTATGCAGGGCTTTCCATAGCTTTTGTCGTTGTCGGCATCGGGTTTCTCGCGCACGAGCTGATGCACCGCGCTGCCGCGCACCGCTTCGGCGCGGTCGCCGAGTATCGCGCCTACCCGTTCGGACTTTTGCTGGCGCTCGTCCTTTCCGTGGCGTCAGGCGGCGGCTTCGTCTTCGCGGCTCCGGGAGCCGTATACATCTCGCACCACAAAACCGGTCGCTGGCACCGCTCGATGGACGAGAGAATAAGCGTTGAAGAGAGCGGCGTCATCTCTCTCGCAGGGCCCTTGACGAACATCGCGCTGGCCGTTGCATTCCTGGCGCTCAACGCGCTTGTTCCCTTCTCAATCTTCAAGATAGCCGCGCAGGTTAACGCGTTCCTGGCGCTGTTCAATCTCCTGCCTTTCCATCCGCTGGACGGCGGGAAGATATTCCTATGGGACAGGAAGGTATGGGCATTCGCGTTTATCGCGGCCGCGATAGGGTGGCTCTAACTTTATATCGCGCCTCACCCATTTCTTCGCATGAAGTTTACCGCTCAGAGAGCCAAGAGGGACCGGTAAATGCATGAAACTGCGGTTTCATATTTACTTCGCAGAGATATGGGAGGTGCTCGGTAAATGCCCGTCCGTCCAATAGTCATCGGCAGAGACGAAGAGGACGCGAAGCGTTTTGGCGAACTGGGCACGATCACCCTCGGCAAGCACATCGTCGGCACAGGCGAGGACGCGCATCTCACGAACACGATAGTGATGGACGTCGCGCGTCCGCACGTGATGCTCGTTCTGGGCAAGCGCGGCCAGGGCAAGTCCTACACGCTCGCGACCATAGCAGAAGGCGTAACAGAGCTGCCTAAGGATATCCGCTCGAACCTCTCTGTCGTGATAATCGATACCATGGGAATCTTCTGGTCCATGAAAAATCCGAACGAAAAACAGGTCGAACTCCTCGCCGCGTGGGGTCTTCAACCCAAGGCTTTCGACGTTACGGTTTACGTGCCGCACGGCCACAAGGATTTCTTCCATAAGGAGGGCATCCCTTACGACGGGACGTACGCTTTGAATCCGTCTGACCTTACTCCAGAGGACTGGGCGCTGTCTTTCGAACTGTCTCTGATAGACCCGACTGGCATACTTCTCGATCGTGTCGTGCGCAAGCTGAAAGAGAGCGGCAGCTATGGAATCGACGACATCATAGAAGCCGTAGACGCGGACAGGCGGGCCGAGCCGAAAGTCAAGGAAGCCCTGCAGAACCGCCTGCTTTCGGCAAAGGAGTGGGGTCTCTTCTCGTCGCGCGGCACGCCGATAGAGGAGCTCCTGCAGCCCGGCAAGGTTTCTATAATCGACACGTCGCTCTTCAGCCAGCTCGGGGAAGGATGGAGCGTGCGCTCGCTTCTTGTGGGTTTGGTGGCTCGTCGCATATACGAAGCCCGCATCGCCGCCCGCAGGCGCGAGGAGACAGAACTGATCACCGGTACGGTCGCCAAGAAGAAGATTCCTTTGACGTGGTTGATGATAGACGAGGCGCACCAGTTCCTGCCGGCGGACGGACGTACAGCGGCCACTGAAGCGCTGCTCTCTCTCGTGAAGCAGGGCCGCCAGCCCGGCATTTCCTGCGTGTTCGCCACTCAACGCCCGAACAAGCTTCACGAGGACGCGATATCGCAGGCCGACCTCGTGCTCACGCACCGCCTGACAGTAAAGGCGGACATCGATGCGCTGCGCAGCATCATGCAGACGTACGTTCTTTTCGACATCACGAAATATCTCAATGAACTGCCTCGCGAGAAAGGTGTGGCGCTTGTGCTGGACGACAATTCGGAACGCCTGTTTACGTTGAAGGTAAAACCGCGCCAGTCATGGCATGCAGGCGACACGCCGATAGCGCTGAGAGTGAAGGAAGGGCTGGTTTAGCATTGGTACTTCGCTAATTTCGCGGCGAGTCCGGTGTAATTGCGCGGGGTTATCGCGTGCATCTTCGCCTTGGCCTCTTTTGAAATGTCAAGACCTTCTATGAAGTTGTGAATATCAACAGCCGTTATCTCCTTGCCGCGCGACATTCCCTTGAGCAGGTCGTACGCGTCGTCCCTTCCCTCCCTGCGAAGAATTGTTTGAAGGGCTTCCGTAACTACTTCAGGATGCGCGTCCAGTTCAGCCAATATCTTTGGTTCGTTGATGGTTATCTTCCCGAGGCCTTCCAGCATAGAGTCCCAGCCCAACCCTGTAGCACCGAGAGCTGGCCCGGCAAATCTCATGGTGACGCTGTCGGACAGGTCACGCTGGAGGCGCGATATCTGGAGTTTTTCACTGAGCCCTTTAAGAATCCAATTCGACGCGGTGAAAGCGCCCTCCGCCCTCTCGAATCTAATCGGATTTACCTTGTGAGGCATTGTGGAGGATCCGGTCTCTCCTTCTTTCGACTTCAATCCTACCCAATGGTCGCTGATGTAGCGCCACATGTCCTGCGCGTAGTTTATGCCGACGCGGTTGAGTCTGGCTACGTTGTCGAACACGCCTGCGAGGTTGTCGTGGGGCTCTATTTGGGTTGTCACGTAGTTCGGCACGAACTTGATCTTTTTGCCAGTCCCCAGTTCGTCCACGAAGTTGCGCGTGAAGCCCATCCAGTCCACATTCGGGTACGCTGCGACGTGCGCGTCGTAGCCCCCTGTCGCGCCGTTGAGCTTTACGGAAAGACGCGTCTCCTCGAGTTGCTTTAACTCGCTCTCCATGCGCCTGGCGAACACGTTGAACTCCTTGCCGACCGTCGTTGGTGAAGCAGGTTGGCCGTGCGTGCGCGCAAGCATCGGAAGGTCGGCGTACCTAACAGCAAACGATTCGGTTTCTTTTAGAACGTTGTGGGCCGCGGGAATTATGGCCTTCTCCAGAGCATCGCCGACCATGAGAGCGTAAGACGTGTTATTCACGTCTTCGGATGTCAGGCCGAAATGAAGCCAGCTCGTTACATCGGCCAAGGACGTCTTCTTGAGCCGCTCGCGCATGAACGTTTCGACGGCCTTGACGTCGTGGTCTGACACGGCTTCCAGTTCCTTGATTCTTCTGGAGTCGTCCAACGAGAGCTCTGCCAACGACATGAGCCGCTCGCACTCTTCTGGTGAGAATTCCCTCAAATCGGTCTGCGGGTGCTCGGATAGCCTTATCAAATATTCGGCTTCAACGCGTGTTCTGTAGCTTTGCAAACCCTTCTCGGAGAATATATTCCTCACTTTGGCGACAGTAGGTTTGTCAGCGTAGCGGCCGTCGAGAGGATCGAGCATTTCCAAAGAATGCATGAGTCCTTACTGCTCACAAAAACTATAAATAAGCCTCAAGCGCGCGTACTTCGGTAAACAATTGTAAGCCCGAACAGCAAAACACAAGCTTAAAAGCGTGTGTTGCGTTATTCGCACAGGTAATTTCATGTCAATAGCGGCTTCAGCGTACCAAGGAGATAAGAACATCGGACTCTGCGCAGACGTCGTGCGCGCGATGCAGAACACTCTTGATAACTATCTGGCGCAGCCTGTTGCGACCGTTGAATATGACACTATAGAGAAAGGAGGACCTGTGCACAAGACGCACGATATAGAAACCCGCAGGGACGCCCTCATCTATGACCTTCAGACAGAGAATTTTGAGAACGATATGCCGCAAACTGAGTTCGGATGGAGATACGGTCTTGTGGCCGCGGACGTCATCGGCAAGATGTTCACCGAAGCGACAGGCGGCGTGCATAGAAATCCCTACGCGGTATTGAGACACTCGATGGCAGGTCAATGCAGGGAAGCTTTGTTGGAAACGGCCGGCCACGTGGGATTGCACTTCCGCGAGGCCATGGAAAACGTTCTCGAAAATCAGGATGCGTACGCTCACGTCGTGGACGTCTACCGAGACTCGTTGAGACCAAAACACTCGCGGCATCCCATAAAGGATAAGGGTAAATAGTACACTTGTCCAATCTTTCCATGTTCGTGACTCATCCTCTGATTAAGCCCGAATCCGTCGAGCAGAGGCTCTATCAGGAGAACGTGCTCGCCACGGCCGTTTCCGCCAACACGCTGGTCGTGCTTCCGACAGGGCTCGGCAAAACGGCAGTAGCCGCGCTGCTCGCGGCGCACAGAATCAGCAAGAACGGCGGCAAGATTCTCGTACTCGCGCCGACGCGTCCGCTAGTCGAACAGCACAAGCGTTCGTTCGCGCAGATCATGGAAGTCGCGGAAGGAGACATGGCCGTTTACACGGGGAAGATAGGACCCAAAGAGCGCAGGGAAGGCTACAAGAATCACGTCATGATTTTCGCGACGCCGCAGGTTGTGCAGAACGATCTGATCGCAGGACGCCTCGACCTTTCGCAGTACACGCTTCTCGTGCTGGACGAATGCCACCGCGGCATAGGAGACTACCCATATCCTTTCATAGCAGAGCTTTACATGCGTCGTGCGCACGCGCCGCGCATCCTCGGCCTTACGGCGTCTCCGGGCGCGACCAAGGAAAAGGTTGACGCAATATGCAAAGGCTTGCACATCGAGCGCGTTGAGATACGGACGGAAAGCGACGAGGATGTGCTTCCGTACGTGCAGAGCGTCCATACGCAGTGGATAGGCGTTGACCTGCCAAAGGAGTTTATCGAGGTGCAGGTGCTTCTCGACGAAGCACTCAAGCAGCGTTACGCGAAGCTGCGCGAGTGGGACTATCTCACAGGACCGTATGTGCGCAAGACCGACCTGCTTCGCCTGCAGATTCAGCTGAGAAAGGCCGCCGGCGGGCGGAAACCAGCGGCGTATATTTTCTCCGCGATATCGCTCGTCGCCGAGGCGCTGAAGATAGAGCATGCGTTAGTTCTCCTGGAAACGCAGGGCGTGTCGCCGCTCCTGGAGTACTTCAAGCGCATGCGCGAGGCTGCGGAGAAGGGGAAAACAAAGGCCGTCAAACGCGTGATGCACGACGCGCGCATGGAAGCCGCGTTCCTGAAGACCTACGACCTCGTCGGTCGGCGCGTCGAGCATCCGAAACTGGCGGAGCTGCAGAAGATAGTCGAAAAGAAACTGAACGAGAATGATGGAACGAAGATAATCGTCTTCACGCACTACCGCGATTCTGTCAAACAAGTTCTCAACACCCTGCGCGCTGTCAAGGGCTGCAAGCCTGTGGGTTTCGTCGGTCAGGCCGGGGACGGGGGTCTAGACCAGAGGACTCAGGTTGCAATTCTGCAGAAGTTCCGCGAGCTGCATTACAACGTTCTCGTTTGCACGTCAGTGGGAGAGGAAGGGCTGGACGTGCCGGCCGTCGATACGGTCGTCTTCTACGAGCCCGTGCCGTCGGAGATACGCTCGATTCAGAGGCGCGGTCGCACAGGCCGCCAGAAGGCCGGAGAGGTCGTGATTCTGATGGCGCGCGACACCAGAGACGAAGGAATCTTCTGGTCCGCGCAGCACAAGGAGAAGAAGATGAAAGCGCTGCTCAAGAATATGCAGGGTCGTTCGGTGCAGACGAGTTTGACGGAGCTATTTTAGTTTGTAGAGCTGTACCGGGAAAACCGCCAATATTCAATCCGCCGCTTCCATCTCTGTCCCGCATCTGGGGCACTTGCCGGATGCGTGCTCAAGATGGCCGCATTTGGGACACTCGTAATGTCCTTTGTGATCGCCGGGCGTCTCGTCGATGAAGTCATCGGGCATACGCGTCTACTCTTCGCCTTCGAAGACTTCCTCTTCTGTATCTTCTTCCATGGTCTCTTCGTCCTTCTGCTCTACCATGGGCTTGCCGCAGTGCTTGCCCGTTTTCTCCGACTCGTATCCGCATTCGTTGCAGACGTACATCGCATCACCTACGGCGTAAAGGGAGAACCAGAATATAAGGCTTTATAACGATTGGCGGGCGTCTATCGTCATGCCATCCCAGTCCATTCTCAAACCGGAAAACAAAGTGCTGATCTTCGCAGACAACCGTGAGTTCGCCTCCAAGGTAGTCCGTGAGCTCGCCCTTATGGACTGCATCGTGCAGCCGCAGCAGCTCGCTGTCGCGGACTTCATACTATCCGACCGCGTCGGCGTGGAACGCAAGACGACCGCCGACTTCGTTTCCTCCGTTTTTGACCAGCGCCTGTTCGAGCAGATAAGGAACCTGAAGAACTCGTACGAAAAACCCATCCTGATAATCGAGGGAGTGGACGTCTACGGCGAGCGCAACGTGCATCCGAACAGCATACGCGGCGCGCTTGCGTCGATAGCGATAGACTACGCCGTTCCCATACTGTGGACGCAGGATGAGGCCGAGACGGCAGGGATGCTTTTCTGGATAGCCAAGCGCGAACAGCTGGACCTTGGACGGCCTGTGGCGATACGCGCAGAGAAGAGGCGCACGACGCTTTCAGAGCACCAGGAGTTCCTCGTGGCCGGGCTGCCTGACGTGAACCGCGTTCGCGCGCGTGCGCTGCTCGAGCACCTCAGGACTCCGGAGAAGCTGTTCCGCGCCTCTGAGGAGCGTTTGCAGAAGGTCGGGGGCATAGGCCCGGTTCTCGCTAGGCGCATAAGAGAGGTCCTGACATCCGAATACGCGCCTGCTGAAGGCTCGAAAAAGGCTTAAATAAAGAGAGGGCGGATTAGAAGCCGAGTGTACATATGGACGCCAAGATTATGTTCGCCCAGGCCTTCGGGACGGGCAACGAGATAAGCACGCTCGTCCAGAGCGAGTTCTTCGCGTACGCGCTGCCGTTCCTGTTCGCTTTTGCGGTGGTTTACGGTCTGCTGAGCCACGTCGGCGAGAAGGGTCTGCCGGAGGACAAGCACTCGCGCGTGGTTATTGCTCTTGCTTCTGGATTCCTTGTATTGCCGATTGCGCCCAGCTTGGTAGGAATACTCAGCACGGTGTCGAGCGGGCTTGTGGTTGGCGTTGGAGCACTCCTGATTCTCGTAATACTATTCGAACTACTTGGTGTACGCTCAAGTAAGAAGGTGCCTGTCCTCGAGGGAGGCAAGCACGTTGGATACCAAGACATCCCAATGTCTATCTTCGAAGCACACAATAAGATGTTCTTGGCGCTCCTTGCTATAATAGCCGTTTTGATATTCGCAAACGCCGGATGGTTCTCGGCTCTGGGTCTGCCCACACCAGACTTCCTGTTTAACTCGCCGCTAATCCTTTTCGTTATATTCATGATTGCGATAGTAGCGTGGGTTAGCCGAGGGGAGCAAACATGATAGGAGCTTTGTTGCTTCAGATACCTGTCGGGGTTGGAAGCGAGATAAGACAATTTACGCAGAGCGAGTTCTTCGTCTTTGTAATCCCGTTCCTTCTCTCTTTCGCTATTGTCTACGGCTTTCTGGGCCACGCGAAGGTTCCCAAGGACCCGCAGATACGGGCGGTAATATCTCTGCTTGTCGGATTGCTTACCCTGCCGGCGGCACCTATCCTTGTTGGATTCCTCACGCCTCTCTCTGGAAGCCTGCTCGTGCTGATAGGAGGACTGCTCGTTTTAATAATCATGCTGGAGATGCTCGGCCTCGGCTCTAAAGGGAAGTCTTACATAGAAAAAACCAAGGAAGGCGTCAGTCTTAAATCCTTGCCAGGCAGCGGTCTGTTCCAGCGTCATGGCACAGGATTCGCAATTATAATGATTGCCGCGGCATTGCTAATCTTCTTCAACGCCGGCGGCCTGAACCTGCTGGGCTTCCAGACGCCTGGCGTGTTCCTCAACGCCCCTCTGATATTCTTCCTGATAGTAATCTTCCTGGTAGTCTACTTCGTTTCTCTGAAAGAATGAGCGCCTAGCCCATCGCATATCCGTTCCTGTTCCAGTGGTTGTCTATCCACAGGCGGGCTCTCTGTTGTTTGTCGTAGTCCAGTGAAACATGACCTTCTGAAATGAGTTCGACTGCTTTGACGAACGCAGGAACGTCGCACAGGCGTTTCATCTTCTCCTGGTGAGCCGCGGCGAACGCTTCCAGACTCGATTCGTGGTTGAATATCTCTTCTGTCATTCCTTCCACAGGCAGCGCTTTCGAGCGCACGAGTATCGGGCCCTGGTCGGGCTCCTCGCTCATCAGATGAATCGTTGAGCGCGTCTCGTTTTCGCCTGCTCTCAGAGCCTTCAGCACAGCACGGTCTCCTGTGTACTTCCTACTGCCGTGTTCGTCCGTAGAGGCCAAGTCGGCCGGATGCACGTTGAAGACAGGGAAGCGTTTTATTACCGGCGCCGTCAGCTTCTTCATGTAACCGGACGCGATGATTATGTCTGTTTTGAACCGCTCAACTTCCATCAAGTCATCGAGAAGTAGTGTGCCCGCCCTGTCGAACAGACGCCGCGTATCCATATCCTTCAGGTTCGGCTGGTCGCTGTTGGCGTAGAACTTTTCCATGTCATTGACGATAACGGGTATTTCGTGCGATTCGAACCATCCGAGCGCTCCGGCCTTCGAATTGTCTGTATAGCCCGCTTTCAGAGGCCAGCGTTCGTGGATTGCTTTAGCGCTCGACGCGCCTCCGCTGAAAAAGGCGACGATGCCTATGTCTTCAGGTTTTCCAGAATAGATTGCGTGCTGCTCGTGAGCCTGCATGCAGATACGAACGAGTCGAAAGTATATATCCTTTCGGTGCGCACGTGCGTTCGATGGCCGTTTCTGTCATACAAGTGGGGTACAAGGCAGACCAGCGCGACCCTGACGGGGAAAAGACGCTGCGCGAGTTGCGCAACGCGGGTTTGCGTGTCGAAGACGTCCGCGTGCTCAAGAACTATCGAATCGAGTCAGACCTGCTACAGGACGAACTCGAGCGCCTCACGCGTGGACTGTTCTTGGATCCTATAGCACAGCAGGTCTCTCTCAACGAACCTCTTGACGTGCCCGCTGACGCAGCCGTAGAGGTCGCATTCAAGGGGGGTGTGACGGATAGGGAAGGCCGCACGGCGCAAGAAGCCATCTCGGACTTTCTCGGCAGGTCGTTTGAAGGGAAGGTATACACATCAGCAGAATATCTTCTCAGAGGAGGTTTAACAGACGCTGAACTCGAACGCGCCTCCTCGATGCTGCACAATTCGCGGATAAAGGATGCCACGGTAACGCGCACACGGGAACTGAGAACCGCCGTGCCGCATGTTGACGGCGCCCATGAGATACGCGTGGATACAGTAGACCTCAACGTATCAGACGAACAGTTATTGTCCATAAGCAAACGCGGCACCCTCTCTCTTGATTTGAAAGAAATGAAAACAATGCAGGAGCACTTCGTGAGACCAGCAATCGTCCAGGAGCGCGTCTCCATGGGCTTCCCTGTCGCGCCCACTGCCGCAGAAATCGAGATACTCGCGCAGACGTGGTCCGAACACTGCAAACACAAGATATTCAACGCCGTGGTCGATTACACGAATCTGGATACGGGCGAATCACGTACCATAGACAGCCTCTTTGAGACATGCATCAAAGGGCCGACAGAACGCGCGATGAAGCGCGGACGCACGCCGATAGTCGTCGCATTCAAGGACAACGCAGGCATCGCAACGTTCAACAAGGGCTGGAACTACTGCGAAAAATTTGAGTCGCACAACCACCCGTCCGGCTTGGACGGGTACGGTGGCTCGATGACAGGGCTTAACGGAGTTCAGAGAGACATATTAGGAGCCGGTCTAGGCGCTAAGCTGATAAGCGGACATTTTGCCTACCATTTGGGCCCCCTGGACTACGAAGGCCCACTCAAATCGAGGTTCCACCCAAGGGATCTTCTGTCCGCCATCCATAAAGGAGTCGTGGACGCCGGAAACCAGACGGGCATCCCAACCACGAACGGTTCTGTCCGCACGGACCTCGGTTGGCTCGGTAAACCGGGCGTTCTTGTCGGCGCCAGAGGAATAATGCCTGCAGAGATAAACGGCCGACCGAGCCACCTTAAGGAAATCAGACCGGGTTACGCTGCTATCATGATTGGTGGTCGCGTCGGCAGGGACGGCATACACGGCGCGACAGCGTCCAGCGGTGGTCTGCATAAGGAGTCGCCGACATCGTCTGTCCAGCTCGGGGATCCGATAGTGCAGAAGAGGGAAATGGACCTCCAGATGGAAGCCCGTGATAGAGGCTACTATACGGGTGTCACAGACTGCGGTGCTGGCGGTCTTAGCTCGAGCATTGGCGAGACAGCGCAGCTTAGCGGAGGAGCAGAAGTTGACACAAGTGTCGTGCCCCTAAAGCACGGGTTCCTTCAGCCAGATGAGACTATCGTTTCTGAATCCCAAGAACGCATGGTGGTAGCTGCTCCTCGGGAGAATGTGCCGGCCTTCCTCGAACTCTCGCGAAAGAGACATGTCGAATCCACGGTGGTCGGCAAATACACAAACACAGGCAAGTTCCACGTCCACCATGGAGGCAGGCCTGTCGCGTATCTGGACATGGAGTTCCTGCACAACGGCGCGCCGCGCAAGCGACTTGAGGCAGAATGGAGAAAGCCAGTCAACCCGGAGCCGAGGTTCGCCCGTTCTTCGGGGAGGCGGCTTGACGAGGAACTATTGATGCTCATGTCAAGACCCAATCTCGCCAGCATAGAGGTGCTCATGCGTCAGTACGATCACGAGGTTCAGGGCGGCAGCGTCATCAAACCCTTCGTTGGTAAGAATCGAGACGTCGCGAGCGACGCTGTCGTGCAGAGGCCTCTTCTGGATTCGATGGAGGGTCTTGCTTTCAGTCAGGGAAGCAACCCAGACCTGAGCCGTATCGACACGTATCACATGGCTACGAACGCGATGGACGAGGCTGTACGGCGCGTCGTGGCCGTGGGCGCTCCTCTCAGGCGGCGCGACGGCAAGGATAATATTCTGGTCAACGACAACTTCTTCTGGCCTTCGCCACTCTTCGACGCCAAGAATAACCCGGATGGTAAGTACAAGATGGCCCAACTCGTCAGGGCGAACGAAGGTCTCGCCGCTTATGCGCAGTCAATGGGCGTTTGGCCATTTTCAGGAAAGGACAGCATGTCAATGGATAGCGAACACGACGACGGAACAGGAAAGATAACAAAGGTTTCGGGCTTGCCAATGCTCCTCATCTCAGCCAGCGCCAAGGTCGAGGACGTGCGCGACTGCGTGACAATGGACTTCAAACAGAAAGGCGATGTGGTTTACATTGTCGGCAAGACAGACGGCCGGATGGGCGCGTCAGAGTTTGCGTTGATGAACAGCGAGAATGCTATAGGCAACGATGTTCCAGAGGTTAACTTCCGCACGTCCAGGCGCACTTACGCGCGAACGCACGACGCGATAGCTCGCGGGCTCGTAAGCTCTGTTCACGGCTGTTACAAAGGAGGTTTGGCTGCTGCGCTCGCGCAGAGCGCAATTGGCGGCGATTGCGGCGTGTCGGTAGATATCGGTTCCTATGCGGATGTCTGCGGTACCACAGATGTCGAGACGCTCTTTGCAGAGACGCCTTCGCGTTTCGTGGTCAGCGTCTCGCAGGAGCGTGCCAGAGCGTTCGAGCGTCTCATGGGACCCGTTACGGCTGCGAAGATAGGGCATGTGAATGGAGGGGCCAGATCGGTGGACGTGAGCTTCTATGGGCGTCATATCATAGAAACGGAGACGCAAGAGTTGCGAGACGCATCCAAATCGACATTCAAGAGTTGGGAGTATGAACCGAAAGCCTAGGGTTGCCGTGCTGACAGGAGACGGGATAAACTGCGAGGTCGAGATGGCCTACGCCTTCCGACTTGCGGGCGCGCAAGCCGACATCATACACCTGACAGACCTGTTCAACGGGGACAGGACGCTCGAACCGTACCAGATGCTTGGGCTTCCCGGAGGCTTCCATGCGGGTGATGATCTCTGTTCTGGCAAGGTTCTGGCCAACCAACTGCGCACGAAGCTGCGCGAACCTCTCGCGGAGTTCGTTGAAGACGGAAAGCTCATGATCGGAATATGCAACGGTTTCCAGGCTCTCGTGCGCGCGGGGATGCTGCCTGCAACGGACGGCATAGACTGGAAGAGCGACGACCCGCAGGTTTACCAGCAGGCGACGCTCGCGGCGAACGACTCCGGCCGTTTCGAAGACAGGTGGGTTACTGTACGAACTCCCACTATGCTGGAAGAGCTCATCGATACAGATGGTCCTGTCACGCCCTTCACAAAGTACGTGCGCCAGATCGATTTGCCCGTTCGCCATGGAGAGGGCAAGTTCGTATCTTCCAGAAAAATGATGGATAAGATGTGGAGCAACAGGCAGATATCATACCTATACGCCAACCCATGCAGTGGAGAAAGGACGGCCGGCTATCCGTGCAACCCCAACGGAGCGATGGACGACATCGCTGCGATTTCAGACCCCACAGGACGCATCTTCGGCATGATGCCGCATCCCGAGGCTTACAACCACCCCACAAACCACCCCGACTACACGCGCTGGCCCAGAGAGAAGAGGCGGGCCATGAAGGAAGGCGAAGGCATAGCCATTCTGCGCGGCGGAGTGGAATATGCGCGAGAGCGGCTGCTTTAGAAATTATTGGAGCGGGGGTTGGGAATTGCACCCAAGTAGATCCGCTTTCCGGCATGTCGGAAAATCGCGTTTCCGCACGCCTGCAGGCGGACGCATAGCTGCTCTGCCACCCCCGCGTCACTTGATGAAACGCCACCTCGGGCCTTCCGACGTATCTTGGACTTCAATTCCGTACTGGTCCAAGAGCCTCTTCCGCAGCTCGTCCGCGGCCGTGAAGTCCTTCTGCTTCCTCATCTCTTCCCTCTGTTCGATAAGCTTCTTAACCTCGGCGGGTAGAGGGCGTTCCTCTTTTCTGAGTACGGCAAGGACACTGTCAAAGTCGTGCATTGTGTCGAGTACTCGCTGCGCGTCGCGGGAAGCCATCGCCTTCGTTTCGAGCAGCTTGTTGATGGAACCCACGAAGTGATGCAGAGATGCCCACATCTCCGGCACGTTAAGGTCATCGTCCATCGTGCGCTCGAACTCTTTGCGCACCTCGGCGACCAGCTTGCGTACGGCTGTACTGCTCTTCCCGTTCTTGTGACGTGCGAGCCGATCCATGAACTCGTCGAGCTTGTCGAGCGTGTTCGCGGCGTTCTTCAGCGACTCCCAGCTGAAAAGCTGCTGCGTGCGATAGTGCGCGGTCAGGTAAAAAAACCTCAGCTGGCGCGGCGTGAACGTTTCGTCGATAACGCTCTGCAACCGCAGGAAGTTCCCTTTGGATTTTGCCATCTTCAAAGGCCGGGCCTTTGAAGTTTCCGACCAATTGTCGGAAATTTTTGTGTCGCTCACGTTCAGGAATTCGCAGTGGAACCAGTACTTGGCGAAAGGACGGCCTGTGGCCGCCTCGCTCTGCGCGATTTCATTCGTGTGGTGTACGGGTATGTGGTCTATGCCTCCGGCATGTACGTCGAGCGTGCGTCCCAGATACTTCATTGCCATCGCAGAGCACTCGATGTGCCAGCCGGGGAATCCTCGGCCCCAGGGCGAGTCCCATTCCATGTGGCGTAGCGTGCCCGCAGGAGTGAGTTTCCACAGCGCGAAGTCCGTGGCGTTGCGCTTGCCTGCCGTGACCTCGACGCGCGCGCCTGCCTTCAATCCTTCGATGTTCAGGCGCGCCAGCTTCCCGTAATCCTTGAGCCTGGACGTATCAAAGTAGACTCCATCGCGTATCTTGTATGTGTAACCCTTGCGTTCGAGAGTTCTGACGAGAGTAATCTGTTCACTTATGTGGTCTGTCGCGCGGCACCAGATGTCAGGCATGAGTGCGCCCAGAAGCTCCAAGTCGTTCTTGAAGACCTTCTCGTAAAACGCAGCAATATCCCAGGCGCTCTTATGCTCGCGCTGCTCGGCGACTACCATCTTGTCCTCTCCCTGATCGGCGTCATCGGTCAGGTGCCCGACGTCCGTGACGTTCGTGACGTGCTTGACGCGGAAGCCCTTCCATAGCAAGTAGCGCTTCAGAAGGTCTTCGTTGACGTACGTTCGTAAATTCCCTATGTGCGCGTAGTCGTAGACCGTCGGACCGCACGTGTACATGCGCACGGTCTTCCCCTTCAACGGTTTGAAAATCTCTTTCTTGCGGGAGAGCGTGTTGTAAATCTTGAAAGCCATGGCTACCCACCTCGTTGCGTTAAGAACCGAGATATGGGAGAGGCTAAATAAAAGGCGTTACTTTCCGGCGTGCGTGCAAAGGCCCTCACCGAGCATCTCCATCACGGGACTAGATGCGACGAGCGATTATTTAAACGCAGTCCTGACCGTTTAATCCTCGAATACAACCATTTCACCAAGCCCTCCAAAACGCATAAATAAGTGTCGGGCGCACCTTTTACGATGGCCATGGTTCCCATAGAAGCGATTGTCACGGAGAAGACGCTTGTAACGCCGTACCTCGGGTTGTTCAAGATAGCGCCAGAAGGTGCTATTCCAAAGTTCGAGCCGGGCCAGTTCATGATGGTGGGCACGGACGTCGACGGCAAGTATCAGAAGCGCGCCTATTCTATCGTGTCGCCGCCGTACGCAATAGGACACGTCGAATTCTGCATAAAGGCCTACGAGGAAGGGAAGGTCGCGAAGCACTTGCTTGCGCTACCAAACGGCGCTCGCGTAAAACTCGAAGGCCCTTACGGCAAGTTCGTCCTGAACGGTTCGCCCAAGGACAAGCTCTTCATCGCGGCCGGCACAGGCATAGCCCCCGTTCTCTCAATGATAAAGACGCTCTTCCACAGGGGCTTTGGCGGACGCGTGCGTCTGTTCTACGGCGCAAGCTATCCGCACACTCTCGTTTACGCGGACGAGCTGCATGCGCACACGAAGAAGCACGATAACTTTACTTTTGTGCCGACGGTAAGCAGGGACGTCCAGGGTTGGGCAGGCGAAAAGGGTCGCGTAGAAACCGTATTGCCGAAACACATAAAAGACGCCGAGAACTTCGAGGCCTTCATCTGCGGACCTCCTCCGATGGTGCAGAATTCCGCAGCGTACCTGAAGTCAGTGGGCTTCGCCGACGCCGACGTGCACATGGAACAGTACTGGTAGCTATGCCTTCGCGGGCTGTTTCATCGCATTCCGTATCCTTGCTTTCGTGTCATCTGTGCAACACGCGGCGAAAGCGTTGCGTTCTTCGGTAACAGACGCGCCTGCGACGAGTCGCTTGATGTCGCGAACGGCAGGCGGCGCGCGTATCAAGGAGGAAGCCATCTTCGCCGCGCGCTCCATGGGATTCTGCACAACTTCGTCCACGAGGCCAAGCCACTGCGCCTCTTCTGCGTGCAGTAGGCTTCCCGATACGAGCAGTTTCTTGCCCTTGCTGCTGCCCAAGAGACCGGGGAGCCTTTTTGTAGTACCAAACGCCGTTGACAGACCGATCCTTACTTCAGGGAAGCCGAATATGGCCGTGTCCGCCGCGATGCGGAAGTCGCACGCCAGCGCGAGTTCAAGTCCCGGACCCAAAGAATATCCTGTAAGGACTGCGAGCGAAACCTTGTTCGAATTCTCCAGCAGAGAGCATACCTCCTGGCCTAAAGTCGAAATGTCATAGAAGCCCTGCTTGTCCGCATGGAACAGTTCGTCGGTATCGTATCCAAGAGAAAAGTTCTCCTTGGCCGCGAGCACGATTACGGAACCCTGCGCCTTGTTGAGGGCGTCTCGCAGTTCGATTAGCAGGCCTGCCGCGATTCTGTTGGAAGGCGATGCGAACGTTATTGTCGTAACTCCGTCGCTCTCAGAGACGAGAACGTTATCCCCCATACGACGGTTTTGTGCGTTCTGGTATAAAAATCATTCGCCGGCCAGTTTCCTCGCATACGCTATGTTCGCGGCGTGGTCGCGTTTATCGTCTTCTGGCGTTTCGAGGATGAACGGAAGCTTGCGCAGCTTCTGATGCGTCAGCACGCCGCGCATGCCGTCGTGGCCTATTTTTCCCAAGCCGATGTGCTCGTGACGGTCCAGCTTCCCACCGAGCGGTCCTTTTGAGTCGTTCAGGTGTATCGCATGCAAACGATTCAGCCCGATGAGTTCGTCGAACGTTCCCAGCGTTTCATCAAGCCCTTTCTTCTCTGCGATATTGTAGCCTGCAGCGAACGTGTGGCACGTGTCCAGCAAGATGCCCGTACGCTTGAACTTCGTGTTGTTGAGTATGTACGCCAGATGCTCAAACTTGTAGCATGTCCACGAACCCATCCCGGCCGTGTTCTCAAGAAGCAAGCCAGCGTGCTTCGACGCGTCGGCGAGAGCGTCCAGCGCGCGCACGATGTTTTTCAGAGCGGCCTCCTCGCCTGCGCCGCCGTGCGAACCCGGATGCACGCACACCCAAGGAAGGCCCAGACGTTCGGCCGCTTCGAGCTCCTTCCTCATCATCGCGACAGACGCGTGCCAGAGCTTCGCGTCAGACGAACCGAGATTTACCAGATACGTCGCGTGGGAGATCATCGGATATTTCAGAAGCGATTCGACGTTCTTCCTGTACGCGGCCGCGTCTGCGTCCGTGAACCGCGGCGAATCCCACATGCGGGGAGAGTGCGTGAATATCTGGCCGCAGTTGCCGCCTATATCCTGCTCGCGCTTGGGAGCCTCTGTTATAGAGCCGGCGATGCTCACGTGCGCGCCTATTGGTCGGCTCATCGGGTAGCCTCCGGGCGTTTCTTCCCTTTGTCGGACTCTATTTTGAAGATTGCAAGGCTGGCGACAACGTTCGAGATGAATATGACAAGGAACGCCACCTGCAGGAAGACGTCCTCCCCGCCGAACGTAATTCCAAACGCGGCCGGGTACGCGGCCATCGCGGCCGCGGCAAGACCGTTGGGAAGCATGGCCGTTATGATTTTTCTGTCAGTGGCGACAGGCGCGAACCTCTCCAGAATCCCGGCAGAGCCATAACGGGCCGCCGCCTTGGAAGCTACTACGAGAAGAGCCATGGCGACGGTGGCGATTGTCAGCGTGGCTATCTCGAGTATGACGCCCATGAAGACGAAGAAGAAGGTGCGCACGAAGAACGTTATCTCCTCCTGCGCGACCTGCAGCTCCGGTTTTAAGATTGCTCGTTCCCCTGTGCCCAACATTCCTTTGAAAAGATAGGAGTTGCCCAGCACGATGCCGAAGACGAGAGCGGCAAACGCGCCGTTGCTGCCCGCGCCCTCGGTGAAGACGTACAGCAACAGACCCGCGGCGAGAGTCAGGAGATAGTTGTACTTCTCCGTCTTTAGGATGTCCAACGTTTTCAGCCAGAGCGCGCCGGCGAGCAGCGCGAACAGCGACGATATCGTGAACGCTCCGAAGAAGTCCTGCGCCGCTTCGCTGATTGGCAAGGCGTCGCCTGTGGCTATGAGCTGCAGCAGAAAGATGGACGATATTATGGTCAGCGAGTCATTGATGGACGATTCAAGGCTCAGTATCGTCCGCGTCTCCTCCCCGATATTTATTCGTCGAACAAGAGACATCACTACCGAAGAACTCGTTCCGCCGAGGATTGAACCGAGGAGCAAGCCGTGCAGAAGAGGCCAGCCGAACAGGACGGCCACGCCGGAAACCAGCAGGACGCTGCCGACGAACGAGGCGAGCGCGAATAACGTCGCAGGAGCCGCTTCCTGAAGGACCTTCTTGTAGTAGAGGGACATGCCGCCCTCTATCAGCAGTATTATCAGGACGAGCGTCCCGAAGAACGGCCCCAAAGCCTTCATGCCGGCCAGCGCGGTCGGACCAAATACGCCGAACACAGGGCCTATCATGAGGCCCAGCAGCATCAGGATGAGGATGTCCGGTATCTTGTACCGCTCGAAGATTTTAGAGGCGAGGAAACCGACGAATATTATCGCGGCTATGAGGGTAAGAGCCGTGTTGACGTCGACCATGCCTTGTAGAAGGGGCCCATGCTATAAAAACGCTCAGTACTGCTCCTGCTTGACGACTTCTTCCTTCTGCTCGAGCCAGCGAGTCCATTTATCATAGAATCGCTTTGCTATCTCCCTGCCTTTCTTTGACTTTATCTGCTTGTATTCGGCCTCGACCTTCTCGCGGCTCGTGTCTATCAGCATCTCCTTGGACTGTCCCATCCACAGGCCGACCTCGAACCATATGGGCAGGGTGTTTTCGAGGAACGCGATGCCGTCGGCTTCTACCAGAATCTGGACTTCCTTGGTGCCGCCTTTCTCGTGCAACTTGATGAACTTCTTCACCCTGTTTATGACGTCCGGCTTTACCTTCTGTTTCCTGAGGAAGTCGGCTGCGATTTCAGCGCTTTTGTCCGCGAGCGCGAGCTTGTCGAACTGCGGATAACGGTTGTTCTTTATGTACGCGCGGCCGATGTTGTGCAGGAGCGCCGCGACTTCAAGGGCCTCAGCGTCCATTCCCTTTTCCACGAGTTCTTTCACATGCTCCCTGCATTGCAGGTTGTGGCGGACCATGCCTTCTCCTATGACACGCGGTATCTTGGAGCGGAAGTCCGAGAACGAGTCGAGCATGAAGTTCTCTGCCTTCTGGACGAGCGCGCTGGACTTGACTACCGGCTTTGGAGGCATTATAACACCGTTACATTGAAATGTGCGGGAGACTATTTAAACCCTACGTCAGTAGACGTACCATGCGAACGTTCGTCCTTTACAGCCAGGGCTCCACAGGGACCTTCAATCTCAACGACCTGCCTTCGTCTGGGCACAGGATTGACACGGTCGCCCGCTGCGTGAACGCCTCGCTGTGGCTGTCGTATGCGCTGCGCCACGACACGCGTTTTTATGTCGTGCTCAACGGCCCGCCTGACCCGCCGAAGACGCTGCTCTTCGAAGGAGGCGGCCTTGAAGGAGTGACGCCTGACGAACGCAACATAGGCGCGTGGATACTCAAGGCCAACGCGGTGCCCGTGCGCGGCAAGGATTGGGCGCGCGCGCAGAAAGGCCTGCATGTCTCGAAGAAGAGCTTCCACGAACTCATGCGGGAATTCAAAGGGTCGCTCTGCTTGCTGAGCGAGAAAGGCAAGGACATACGCACGGTAGAACTGCCTGCGAACCCGGTTTTTGTCCTCGGCGACAGCCTCGACATTCCGAAAGGCGAATTGAAACTTCTGGACAAATACAAGCCGCTGCGCGTCTCGCTGGGCAAGCGTTCTTATCTCGCGTCGCACTGCATAACGCTCGTCAACAACGAGATGGACAGGCGCGGCTAGGCGTATCGTTTGGATTCGGTTACCGCGTCCTCGGCGATTATCTGTAATGCATCGAAAAGTTTTGTTTCCGTGTCGTCCTGTCTCAAGATAACAGACAGCTCGGTGCAGCCAACTATGACGGCTTCGGCACCCTTTTCTACCATGCTGCCAACGATCTTAAGAAGCGTCTTCTTGTCCTTTGCCGATTCGTTGCCTCCCATTACGTTGAGTATGACCGCGGTCAGAGCCTTGATATCTTCTTTCGTCGGTGTCATGCAAAAAACCCCTTGTTCCTTCAAAGCGCTGTCGTACATCTTTGATGCGTAGGCGCTCTCAGACGCGAGGAGGCCTACCTTCTTCAATCCTGCGCGCGATACCCTCTTCGCAGTCTCTTCTGTCATATCCAGCACAGGAATGGCTAGATGTTGGCGCAGTTTCATGATAAACGTATGAAGCGTATTGCAGGGGATTATAATGAAGTCTGCGCCCCCTCTCTGCAGTTTTGTGATGCCCTCGATAAACTCTTTGTAGGCGAGGTCTGCGTCTGTTATTCCTGTCTCGTCTGTTCCTTCGAGGGCCTTAGAGTACAAGACTATATCCGGGTAGTCGGCGTCTTGGATCGCGTTGTATTCGCGCTGGCATCGTTGTATTATGCGCCTGTAAAGTTCTTCGGTGGCTACGGGTCCCATTCCACCCATTATGCCTATGACCTTCATGGAGTGAATTGGGAACATTCCTTATTTAAGTCCTGCGCTTCGCATTACAGGCAGTGATTAAATGCAAGATCGTGTCTTACAAAAGGCAGTTCGCATTCTCGAGCGTCCGGTCTGCGACCACTGTTTGGGACGCCAGTTCGCCCAGCTGCTGAGCGGGCGCACGAACGTCGAGCGCGGCCGCGCGATCCGCGACGCCGTGGCGATGGCTCTGGATTCGGAAGAGAACCTGAAGGTCGACATGAGCAACTTCGCCGGATACAGGTTCCACCACAGCGAGCTGAAGACTCCCGAAGCGCGCGTCGCGTGCTCTGCCTGCGCGGACGTTTTTGAAGACGTGGAGACGTATGTCAAAAAGGTCGCGCGCGTCCTGACGAAGCTGGATTTCAACACCTTTTTGGTTGGCACGCAGGTCAGCGAAGAGCTTATAGGCGCCGAGGAAGAGCTCTGGGAGCGCTCTGGAATAGAGTGGTGCGAACCCATCAAGGGCGAGCTCAACAGAGAAGTGGGTTCGCGCGTCGAGAAGGTCGTCAAAAAGAAGGTGGACTTCAAGAAACCCGACGTGCTCGTGCTCCTGAATCTCGCCAAGCGGCGCGTCAGCGTCGAGATAAACCCGCTGTGCATCTACGGCGAGTACAACAAACTGAAGCGCGGCATTCCGCAAACAAAATGGCCGTCGGGAAAATACAAGATTTCAGTCGAACAGATTATCGCAAAGCCTTTCATGCGCGCTACAGGAGGGACTAACCACAAACTCCACGGCATGGGCCGCGAGGATATCGACGCGCGATGCCTCGGCTGGAGGCCGTTCATCCTGGAGATTCTAGAACCGAACAAGCGCAACGTGCGCGTCGCGCAGCTCCAGAAAGCCGCCAACAAGGACAAGCGCATTCGCGTCAGAAACATGGCTTTCATCGATTCGTCGGCGATAGAGCGCCTGAAGCGCGCGCAGCCCGACAAGAGCTATCGCGCGCTGGTCATACTGAACAAAACAGTAGCGCCGGCCCGGCTGAAGAAGCTCGCCGTTCTGAACAACAAGGAAATCTACCAGGAGACGCCCACGCGCGTGATGCACAGGCGCGCAGACAAGGTCCGCCGACGCGTGGTCAAGGAAGTCAAGTGGCGCCGTCTCGGCCCCAGAAAAATAGAGATACGTGTCCGCGCGCAGGCCGGCACGTACATCAAGGAACTGATTTCAGGGGACGGCGGGCGCACGTATCCGTCCGTTTCGGAGCTGCTCGGAGTGAAGGCGCGCGTCAAGGAGCTGGACGTTATAGAGATCCACGGGAAGAAGTTCTAGGCATCTAGCTTCCGCTATTCGTGGTTAACGTGCCTAGCCGCCTATCCTGTACATTCCTGTGCCGCAGACGGGGCAGACGCCCTTCGTGGCCTTCTTGCCGTTCTTCATCGTCACGGCCTTGGCGTCCTTCATTTCGCGCTTCTGCTTGCACTTTACGCAATACGCTTCTGTCATGGGAAGGGCTTCGCCGTGGCGGATATAAAGGCGTGAAAAACGACGCTTTTAAATACCTTTTAAATAGGCGACTGTCCATTAGCAAGGCCGTAGTAGGAGTGCTGACGTTATGTTGAAGACAAAAGGACCGAGACAGGGCACGCGCAACGCTTTCAGGAAGAACATACGGGAGAAAACAACGGTGAACCAGTTCCTGCGCGCGTTCGCGATAGGCGACCGCGTGGCCATCGGCGTCGAGCCTGCTTCGCACAGGGCCCTGCCGCACAGGCGCTTCTTGGGCAAGGTCGGCATAGTGATAGGCAAGCGCGGAGACGCGTATCTTGTTGAAACGAAGACAGGGGACAAGACGAAGAGAATATTCATAACTCCCGAGCACATCAAGAAATGTTAGGCGGTGCATTCTAATGGCAGTCCTATCTGAGCGAGCAGTTTCCGCGCCTGAAGCGCGCGCAGTTCTCGAGAAGAAAGCGTCTTCCGAAGGCGCCACGTACGAGCAGAAGATAGCGCTCGAACACCTGAAGAAGCACGTCAAGTTGTCAGCAGAAGACGCGAAAAAGATGTGGGTAGAGCTTGAAAGTGCCGGACGGCTGACGCCCGAACAGATAGCACAGGTCATAAACGTCCTTCCCCAGAAACCCGAGGAGGTCAAAGCGTTGTTCTCCAAGGACCGCAGCCTCACAGACGAAGAGATTGCCAGGATAATCGAGGCCGTCAAGAAGTTTGTTTAGGGGTTGTGTATGATGAACGAAAAAGACGAGTGGGCCATAGTTCTTGACTTTCTGCCGCACGGGCACTCGGGGTACGGCAGGCCAGAGCCTGTTGCAGAGGTTGTGGGAGAGAGGTTCTTCTCGCTCCTCGAAATCGTGCCCAGAGAAGGCGTCGTTCTTACTCTCGGCGACCGCGTGTACATAGGAGACGGTCCCAGGGACAAGGTGAAGTACGTCAAGCGCGCCCTCAAGCACAGCGACCTGTCGACATCCGCGTCTTCAGAGCTGGAAGAGGTCATCAAGGACATTGTGCGCGAGGCCGAGGAGCGCTTCATTGAATTCTTCAACAACGCGGGCCCTCTCTCCATACGTATGCACTCCCTTGAACTGCTCCCGGGAATGGGCAAGAAGCACACGTGGGAAGTTCTCGAGGCGCGCAAGGAGAAGCCCTTCGCGTCTTACGAGGACATGAAAGCGCGATGCCCGGCGCTGCCGGAACCGAAGAAGATGCTGGAAAAAAGGATAATAAAAGAGGTGCGCGGAGAAGACCCTCACCACGCCCTGTTCGTGCGCGCACACGAGATGGAACGATAGTTCAGCAGCATCCGCCTGAGCCGCAATTACAGCTCCCGCCGCATCCCTTGGCTTCGTTCGATTCTTCGGCCTGCTTCTTCTTCTGTTTTTGCGTAGCCATACGTCTCCTCCCCATCCGCTTCCTTAAATAACCATTAGCGCACGACGCGCGCTTTCTTCAGGCTTTTTTCTATCAGCGCATCAACGCCGATCTTTTCCTCCTCTTCCAGCACGTCGTCCAGCTCGGCCTTGGTGTTCGGATGCTCAGGCCCCAGCGCGTCGCAGTGCTCCGGTCCTGCGGAGATTTCGAACGTCCCTATCTCGCGCGCGACGCGCACGATGTCGTTCTTCTCGTTCGTCAGCAACGGACGCAGAACCGGCATCGAGACGGCCTGCTCTATGACGCTGAGATTGTATAGCGTCTGGGAAGAGACCTGTCCGAGGTTTTCGCCCGTAACAAGAAACGTGCACTTCTCCTTCGCGGCCAAACGCTCGGCCACGCGCAGCATGAGTCTCTTCTGCAATACGAAATACAGGCTGTGTTGCGCTTCAGACGCGAGCTTGGCGAAGGCGTCGTTGACGTCTACGACGTACAGGCGGACGCCGAGTTTCTTTGCAAGGCGTTTCGTCTTGTCCGTGGGCTCTTTGGACGTGAACGCTTCGTGAGCGAAATGAACGGCCGTGAGCGCGTAGCCCTTTCTCAGCATCGCGTGCGCGGCCACAGGAGAGTCTATTCCGCCGCTCAGGAGGACGAGTCCGCGGTCTTTCTTTTGCATAGGAAGAACTGTCAGGAGGCCTTCTTAAACCTGCGCTAGCTGAGGGTCTATCTCTGCCCTGTACGTGACAGCCCTGCCTGCCTCGAGGAGTATGTAACCCGGTCTTTCCGACAGTTCGCCGTCGTGTTCAGAACTCGACAGAGCAGTGACAGGCTCAATGCATACCTGCTTCTGCCCTTCGGGGGCCCATACCATCGTGTTGCCGAAGTCCGAGGATATCTCGACTGTTCTATCGACTCCCTTGTACAAGGCGCTATTACTTCCCGGGAACTTGATGCATCCATTGGCTGCAGTCTTGCGCCTCGTATTGAGAAGAGTCCAAGGACCCGTTCCTGCGTCTATGGTCTCTTGCAAGTCGCGTCCTGACGTTCGGAACGCAGGATGCCAGCCCGCGGCGTAGGGCATCGGTTCTCTCGATGTGTTCGTTATCTGCAATTTCATCGAGAGCTCTCCACTACGCAGGGCGTACTTCTTAGTCGCCGCGAAGCTGAAAGGGAAGATCGAGTGCACGTTAGGA
Source organism: Candidatus Aenigmatarchaeota archaeon (assembly GCA_016432325.1). GTDB lineage: Archaea > Aenigmatarchaeota > Aenigmatarchaeia > PWEA01 > JACQIF01 > JACQIF01. Next base: position 201,961 of record CP066684.1, read on the forward strand.
TTCTTCCTGCTCGGTACAGGCGTGCCGGCATCGTAGTGCGCCGCGAATATTGCATAATCGTCTCCTGTGTCGTCCGTGTCAGGTATCCAGTCCAAATCCCTCAAAAGGCCGTGCTGCTGCATCGGGTAGCGCGTGCCGCCTATCGTTATTGCGTCGTCGCGGCTCGGCCCGACTGTCGGACCCATGAGAACCTCGCTGTTTTGCCATCCCGTGCGCTCTTCGGCGGTCGGGTCCGGAGAGCCTCCGCCCCACATGAACTCGACGGGTTTGCCGTCTGCGTTCCTGCGCGCAAGGCTGTACAACTGCGCGTTCAGCTCGTTAATCTCCGCCGCCAGGTCGCCCTTTTCCAATCTAATCGCACTTAGCATACCCGCACCCGTTACTGTTACATGGTGACTAATAACTATATAAACCCCTGCCGGGTCCAGGCGGCCTCGTCGCGGGCTTTTGCAACCTTTATAAAACCCTTCCTGCATGAGACTGCATGGGACGCGTAAAGGACAACAAATACGTCGAGATGATGATGCGGGACATCACGACGTTCGGCGGCGGCTTCTTCACGTTCTTCCTCGCTGTTCTGCTGTTCATAGTGGGCAAGGGCACGGTGGCAGAGCGGCTCGTGCTTGGATTCCCCTTAATCTATCCTATTACGGCGCTGATACGGCTCGTCTACTACAAGAAGAGGCCCAAGCCGGAAACGCACACGAACTTTATAGAATGGATAGATTCGTCGTCCTTCCCGAGCATCCACGCGGCCAACTCGTTCTACATGGCTTTCGTGCTGCACAGCGCGTTCGCCTCGAACCCAGCCTCGCTGTTCCTGTTCTTTTTGGCCGCGTTTGTGGGATACACGCGCATCTACTTCAAAAAGCACTATCCCGTCGACGTCGCGGGCGGAGCCGTTCTCGGCTTGGCGCTGTCGTATTTAACCGTCAACTACGTAGTCCTCTAGGGTGTGGCCATGGAGATAGAACTCAGGAGAAGAATCTATGCTACGTTTGCCAATACGGCCGCCGGGCTGGGCTACTCTGAAGTCCACGGCAAGATAATCGGATGCTTGCTGATAACCCCGAATCCCGTTTCGCTGGCCACGCTCGCGAAGGAAACGGGCTACTCGGCCTCGATGATATCTCTGAGCCTTGATTTTCTGGAAAATCTCGGCATGATAGAACGCGTAAAGCACCACGGAGACCGTCGTTTGTTCGTCCGCACGAAGGGCGACCTCATGCAGGCCGTGAAGCGGGCCGTACAGGTCAAGCTCGAACGTTCTATAACAGACAGCCGGAAGGAGTTTGAAGCCTACAGGCGCGAGATAAAGGGACTGCCGGATTCTGAACAGAAAGGCCTGATGCTCGAGCGCGTGAGCGTTCTGGAAAAAGAAATGAAAAGGTTCGAGAGGTATGTCCGCCTCGTGGGCAAGATACGCCCTCCGTGACGTATCAAAGAACCGCGGGTGCCCAGACGAGTATGTAGCCCATCAGGAGCAGCGCAACCAGATGGAAGGCCACGTCCAGCGCGTACAGCTGAAGAGGCTTGCCCTCCCATAGGACTTTGCCCAGCTGCACAGGCGCGATGAAACCGAGCCATGCCCACGCGCCTATCATCATGCCGCCGGCCGCGCTCGTGACGCCGGTAAGAGTGATGAACAGGCCGAGAACGAATGCCATCACGACAGAGCCTAAAATGGACGCCACGTACGCGGGGCTCATGTTTTTCTTCTTGGCGACCTTTACTTGCTTATTCGTTATGCCGCTGAGTTTCATCCAGATCTTGCCGAAGAGCGGTCCGTACCACAGCATGCCAAGAACGAAGCTTGCCAGAGCGGCTATCGCAACCGCCACGTATGTTATTGCCATGGCCTAGGTGCGGAAGGGCGGTATATAAATATCATTAACGGCAATCTCATCTGTGATATTATGGCAATTCTGGACCCTGCAAAGGCTCTGATAGAGCTGAAAGAGAAAACCATGAATGATATAGAACGCGCCACAGCGACGACGTGGGGAGGTCGTGCCCTTGCGAGCTTCAAGCTCGTTGCCGAACAGGCGAGCCTCATGGAAAAATTCAGGCACTTCTACGAAGCAGAGAACTATCGTCAAGAGGCCCTCGAACACGCGTCGATGACAGAAGACCGCGGCGCGCTGCTCGTCCAGATACACGATGAAATCGAAGAGGAGCGCCAGAAGGCCTTGAAGCTTCTGAAAGGCGAGTAAGCGTCCCCCAAAGGTATTTAAGTCATATTCACGTTCTCGGGTTTGGAGGGGCCATAGGATAACCCGGCAGTCCTGCCGGCTCCAGTTGGCGCAACTGGCGCGCTGAGTCTCCGGACGATGACAAGGAAGATACCGGCTAGTCCCGGTTCAAACCGGGCTTTCTTTAAAAAGAAAGCACGGGTGCAAAGAAACTCCGCTTTCCAGCACATGAGAATCCGGGTGGCCCCACCAAAACGACGGGATATAGATATCTGCATGTTTTTGAACGCTTTTATTTTCTCACTGATCTGATTTAGATATGTATATTTTTGTGAGTTATTCAAAAGAAGGACTGAATTATGCTTCTATAGTAAAAAATAAACTAGCAGGAAAACAGCATATCACATTCCTATCTCATGATGAATCTTATGGAGGGTCTGAAGCATGGACGCAAATTAGCGAAGCGTTGTACAATGCTAGGGTTGTTATATTCGTTGTGACAGAGAGTAGTCAAACATCCGATGGTCAAACGGCTGAATTCAATGCTACAATGAATAACGCCAAACCCTACATTCCATTTATCAAGGACGGTATTGTGTTAAAACAGTTCTATATTATGACAGCTCGAAATCATATTAAATTCAATGATTCCAACATTTCTGACAAAACGGACGAGCTTACTAGTTCTATAGAACGAATGAATATCTCCGAAGGCGATGCAATGGCAGTAAAACTTTCAAATGGTGATAACTAATGGATTCTGTTGATGTTGGCAAGATAGAAACTTTTGTACATCAGATGTTGCAAGCGTACAATCACACTGCATTGTTGGATAGTATCGCCTCTGTCATAAGTTTTAATCCGGAAATACATGAGCAACTTGAATTGTCTCAAATAGGTAAGCGAACAGGTATACCGCGTAGATTCTTTTTTACTAATGACAACGTCGATAACAGTATGGTAGCAGCAGATTTTGCCCGTGCTATTGTTGCAGGAGAAAGAAACTTCTTTTTACACGAAATAGAAAAAAGCTCAGTTGTTGTTAATATTTCAGGTTTCACCTACGAATCGATATTAAATGTAATGAGAACAATAGATAATCCAACGGATATGTTCATTCCCATAGAACCATTTTTTAACAACTTCTACACGTGGAATAAACCCAACCATGAAAGAATACGTTTCGAATATATGAAAGAGCCAATACTACTAGCCGGTAATCAAGAAATAAGAGTACATTGGCTAACAACAGACACTGGATTTACAGAGATTTTTATTACGAATCGCAAAGGTATTTCTTTGGCACGTAAGGAGTTCAAAGACGCCTCAACTCCGAAGGATTTTGATATTATACCCGAGATGAATTATATCTCTCCTAAGGAGAAGTTGATGGTTTACTTCGGTAAGTCTAAGAAAACCGCAGATGACTTTGACCTAGTGATAAGAACGATTGTCTCAAATCCCGTTGTTAATCCCAACGCCGCACTGAAAATAAGTGTTGATTCTTAACATCTTCTTCCAATACCAAAGCTTACTCCTAGAGATCCCTAGTGCCCGCGCCTCTGAGGACAAATAAATACCTTACTCTAGGGTGGGGTAACCTTTATATATTCCAAAGTTCGTTTAACCGGTATGAAGTTAGAGCTGATCATACCGGAGATATACAAAAACTCGACTGAGATACATGAACTCCAACAACTGTCGGATGACGTCAAATCCAACAAAATTAAGGTGTCCGTTAAGATCGTGGATGTCCCCGAAGCGGAGACTATTAAAATGCAACGAATGATGACTCCATCCATTCTACATAAAATTGGGATTAAACAAACGCAGAAAACAAAGAACCTTTATCCTACCCTTCTCGTTTGTGACGACGATGGAAAAGTGATCACGTTCTATCCGCAGAAAAGAAGAGGACGAGATGGCGGCGAGATAAGCATCAAAGAATTTCTTAGGAGCTTCGTTAAAGGTAGGATTGTTGCGTTGCATGAGAAAAATACGTTAGAATCGTTGATGTGATATGACTTGGAATTCCATAATTGAAGCTACGGTTAGCGGGGTTGCCGCTGCGCTAATCTCTGCCATAATCATATTTGTAGCTAAAGCTACTCTGGGAAGAAAGTTAAAAGAAAGGTCAATTAAAACAGAGGTTCCCGACGTCTCTGGTTCTGTGTTAAACAATCCATTTTTAATATCTTTGTCCCTTACATCATTCGCTGTTGTACTAACCTTTTTTAGCATGGTCTATTCGTGGCAAACTTTTAGTTATATTTATCTAACTGTTGCAGATTTTGTGCTTGGTATTGTAACTTATTGGATATACAATAACCAATGTCCGAACTGCAATAGAATTTTTACAAAGCGGTTACTTAACAAGGAAATATTGAAAGAAGAAAGAAGACCATATACATATAGAGATTATACGATTTATCTGTATGCAGATGGTTCCGAAAAAGACCGAAAATATCATGGCGCAGAAAAAACTAAAATGGAAACATGGAGAACCGAGAGAGAGTTTTATGAATGCTATGGGTGTACTCACGAATGGGAACGCTTATTCGAAAGAAACTTAGATCTCAGCAATAGGCCTAGACCGAATCTCATTAGAACTAAATACAATCAGCCAACCATCTTTGACAATTATTGAGTTTCGGCAGTTTTATTTGAAAGGCAACTCCTTTACATTATTGCCGTAAACCATTCCATCATTATCAATAAACGTGGCATTGATTAATATCGTGGACCCCTTAAACTTTTTCAAGTTACTGCAGGGAAACACGCCATTGGGACTTTCCATTACATTCAACTCGCCAGAACAGACAATCACAGATTCGGAAGTGGCCTCGACATTAACTTTACATATGGGGGTTTGTGCAATCGCTGCTAGCGGGGGCGGTACTTTACTAAACCCCATTATCATTTTGTCTGAACAGGAAATGGCTATACCGGGCGTTGTGAATAAGATTGTGTATGAAATTCCCAATAAGGTCACCAGTGCAAATAGCACCACCAATCTCATTTCAGATTTTTTAGCCATAGTATCTCCTTTAGGTAAACGCTCCTAATATAAGAAATGTCCCGTACACGGATAAATTTAAAACAAACGCTAAAGCCGTGGATATTATACACACATCTAGCATTCTATAATATATGCTTAGAAGACTTTTACGATAAAGTCTTTTGCTATGGAGAATTATTTGGATGAAAATTAATAACATCCAAAGGAAAACTAAAACAAATAAACTTCCTCTGATTAGCCCGAATGAAAACAAATTCGAAGTGGCTGGCACGATTCCTAAAATTCCGATAAAAAGGCTTATCAATATGCCAAACCGTTCGGTCGGTTGTTTTTCAGCGTTGCTCATCTACTGATCACATATGACTAGGAATCTTATACTTAAAGAATTCAAAAACATGGAGATGTCTATATCCCCACCAATTTCCCAGCCCTCCATAGCCCCCGCTAAATCAATCAAAAATAAAGAAAAAGCTAGAGTCAACGCTGAGCGCAACTCTAGAAGCGCTGCCTGGGAACGAAGCACGCCTTGCAATAGACGGGCTTTCCTTCCGTTGGCTTGAAAGGCACTTCGCATTCCTGTCCGCATTTGCTGCAGACGGCCTTGTGCATTTCGCGTGGACCGCGGTCAAAGCCGCGTCCGCCACCAAAACTTCTTTCCATTTCATTTCACCTGTTTGTTTTTCTAGCGAATTAAGATCTCGAGAATTCGGAACGACACGCTCTTTCGAAACGCTCTACTCCCACACTCTCTACTGTCTGACTTCGCTGCCCCAGATGGGGATACACACCTATTTAAGCTTCGTTTGAGGCTCTTTTGCAGGCTACTTTTAAGGGGGATGCGGCATGAAAAAGGTCTTATGCGAAGGGCGTACCTATTGGCAATTCTGTTGGTGAGCGGTTGTATGGCTGTACAGGCGGCGAAGAACGGGGACACGGTGAGCGTCGACTACGTAGGAAAGCTCCAGGACGGAACGGTCTTTGACACTTCTATAGCGGCCGCGGCGAAGGCGGCAGGCGCTTACAATGCGCAGCGCGACTACGCGCCGCTCACAGTCAAACTGGGCTCAGGGGGCGTCATAAAGGGCTTCAATGACGGCATCGTCGGGATGCGCGTCGGGCAGACGAAAGACGTCACGATACCGCCGGAAGAAGGATACGGTGAAAGCCAGGAAGAGCTCATCATTAACGTCTCTACAGAAGAGCTGCGCCAAGCCGGCATAAACGCCACAATAGGCATGGAAGTGGGCTCCAGAAGCGGCGCCCGGGGAAAGATCATGGCCGTCGCCGACGGAAACGTGACCATAGACTTCAACCACCCTCTTGCAGGCAAGACCCTGATATTCACGATAACCCTGGTTTCGATAAAGTAGTTTAATACAGGCTTGGTAAGGATTGCCATGCTCGATTCCGCGTTGACGCAAATCAGGGTGCGCATTCTGGAGAAGGTGAAGTACTTCACTGTCCTGCCGCAGCTCAACGGCCAGAGGGCGAAGTATCTCAAATCCGTGATGGACTACTGGACTTCAAGGCGCGTCACATTCCCTGCAACGACTCTCAGGCTTCGCGGCTCGGTGTTCGCGACGCGCCAGAACAGCATGGACATACCGCACCTCTCGAATCTCTATGAACCGCAGACCACCTCGTTCATTCTGGGAGCGAAGCCGAAGATGTTCGTGGACGTGGGCGCGCACGTCGGCCGTTTTACCGTCACGGCCGCGGCCGGAGGCGCGCGCGTTCTCGCGCTGGAGCCGAGCAGGGAAAATTACAGAACGCTCATGCGTAACATATCGGCGAACGGCCTTGGACGAAAAGTCAACGCGCTGAACATCGGCTGCTCGAACAGGAAAGGAACCGCGACGCTGTACTTCGTTCCTTCGCAGGAAGGCACGTCTTCCATGAAAAAACAGCGCGGCGTCGGAGAGGCGTGCCGCGTCGACAGGCTGGACAGTATAGTGCAGAAGGCGGGACTGAAAGCGGAGGACGTCGGCCTGATAAAGATAGACGTAGAAGGCCTCGAAGCGATCGTTCTGGAAGGTTCGGCAAATATTCTGAAGAGGGGGAAGCCTACGCTCGTGTTGGAGATAATGGAAGACGCGAGAAACAGGAAGATAACGGCGTTTTTGTCCAAGTTCGGCTATCGTTGCGTGAAACGTTTGGACGGCAAGAACTCCGTCTTCTCCGCGCGGTCATAGCACGAGCAGCACGCTCAACAGCGACGCCAGATAGAAACCGAACCCCAGCGTGTCAGCGGCCAGAGCGACTACAATCAGACAGGTCAGCTTGCCCATGTTCATGAGAGTCTCGCGGAAGAGCGTGTAGCCGACGACATCGTTTTCCTTGGCGTGGCGAATGAAACTGCGGTATACGGGCAGGTCCGCGCCCAGGGCGACGATTCCCATCGCAAGCGATGCGGCGAGCACGAGGAACTCCGTTCGGGCGAGAGGCAGCAGGTAGTAGAATGCTGCGAGAGGCACCGCCGTTATTCTCAAGACCTTCGTCGTGCCTATTCTGTCGGTGATGCGGCCGAGATAGTTGGAAAAGAATATGGAGCCGACTATCGCGAGGGAACCGGCCACTCCGACTCCGAAGAAATCGCCAAGGACGGCGAAGATGAAGACGGGCCACAGAATCCCCTCAATCACCGCACGGAAACCGTCCACGAAGAAACGTATCGCGTAGCGCATGTTCTCTGTCGTTGCATACGAAGACCACGACACTATCTCCGGTTTTTTGACGTCCTTCGTCGCAAGCAAAGGCAGGGTGGAGAGAGCCACCAGCGTCAGCGCGGAAAGGAAGAGGGCCGGGAAGCCGTAGGTCGTCAGGATGAGTCCTCCGAGCAAAGGTCCGAATATGGCGGCCGCGCGCACCGCGCTGAAAAGCACGCCCGACTCGGCGCCTTCCTTTCTCTTGTCCGTGGACAGGGAAAAGTCCGTGTGCAGGCCCATCCAGTAGAGGGAGAGCGCAACGCCGCCCAAGGCCGCTATGACGGACGGGTTGACAGGACTGGTGTCGTAGACGTTCAGCAACACGAGCTGCAGCATGAGGAACGGCGCGGAAGCGGCTATGGTGTGCTTGAGACCTATCACGGGCATCAGGCGGACAGTGATGAAGTTGGCGACCATCGACGTCAGGTACATGACGCCGTAGTATTGCAGCAGCATCAGGGGCAGCGGCATTCCCTTGCCGAGGAAATACAGAGGCACGAACACTCCGACCATGGAAAGCCCGAACGAGCGCAAAAACATGTTGGCGAATATTTCGTTCAGCTCGATGTTGAAATGCCAGTACTTCCGTATGGGTTCGAACGTTTACACGTCACCTCCTTCGATTCGTCGCCTAACGTATATATTCTTCGCATAAAAACGTCTTGTCATGGACGGCTGTGTGTTCTGCAAGATAGCCACGAAGGAGATAGCGTCAGAGATAATCTACGAAGACGACAAGACCCTCGCGTTTCTCGACATCAATCCGATTACTCCCGGCCATACCGTGGTGATTCCCAAGGGCCACGCCTCAAGCATCGTGGATATGGACACCAAAGGAGTGCAGGCCGTTTTTACCGCGGTGAGAAACGTCGTGCAGCAGATACAGAAGGCCATGTCTCCTGTCGGTTTCAACTACGGCGTCAACCAAGGGCGCGCGGCGGGGCAGGCCATAGACCACCTGCACGTTCACGTGCTGCCGCGCTTTGAGAACGACGGCGGCGGCTCGATACACATGATAGTGAGAAATCCTCCGCGCAAACAGACGGTCGAAGAGATAGGGGGCACGATACGCGCGGCCTCGGGGTTTGTCCAGAAAGACGAGCCCGCGGAGGAGGCGCCGGCGAAGAAAGAGGAGCCGAAGGAAGACCTGGAAAAGAAGATGAAAGCGCTTGAAGAAGAGATGTCCAAGCATATCGCGACTCTGAAGAGGATGAGGCGGCCTTAAAGCGAAGCTTCAGATCTCCCTGCTGGGAAGGATGCGAGGAGGTCGTAATCGTGTTTTTATTCTTGTGTCGCACACTCGAACCAAGCGGCGATAGTCTAGTGGTTTCCGCGGCAGCTTCATGGCGTACACCGCCCCGCGGAAATTGTAGGACCTTAGCCTTCCATGGCGCCTTTTTGAGCACGTCCGCTCAAAAACCCGCGGGAATGCACGGAACAAAGTTCCGGCACATCGGGAGCACACTCCCGAATAAAATCCGCTGGCGCACGATGAAAGCTAATGACCCGGGTTCGAACAAGTGGCACGTGCGCGCGCCCCTTGAACCCCTACGACGTAGGCGTTTCATGAAAATCCCGGTCGCCGCACCAACGTTTATATCCACATAATCATCTCTTTATCGCATGCCCATAGAACGATGTACGCTCGGAGTGTCCGGTCTTGACCAGTGCATCGAAGGCGGCCTTCTGAGGGGAAGTTCGAACCTTGTTGCCGGAGGGCCCGGTTCGGGAAAATCCATCCTGTGCATGCAGTTCCTGGTGGACGGCGCCGTGAAAGGGGAAAACGGGATGTACGTCTCTTTCGAGGAGGACGAGACGCAGATGGCGCAGAACTTCTCCCCTTTCGGATGGGAACTGGACAAGCTGGTGAAAGGCGGCAAGATAATGCTGAAGTATTTCTCTCCGGAGCACGTGGCGACTTACCTCAAGGCGCCTGTAGACCCCCTGCTGGACACGGTTCGCCAGTACAACGTCAAGAGAATCGTGATAGACTCGGCAAGCGGCTACGAGATACTCTTCGACAGCGACTACAGCCGCCGCGTCGGCCTCCTGAAGCTCCTCGAAAGCCTGAAAAAATACGGCGCGACCATACTGATAACTTCTGAGCGCGACCTGTCCACGGAGGCCCCCAACTTCATAGAGTTCCTGGTCAACGGAGCGATAGTGCTGTACAACACCCGGCAGGGCAGCCAGCGCGGCCGCGGAATCGAGGTGCTGAAGATGCGCGCCACGAACCACACGCAGAAGATAATGCCAATGAAGATAGACAAGAAGGGGATAACGGTCTACCCGGACGAGCTGTTCTTCCAGGCATAGTTCCTTGACGTCAACCGTGTCAGAGGACAATCGATCGTTTCGGCAGAAAATGAGACCGGCGTTCTTCCAGAAAAACATCTTCGACTGTCGAACTTTATGGGGGTTCCTAGCCTGTTGACATAGAATTTTTGAGCGACTGTCGAAACATCTGCTCGACAATACGAATTCTTTATATATCAGCGCGTTGAAAAGAGAAGCGCAAGATTTTTCTTGCGATGAAAGTTGTCGAGGACAGAATGAAACCTTCGGTTTTCAAACGTCCCCGCGGGAACGCCGTTGAGGGCAAAATGAAAACCCCGGTTTTCAAAAGTCCCTGCCATAAAATTGTCGAGGACACGACAAACATGGACTCCGTTGACACGAGAGGAAAAATAATAGATCTGGAAGAGCTTCACAACCAGAATGAAGGAACTGTGACGCTTCATTTCACTCCCACGACTATCGAAAGCATAGACAAGGTCTTTCTGCTGGATTTCGTTTCTGAAAAGAGGCGCGCCTCGCTCTATCTGGAGGTCGTGAAGAACGAACCGTTCCTGTCTGTGCGCGCGGAGCACGGGGACTTCGTCGAATGGAAACAGAAGGTTGAATGGAAGAACAACCAGAAGGTCTTCATCGCAGTTTCCTGGGACATGAAAGAAGGCTACCTGAAGGTTTTTGTAGACGAGCAGCCGTTCAAGGCGATAAATTTGAAGTCTCTTGGCTTTGACAACATCGGACAGAAGTTAGTCATCGGTTCGGACTACGAGAACCACTATCCGGGCAATTTCAATATTTCTATGTAGACAGCGTGTCCTGACTGCGTCTTATAAGCAACACGCGCGTACGTAACGCATGATACCTCCGCGCTGGCGCCGCATCGCCCGCGAACGCGTCTCGATACTCGTGCGTCTGGCCAGGGAAGAGGCGCGCGCCCATCCGGAACGCTCCAAACGTTACATCGAACTGGCCATGAAGATAGCGGAAAAGTACAAGGTCCGCCTGCCCAAGAGCGCGAAGAGAAAGTTCTGCAAGCGCTGCCGCGCGTATTGGATCCCCGGCGTGAGCGTAAGCGTGCGCTTGAAGAGCAGAGAACGCATCATCGCGTACATTTGTGCGTCCTGCGGCTACGAAAAGAGGTATCCTTACGCCAAAAAGGCCCGGAAAGCGCCAAATTAAAGCATATAAACCTGTGAGAGCGCTTTAGGACGGGTATTATGATAACAGCACACGAAGCAAATCCGCAGAGGCTCGTCGACGCCGCAAAAGAAGAGCTGAAGAACGTCGCAGCCGTCAAGCCTCCCGCGTGGTCAGCGTACGTGAAGACCGGCGTCTCGCGCGAACGGCCGCCGCAGCAAATAGACTGGTGGTACTCTCGCGCGGCGTCCGTATTGAGAAAAATATACATCGAAGGCCCTGTAGGCACGCAACGGCTCCGGAACGTGTACGGCGGTCGCAAGAACAGAGGGGCGCGTCCCGAACATTTTTACAAAGGCAGCGGTTCGTCGGTAAGAAAGATACTCCAGCAGCTCGAAACAGCCGGCCTCGTCAAGAAAGAAGGCACGAAGGGCCGCGTTGTTACGCCGCAAGGCAAGAAGATGTTGGACATGCTCGCCAAGAAACTGGTCGGGTGAGCGCATGGACACGAGCGTGCAGGCAGCGCAGCTGGAAAAGATGAAGAAGGAGATGCTGCGAACGGTCCTGACGAAAGAGGCGATGGAGCGTCTCGGCCGCGTGCGGCTCGCGAACGCGCTGCTCGCGTCGCAGCTGGAGCTGACGCTTGTGCAGATGGTCCAGACGGGTCAGGCCCGCGGACAGATAACGGACGAGCAGTTGAAGCACATCTTGGATTCGCTCGCGTCGAAGAAGAAGCCGACAAGAATAACGCGGAGATAATGGGGAACTCAACAGGAGCCCCGGAAGAAATTGGTGTCCTGAAACTGCGGTTTCAGGTTTCCAAGCGCGGAAATGGTGAAGTTCATGGGAACAATAAAGCATCGCGGTCTGAAGAAGAGGTTGCTTAGCCGCGCGCGCGTTACATCCGCTCCTCTCTGGGCCAATTTGCGCAAATTCGGCATCAAGCGCACGAGAACGCGCAGGATACGCGTGGTAGGCCAGAAGCACTGGAGACGCGACTCGAAGGTGAAGGCATGAGCGAACGCGTATACACGATAAACCTTAGCGCCGTCAAGGGAGTGGCGAGAATAGACCGCGCGAAGAAGGCAGTCGTTCTCATACGGCGTTTCCTCGAACGCCACATGAAGGGCACTGTCATGATAAGCCCGGCTCTCAACGAATATGTCTGGTCCAGAGGCATCAAGAAGCCTCCTGTCCGCGTGAAGGTCAAGGCAACCAAGGACGGCGAAATCGTAAAGGCCGAGCTCGTTGAAACTGAACAGAGGGTTAGGGCCACCAAGAAAACCAAGAAAGGCAAGATAGGGTCAAAGAAAGAAACAGCGAAGACAGAGGCGCCTGCAGAGACAAAGGCAGGAAAGAAAATCGAGAAAGCAAGCGACGAGAAGCCTAAAGACGCCAAGCCCGAAACAGAGAAGAAGGAGTGATTGTTATTCCTAAGAAAAAGCCGTCCAAATCAAAGCACAAGCACATCCAGATATGGAAGAAGTACAAGGTGTCTGGGAGCACCGTCGAACGCCCGGTTTCGTGCCCAAGATGCGGTACCGGTACTTTCCTCGCGCAGCACAAGAACCGCTCCACATGCGGCAAATGCGGATTTTCAGAGACCAAGAGTAAGTAGGTGTAACAAATGGCAAAAGCCATTTTGAGAAAGGTCGAGTTCAGAAAGATTCCAGAGACGGATAGAGCATTAATAGAAGCCGAGCTGAATAGACACGCGCCAGGAGAAGACGAAGCTCGTTCAGGCTGGATATTCGATAAATACGGCGAGGTTTACTGGGTCGACAGGCAACACTGGAACTGGGGCCAGGGCTTCAAAGATGCCGGGGAAGTGGTGGGCTACATCGGCAAGTACTATGAACAGAACGGCGACAAGACGCCAATCAAAAAACCAAACGCTTAAATACGAACGGACGGAACAGAAACTTCTTCCGGTGAGGACATGGCAATGATAGAAATCGGTGTTTCGTTACTCGCTCTTCTTGTCGCTGGAATATTCGCGTGGAGCATCCTCAGAATGAGTCCGGGCAACGCGAAGATGGTCGAAATCTCGCGCGCAATACAGGAAGGATCGTTCGCGTACCTCAAAAGACAGTATACGGTTGTTTCAATATTTGCCGTCGTGCTTGCGGCCGCCCTGTGGCTCGCTCTGGGCCCGACCATCGCCATAGGATTCGTCTTCGGCGCTTTCCTTTCCGCTCTCGCAGGTTTCGTGGGTATGAACATTTCAGTGCGCGCCAACGCGCGCACGGCGCACGCCGCGCAGAACGGCCTGAACGCCGCGCTGGGTGTCGCATTCCGCGGCGGCGCAGTCACAGGGCTTAGTGTCGTGGGCCTCGGTCTTTTCGGAGTCTCTGTAATGTATATGTGGACCGGTTCCCCGCTTGCAATGGTAGGCTTTGGTTTCGGCGCGTCGTTGATTTCTCTCTTCGCCAGAGTCGGGGGCGGCATATACACGAAAGCCGCGGACGTAGGCGCAGACCTCGTGGGAAAGGTTGAGGCAGGCATACCCGAAGACGATCCAAGAAACCCCGCAGTCATAGCAGACAACGTCGGCGACAACGTCGGAGACTGCGCGGGAATGGCCGCGGACCTTTTTGAAACATACGCCGTTACGATTCTCGCTGCCATGATACTCGGCGTCTCGAAAGGCGGCGCTTACGTGACGTACCCGCTGATGCTGGGCGCGGCCGCGATCGTGGCGTCCATAATAGGAACGTTCTTTGTCAGGGCGAGCGGCAAGAAGATAATGCGCGCGCTTTACATGGGTCTGCTCGTGTCTGCGGTGCTCTCGGCGGCTGCGTTCTATTACATAACGATGACGTATTTCGCGAACGCCTCGCTCTTCTACGCGTCGCTCGCGGGCTTGGGCGTCGCCGTAGCGCTGAACTTCATAACGGACTACTACACGTCCAAGAACTACAGGCCCGTGATAAGCATAGCAGAAGCTTCTGAAACAGGTCCGGCGACAAATCTGATAAACGGTCTCGGAATCGGTATGAAGGCCACGGCAGCGCCTCTTCTCGTGATTGTCGCGGGAATACTGCTCTCGTACCACTTCGGCGGCGTTTACGGAATCGCTATAGCAGGAGTCGCCATGCTCTCGCTCACAGGAATAATAGTCGCTATCGATTCGTATGGCCCGATAACAGACAACGCAGGCGGCATAGCAGAGATGGCCGGCCTGCCCAAGCGCGTGCGCGAGATTACGGACGCGCTGGACGCTGTCGGCAACACCACAAAAGCAGTCACTAAAGGATATGCGATAGGCTCGGCCGCGCTTGCGACGCTCGCGCTGTTCGTCGCGTACGTCGAGGAGGTCTCGAAGGCAGGAGGTTCCGTAACGCTTGCGCTCACCGACCCTCTTGTCGTGGCCGGACTGTTCATCGGTGCGATGATACCGTTCCTGTTCTCATCGTACTTGATGAACGCCGTCGGAGTCGCGGCCAAGGAAGTCGTTAAAGAGGTGCGCCGCCAGTTCAGGACGATGCCTATAATGAAGGGCAAGGCCAAGCCCGATTACGCGAGATGCGTCTCAATCGTAACGGCGTCGGCGCAGCGTGAGCTCGTTATACCGGGTCTCATCGCAGTCGCGTCGCCGATTCTCGTGGGCTTCGTGCTGGGGCCTGTCGCGCTCGGCGGCATGCTCATAGGCTGCATAATGTCAGGACTGCTTCTTGCGATACAGATGACCACAGGCGGCGCGGCGTGGGACAACGCGAAGAAGTACATAGAAGGCGGCAAGTTCGGAGGCAAGGGTTCAAATGCGCACAAGGCCGCCGTCGTTGGAGACACCGTGGGAGACCCGCTCAAGGACACTGCAGGTCCGGCGATAAATCCGCTGATAAAAGTGATGAACATCGTGGCGCTGCTGCTTGCGTCGTCGTTCGTCATGTACTCGCTGCTGTAAAAAGGCTTTAAAAACCCCCGCGCCAAATCCGGTTCATGGCGTTCGAGCGCACGAGAGCCTCTGTCGACAGAAAACTCGAAGCCTTGGGCCTGAGTGCCAAGTATAAGATGTACAGGCTTGGAAGAGGCGAGAGTTGGTGTTCTGAAAGAAGGCGCGTTTTGCACATCAACCAACGGGACGCGGATTCAAGAATGATGGCCCGGCAAAGCATCGACCATGTCGTCCTGCACGAACTCGGGCACGTATTCTCATACGAAAACAAGGCAAAACTTGGGCGCAACGCAAAGGCGCGCCGTCTGTTCGGCAACATATACAAACATTACAGGCGCAACATGAAACCGAAGCGCAACAGCCCGGACTTCATCTCCACCTACGCGCAGGTCCATCCGGCGGACAACTTCGCCGAAGTGTTCGGCGTTTACGTCCACTTCGGGGGAGACATGAAGAAGGTAGGGAAGTTCCTGCGTTCCGGGGGAAAGAGCGGCGTTGTCATGAAACAGTTCAGATGGCTTGCCGGATTCGTGAAACAGGCCGGATAACATGTTTTTAAACAGGCCCGGCAAAGCTTGTTCATGGCTTTCGACGTCGTCGTTCTGGGGGCCACCGGAATTCAGGGAAGGATATCCACCAGAGACCTGCTCGAGAGCGGCTACTCCGTCCTGATGTGCGGACGCGACAGGAAACGGATTGAGCATCTGCTCAAGAAATACGGCAAGACGGCCTTCGAATACGTGGACCTGAGACTGATAAACTACACTACAAGCGTCATCAAGAAGTCCGGCGCGTCTGTCGTGCTCAACTGCGCGGAAGGGGACTGGAACCTTCATGCGCTCAAGGCTTGCATGAAGGCGAAGGCGCACTGCCTGGACCTCGGTTCTGAGATTGGGATGACCAAGAGCCAGTTCGCTCTCCATGACAAACTCGTCAAGCTCGGCCTCGTGTCGATAACAGGCTGCGGCTCCACGCCTGGAATCAACAACGTCATGCTCCGCTACGCGGCGCAGAAGCTCGACCGCGTGCACAGCGTGGATGTCGGCTTCGCATGGTCGTCCAATATGGAAACGTTTGTCGTCCCGTTCTCGATAAGGAGCATTCTCGGAGAGTTCATCGAGCCGGCCACACTTTTAAAGAACGGCAGATTCGTGCACGTAAAGCCGAGGGACGTCTTCATCGAACAGAACTGCAGGGACGTTGGCGTGCAGAAATCCTTCTTCGTCAAACACCCCGAGGTATACACGTTCTACAGGTTCCTCAAGAGCCGCGGCCTGAGAAACTCGCGCGTGTTCGCGGGCTTCCCAGAACATTCCTACAGGAAGATAATGGATTTGATAGAGCTGGGCATCGAATCCAAGAAGAAGATCGTCGTTGAAGGCAAGGACATCAAAACGGCTGACTTCCTGGCTGAGCTTCTGAAGGAACTCAAGATACCCAAGGGCTACAGAGAGAAGGAGAACCTCTGGCTCAAGGTTACGGGCACTCATAGAGGCAAGGAGAAAACAATACACATGGAGTGCGTCGTCTCCACGCTCAAGGGGTGGGAGGACGCCACGTGCAACGTCGACACAGGAATGCCCGCTTCTGTAATGGCGCAGATGGTCCTTGACGGAACGATAAAGGAAAGGGGTTCGTACGCCCCTGAAATGGTAGTGCCTCCGAAACCTTTCTTCAGGGAGCTGGCCAAGCGCAAGATGGCGGTCTACGAGAACGGCAAGCGGATAAACTGAATCTTAATATAGATTGCTCCTGCCGATACAATCATGCTCTGCCTCGGTATCGAATCAACGGCCCACACGTTTGGAGTCGGCTTTGTCAGCGAACGCAAAGGCAAGTCCGAAATCCTCGGCGGCCACAAGGAGATGTACGTCCCCCCGAAAGGCAGCGGAATCCATCCTCGCGAAGCCGCAGACCACCACGCGGAGCTGTGTGCGGACGTGCTGCAAAGGGCTCTGGAAAATGCAAACGTGCGTCTGGATGACGTCAACGTAGTTGCGTACAGCCAAGGACCCGGACTGCCTCCGTGCCTGCGCGTTGGCGCCACTTTCGCGCGCATGCTCGCCGCGCGTTTGAAGAAACCGTTAGTCGGAGCGAACCACTGCATTGCGCACATTGAGATTGGCAAGCTCACGACAGGCGCAGAAGACGCCGTGGTCGTGTACGTCTCCGGAGGCAACACGCAAGTCATCGCTTACGCAGAAGGAAGATACCGCATCTTCGGGGAAACGGAAGACGTTGCGATAGGCAACGCGCTGGACACGTTCGCGCGCGCGGCCGGGCTGCAGGAACCAGGCGGCCCAAAGATAGAGGCTCTCGCGAAAGGCGGGGCGTACATAGAGCTTCCGTACGTCGTCAAGGGCATGGACCTGTCTTTCGCAGGGCTGATAACCGAGGCAGAGAAAAGATTGAAGCGCGGCGCCCGTCTGGAAGACCTCTGCTTCTCTTTGCAGGAAACGTGCTTTGCGATGCTCACGGAAGTAACTGAACGCGCTCTCGCCCATACAGGGAAGAACGAAGTGTTGCTTACCGGAGGAGTCGCGTCGAACAGGCGCCTTATAGAGATGTTGCAAACAATGTGCGGCGAGAGAGGCGCAACTCTTCGCGTAGTCGAACGCGCTTATTCTGGAGACAACGGAGTAATGATAGCGTACGCCGGACTGCTCGCGTACAAGGCAAGGCAGATTCTCAAACCGAAAAACAGCAAGATAATACAGATGTGGCGCACGGACGAAGTCGAGTGCGGATGGCTATCAGAAAAGGCCAAGAGCGAGCACGATTAGAAGCACAACGACAATGAATGCCGCCACGTACACCAATGCGTCTATATGCGCGGGCACGGAGACCGGCTTCTGCGGAACTCCGATGGGTTTTCTTACAGGCATCTTTGAAGCTTCCTTCTCGTCGAGAAACATGAACGGCCCTGTTGAACCGCAGTTCTTGCATTTCATCGTTTCGTTATCGACGGCGACGTCGCTGCTGTGGCAAGAACCGCAGACGTTCACTCGAGCCATGCCCATAGGTTGTGTTTCGAAAGGCTTTAAGGTCGCGTCGATGAGGATTATATCGATTGTTACGAAATAAACAAATGAGCTAAACGTATGTTCAACAGATGACGACGAAAGGTATTTATTCGTCCACTTGCATAATGTGCATAGGAACTGGTGAGCAAAACGAGGACACGGGTACCATTGACGAACGGACAAGCCTGCGCAGAGGTTTTTGCATTCACGGCCAACGAGGGCAAGCTGCGCGAGAGCGTCGGGCTTGAACGCTACGGAGAACTCGACAGAAACGGTTACGTTGAATTCATGAACACAGGCCGCATCGCCTGGTATATGGAAAGGTTTGAAGGCGGCATGTATGCGGTCTACGCCGTGAGTTCTCTTCACACTTCTGACGACGACTCGTGCGAAGACACCAAGCTGTCTATGGAACTGGACGACGGCTTCAAGGCGATGCGAACGAAACTAACGCCGTTCGCATCCAACATGGCGTCGTGGCGCGTCAAGGGAGGCGTCAAGAGATGAGCGGGTTCAAACGGCATGAGAACGCATACCCGCGCGTGCCTTTGGTGGATGACGAGATCGACAGGATGAGGCACGAGGAACTGTTCGAGCCAATCGGTCCCGATGACGAGGTTACAGAAATGATGGCGATCGAAATGGAGTCTCTGAAAGACATGAAAAGGACCATGGATAAAATAAGACACAACGTCAGAGCGTACGAACTGCAACAGCGGGATTACACTACTATCGGGGGCGAAGAAGGCGAGCGCGCGTCTACTTGATATCTATCTTCGGCGAGTCCTTGTAGACGTTCGTGACGACCTGCGTTATCGTTTTCGTGACGAAGTTCTTTGCTAGCAAGCGCTCCTTGACGAACGACTGCATCTCCTTCATGTCGCGGAACGCTCCTATCAGCACGACGTCCGTATCGCCCGTAACTTCGTAAACAAGCTTGATGTTATCGAACTTGGAAACGTCTTCCTCCAGTCGCTTGAGACCCGCGCCTTCTGCGATGACTCCTATGATCGCCGTGATTCCATAACCGAGCTTCTCGTAGTTGATGTCCGCGCAGTAGCCCTTAAGAATTCCCGCTTTTTCCATGTTGCGCACGCGGTTTATGACCGTGACGGGCGTCGCGCCCACTTCCTTCGAAATCTCGCGGAAGGAGCGGCGACAGTCCTTCTGCATTACTCTCAGAATCTTCTTGTCCAACTCGTCCACACCAACACCCCGCGATTAAACGATTGTTTGACCGTACGAAATACGAATGAACAGGTATTTAAAAGCTACGTTGCAGTGGACCTAATGATTTGGGGGTACTATAAATAACTTGGCGCGTACGGATGGACGTTTTAAGTAAGGAGCGCGTATTCTAAGCGGTGTGCGAATGGAGCAGATAGCAAGAGGCGCGGAGGCCGTTCTTTACAGAAAAGATAACGAATTGGTCAAGGCGCGCATCGAAAAGGGCTACAGGCTGCGCGAACTGGACGCGAAGTTGCGAACCGAGCGCACGAAGACAGAGGCGCGCCTGATGGACGCGGCGCGACGCGCTGGCGTTCCCGTTCCCATGATACGCGAGGTGCGCGAGTCCACGCTGAAGATGGACTTTCTGGAAGGCGAACGCCTGAGGGACGCGATAGACCTCGTGGATTCAAAACAACGCATCATCATTGCCAACACGATAGGCCGGCACGTGGGCAGGCTTCACAGAAACGGAATAGTCCACGGGGACCTGACGACAAGCAACATGATAATGCACGAAGGCCGCGTCTACTTCATCGATTTCGGGCTGGGAACGTTCTCCACGTCCGTGGAAGACCGTGCCGTTGATTTGTACCTTCTTCACAACGCTTTGAAGAGCACTCACTACAAAAATCTGAAACCGTTGTGGGCCAACATAACAAAAGGCTACAAGAAGGAATTCAATGAAGGCGCGCGCGTGCTGGACAGACTGAAGAAGGTCGAGGTGCGCGGCAGATACGCGAGGCGGCTGGGATGAAGGCTAACGCAACCGTTGGATTGATAGTATTCGGGGTCTTGTTTCTCATCGTAGGCTATCTTGTCGTTGGCCAGGCCCTCGTCAACCTCGGGGCAGGAGGCGACCCGAAGTACTGCACGACAGACGAAGACTGCGTGCCGGACGGATGCTGCCATCCGACAGACGCGGTGAACAAGGCGTACGCGCCCGATTGCTCTGGAACGTACTGCACTGCCGTATGCGCGCCCGGTACGCTCGACTGCAACCAAGGACGCATCGCGTGCGTTGCGAACCGCTGCACGGCGATTATAAATAACCCGATAGACCAGCAGGAAGTGGTTTCATGAAGAACTGGTTCAGGATAAAAGGAGAGACGCTGGCCGACACCATTGAAAACGTTTCCTCCCTGCTTATTGCAGTGTCTGCAATTTTCATCTTCTTCGGCATCGCTGTCGGAACGTTCGTACCGGGCATCCCTGTCGCCGTGGCCATAACAGGAGCTCTCACCGCGATTCTCGGCGTAGGGCTGTACGTATTGGGAGAACTGTCCCGCGTGGAAGGCTCTTACCTTATATTATCCGCGGCAGGGGGATTGACGATATTCGTGTCCATCCTCCAACTGCTGGGAGTCGTCGCGCTCTTCCCCGGATTCGTCAGGGAAGCCATCGCCATCGGGGCCATACTCCTGCTTTCTGGAGCAGTTGCGCGTGCGGCGGAGAACCGCAAGTGATCAACGCCAGTCAGACCATGCGTTCGTCGCCTTCTCTGACTTGCCGCCGCCTTTGTATGTTTTCCATTCCCTGTCCAGACCTTCAGGCGCGCACGTCCTGCACTTCGCAATGACGCGTTCCTTTGCGATGCGCAACGCCGCCGCGCGCGGATCGATGCGCAGCTCGTGCGCGTCATCAAGAACGAGCTTGGCGTTCTTCACTATCGTGTTTTCAACGCGCCTGAACATCTCCTTGTCCGTGCCTCCTATGTACTCAATATACGAAGAGATGACGCCGCCTGCATTCGCAACGAAGTCAGGGACGAACAAGACGCCGCGCTTGAACAACGCGAGTTCCGTTTCGTAGGTCATCGGAATATTCGAGCCTTCAACGATGAGCTTTGCTTTTACTTTGCCAGCGTTCTTCTTGTTGATTAGGTCGGGGATGGCCGCAGTGACGAGGATATCGACATCCGCCCCGACAATATTTTGCGCGGGCAGTGTCTTGCATTTCGGGTAGGCCGTGACAGTACCTTTGGTTTTCTTTATGTCTGCCAGGCGTGCGAAGTCCATTCCCCCTTTCAGGTATGCAACGCCTTTCGAGTCTGAAACCGCGACGAGCTTTGCGCCGGCCTCTGCGGCGAACTTTGCCACGAACCAGCCGACGTTGCCGAAGCCTTCTATCGCTATGGTAGCGCCTTTCAGGTCCAGCCTCATGTCCTTTGCCGCAACGCGAAGCGCGTGAAAAACCCCGAAACCCGTGCTGCCCAGTTCGTGGGGTATTCCGCCCATCTCCCTCGGCTTGCCTGTGCACGCGCGGGGCGTTCCGACTGCCTCGGCGAGCTGGCCCATCTCTCGTTCCGTGGTGTTGATGTCAGGCCCGGCGACGTACATGGAAGGGCATATCGGCTTTATCGCCTCGCCGAACGCGCGTATCAACGCCTCCTTTTTCTGCGGCGTCATGCCAACGGGCATCTGTATGCCTGCTTTCCCGCCGCCGAAAGGCAGTTCGGCCATCGCGTTTTTCCATGTCATCGTCCGCGCGAGTTTGGAAACCTCCTCCACGCTGACCGTGGGCGTCATGCGTATGCCGCCTTTTGCCACGCCAAGAGCGAGATTGTCCAGAACCACAAAGCCGCGCAGGCCGAGCTTCGGGTTATATATGTCGTATATTCGTTCAGGACCGAAGCCGTCGTAGGCGATTCCGTTCATACGAACCCGTTCGCGTGAGGGGATAAAAAGGTTTTGCGCAGGCCGAAAGTACAAATAGCGCTGCGTGCCAATACGGCGCATGAACGATGCGGAGAGATGCGACAAGGCCAAGCGGATAATCCAGGAATGGACGGACAAACAAGGCCATGAGAGGTGCTGGTACTATCCAGACCTGTTCAACAGGCTGGCCGTTCTGTTCAGCGTCAAGCCGACCAAGAATCCGTCGCTTCCGACGCTCGAAGAGTTCAGGGAAGGATGCAGGAGATATCAGCAAGAAGAGTACGCGAAAAAATAATCACGTGCAGACAATCTTCTTGCCGCCCAGATAGCTGTACGCCGAGAACGCCGCGAAGACGCCCTCTGCCGCGCCTGTTATGGCCTGCTTGAAACGCGTGTCGCAGACGTCGCCGGCGGCGTAAATTCCTTCGACGTTGGTACGCGCCTCGCGGTCTATGGTTATCTCGCCCTTCTCGTTGATGGCGACGCCTATCTTCTTCGCCAAGCCGCTCTGCGGGATGCCGCCTATCTCTATGAAGACGCCGTCGGTTTTGAATTCGTTCGAACCTTTGTATGGCTTGTCGAAGGTGACTGACGCAACGACCTTCTCGCCGTTTATCTTCACCACATTCGTCTTGTTGATAATCTCTATTTTGCCCTCCTTCACGCGCTGCTCCACCAGCAGCCCGTTGACGGGTTCCGGTCTTATCGCCTCTCCCCGGTAAACGATGTAGACTTTCTTGCAGTGTTCGGACAGGAGCAACGCCTCCTTTGCTGCCGAGTCGGAACCGCCTACCATGATGACGACCTTATTCTTGAAGAACGCGGCGTCACAGGTGGCGCAGTAGGAGACGCCTTTGTTTGCAAGCTCCTTTTCTCCGGGGACTCCTAGCTTCTTGTGTTCCGTCCCTGTGGCGAATACGACCGTTTTGCCGACGAACTCGCCGTGGCGTTTCGTGGCGACCTTCCAACAGACGCCTTTGCCGTTTACGTCCGTGACCTCATCCTCGAGAACGGGAATCTCAAACATCCTGATGTGCTCGTAGAACATGTCCATCATGTCCGGTCCGCTCACGGAGCCGAGAGGAGGATAGTTCTCCACGAGGTGCGTAGTCGTAATCAGGCCGCCGCGGAGCTTGCCTATGACGAGAACGGACAGGTTGAAGCGGGCGGCATATATGGCCGCCGAGTAACCGGCGCATCCGGCGCCGATGACTATCATGTCATACTCTTTTGCAAGTTCTTTCTTGGCCTCGCCGCGCAGCAGCTTCAGCTCTTCGATGGAACCGGCTATCGGTTTCTTGGATTTCTCTGCCATAAGAACGCTGTGGTTATGGTCTCATCGTATAAAAAGGCTCCAGCCGCCGCCGTTCGGGAATTAACCACCGCCGGTGGTTACGAATCCATCACCACCGCGGTGGTCGAAAAAGCTTGACCTTCCCGACGACAAACAAACGGCGAGGTGGTTTTGTGGAGGCGTACGTTGCGAAAATGGGCGAGTGTCCGAGACCGATGGAGGATCTCTTGAGGGATTATGACCCGGGCCTGCGGTTCGAAGAGATGCCGGAAAGGCCTTACGTCAAACGACAGCTCGGTTGGCTGTCGATAATCGCGCGGTGCATGTGCGATTGAGGTGGTGGTGTGGACCATGTTGCAGACGAGGAAGCAGAGAAGAAAACCCAGGAATACGTGGCGGATGGACGAAAAAAACTCTTCGGCCTGATACCGATTCCGTTGTTAGAGTGCGAGAACGGCAAGTGTTACATCTTCAGGAGGAAGAAGGATGAAGCTCGTTGACATCGTGCCTGTCCTCGAGGACAACCAGTATAAACTGAAGAGCACAGTTGACGCGTACGAAGTATTGATAAACGAGGCGACTTGGCGAAGGCTCAGGGCGATGGGGACGAAGCCTCTGGACAGGTTGAAGGCCGACGACTATCTTCTCCACCTGATGCTGAGCGAACGCGGCCACATGGCGGAAGGCGTCTCGGAGCCGGTCCTGAGGGGCACGGAAGGCCTGCACGTGGTTGGAATAGAGACAACGGACATGTGCAACCTGCAGTGCGAACACTGCTATCTCGGCCCGAAGAAGAACAAGACGCTGAGCAGGGAGGCGTTCAGGCGCGTCGTGGACGGCGCATACGAACTTGGCGCCTCCGCCATATCCGTTACAGGCGGAGAACCGAAGCTTGACCCGGAACTTTTTGAAAAAATGGCATACGCGCGAAGCCGTGACTTCAAGGTCACGATGGTGACGAACGCGACTCTCTGGACGAGGGAGGACGCAAAAACGCTGCGCGATCTGCGCCTCGAAGCCGTCGCCGTGTCGCTCAACGGCCCCAAGAAAGAGCATGAGGCAATATACGGCGAAGGCCAGTACGAGCGCACCGTCGAACGCATGAAATGGCTCATAGAGGAGGGCAACAACGTCTACGTGAACTTCAACATCTACGACGGCAACGCGCACGTGCTCCCGGAGTTCGAGAAGTTCTGCAGAGAACTTGGCGTGAAGGGAATGAACGTCGGGCACATCAAACCCATCGGATGGGGAGCCAACATGAAAGACCGCATAGTCGAAGAGACTCCCGTCTGCTGCGGCCGCGGAGGAAAAGAGCAGATATTCGTGAAGGCCGACGGCCGCGTGATTCCGTGCGGCTTCCTGGACGACCAGACGATGGGAAACGTATACGCCGAGGGCCTGCCTGCGATATACAGGAGGCGCAGGGCCGCGGCTAAACCCTGATGACCTTGTCGCAGAGCTGTGCGATTTCAGAGCGCACGGTTTTGTCGGTCTCCTCTTCTATCGATATCATGATGCCGCTTATCCCGGATATCCGTATCTTGGTGAGCGTCGAGTGTATGAACCTGGCGAAGATCTCCGGTTTGTTGTGGACCAGCATTGTCGTTATAGAATCTATGAAAAGGAACTTTTTACCTTCAATCATCTTTATAGCCTCGCTTGTCGCGAGCGATATCTCTGTCAGCGCCGTCGAGCCTTCCACGTGCACGACGTTGTCGGCTTCTGGCGGGTTTGCCATCATGCCTTTGCAAACCGTGTCCAGCAGGAAGACTTTTGAACGGGCGACGCCCTTCTTTTCGTACATGTCGAGCAGGTTGCGGCACGGCCTGCTGGCGGATATCACGATGCCCGTATAACTGCCGGACGTCATTATTTTTATCGCGGCCACTCCCACGTCAGTCGATTTCTCGGCGTCTGTCTCGATGAGCGCTATCCAACCCTCCGGCAAGTCTTGGAGCTCCTTCTCCAGCGTCTCGGCGTAGCTCATCACGTCACCTTCACGACTTCGTCCACCTGCATCGCGATGTCACGGATGAACTTTTTATGCGTCAGGTCAGCGGCTACATTGAACACGAGGACAACCTCCTTCACCTCTCCCTTGCGCACCGTCCTTATGAGGAAGTCCGAAAAGCGCATGGTATCCGAGAGAGGCTTGTGGAGGGTCATGGTCGTCAGGGAGTCTACGAAGATGAACTTCTTGCCGTCGAGCTTGTCGAGAGACGTGTATATGGCGCGGACGAGTTCGTCGATTTCCACCTCTTCTGAAACGGGCACGCACGTCTTGGCCTCGTGCGCGTCGGCTCCGCTGCAGGCGGAAGCCGCGTCCACGACGTAGATGCGATCGTTCTTTATCGCCTTCTTCTTGAAGAACGAGGAGAGGTTTTTGAAGGGGCGCTGGAAGCTCACGTACACTCCGGAGAACCCCTGACCTACAAAGAAC
Source organism: Candidatus Aenigmatarchaeota archaeon (assembly GCA_016432325.1). GTDB lineage: Archaea > Aenigmatarchaeota > Aenigmatarchaeia > PWEA01 > JACQIF01 > JACQIF01. The sequence continues at coordinate 227,848 of CP066684.1, forward strand.
TTGACCACGTCCGTGGCCTTGTCAAGATAGACATCCGTCGGGAGTTCTGTCATTATCACGGCGCTCTCGTGCTTCGCGATTGCTTCCTGAAGGGTTGTCATAGAAACCAGACTAGCGGAGCGCGATATAAATAGTTACTGCGCCAGCGCGATAACTTTAAAACAGCGCTCTGTTTTAAATATGTCTGCCGCCTAAGCGCGCTTATGCACGGCATAATATTCATCGAACTGAAGAAGTACGCCACAGAGAAGATGGGAAGCGACGGATGGGAGAAGCTCCTCCGCGAAGCAAAGCTGGAAGACCGCCTCTACGTGCCTACTGAAGCGTATCCGGACGAGGAGGTGTCGGCGCTCGTAGGAGCCGCCGTCAAAATCTCAGGAGCGTCGGTCGATGCGATTCTCGAGGACTTCGGCCGGTTCATAGCCAAGGAACTCGTGTCCGTTTACGGCGCGCTCGTGAATCCGGACTGGACGACTCTGGACCTGATAGAGAACACCGAAAGCGTCATACACACGGTCGTGCGTACCACGACGCCCGGAGCGACTCCGCCTGAGATAAAGGTGGAGAGGACGTCCACAGACGCCGCCGTTGTCACCTACACGTCGAAAAGGAAGATGTGCTCTCTTGCAAAAGGCCTTATGAAAGGGCTTGCAGACCACTACGGCGAAGAGCTGGAGATAAAAGACGAGGCTTGCATGCTCAAGGGCGACGCGCTGTGCGTGATGCGCGTGAAGCGCGTCTGACTATTTCTTCTTCAGCCGTTCCGCGTACTCCTTGAGTTCCGCAACGGTCATCTGCAGTTGCTGGTTCTTTATCGCAAGCTCCTTCTTGGCCTCTTCCTTCTCGCGAACGGCCTCCTCGAGTCTCTCCTTCTCTTTCGTGATTTCCGGAGCTGTCATCTGCATGGCGAGCTTTAGGCTGATAAGCACGCGGTCAAACGCACGGGCAAGGTCGCCTATTTCGTCTTTCGACATCTTCAGCTTGTCGTCTATCGTAACGTCCGTCTTGCCCTGCGAGAGAGCCTCGACCGTCTGCCTCAGAGCCGCGGTCCGCGCGCGGAAGCCGTTGTAATAAGAATAAACAATGCTGAACAGCAGCAGGCTGGACGCCACGCCTGCAGCCAATATAAAGAGAGGTATCGCGCTCGCAGTTTCTGCCGCCGACCCTTTGAATACGACTATCCAATCCCTGCCTGCTACGGGAACGGCGGCAGTTCTCGTGAACACCGGCACCGTGCCAGAGCCGGATTCGTAGAGCAGGTTCTCCGGCCTGATGGCGCTGTCGTATATCTCTATTCCGACTCCCGGGTTCTCTCCTATCGCGCTTACTATCAAATCTTTCACGATTATCGGCCCTGAGACGAAACCGGTTATCGCATTGTTCCTTTCTTCAATCGTGGAGGGTTCGCCATCATAGACAGGCACGAATATTACAACATCTTTGAAGGGGACGCCTGCGACGTCCTGCACGATCGTCAGGGGACCGGTTATCACGGGCTGTCCTGTTTCCAGCGCCTGTTCCAGCGCGCGGCGCCTTGTCGGTTCAGAATAGACGTCGTATCCTATCGCCTTTTCGTTGGCTTCGTCAAGAGGCTCCAGGTACGCAACAGGCACGTACGTCTCGCGGTCGCCTGCCGGCGTTACAGAGAATCCGGAGAGGCCTTCAGAACGCAGGCGCGCGACGAGCTCGTTGCGTTCGACGGCGCCCCGCACGTACGGATCGAACCCTATTCCCTGTATGCCCGGGAGGCGCCTCTTCAAATCCTGCGTTGCGGCGAACTTGCGCCACTTTGAACTATCCACCTCGACGCCCTCGGCGAACGCCTTGGCGTCTATCATCGCCTGTTCGTAACTGGCCATCCTCGTTCCGATGGACGATTCCAGTTTTCCGGTAAATGCGTTGAACGAATCGTGCGCGCGGGAAGCTTCTGCGGCGTCAGCGCTCTGCCACACGATGAACGTAACTATCAAACCAACGACAAGAATGGCAAACGGCGCCAGCGTAGTCCAAGACGCGCCGACCAACACGTCTTCCTTGCCGCGGAGACGGAAGGCAATGGTAAGCAGCATAACGGCTAACGCCACGAATGCGCCAGGAATAGCCGTGTCATACCATAGCACCCTGTCACGCCGGATTTTCGCTTCCGCGATATGCGTCGCTATGCTTTCCTGCGTGTACTCGTTGTGGAACGAGTTCCACGGAGCTATTCTCTCGCCGGTACGGATGTTATAGTAGTAGGCGATCGTGCGGTCCTCGTACTTGACCAGATAACCGGAAGTCGGCTCTATCCATACCCGAAGGTTTATGTCCAGATTTACTCCGCGGGATTCCGGGACGCCCGGCAGATGGCCGAGATTGGCCGTCTGGTCTGCACGATAATCAGTCTCGTACCTGTATACCATGAGGCCGTTCAGCGTCTCCTCCCCCTTGAATATCAGATTGGCGGGCTCGTCGTAGTTGACGTGCCAGTAGACGTAGCCGCTTTTGTCGGCATGGCGCGGGCCGAAGAGATATCCATTGCGAACGCGGTCTCCGGCGTCCGCAACATGGCGTCCGCTCTTGGCGTCTATGCCGTAGAGGCGCTCCACGGAGAATATCTTCTCTCCGGTAGGCTTGCGCACGTTGAAGTTGTTTTTTATCGTGCGCACGTCTCCCTTGCTCGAGACGGTTTCGTAGGAGAACCGCGTCACAGAGCCGACCTTTCCATTATATGCGTCTGTTTCTTCATTGTAGAAATTGTCCGTCGACGCGACGTCCGCGGAATAATGGAAGTTGTTCTGTATTTCAAGGGCTTCTGGCGTGACTGCGAAAGTCCACGCCAGCGCGACAGCCGCGAATATCGCGGCCGCGAAAATCAGAGTCTTTTGCAATCCATCACCTTGTCAGTGGTCGGGGCAAAGGAAACAACCTAAGTCTTGAGGAATTTCCCAACGATGTCGCCTTCGCCGACGGCGTGTTCGCCCTTGAGGATGCGTCGCACGCTGTCCTTGAACTGGGCGGCGGAAGCGCTTGTCATCACGCCTTTCTTCGACAGGCCGTCTATGTAGGACTCTATGTTTTCGAGCGTGAGGCCCTTCTTCGCAACCTCGGCATATGACTGGGTTCCCATGGGGCCTATGGCCTTTGAGAATGCGGTCTGCAGCTCCTCCTCCACGGTCGCCGACACCTTTCGCGTAGAGCCGCTGAGGACTCCTTCATATCCGCTGAGAGCCGGTCCTATGACGTATCCGTCGTCCCCTATTGAAAATGTCCGCAACCCCTTGCTGTGGGCCGTTCCGCGCACCTTGATTATGGAAAGTACGTGACGCAGCTCGCCGGAGATCTCAACGAACCTGAGAGAGATTATGTTGTCGAGCATGGTGGAGATGTTGGCCTCTGTGAGTTTCGACGTTCCCACGAGCTCGGACGTTGCCACAGTGAAACACGCGGCCACGCCCTTCTGTTTCATGAGGCTGTTCAGCCTGCGGGCAAAGTCCACGAAATGCCTCTGGGGGAAAGAGGCTTCGAACGCCGACAGGGAGTCGACAACGCATCTCTTGACGCCGCGCTCTTCCATAATCTTCTTTATGTCGGCCAGGTGCTCCTCGGGCATCATCTCGCCCGGATACAGAGTGCGTATCGTGAGGAGTCCGCGGCGCTCGTACTCCGCAAAGTCCCATCCGAGGCTTCTGGCGTTCCTGATTATCTGGTCCCTGCTCTCCTCGAATCCCGCGTAGAGGCAGGGCTCTCCCTTGGCGACGCCTTCATTAACGAACTGCATGCACAGAACGGTCTTTCCGGTGCCTGTGGGCCCGGAGACGAGTGTTGTGGAGCCGCGGAATACCCCGCCTAGAAGCATGGCGTCAAGCTCTTCCGAACCGGTGGAAACGCGTTCTGTGCTGGCCTGATATAGAAGAGTCGTGCGCAGCTTCGGGAAGATGATGATTCCGTTCTTGGTTATGCGGAACGACATCTCTTCCTCGTCGTAGCCGCGGCCTCTTACCTTGACTATGCCGACGGTCCTGTAAGGGCCGGTTTCCATCGCCGCGTGGTCCAGCACGAGTATTACGTCAGAGATGAACTCCTCCACGCCGTGGACGGACAGTCTGGACTTCTCCGTTATCTCGCCTGTCATCACTGTCGTGCAGCCGAGCGCCGCGAGCGACGTGCCAAGCTCGAAGATGAACTTGCGTATCTCGGCCTTGCTGTCAAGTCCGTACGTTATCGCAGTCATTGAGTCGATGCACAGGCGCTTGGCGTTGTTTTCTTTGACATGCTTTTCCAAAAAAGCGATTACTTCGTCCGTTTTGAAGACGTCCGCGGCGCTCAGCAAAGAACGCATGTCGAGTATCTTTACCTTCTCCTGCTCGAGGACGCTCCTGTCGTAAAAGGACAGCGTCTCGAGATTCTTCACGGACTTGAAGAGCGGTTCGGTGAGCGTGACGTAAACGCCGTTCTCGCCGTTCTTCGCGCCTTCGAAGAGCCACTGGAAGGAGAATACGGTCTTCCCGGTGCCTGAAGTGCCGGCCAAGAGCACGGCCGATTCCTTCGGGAAGCCTCCTCCCAGCACGCGGTCCAGTTCGACGATGCCTGTCGGGGAACTTTCCGAGACAGGCTCGGGTTTAGGAAACGAAGGTTTCTTCGGGGCCGGCATACGTTGCTATCCTCGCGACCCGTTATTAAAGGTTTAACGCGGGCGCGGTAAACTTAAAATGGCGGTTTTAAAGGTTTTGGCTGGCCCTAGTGGAGGTTTCTTTTGGCAGTTTCCAGGAACTCCACCAGCTTCTCGTCCGAGTCCACGTATGTCCATGCGACGTTCATGGCCTTCGTGAGCGCCGCGAGCTCGCGTTCTATGACGCGGCGCGTGACTTCGTCGTCACTGACAAGCACGTGGACGCATTTGTCGTCTATCAGCGCCGCGGGCCCGTTGTCGTCTTCGGGGTTCATCGACGCTACCGTCAGGACGATGTCACCGTCCTCATTGACGAGGTCTATGGAATCCGCAGGAAGCTCTCCGAGAGGCCACACCTTTATACTCCTGAGATTCTCGTCTCCGTGGAGGCTCATAGTGTGTTTGCGCGTCCAAAAGATATAACCCGGACGCCGGAAAAGATATTTATTGACAAGCTTGCGAATTTCAGTCCAGTCGGCCGGTGTTTTGTGTGGTATTCTTTCCCCTGCGCGATGAAGGCGGCTCAGGAGGCGACTGGGTCAACAAGGGAATCATTATTCTGTGCGTCTTGATATTTCTCGCCACGCTTCCTATACACGACTACGTCGTCGGCAACTTCGGCGTCGTTCCTGTCGAGGTCGCGGCAGGCGCGTCGCTCCTAACGTTACTGACGTCGATGTTCCTGCACGGAGGCTTCGTGCACCTTCTGGGCAACATGTGGTATCTGTGGATATTCGGCGACAATGTCGAGCGCTCGATGGGCCACGCGCGTTACGCGGCGTTCTACCTTCTGGTCGGTCTGGCCGGTTCGCTCGCTCACATCGCGTCTGACCCAACGTCTACCATTCCAACCATAGGCGCGTCCGGCGCCATTTCAGGCGTGCTCGGCGCGTATCTTCTCCTGCACCCGCACAACAGGATAGACGCGATAACGACGATGGGCGTTCTCGCTCACGTGCAGATAAACGCCAAGTGGGTAATCGGTGCGTGGTTCGTCATACAGCTGTTCTTCTCCGGGTTCTCGCTGCTCGGCGCTGAAACGGGCGTGGCGTATCTGGCGCACGTCGGAGGATTCGTCGCGGGTTACGCGCTGGCGAGGCTGTTCGTTAAGAGGGTTTGAATTTGGTCAGGTCGGTGGCTGATATGGATTCTTTGTAGTTCCAATTCCTGAGGATTTCATCCAGAGCCCTTACGACTTCCGTATCCACAACGCGGCCCATTCTTAATACGGGCGCATAGCGGTTGCTTACACTTGCGGATGGAAACTCCTTGCCGGCCTCTTCCATAAAATCTACTATCGGCTTGGTTGGTATGATTGTTGTGCCGTAAGTGTAGTCGCTCAGGCGGCGCGTTCGCGCACCACACCCCTTGAGGGCCTCGCGGGCTGTCATGTAGTCCGTGACGTCTGACCACGGTCTGACATACTCCTTGCCTCCCGCCTTGAAAATCTTGCCTGTCAGCGCATACGCTGTGAATCCGTCTGCCTTTTCTTCGTTTGTAATAAGGTACACTGGCTTCTCTGACGCCATACCCACTGTGACGACAGCTGCCGCCTCGAGAAGCATGCGCTGTGCCGCCGGCGCAACGAGAAGTTCGCCGTCAGGCGCTATTCGTTCGTCCTTCGGCACAAGCCATTTGGCGTCTTTTCCGCGCGCCTTCTTCATACATTGTCATTTCTGGCAATCTTTAAATAGCGCTACAGCCAGCTCACGCGCGCCCCGCACTCACAAACTTTCTTGTCCGTCAGCGAACCACAGGAAGGGCACGAAGCGATGCGCACCGTCCGCACGTGGAACCTGCCTTTGAAGAATATTCTGGAGATTGCGTAAGCCGTTGCAAGCAGGCCTATGAGGGCCAGCCCGACGATTAACCCCGCTCCCAAAAGGGCAACCCCGAGAATGGCCAGAGCTACCAGACCAACGACGGACAATATTCTGTTCGCGGCGTCCTTGACTGCGCGCATGGATGGAATTGCCATCTCAATCTTAAATAAGTTGCTGGTTCTTGACGTGTGGGCGTAATATGGCAAAGGACGATGCGAGGAAGCCGACTAGGACAAAAGACGTAATCTTCCACTTTGACCGCGGAGCCGTGCGCGGCGGGTTCGGCAACATGGTCTCCGCGCTGCCCCCGGAGCTCAGGGACGGCCACACGCCTCTTCTCGTGGACCGCTCCGGCTTCGGCGCCTACGTCGGTTCCTACAGGCTGCCGGCCGCGCTGGTCGTCGAAACGAGGGAGAAGGCCGCAGGCCTCGAACCCCTGTTCGCACCCAATGGCATAGGACTCTACTATCTGGACTCGAAAGGCAACATAGTCTGTTACAGTAAGGCGTCCGCCCGGCCGGAAGAGACAAAGGAAAGAAAGCGCGTTCTGGGCCTGTTTTAATAATAGAGCGCATGATATAGTCTCATGCAAGTCTTGCCGATGGTGTTCGTGCTGGTTATCGTGTCCGGTTGCGTCAACGGCGAGGACTTTCGCGCGGGCCTGAACGTTCTCATCGGCGCGCCTGAAGAGAAGGAAAACGTTGAACAGACAGTGGCCTGCCTGGGAGTCTCTTTCGACGTGAACTCCGCGAGATGGTCTGGTACAGAACTTGACGTAACGGTTGAGAACACGGGAAGCGACGATTTGGAAGGTTTCACGATAATGGCGTCCTCGTCTCGAGGAACGGTCACGACAACCACGGATGAGTTCATCCCCGCGGGCGGGCTGGAAACAATCGCGGTCGTTACGAGCGACATGCCCGATAACGTAACGGTCTATCACACGCCGTGCCCCGATTATAGGAAGAGCACAACAACAATTCTAGCGGAATAATGAAACAGCGGTTTCAACAGCCGCTTGCTAGCGGCATAACGGCAACCTGTAACTGAGGTTCCAGTAGCCGTTATTCTAGCGGCATAACGGCATGCTCTCCTTGGCTCAGCTCTTTTTATCCCCCTGAGAATCTCGTGTTGCCCAAAGTGTGCATTTGAAACCGCGGTTTCAATGGTCGCCTGTCAGCGGCAGGGTGTGTTATTGAGCGACAGAGGTGCCGGATATGAAAACATTGGTAATGGAAAACGGAAAGGTATGGGTGGGAGCGCCCAAACTCGAGCGCGTGATGGGAATAGAGCACGGTTTAATCGTGCTTCGCTCGCGCGACAAACGCCTGCTTCACAGGCTGGCCGCCACGGCGCTCCTGAAGAACCGTGACGCGGACGCGAAGACGTTCTACCTCTACGCCGCGCCTGACTTCCTGAACGCGTACGCGGAGTTCATAACCAAGGCTTCACAGGACCTGGGAATAGACTGGGAGACGCTCATGCAAACCGCGCATTTTTCGAACTTTTCCACAGAAAGCCCGACAAAGATGGAGGAGCAGTGGATGCGCGTCGAAGAGAATGCCGAGGACACGAGGCTCGTCGTCCTGGATTCCGTGGGGTATCACGCCGGACGGGACGCGTATCTCGTGGACAGGCTAAACCGTCTCTGCTATTACAAGAATGCGATTGGACTGGTCCTTGATTCGTCTGAGGAGCCCAACCCGACACTTGAGCGGCTGGCGAGCGTTGTTGTTGACCTGAACGCACGGGACCATGGCGGCATAGAGGTTTTCCTCAGAAAGCATCCAAGGCTGCCGCAGACCATATTTTTGATGAGCGGTTAGGCGTCAAAAGGAACGTAGCCGACGAAACGGCCTCCTTCGGGAAGCACCTCTCTTATCCTCTTTTTATGTTCTGCAAGAACGATCCCTCTCCTCACGATATGAGGGTGTATTTTCAATGGCGATTCCTTCAGAGCATCTGTAATGCCCGCCTCTATAGTCTCGTATTCGACGGGCTTGGGATCTTTCGCGTATCGTTGCCTCACTATCTCGTCTACGTACTGCCAAACCGGCTTCTCTACGAAGTTTTTGCCGGGCACGCCTCTCCTGCTCATATCCCTGCCTTGCATCATGGCCTGTTTGGGCGGCATAACGATTTAAAGCACGGCTCCGCACATTGGGCATGCCTTCCAAAGACGATATCAAAAAGACGATTGAAGACCTGAGAGGAATTCTGCAGCGCAACATCCCCGATGATGACAAGAGCGTATTGCGCGGAGTGATCGACTCGCTGGAGGACTTTCTCAAGATACCGTATGACGAAGAAGGCTCTCCGTTCCAGCAGAAGAAGCATTACGGAACGATTTACAAGAAGAGAGTTGGTAAAATATAACACGACTATTTTAACAGGCTCGACCAACTCTTACGCATGCTCGCATCCCGCGGCAAGCCCGACTGGCTCAAGATACGCGCGCCTACTGATACTAAGAAGTTCGACCACATAAAGTCCACGTTAAGAAAGCACGGTTTGCACACCGTTTGTGAAGAGTCCCACTGCCCGAACGTGCCGGACTGCTGGGCGAACGAAGGAACGGCCACGTTCATGGTTCTCGGCGACGAGTGCACGCGAGGATGCAAGTTCTGCAACGTCAAGACACGCTGGTCGGCGAAGCCGCCGGACGCCGACGAACCTCAAAAACTGGCGCGCGCGGTTGCAGAAATCGGGCTGGACTATATCGTGATAACGAGTGTCGATCGCGACGACCTCAAAGACCAGGGCTCTGCGCATTTCGCCGCGTGCATCCGCGCCGTCAAGGCGCTCGCACCAGAGATGCTCGTCGAGGTCCTGACGCCTGATTTCCGCGGCGATAGGGAATGCATAAGAACCGTGGTGGAAGCGAACCCGAATGTCTATGCGCATAACATCGAAACCGTCAGAAGGCTGCAGAGTACGGCACGCGATAAGCGCGCCGGCTACGAACAGTCGCTTGGCGTACTGCGCTACATCAAAGACCTCAATCCGAAAATCTATACAAAATCCTCGATAATCGTGGGCTTCGGCGAAACTCAGGAAGAAGTTCTTCAAACCATGGACGACCTGCGCGCGTCGCGCGTCGACATCCTGACTATCGGCCAGTACCTGAGACCGAGTGAGTGGCACTTGCCCGTAACGGAATACGTCAAGCCCGAAGTCTTCGAACTCTACAAGCAGGAGGCTCTGAGGAGGGGCTTCCTGTTCGTTGCCGCGGGACCGTTCGTCCGTTCTTCATACAAGGCAGGCGAGCTGTTCATAAAGCATGCGCTGCAAAAAGCATAACTTTATTACGACGAACGGCGTTCTCTTTCAATGATGGTAGAGTTGGGCGTACTTGTGAAAGGCTACAAAGATCCTGCGAAAGGCACGCTTCTGGAAACACATGGATGCGGTTGCAACAGGTGGGAAGCCGGACGAGGATTCTGTCACGAACATTGGACCGGCGGCTATTTCGCGGGGTTAGAAGACGCGGAACACAAAAGGACGGACCTCCGCGTCACGCGGGTCGGCGGTCTGTGAACGACTCCTGACGAAGAGTCGCCTTGAAATATCTTATATCACATAAACAGTCCATGTCTTGGTACGTCATGGTCGTCAACAACGGCGGCACCTACGCCACGCTCATGGGGGCGGACGACAGGTTCTACGAAGGTCTGAGGAAGCGCACAGAAGCCAGCGGGACAGAGGTGATGGGCGCGCGGACCGGTGTTCCGGATTCGCATATAGACGAACTCGGCCACGAGTGCAACACGATTGTGAAGCGTCTCGAGGACGGCGAGCACGTGGACGTGGCAAGCGAACTGGCTCGTTTCGATGTCGTAGAGCCGCTGTACTGAGAACCTTTTTATTCCAGACAAAGGAACTTGAGTTATGCGCAAGACCCTCGCCAAGTTCTCGGTGGAATATCTCCAGATTCTCGACGAGAACGGACGCGCAGACGAGACGCTGATGCCTGTTCTGGGCGACGCGCGCGTGCGCGAGTTCTACGAGCAGATGGTCCGCGGACGAGTCTTCGATGAAACCGCGCTCGCGTTACAGCGCGAAGGGCGCATGGGAACGTACGCTTCCATACGCGGACAGGAAGCTTCGAACGTCGGGCCCGCGCTCGCGATGGACAAGGAAGACTGGCTGTTCCCGGCTTTCCGCGAAGACGCTTCTATGGTAGCCCGCGGCGTGTCAATGGAAGCGTTGCTGCGCTACTGGGGCTGGGACGAGCGCGGCAATGACGTACGAGACGTCAACGTCTTCCCCGTGGCCGTTCCTGTCTCCACGCAGATACCGCACGCCGCGGGCTTCGCGTGGGCGATGAAACTCCGGAAGAAGCGCGTCGCGACGCTCGTCTACTTCGGAGACGGAGCCACGAGCAAAGGCGACTTCGCCGAGGCGCTCAATCTTGCAGGTGTTTTCAATCTTCCTGTGGTATTCGTCTGTCAGAACAACCAATGGGCCATTTCCGTGCCGCGTGCCAAACAGTCGGCGGCCGAAACGCTGGCGCAGAAAGCAATAGCATACGGTTTTCCCGGAATCCAAGTCGACGGCAACGACGTCTTCGCGACGTACGTCGCAACCAAAGAGGCCATAAGACGCGCAAAAGAAGGCAACGGACCCACGCTGATAGAGTGTTTCACTTACCGAATGTCGGACCACACGACCGCGGACGACGCCAAAAAATACCGGGACGCGAAACAGGTCGCGGAGTGGGAGAAGAAGGACCCCATAAAAAGGCTCCAACTCTACATGAAAGCGAAGGGTCTGTGGAGCGAAAGCTACGAGCGCGCTCTGCGAGAACAGACGCGCAAGGAAGTGGACGAGGCCGTCAAAAAGTACGAATCGATGCCTCCTGCGCAAATCGAGGATATGTTCCGATACACGTATGCGGAGATGACGCCGCAGCTTAAGGAACAGCTGGGCTATCTCAAGAAGAGCATCGAAGAGACGAAGAGTACGGGTGGTGCCAATCGCTAAACTCACCATTGTCGAGGCAATCAACGCCGCGCTCAGGCAGGAGATGGAGCGCGACGCAAGCGTGGTCGTACTGGGCGAAGACGTGGGCCGAGATGGAGGCGTCTTCCGCGCCACAGACGGCCTCTGGGAGAAGTTCGGGGACGAGCGCGTAATCGATACGCCCTTGGCCGAGACGGGAATAATAGGCGCTTCGATAGGTCTCGCGTTGGGCGGCCTGAAGCCCGTGTGCGAAGCGCAGTTCGATGGGTTCGCTACTCCGATGCTCGACCAACTGATAAACCATGCGTCGCGCATCCGCTGGCGTTCGCGAGGCCGTTTCTCCTGCCCGCTCGTGTTGCGATTCCCGTACGGCGGAGGCATCCGTGCGTTAGAACACCATTCGGACTCGCCGGAAACGTACTACGCGCATACACCGGGCCTGAAGGTCGTCGTTCCGTCAGGTCCTTACGACGCGAAGGGGTTGCTCGCTTCTGCTATACGCGACCCGGATCCAGTGATATTCATGGAACCAAAGCGCGTCTATCGGGCAATACGCGAGGAGGTTCCTGAAGAAGAGTATACTGTACCGTTGGGACAAGCGCGCGTACTGCAAGAGGGCTCTGACGTAACGGTCATCGCGTGGGGCGCAATGGTTCGCGAGTGCAGAGAGGCTCTGGCGCTGACGTCTTACAGCATTGAGCTCATCGATCTGCGCACGCTCTCGCCGATGGACACCAAGACGCTCGTTGAGTCCGTTAAGAAAACGGGACGCGCTGTTATCGTACAAGAAGCACCCCGCAACTGCAGCGTCTCTGCAGAAGTCGCGGCCGTGTTGAGCCGTGAGGCCTTCACGTCTCTGCGCGCGCCGATAAAACGCGTGACGGGTTTTGACACGGTGATACCCTATCCACGCATGGAAAACTATTATATTGCGGACGAGAAAAGGATTGCGAAGGAGATAGATAAAGTGATGAAATACTAGGTGTGGTTGTGGCGTACGAATTCAAATTTCCTGACGTGGGCGAAGGCATTCACGAGGGCGAGCTAGTCAAGTGGCGCGTAAGCGAGGGCGCGCACGTGAACGAACACGACATAATCGCCGAGGTGGAAACGGACAAGGCCGTCGTGGAAGTTCCTTCTCCGCGTGCGGGCGTCATCGCAAAACTCAACTTCAAAGTCGGTGATACAATCAACGTTGGCGACGTGATGGTCGTCATCGCAGAGGAAGGCGACGCGCCTGTCGCAAGACCGGCGCTGACGCCAACAGCGTCATGTTCCGTATGCGGGCGTACGTTCATCACGCGCGAGCAGTTGGACGCGCACGTCAAGGAACGCCACGCCTCAGGAGAGAGGAAAGGCGGAGCGTTTGCCGTCGGCGAACTCGAGGAAGCTCCTGCCGAAGAGACGCGTGCCGCAGCGCCAAAGGCCGTTCCTTCCGGACCTCACGTGTTCGCCACTCCGGCGGTGCGCGCTCTCGCAAAAGAACTGGGAGTCGATATCGAACGCGTCGATGGTACAGGTCCTGACGGGCGCGTCACGGAAGAAGATCTTCGGAAAGCCAAGGAGAGCGGTCCACGAGAAACGGCGGCCGGCCCGCGCGTGCAGTTCGAGAAGTACGGACGCGTGCTGCGCGTGCAGATGAGCGCGACGCGCCGCGCGATAGCGCGCCACATGCTCGAAGCGTACGCGGCTCCGCATGTCGTGACAATGGACGACGCGGACGTCACAGCGCTGTGGGACGTGCGTGCAAAAGAAAAGCAGAAAGCCGAAGAGAAAGGCGTCAAGCTGACGTTCATGCCCTTCATAGTAAAGGCCTGTCTGGCCGCGCTCAAGAAGCATCCGCACTTCAACGCGTCTCTGGACGGCGATGAAATAGTGTTCAAGAAATACTACAACATGGGAATAGCGGTTCATACTAACGATGGTTTGATGGTTCCTGTAGTGAAAGACGTCGACAAGAAGACGGTGCTGGAAATCGCGAAAGAGATAGAGGAACTCGCGGAGCGTGCGAGAACGCGAACGATAACGCTCGAGGAGATGAAGGGCCAGTCGTTCACATTGACGAACTACGGCTCGATAGGCGGAACGTACGGCGTGCCGATGATAAACTCACCGGATGTCGCGATACTCGGCATCGGGAGAATAGATGACAGGCCTGTGGCGCGCGACGGAAAGATAGAAGTACGCAAGATACTCCCGCTTTCACTATCGTTCGACCATCGCGTAGTGGACGGCGCGCAGGCCGCATATTTCCTGCAGGAAATCATAGCGCATCTGGAGGATCCGAACCTGCTGATGATAGACGAATGAGTTCTTTCGCAGAGATCGTTTGTGTTTCTACTCCAAAGACTTTCGCATAGCTTTCGGCAGCGCGTGCTTTGACGCCGTCCATCTCTATTTCATCGTCCGTTATTATTGAAAGGCTTGTCGCGCCTCCGAACTTGGAGGCTATCTCCAGCGCCAGCGCGTCGGGTTTCTTGCCCAGCCGCTCCGCAGGCGTGCCTTCCTTTCTGAAGCCGCACGCGTCAATCCAGTCGTACGCCGTTAGCTCGTTGCTGACGTCCAAATCGAAACCGTGCATAGAGACAGGCACCGCGCCTCCTGAAACGTAGACGCCCCGCGCCCCGAATTTGTAGTATTTCCCGTCGCGCCAGTACCAAAGTCCCCTGTACTTTATCACGTTTGTCTTCGCGTACGATATTGCGGTCTTATAAATCGTCTCCTCGAGGCCGATGATGTGCGCCTTCAAATCATCCACGAAACGTATGGAATAGCCGACGAGCTGGCCAGGCGCATGCACGGTAGGATAACCGCCGCGCTCGACCTCCCTGTAGACCGCGCCGCGTTTCTCCATCTCTCCCGGCGGTATTCTGAGCATGGAAGGGTCCGTGCGCTTTCCTGACGTAATGACCAGCGGATGCTCGAGAAGGAGAAGAACGTCTTCTATCAGGCCGCGCTGCCTCATCGCAACGAGGCGCTTCTGCAACTCCCAGGCTGTGTCATAGTCTATGATTCCAAGGTCCGCAACGAGAACGGTCAAGGCGTGTCCCGATATACTATGCAGAAATGGCTTATTAAGGTTTGCCGGGCCATTCGCACGCATGCCTTTGGTAGATACGGAACAGCTGATGGAGTCGACGTACAGACAGATGGAGCTCTCGACCGAACGCATGCGCGAGAATTTGAAAGGCGTGCGTATAGTGGGCGTACACTCAGGCAAAGGCGGGGTCGGCAAGACGACGGTGGCTATAAACGTCGCGGTCCTTCTCGCGAAAAACAAACGCGTTGGCCTGCTCGATGCCGACATAGACTGTCCTAACGTGCCGAAGATGCTCGGAATAACAGGAACGCTCGCGACTGAAAACGGCCTCATACAGCCCGCCGAGAAGCACGGTATTAAGGTCGTTTCCACCGCGCTGATGCGCGCAGACGATACGAAACCTTTCATAATGCGCGGGCCGATGAAACATCACATTCTGATGCAGCTTCTCGCGCGCACAAACTGGGGGCCTCTCGACGTTCTGGTAATAGACCTGCCGCCGGGCACGTCAGACGTTCCGCTCTCTGTGATGCAGCTGGTGCGCCCGGACGGCATCGTATGCGTCACGACCCCGCAGGATGTGGCTGTTCTTGACGCCAAGAAATCAATAAACATGGCCCGTTCGCTCGGCGTCCGCGTGCTCGGCATCGTGGAGAACATGTCAGGCGATGTGTTCGGCGCTGGCGGAGGCGAGCGCGCCGCGCGCGAGCTGGGCGTCACTTATATCGGTTCGGTCGCGTTGAACGGCGACATAGTAAAAGCATCCGAAAACGGAGCGCCTGCCGTGGAAGCGTCGCCGAAGGTCAGAAACGACTTCGAGAGAATTCTGGAAGCCGCGGCTCTCTGACCGCGTTTGACACTAAGGAGCGAGAACCTGCCCTGTCTGCAAGTCGATGACCTTGATTACGTTAACGGGGCACGCCTGCGCGCCTGCCACTAGATTCTTCGGATCGTCAAGCTCCACCTCGACTGCCCATATCTCGTCCTGACCGTCCTTCTCTTCCTGTATCTTCTTCCCGTTCACCAAGTCGGCCTTGTTGTCGTCGTTCATCGTCCAGTTGTCACTGTCTATCGAGACGCAGGAGAACGCTCCTATGCACTTGTTGCGGGTGTATTCGATTCTGTATCTGCCCATGTGCTTCTGCTCCGCAAGAACGGATAAAAAGCTTTTGTTTCGGTCATTTACGGCAGGTGTGCGAGAATCAAATCTTCTTCACGCCGTCAACGAACACGTGTATCGCGTTGACGGGACACGCCTCTGCGGCCGCCAGTATGGTTTTTAACGCGTTTTCGTCCATGTCGCTCTCCCATGACCACTTCTCCGGACGCGCCTGCGCGGAGCCGATTATGTGCGCCTTGCCGTCCTCCAACAACTCGAAGTGCTGCGGGTCCGCGGCCATGCAGGCGTTCGTACCCACGCAGACGTCGTGCTCGTACTCTATGCGAACCTTCATCACGTCAACTCGTCTATCTTTTTCAAAATGTCTGCGCCGTGGCCTTCTGCACGTACGGCGGGGTCCGCGTATACTACGATACCGTCCGCTATTATGTACGTCACGCGCTTCGCGGACGGAACGGCAGGAACATCGAACGCCTTGCAGATCGCTCGGTCTTTGTCGACTAGCAGAGGGAAGTTAAGGCTGTATTTCAGGGCGAACGTCTGGTGCGATTCGACGCTGTCCGTAGAAACGCCGAAAACGCGCACGCCGCGGTCTATGAACTCCGGGAGGCTGTCGCGGAATGAGCACGCTTCCTTGGTGCAGCCCGGGGTGTCGTCCTTGGGGTAAAAGTACAGGACGGTGACGCCCTGGAAGTCGAGTTTGTGCGTACGGCCGTCTTGGCTTGGCGCTTCCATCGGTTCCACCTTCGCTCCGACATGGAGGACCATGCGTAAACATCGTTCGCGTGGTATTTATTAGCTCCATGCTAAATACGGCCATGCGCAGTTTTGCGATATTCGCGGCGATGCTGCTGGCGATGCCGGCGCTCGTGTATGCGGCGAATCCCTCGGCCCTCTTCGGAGGGGAGGTAGGCCAGAAACTTCCGTCTCCGTTGGATCAGCTCTTCGGCAACGAGAGGTCGAACGTCTATGTGACCGAGACGGACATAGTAGTCGGCGTGGTGACGAAAGACGCAAAGGTCGCCGCGATAGAGGAAGGCGGCGTGGAAAACCCGACCGTGAACGTCTTCGTCTCGCAAGAAACGCTTGACGGGTTGGTCTCAGGCGAACTTACGTACAAGGAGGCCGTTTCAAAGGGCCTCATAAAGATCCAGGGAGTCGGGCTGTTGAACTCGACGAAGTTCATGGTCCTGGAGTTTGTTGCAAAGATTCTGCTCATCTTCTCCTGAAGCCGTGATCGTCCAGGGGCTTGAGATAGGCGTGATAGACGTAGTGCGCGATGAGCAGGAGTGCGGCCACGACGGCTATGCCCAGATAGATGTTCTCCCTGAACGCCGTTATCACTCCGGACGCCGCGTAGGCGTAACCGAATGAACTTATCGTGGCTCCTATGGCGATTGCCGTAACGGTCTTGTTGGATTCGAGTCCGAGAATCCTGCCGAATACTGCGGCCGTTATGGAACCTCCGGGCTGTATAGGCAACGCCATGAAAAGAGCGATGCCCGTGTACGCAAGCTCACGAACCCATACCCTGTGCTTCAGCAGGTCCGACGTCTTCAAGGCAAGCGACTTCAAGAGCGGGCCGACCAAAGGTATCTTCAACAGGAGGTTCCAGTTCCACGCGAAGAACAGGCCGATGATGACGTCTATGAGCGCTATGTAAGACGCGATGACGAAAGGATCGAAATCAAGCGCCACTGCAAGAGGTATTATGGAACCCTTGCCAAGAGGCGTAAGTACGTATGCTCCTACGAGGCCGAGGAACTCTGTCGACCTGTCGCCCAGAAGAAACAGCGCCGAAATGATGTAGAAGGCCGTAAGAGCCCAAGGAAGAACGAAGAGCAACGCTTCTACGGCGGCCTGGTGCGATTTTTTTATTTTACCGACAATCGGGAGATGCATGCCTCTAATTCCGCGAGGCCGTATAAAAATGCTCTAACGCAGCGTTTCGAGCAGCTTCATTATCTTTTCCCAGTTGCTCAGTCCCCTGTCTCTCGTCACTATCGTGCGTCCCTCTTTCTTCGCGAGAGCGACGATTTCGTCATCAGAGAGATCGAGGCTCTTCGAATAAACCGTGTCGTAACCGATCATGCGCAGCCAGCGCACGAGACTGCCGAGCATGTCGTCTGCAAGGAATCTTTTCTTCATCGGAATTACTGGATAACAACGACCGTGCGTCCAACAACAGGACTCTTCTTCGATATGGCCAGCTCGTATGCGGGTTCCGCTCCAGCGTCTGCTCTGTACGGCAGCTGCACGCGCACGTCCACGCTCAGATTGCCTCCAACAAGCTCCCCCACATTGAGGAAGCATTCTTCTCGATTGACCAGGGCACGATTTCTTGTATTCTTGTATCCGTCTGCGTGGGCGTAGTCGAAAAGCACGTGTGTTCCCGCATCTGCTAGATTGGTCAGCACGAGCCCGTCGCCTCTGGAGCGCAGCGATATGTGCTCGTCCTCTATGCCGAAGTGGCGGGCTATCGGCGGAAGTTTTAGCAGCGTGCCATTGACGCCTACCGTCGGCGCTGCGTTTCCAATACTTTCCAACGGAAGCTTCTTTTCCGCGCTGAAAGGGGGCGCCCGTCCAAGGTTCGCCGCTTTTATCTGATAGAAGATTCTTTCTGTATCCTGCAAGACTGTCATTTCCATCCCGCCTATATTGTCGCGCATATCTTCTTAAAGCCGCTTTCAGGATATCGTACCATGCAAGAGACTCCCATGAAGTTGCATCCGACGCGGCTGGCCTTCCTGAAATACTATGCTGGCGCGGTCGTTGCTCTGATAGTGTGGTATGCGTTGTACGCCAACGTTCTGGGCCTCGAACGCTCTGTCATAGAACTCTACGGTCCATACGTCATCCTTCTCGTTGTCGTTGCCTTTATACTGGTCGTCGCGGCTGAGGTTCACGTTCTGACAGACGCGTACGCGATAACGGATCGCGGGATGACGCAGCGCGTGGGCATTTTATCCATCAAGGAATCGTCCGTCACGTGGGACCGCGTCGCAGACGTGCAGATGCACCAGAGCTTTTTCGAGCGAATTCTGGGAATAGGAACGATAGTTGTGCAGAGCTCCGGAGGCGATGAGGAGCCGGAGGTTCTGATGCGCTCGGTCGGAGGAGCGGTGCGCGTGAAGCAGACGATAGACGACAAGATACATGAATCAAAGGCGCCGCGGCAGGCGGCATAAGCCCGACTCTTAACAGCAGTTTCAACGGTCTTCGAACAGCGATTCGAAGTTTTCGAACTTGGTTCGGAAATCCTCTCGATGAAGTATGTGGTGTACCGAAACAAACCTTCGGTTTGAAAGGTCCTAGCTTAGAAATATGTGGTGGACCGAATGAAACTGCGGTTTCAATAGTCATCTCGATGAAGTATTGGTGGACCAGGCGCGATTGCCGTAGGGGTTCTAGGGTGCACGAAACGCGCTGCGTTTCGGCATACCGCGGTAGAGACCGCGTGCAGCGCAAATAACGCCACATGGGGTGCCCCTTTTTTGAACGCGCGACCTCCTGCATGCCATGCAGGCGTCATACCGTTGCGCTTTGAGCGCACTTCCGGGCTAGACTACTGGCCCTTCGGGTTTCCCTATGACATCGGATTACTTAAATGCACAGGGACAACGATAAGCGCCCGATGATGAGCCTTACGGGCGGACTGAGGGCTCTAACAGCGATTTATATTACTTGGGACAACTCTGTAAAGTATGTCAGAATTCGCCAAGACCGTCATGATAGGCCTTCTTCTTCTGGCCGCGGCAATCGTTTCCGTCAGCGGCGACATAGACTTTCTCGGCAGCCCTTCAGGCGCCGGCTACCGCTTCTCGCCTTCTGGCGGAACGCTGCGCGCGTCAGAAAGCGGCGATGGAGAGGACATATTCTTCGTAGGCACGGGACAAGTCGAGGACTTCGCGCGGAAGACGTTGGCGAGCCCGTTCGCCGTCAGCTACCTCAAGCAGGACACCGTTCACGCCTCTTTCAAGAACCTGACCGTTGCCAGAGGCCTCTTCCGCAACCAGGAAGAACGCGTCTCCTTCGAGATAGGCACCACAAGGGACATTAAGGGAGGCACTCTCAGTGGCAAGGTAATAAACACCAACCGCTACGGGGCTTTCATAGTCAAGCTCAATCAGAAAACTATATTCAACAAGGCGATGAAGATAGGGGATACGTTCGAGACAGACGTTTCGCCTGACCTCTTCGTGAACGGCACCAACGAACTCGTCATCGGAGCGACTTCCAGCGGTTGGCGACTGTGGGCACCGACAGTTTTCATCGCAGACGTCGCTTTCACCAGCGGCCAGGAGGGCGCGATAAGCAAGAACATGGACTTCAGCATACCGTCGGACCGCATTCCCGCGAACAAGGGCCGCTTCGTGTTCAGGGCCGAGCGAACGTCGGGGAACGGCACGCTCTCGATACGCCTCAACGACGAACAGATTTTCAATCAGGCGCCCAGCAACAACAGCCTGACCATCGTCGACGTCGCCGGATCCATCGTCAAAACGGAGAACAACGCGACATTCAAAGCCAGCGGCAACGCCAGCTACCAGCTCTCGTCCTTGGAGTTCATTTACTTCTACAACCGCGGGCCGGCAATCAACGCCACGAAGACGTTCACGCTGACCAAGAAAGACGTGGAAGCTCTCCCCGGAACGCTTGAAATAAAGATAAGCAAGGTGGTCGGAAGCCCAACTGCTCTGTGGCTGGATGTCGTGCGCCCGGACCGCACGACAACGCGCGTCGTACCGCAGGGAATCCTGGAAACAGGCAATACGCTGTCCGTCACGCTGACCAAGGCGAACGTCGCCGAAGGCACGAACACCGTGAAGTTCTACGTCACAGGCCGCGGAGGATACGAGATAAGCAGGTTCGAAGCCAAGCCTTGAGCGGCTTTTCAGGCTTAAATAATCTGGGAACGAAGTGCGAATAGACAGTAGGTCTTCACATGGCGAAGGAGAGATGTCGTTTTTGCAACTTGCTTATCGAAGACTATGACATGAACGACCACATGTCTGCGCTCCACCGCAACCAGATGGCGGCAGAAGTGGCTGCTGCGCGGGCGGAGAGGTCGGTCCAAACAGAGCGCACTGTAGGAGGAGAGATAATACGCGCACAGCGGCAGGCAGAGGCCGAAGCCGCCGCGCGTGAGAGAAGGCTCGTTGACGAGTCCCGCAGGCAGGCGGCCGTGGATGCTGCCAGACGACAGGCGGATAGAGATGCGATACAAGCACGCATAGACGAACAAAAACGCGAACAAGAACGGAAGCGCCGTGTCGCCGAAGCAGGAGATTATCTGGGTCCTGAACAACAACACCTTTATCAGTTGGCTGGAGGCACGAAACAAAGCCAAGATGAGGATCGCCGCGTACGCGAAGCGCGCAGGCGCTCGGAAAGAGGCGAGGGTAGAGATATCCCGCAGGCACCAGAGGCATTGGGCGGCCTGTTTGGAAGGGCAGAGGAGGAAGCGGCACTCGAGCAGAGGCGCATTGCGGCCATCGGACAGGCGGCTGGATTTGCGACGGCTCAATTTGCGGCCCAGAGAACGCTCGGTGCCAGAGCCGCTCGCGCAAGACGCGCGGCAACAGGAGGCGTCATGAGGTTGGGCCGCGGCATCAAAGGCGGCGCCAAGTGGGTCGTGGGCAAGATAATCCCTCCGGGCGGCAGCAGCAGAGCGTCCAGATACAGCGTCGAAATCGTTGAAATATTGTTCGGCATCATAATATCCGCGGTACTCTACTTCGTCCTGAGCCGCTATCTTGGCGCGCCTTGGGCGGAGCTGTTCTTGGCGGGCGGCGTTTTGCTCACCCTGAGCTTCGTCTTCCCCAGCAAGGGGCAGGTTGGAGTCGCGGGTCTCTTCCTTAGGTTCGTCGGCCTGCTGTTGGTCGCGATGGCGTTTTCCACGCGGCAGGAAGTCATCACGTTCCTGATACTGTTCGCCGCGTTCTTTGCCTTCCCGCAGACCTATCTTGGCAAGGACGTCGCTGACAGGATAAAGCCTCTCCTGAGAGGCCTCTTCGGTGTTGCAATCGCCGCGTTCACTTTCTTGATATTCAGCGGCGGCTACGGTCTGCCTGCGATAACGGGCTTGTCGTGGGGAATGGGACTGATGACAGCCGGGCTCCTCATATCGACCCCGCAAGTCGAGGGCGCATTCCTCAAGATAAGGAAGTCTCCAAGCGTCTTGGCCACCGGAGCTGTCATAGCCGGGCTGGGACTGGGAACATACCACTTGCTTATCATAGAAGGAGCGTTGGTCACGTCCATAATATTCCTGGTGATGGGTGTGGTCTCCGCGTACATCGCCTGGACGATAGACCCGATGGAACGCAGCATGGTCGGCGCGCCGCTCGTGATAATCTTCATCGGGCTTTTGATAGTCGGTTCCGGCACGGCGCAACAGTCCGTGGGTCAGGCCGCATTCGGAGTCTACTGGCCCAACATACAGACGACTCTCGAACCGATATCCGGCGCCCTGAGGGGCTTCGGAGGCGGAACGACAACGCTCCAGATAGGCGTCGAATGTTTAGCCGACCCGATAGGCTGCCAGCAGAGGTTCAAACCGCAAGCCAAGACGGCCGGAACGGTCAAAGCCGTCGAAATCGTGCAGATGTCTGTCCTCGGCGAGCAGACCATAAGCCGCGTCTATTCGGAAAACAAGGTGCTTCTCGAAATCAGGAACGACGGCACGACAGACGCGAAGAACATCGAAGTCACGTTCCTCAAGCCGACTCTCGGAGTCAAGGCTGACGGCGAACTTTGTGAAACCACTCTCGACTGCATACCGAAGGTGCAGTGCCCGACAGGCACTGGTCGGCTCACAGGAGAAGGAGTCTCCTGCACGATAGGAAACCTCTTCCCCGGAGAACCGGCGCAGATGATAGCCACGTACAAGATAGACCTCACGAAGGCCAACGTCGAACCGAGAGGCAACTCCGTCAGCTATAAGGCAGACGTCGCGTACGCTTATGACGCGTCGTCATCAATGGACGTCACGCTGCTGAGAAGCGACTTCTACGACGATCTGGCCAAGAACGGCCGCCTGAAGTTCACCACGGCCACTAGTACAGACACGGGCGGACCTGTGCGCATCGCGCTGGCCATCTACAACAACCAGATGCCCATACGCGCCGGACTGGACGCGGCTCCGATACTGCTGCAGCTGGAGAACCAAGGCAGCGGCCGCGTGACTAATGTTGCGTCCGCTTCCGTGAACGTCGCGAATCTTGTCGACAGGGCTCCTGAAAACGGCTGGGGCGACCTGAACAAGAACCTCTGCTCCACCGAAGGATACAACGGGGAGGAGCCCGAACTGAGCATCACCGCTCCCATAGAGTCGCCGTTAGAGGCGTCTGACCCGGAACAGACGACCAAACGCACGTCGTGCATAATCCCGTTGAAGGACGTGCAGGTCGAAAGCCAGACAGAGGGTCTTGTGGCAAACGTGGCGTACGTATACACCCAGTCCAGAACGCTCCGCGCCAACATCGAGTTCGGAATGGGCAAGGTGTGCGAATGCAAGGCAGGTACGAACGCTCCCAACGCCGGCGCGAAAGTGACGACCTACGGCAACGAGGACGAAACGTGCAAGGACTGCCAGACCTTCTGCGGCGGCAAGGAGAACGTTCAGAGCGCGCCCGAGGGGTCCACTAACGAACAAAAGGCGAGCTACGCCTGCGGATAAAGGCTTTATATTGCTGTGCGACAAAAACGGACATACGGGATAAAGATGAACAAACTTCCGCTCATCGCAGTCTTTTTTGTAATATTTATGGCCGGCTGCGTCGGCGGCTTCGAAGGCTTCAAGTTCGGGGGCTCGGCAACGACGATAGAAGCGCCGGATGACGTGCTTTTGATAACGGACGCCAAGGTCGTTCCGACTCCTCCAATACCGGCAGATTCCACTTTTGACCTCACGTTCCTCGTCGAGAACACAGGAGACGCGGAAACCGGCAAGGAAGCGAAGGCAACTAAGATTTACGCCTTCAACTGGGGCAGGTGCGAGCCTGCAATGGGTGGGAAAGAAGGATACGGCAATGCCAACGAATGGAAGAATACAACCGGAGAGGCGCTTATAGGCATACCAAACCAAGAAACAAGCGGCGGCCGAACCATATTCCCTGGCGGAGGCGCGTACCTTGTCGAGTGGACCTTCCGCTCGCCCACCAACGACGAACTGGGCCGCGTGCAGGGCATCTGCACAGTCCAGTACAAGGTCGGATACGACTTCACGGCGCTGACAGTAACGGACGTTAACGTCGTCAGCGAAGCGCGCCTGCGCGAAGCCAACCGCGCCGGCGAGACGATAACCGTCACGCCCATAACGAGCAAGTCCAAGGGACCGCTTAAGATAGATATCGCGATAGGGGCAGACCAACCCATACGCGAGGGCACGACCGTCCCTATACGTGTCTCCGTCGAAGACCGTGGGGCCGGGCTCACGAGAGAGGTTGGAAAGGAGGCGCTCACGATAACATTCCCCGACGCCTTCATAAAGATAGACTGTGAGAAAGGTGGTTTTAAGAGAGCTGTCGCCGAGAAGCCTGTATATACAAACGCAGAGGCGATGCCTTTCATCAGAAAGGAGACTCCTCCGCTCAGGTGCGACGTGACTATGCCGTCCGCAACGGATTTGAGGACGTACACTATCAACGCGCAGATGGACTACCGTTATGAACTGTTCGACGAAACGGACGTCTCAATAACGCCGACGATTGGCTAAAGCTTATATATCGGTTTCTTCTAACGCAGTTCATGCGCTCAAAGAAAGGCATCGAGCTGCCCGTCAACATGCTCGTGATGCTCGCAGTAGCGGTCGTAGTCCTTTTGGTCGTCATCGCATGGTTCGTTTCAACTTCTTCAAGCACTACGCGAACGCAAACGGAGCAACAGCAGTTCCAGTCTTGCTGCTCGAAGTTCGTCACGGCAGGCTGCCCGACAGGCAGCGCAACAACGTTCCCGACAACAGGCGCATGCGGTTATAATGACGCGAACAGCAACGGCGTCCAAGACGCGGGCGAAGGTTCTGCCACTCTGGGCACGCTAGGCGCGAAGGTCGGCATATCAGGAGACTCCGGAATAAGGAGCGCATGCGGCTGCCAGGCAACAACAGGCACGAGCCTTGCCGCTTGCGGTGACGGCGCAGATAACGACGGCGACGGAGCCATTGACACAAACGACCCGGGATGCTCCAGCGCGTCAGACACATCGGAGATTAGCCAGTGCGCCGATGGCATAGACAACGACGCGGACACCAAGACAGACTTCGGAGCCGCGAACACGACCGATCCTCAGTGCAGCAGCCTCGCAGACAACTCAGAAGCATCGTGAGGTCGTTTTAACCTTTTTATTGGTGCGCGACGAAGAGTGCGCATGAAGAACGTGCTTCTCGCCCTGCTGGCCGTCGTTTTGGTAGCAGGCTGCGTCAACTTCGGCGGCTCTCTCGCAGCGTTCACTCTCTTCCCCACGAAGACGACGTCCACGGTGGAGGACCTCAGGATAGACGTCCAAGCCGCGCCGGACGAGGTTCTGGAAGGCAAGAAGATGACGCTCTTTTTCACGCTGACCAACGCCGGCAATACTACCATCAACGATGTTACGCTGACGGTTACGGACACGTGCGCTTTTGACCCTGTAACAGCAACATCGACTGTAAAGACCTTCGAAACCATCGCTCCAGACGAAATCAAGACACATGACGTGGAGCTGAAAGCGCAGGCCGTCGATACGGAACGCCTTTGCGCGCTGCGCTACGCCACTTCCTATCGTTCGACAGCCACGCTGCAGACAGACATCGCCGTCGTGTCAGAGGATGAACTCATCCGTCTCAACAGGAAGGGCGAAGAGAGTAACATAGAGATAACGGAGGTCCAGTCCCTGGGCCCCGTTCTCATCGATCTGAGGTTTTCCAAGCCTCAGCCCATTCCTGAGAACACGCAGTTCTTCATGTACACCAAGCTTGTGAACAGCGGGAGCGGAGACGTAACGGAGATAGCGACGCGGGGATTCACAATAGACTATCCGAAGGACCTCATCACGCTGGAAACAAGCGAAGGAAGCGTCTGTGACGATCTGGACCCCCTCACGCTGCCCGGCGTTTCCACGTTTATAGGCCAGTTCGCCACGTATAAGCCGCTGAAATTCATAGACAAGGAAACCAAGACCATAACATGCAAACTCAGGACCGGGCCCGTCGGCAGTTCCGTGACGAGAGTCGGAACGTTCCACGCCACGGCGTCCTACAAGTACACGCTGAGAGGGGAAACTACAGCAACGATAAACCCCGAGTGACGCTCAAAAAGGTTTATATATTGAAAACGGTTAAGCCTAGCGAGGAGTTCCGGTGATACTCAAAAAGCACGTTCTGCTCTCAATACTTCTTGTAGTCGCGTTGTCCGGCTGCTTGGGCGGCGGACAGGCGACCGCGCTTTCAAACGAGGGAGTCGTGATAAAGGCGTTTGAAGCGGACCTGACAGCTCTCGACGGCGGAGACGCGTTTTCCCTGTTCCTGGACGCAGAGAACGTAGGGGGCGCTGAAGCCAGCAACGTGTACGCTCTTCTCTACGGCATACCAATGACCACGTCCTCGGGAAGCACGGACTCATTCGAGATAGAAACGGGCGAAGACAAGCCGGTGAAGCTCTCGGACAGCTTATTCGCGCCTGACTCAACGGCAAACCTGCGCGGCGACGTGGCAAGCAAGACATGGGACCTCACAGCTCCTGAGCTGCCGACAGGCGTGACGCAGCCCTATAATCCGCGCGTGCGGCTCTTCTACAAATACTCTACGATAGCTACCTCAACAGTAACCGCACTGACGTCCTCGGAACACAGAAGGTTGCGCGAGCGCAGCGATGCTATCCCAGACCAGACGCAGACCATCGTAAGCGGCGGCCCCATTGGCGTCACTATAAACGCGCGTGCGCCGGTTGTCATAGACGACTTCGCCACCGACAGAATACGGCTGATAATCAACGTGGAGGTTCTCCAGAACGGCAACGCCTTCAGTCCCGGCGCGACAGACTTCAAGGATAAGGGCACGGTGGGAGAGAGCGAACTCGACAAGGTCGAGATAAAGATAACGGCGCCCGGAACGGACGCGGCAACAGGCGAATGCCAGGCAGTGAAGGATAAGGACACTCTGACGCTGCGCGCGGGCACGTCCGCGACGTATTCGTGCGCCTTGAAAACAGACAGTTTCGTGGGCAGGAAGGACATACCTGTCCGCGTTTCGCTGACTTACCACTTCATGACAGACACGTCAACGACGATAACCGTCGCCGGCGTTTCTTAAATCCCTATACAGAACCGTCCGCCGCGCCCTCGTCTTCTCTAAGAATGTCCGTATACGAAGCCAACGCTTTGTCCCATACCAGATTGCATGCCTTGTCCAGATCGCCGCATATCTCCCTTGCCATCTTCGCGGGCCTCTTGGCGTTGCGTTCGGTCTTATAATATTTTATGATGCCGTCGGCGTCTTCCGGATATCTCCTGCGTATGCGGTCTTCTAGCGCGAACTGAAGAGCCTCTCTCCGCGCTTTCTTCGCGCGGCCGGCGAGATTGGCCGATACGAGAAAGCCTACCAAACCTGCTCCGCCTTTGGCCGCCGCGTCCAAGCCTGAAGCGTCCGTGACCTCGAGAGAGCTTTTTATCCCGAGGCCTGCCGCCACCAAGGCGCCCGCCGAATAGGCGACGCACCTGCCGTTGAAGAATACCGTATTCAGCAGGCCCGCGCCGTCCTCTACGTTCCTCTCCATTCTGCCGAACCACTCCCTGTCTTCCTGCAAGTAGGGAATGGACCTGTCCGTCGCGACGTCCGATATAGGAGGCATTTATAGGTCCCTCATTGCGTTTCTGAGCTGTAAGTATGGAATCGCAATTCCATGCATTTTACCACTATTACGTTATGAACAGTAAGTTATTTAAGGGCGTCGTTAATGCCCTGTCTGGGGTTATAGTGCTCGTATACGCCGATTTTCACCTGCATTCGAAATACAGCCGCGCGACCAGCAAGGAGATGTGGCCGGACGCGCTGGAGAAGTACGCGAAGATGAAGGGTTTGAACCTTCTCGGAACAGGAGACATCACTCACCCTAAATACCTGCAAGTCCTCAAGGAGAGCCTGCACGAAGACGGGACAGGCATTCTACGAACAAAGGAAGGATTCACGTACGTTCTCCAAGGCGAAATATCGCTCGTATACACCCAAGACGGCCGCTCGCATCGCGTTCATCATTTGTTGCTGGCCCCGGACTTCGCCACAGTGGACGCGATAAACGACTGGTTGGATACGAAGGGACGGCGCGACTATGACGGCCGCCCGATATTCGGCTTCTCGAGCATCGAACTCGCGGAACGCATGCACCAGATAAACCCGCGGATAATGGTCATTCCTGCGCACGCGTGGACCCCTTGGTTCTCTGTCTTCGGTTCCAACTCGGGCTTCAACTCGTTGCAGGAATGTTTCAAGGACCAGACGAAACGCGTGCACGCGATAGAAACGGGGCTGTCGAGCGACCCAGCGATGAACTGGCGCGTAAGCTCGCTTGATTCGGTGGCGCTCCTATCAAACTCCGACTCGCACTCGCCCTGGCCTTGGAGAATGGGCCGTGAGTGCAACGTGTTCGCCTTCGACGACGTTTTCACTTACGCGAACATAACGGACGCGATAAAGAACAGGGACAAGAGACACTTCCTGTACACCATAGAAGTCGATCCGGCTTACGGCAAGTACCACTGGGACGGCCATCGGATGTGCGGAGTCGTTCTGTCTCCAGAAGAATCGGCCAAGAGCAATGGAGTGTGTCCCAAATGCAAACAGCGCCTGACGATAGGCGTCGAGAGCCGCGTGAACGAACTGGCCGACCGGCCCGTCGGTTTCGTGCCTGAAAATGCGATACCGTTCAAAACGCTGCTTCCCCTCGCGGAGATTATTTCCTTTGTGATGAAAATCAAGAATCCTTACGCCGTGCACGTCCGCCAGGAGTACGAGAAACTGGTGAAGCACTTCGGCAACGAGTTCAATGTGATGCTGGAAACTGCGGAATCAGAACTGGCCACGGTCACGACAGCGAAGATCGCGGAATATATCATGAAGAACCGCAAGGCCCAGATACGCACGAAACCCGGCTATGACGGCGTCTACGGCGAACCGATAATCGACGGAGACGACGGTTCGTACGTGCGCGCTCCTGTGAAAACGCAGACGGGCCAGAAGACGCTTGGGGAGTTCTAGTAGGCTTTATATGCGTCTTTTGCCAGTTCATCGCATGCTTGTTCCGGAATATGCGATTATGGACCTGGTCAGAACCCTCGGCCAAGGCCTGCCCAGATTCGCGGACGGGAGGATAGATTACACGGACGCGCGTGTGGCGCCCGTCGTTTCTGCCTTCGTCCAATCAAACGAGGAGGTCCTCCTGCTCAAGAGAAGCCAGAAGGTCGGCCATTACCAAGGCAAGTGGTGCGGCGTTGCCGGATATCTCGACAGCACAGACCAGCCCCCGATCGCCAAGGTTCTCGAGGAGGTCAATGAGGAAACCGGCATACGCAAGGCCGCCATAAGCAGAGTCAGGTTCGGGGAGAACTATTCGTGGAGGGATGGAGAAACCAACAAGAGCTGGATAGTATATCCCGCCCTCGTCAAGGTTTCGGGCAAGCCGCGGATAACGCTCGACGAAGAACACACGGAGCACGCATGGATAAAACCGCACGAGTTGCGCAAGTTCGAGACCGTGCCAAACCTCGACACTTCCCTCAGGAACGCGCTTTCGTGAGGCAACAGAACCGCATATAAAGCTATTTATTCCACGGATGCCAACGGGATGCAACATGGAAGGACACGGCCGCATAACAGCCAGAGAAGCGATTTTATCTCCCAAGCCGATAGGCGTCTGCGAGGATGACGTTAACGTAGGCACATTCGAACTGCTGGGCACCGCCGAAACCGTTATCAGGAGAGGCCTCGCGGAGTTCGAGAAAACGATAGCGGAATACGGAAGCGCTCTCGCGGAATCCAAAGACTACTCGGGACTCCAGAAGAAGCTGATAGGGCAGCAACGCGCAATAGACATGATACTGGACGAACACAAAACGCTTGCGCGAGACCAGAGTTTCGAGACTCTCGGAAAGCTCACCAGCAGGTACGACGAACTCGGCATGACTCTTCTTGGGATGGAAGTCGTATACGAACACACGCATCCTGAATTCTTCACGTCCTTTGACAAGAGATACAACGAAGATCCGGCGTTCAGGGCGCGGTTCGATTGCCAGCGCATCAAGAACGAAGTGGAAACGATTCCCGCGTTTGACCACAAAGACCCCGCGTTCGCCTAGTCTCCAAGCTCCTCGATAAGGCGCATCACGTTCTCCTTTATCTCGGCCGCGACGCGCTCTCTGTCTTCGGTGCCTGCGGCGCCTACGTCGCGCACGCTCCAGAAGTCGGCTTTGTTGCTTTTCAGAAGGTATACTGGACACTCCGTTCTGGAGCAAAGAACTATTATCCGATCGGCCTCTTCAACCATGTCAGGTGTGAGCGGTTTTGGTTTCTGTCCCGCCGTCGCGACGCCTTCCTTCTCGAGCATGAGCTTGAACGTAGGCGATATCTTCGTGTCCCCTTTGAACTGGGCCGCGGCGCTGACTGCCTTGTGGCGGCGCGCGTAGTGGTTGAAGTACGCCTCCGCGACCTGGCTGCGGCCGACGTTCGCGCCGCAAACGAACAAAACGAGCATGACATCCGTTCATGAAGAACGTTTATATAGATTCGGCCAAATTCGCTGTTTGGAGGGCCGGTAGTCTAGTGGTTGCGCCTTTTGGGCACGTCCGCCCAAAACCCGCGGGAAAATACGCCTGCCGGCAACGCCACATATGACGTCTGCTTGACGGTTTTTGGCGACCAAGTCGCTGAAAATGAAACTGCAGAAGGTCGCTGGTTCGAACAAGGGGCACTGATGCGCGCGCTGCACGCGGTTTCGACCGCGGCATGCCGAAACGCGGCGCGTTTCGTGCACCCTTGAACCCCTACGATACGTGGGGTACGGAAATCCGGCCCGGCCCACCATGACAGCTCAGCCGCCTCTGGGCGATGACGCGTACATGCCGCATCTGTCGAAGAAATACTCCCATCTTTCCAGTTCGGCGCGCTCCGCGCTCTCTGACATTGTTGTTTTCCTGGGGCGCGGCATTAATCTTTCAGCAAATCCGTTCAGTTTTATGGCAAGTTTCTCTCCATGCGTCCAGAACTCCTGATTCATGGGTATGACGTGGATGGTTCTCGCGTCTTCGGTGAGGCCCTTGGGAACGTCGGAACCATGCACTATGCTGTAGGTGATGTTGCCGCTCTTGTCTTCCCGCTCAACTACGGCCGGGCCGTCGCCCTTCACGCTCGCCTTGTACTTCCACCTACGGGAAAATCCGGGTTCGTGCGGGCTCGCCGGCGCGATCTTCACCACGCCGTCGTACTGCGATGTGACAACCTTGTTCGTGCCTCTGAGCCTTTCGTCGGGGCGCGCGTAGAAGAGCCTTTTGTGCCCATCATCGAATCCATTCTGCGGTTCTATCTTGACCAGCGCGCGGCCGCGGATGAGTTCTTTGGAATGACGGGCCACGTACTCGGGAGGAAGCAACGCCTCTGTCGGCTTGACATGATCGTCACGGGCGGCGTGCATCGCCCTTGCCTTCTTTTCAAAAGAGCGCTGTGGATGCCGTGAGCGCCTGATTTCTTCCGAAGCTATCAGTCCGGCGCCGGCGTAGATAGAGAGTTCGGTCGTGGGCTGCACGTAGTCGCCATCGAACGGGTTAAGCACAGCTACCGGATCCATCTGCGGAACGTACAAGGAGAGAAGGTCGTTGAAACTGTTCCATCCCTTGATGGGATCCAGCTCGCCGGAAGAAAGCGCGTGAGTGGCGTAGGCGCCGACGGCTGCTATGGATATGCCGGCCAGATAGATGTCGTTGCGGGCCAGCGTGTTCTTCGCCTTCCTGACGTGCCCCTTTGTCGCTTCGACTGTCTTGCCGACGGCCCGTCTGATCAGACTGGAACCCTTTTGGAAAATGGACGCCTTGGGTTTTGATTTCGCAACCACAAAGAATTCGCCGTTCTCGCCAAAAGCTCTGCTAACCTCGCGTCGTTCACTCAAACTTGCGGCCATTCAAACACCTCGGCAGATGCGCTGACATACGATATTCAAAATCAAATATAATGGAATGTGCGCAACTGTTTCGCCAGGACAAAAAAGTTCACGTGAAGTTTTATTCAGCGCCCCCGACTATTCCAGAAACGATGTCTGCTACGTCCGTCGCTTTGCCGTTCCCTGTCACTTCGTTTTCCGTCGAATGGCCGCTCTCTTTATGCGGGGCCTCCGTCGGGGCGTCTGGGATCGCCCTCGAGGAAACAGTGCCCTCGATCCTGGATTTCTGTTCAGGTTCCTTCTTTTCTTCGCTGTCTGCCGCCGTTTTCCTACCGGCCTTCTCAGGCACGTCAGCACGTTCCGAGCCCAGACCGGATTCAACGCCTCTTAGAAAATTCTTCTTGGCGTCGGGGATATCGGTTGAAATGCCGCTTTTGACGCGCTTGCCGACATTCTCGGCCTCCTCCGAATGTTCTTTCAGACGATCCTCAATGTTTCCCGGCCCTGTCGGCAACGCCTCAGCGACCGATATGGTCGCCTCCGCCTCCTTCAATAACCGCACGCGTTCAATTTCGGCCAGTTGGAGAGCCTCCATGTTTCCGGCACTGAACGCGGCGTCGACCTCGGCCAAACGCTCGTTGGCTATATCAAGCGCAATGCCGGCGCGCTCTTCGGGCGTCGATGCAAGACCCAACAATATATTGTCGAAAAGAACGTCAAAGAACCAGAACGGCGAGTCCGGAGTAACGCCCGCGACTCCGATGTCTTGGGCCAATACGGGGACGGGCAGCAGACCAACAGCCAGCAGCACAGCAACCATTGATCTCCAGTGCGCGCCGAATGACGTGTTCAGTGTCATGCAAATCTACTCCGTCTGGTCTGTTTTGTCTATTTCGTATTTCTCGTGGATATCGAGCACATTAATGCGGCCGCGCGGTTTCTTGCTGACGACTTCCTTCATCTCAAGACCTCGTATCACCTTTGAAACCTTGGACTTGGAAAACTTTGTTTCTGCGAGCACGTCGGACTGAAGGGCTCTTCCTTTCTTGCCAATCAGTATCTCAACGATGGCGTTCTCGTCCTGCGTCAGCGTGCTCCTGACGGCGCTGAGCGGGGTCTTGCGCGCCTGTGCAGGACCGCCCTTGATGGCAGCGACCTTGCGGATTCTTTGCGCGGGCCGCGGCGTGCGCGTTTTCGGCGTCAGGAACCGCCTGAACCTGTACGCGGCATAGCCGAAAACAAGCGCCCCTGCGGCGAACAGAGGAGGCAGAAAAAGAGCGTCCGTCTTGTACATGACGAACGTGTTGTAAGCCTCTCCTGCGGCAATGGACGCGTTCCACACGAGCCTCACGCGTTGGCCGTCCGTTGAGAAGCGCGCGGCAGGTGAAACGAGAGGCACATCATCATCGAATGCCACGATCGCTCCCGGAGGCAGCTCCAGCGTGAAGTTGTATGAGTCTATCCGCAAAGCGCTCTGGAAAGCGTTGTTGAATACGATGCCGCGAGACGTCATCTCTGCCGGCGAATCTGCTGCAAAGGCGAGCGTTATTCTATGCGTGCCGCGGGCGACTGTCTTGTTGATGACAATCACATAGTCTTCGTCTTCCATAACCGCATAGACGTCTGCCGGCTTGCCATCGATGGTGGCGGAGAGCCCGTCGGCGCGCGGGAAGCCGTGAAGCGTTATGTTGTTCATTGCGCTTTCTGAAACGAACAGCGCCGTGACGGAGTGCAACGCCTTGCCGTCGAGGACAATGGTCGAAGAATATTCCTTGAAGTAGTCGGCTTCCACCGCCGCGGGCAGAAGGACAAGCATCGCCACAAGCACGTACACCCCCCTCATGCTCCAATTATGCACAAGGCGCATTATATGCTTGCCTAACTAACGGTCGTTCAAAGAAGACGGTTTTTTGACGCAGGAAACAGTTTCCAACGTTCCATTAAATACGTCCCGGCCCGTAACTGACCTCCGCATGAACGGGAGGAAACTAAACGAATGCTATCGTTTTGGAGGTGGGATTATGAAAAGCGAACAGCGATTGGAGCAGAAAATGGACGCCGGGCCCACGATAGGAACGGCAACGGTCGATGAGATGAGCGCGGCAGTGCTCTATCTGATGGAACTCCACTCGGAAGAACGCAGAGAAGGCAGGCGATGCTGGCCTGCTTTAGCCTGAACAGGGACCGCCATGAAAGGTTCCAGAATCGGCCTTGGAGAGTCGTTCGGCGTCGTTTCGTTGATCTTTGCCACGAAGGACATACGATTCCCCGTGGAAAAGGAAGAGCTGGTGAGGCGTCTCGCTGTAACAAAACTGTATTGGGACAGAGATACCGTCATAGACCTGAAAGAGGTTCTGCGTAGCAGCGATAAGGAGCTTTTCTCCAGTATGTGCGACGTCTTATGCGCGGTGGCCAATCACGAATCCGTGAAGACGTAAAACAGCGACGACCGCTTCATATTCTCTTTTTGCCGCGACCGCGCTTGAACCCTCTCAGAAATTCCTCTGCTGTCACGGAAGATGTCTTCTGCGCCGCGGCGAGCCCTCGCACAGCGGCCTCTTCAGCGAGCGCCACAGAACGCCCTGCAATCTCCCCTGCAAGACGGGACGCCTTCTTCATGGCTACGTCTACCGATCCGCCCATATCAACACCCGACTAAGCTGGAATCCGTGGAGATATAAAACATACGCGCTAACGGACAGATGAAACAGTTCCTGACCGTTTCCAGCTCGAACGGGAAACTGTCGTCGACGTTCCATTTTATACGGTTTCTCCTGTCGGTGTGTCAGCTCGCGAGCGCAGGTCCCGGAAGGGCTTCTCCTTCCCACCCCCACACGCCGCGAGCGCTAATCCCGAAACTAGGGACTAGGGTGGTCATGGATGTTGAAGACGGCGTTGGTGATTGCGGCTATAGTAATGGTGTCTGCGATGCCTGTAGCGGCAAGCGCACAGCTCGTCTCTATTACAAGCGACGGGGGAGTCGTGATAGGAGGCTCCGCTGGCGCGGGAACGGATGACGTGAACGTCGGCGCAGAAACGGCCGCTACCGCAGAAATGAACGCCGAGGCAAACGCAGAAACGGGTTCGGGCTCTTCCAACGACACCGAACCCAATATAGTAGACACCGGTGGTAATGCGGTCTCAACGCTGTCGGCCGGCGCCTCTGGAGGCGCGTCGGCGTCTGCATTCGCGTCGACGGCGTCAGGAGCATCCGGTAAAAACGCAGGGGACATGGCCGCAGGAAGCGCGGAGGATGACAACAGCGCGGGCGCGGGAAGCGCCGGGATTACACCGGACTCCCCTCTGTGGGTCATTGATGTTTTCGTGGATAAGGCAAGGCTTTTCCTCGCGTCGACCGCAGAAGCCAAGGCAAACGTCGGATTGGACATAGCCTCGGAAAGGCTGGCCGAGATGCAGGAAACGGCCGAAACGCACAAGATTGAGGCTTTCCAAAAGGCAAGGCTCGAGCACAGTAACACCATATTAGAGATTCAGAAAGAAGTCAGCGTACTCGATTCCCAAGACACCGCAGTTCTGATATCCCTTCAGGAGAAGGCAGACGCCCATGCCGAGGCCGCCGCTGACATAAACGACGATTTACACTCCAAGATGACAGGCGAAGGCGCTGAGGCCGTGTTGGAAGCGTTCTCAGAGAGCGTATCCGAGGCCGCCGCTGACATAAAACTGAATCTCAACAAGATAGCAGAGAAACGCACGAATGAAAGCGTAGAGCAGGCAAGGAACAGCCTGGAAGAAGCGCGAACGGCGGCTTCGGTTTGCGCCGATGCGTCAACCATTACGGACGCGATTGCAAACGCGGAGCCGCCCGAATTACCCGACCCAGCCGTAGGCATATGGTCTGCGACGCACGCCAGCGCCTGTGCCAGCATAGGAGAGAACGTTGGCAAGGCCGAGGAACAGATGAAAGACGCAGAGAGCGCCCTCGACGAAAAGATGTTCGGAGAGGCTTTCGGTCAGGCGACGGCTGCGATAAAGACGTGTAATGAAATACAAGCGCAAGCAGAGGCAGTGGCCACAGAAAAGGCTACGGAAAAGATGGAGGCCGCGAAGGAGGCCATCAAGGAGGCCAGAACAGTTACTCAACTGTGCGCCACGGCAGATGTGTGGAAGAACATGCATCTGAACGCTGAGCCTCCGCGATTGCCTGACCCATCGGTAGATGTTGAAGCGATGTCGTGGAACGGGGCATGCGTTAGCGCCGACACGAACGCTAAGAGAGCCGAGGTGCACATGATGGCCGCCCAGTCCGCCTTCCTTAAGGGGGACATGGGCGAAGCACTCGGTCAGGCGTCCGCGGCACTGGAAGCAGCCAATGATGCGAAAGGTGCAGGGTGAGATGTTATGGTGCAAGGATTGAGAAAAATAGGGGAGAACGACAAAACGATCGTGTATCGCGGGGTCGATTACCTCGGACACGCCGTGCAGTACATCATACTGCGTTCGGCATTTCCAAGAGGCCCGCCGCACACGCTCGATCCGTGGCTGGCAGAAGAACTATCAGAGACTTTGGCCTCGGATAAAAGGTGAAATGATGGTTGGTGGGGTTTATGGAAACGAGGTCCGTGGCGCTCATAGTCTTGCTCAGTGTCGCAGCCGTGCTCATGATAATCTCGACCGGCAGCCCGCTGCCGATAGACGGCGTGCCTGACTTCTCCGCCGACGTCAATACGGTAAAATCCGTTCCCAGCGCCATAGGCGAAGGCGGAGCGCTCCTGCTCCTGACGGGCGGACTCCTCGTCCTGCTCATCATGCTGCCGATAACGCTTCTCAAATCAATACACACAGAGGCGCAACACGAACCCGTGAAAAACGGCGGGGCGTCCAACGGCTCAAACGGCTCCAACGGGTCCGGCAAGTACGACCTTGGTTACAAGGTGGGAGCTTCCGTAAGCAGCCAGAACATAGACGACATAGTGGACAGCCTGGAGCAGCTGCAGGACACGGAAGTGAGCATAACCAATACTACCGGAAAGCTGAAACGCATCCACGTGAAAAAATGCAAGACGTGCAGGAATCCAGTCTGCGATTTCGAGAGGGGCTTCTTCGCCGGCGCGTTCGGCCAGTTCTATGACAACGTCAGCGTCAAAGAGACGAAATGCCGCGCGACAGGCGCGGGTTACTGCGAATTTGAGGTGAAGGGGTGACCGTCCATGACATTTCTGTCAACGATAGTAAAAACGGTGGCCGGCGCGTCTCTGGGAGCCGCTCTTGGACTGTGGGTTTTCATAGCGGCGTCTCTCATATTCTTCCCTCCTTCCTCGTTCGACATCACGCGGGCGACTCTGGAGAACATGGATGCGGCAATAGGGCAGATAGTCTTCTCCTACAGCTCGTATGAGGTTCTGTCCATCATTTCAGGAGCCATTTTCGGGATGGCCCTCATGCACTCGAAACAGGCCGTCCTGATGCTCACAACGATGGCGCTGGGAGGCGCGGGAGGCCTCTTGATATACATTAGCGGATTCATCGCCGTGAACCTGCTGACCACCCCGCGCGCCGCTTCCCTGAGCCTCTACAGCCTCGTTGTGTCCGCTGTCGTCTCTGCCACTCCGGCCGAGTATTTCATGATGGCCCTCGGCGCGTGCCTCGGCTTCGTAATCGCCAACAACACGTGGAGGTCTTCGGGCCTCATCATCTATACGGCTCTCGTCGGCATAATATTCGGCTACCTGACGTACACCTTCGTCGTAACGCTCCCCCTCGTGCCGCTGTCGCAGAAGCCTCTCAGCATCCTTCTCTTCATAGCCGAGACTGCGAGCCTCTCGATGGTCGTCATATACGCTTTCTACACCTTGGACTTCACGACCAAGGTGAGGTGGTTGAGGGACATGCGCGACTTCCACTTCTCCAAGCACTACATGCCCGCAGTCGCGTTCCACGTGGCGACTTTCAACGAGCCTCCTGACATCGTAATCGACACTCTCAAATCGCTTCTCAGGGTGGACTATCCGCGAAACAAGCGCAAGATAATGGTCATCGACGACTCCACGGAAGCGCAGAGCTGGAAGCCCGTCAAGAGTTTTTGCGACAAGAACGGCATCTCTTTCATCCGCCGTCCAGAACGCAAAGGATACAAAGCAGGCGCGCTCAACTACGCGCTGAAGAAGACTCCTTCTGACGTGGACCTCGTGGCCGTCGTGGACGCCGACTACATTGTGGAGAGCGACTACCTGAAGAGCGTCGTGGGTTACTTCGTGGATCAGGACCTCGGCTTCGTCCAGACGCCCCAGGACTACAGGAACCGCGACGAAAACTATCTCACGGAGCAGTACTACTACGCGGACAGCTACTTCTATCGCGTCGTGATGCTCTCGCGCAACGAGGCGAACGCGATAATCTTCGCGGGTACGATGGGTATCATACGCAAGGAGGTTCTGGAGAAGGTGGGAGGATGGGGAGAAGGCTTCATCTGCGAGGACGCCGAGCTCTCTGTGCGCATCCTCAACGACGGCTACAAGTCGCTCTACATCAACCGCACCTTCGGCCGCGGCCTCATTCCGACGACGTACGATAGTTACCAGAAGCAGCTGTACAGGTGGAGTTTCGGCGGGGTGAAGATACTGAAGGCGCACTTCTGGAAGTTCCTCTTTTCGGCCAAGATGTCCCTGAGGCAGAAGTTCGACTTCCTCATCGGGGGCCTGCACTGGTTCGACGGGACGTGGATACTTCTCATAGCCAGCATACTCTCAACGCTCGCCGTGGCCGACATATTCAACTATCAGGCCGTCACGTACCACCAGCGCGAGGTGTGGCTCGTCGGCCTCGTCCCCATCTTCCTGCTCGTGGACGGCGTGACGCGCCTCCATATGGCTCTCAGCAGATCCATGGGAGTGTCCCTTCTGGGCACGTTCGGCGTGATGGGCATGTGGTTCTCTGTCAAGTTCAACAACATGTTCGCATCCTACCTCGCGCTTATCGGCGTGAACAAGCCGTTCATAAGAACGTCAAAGAAGCCTCCGGGCAAGATGTCGTTCTCCGAGGCCGTTGAATATTCGGTGAAGCTGACAAAGTTCGAGACCGCCGTCTTCATAATACTGATGGCCCTGGCTCTCGCCGTGCTGGTCAAGACAATCCTGCTCTTCATGATAGGCACGCCGGACTACGCGAGACTGCTGATGGTCTTCTGGCTGACTTTCTACGCCCTGATATTCGGGAGCGCTCCCCTGTACGCATACCTGTCTTACAGAACGTCAACGCGCACAACGAAGCTGAGCATGGCGAGCCTCGCGCTCTCCCTGAGGAACATGGTATGGGTTCCATTGAGAAAGGCGATTCATCAGGCGCCTTCCAGCAGGGGCAACGGCTCCAAGACGATTGTCTATCTTGCGGTAGCAAGCGCGATCGTTGGTGGAGCGCTTCTCCTCTATATGGAAACGAACGGCGCTCAGGCGTCGCCGGTACAGGCGTCTGCGGTCATCGCCCCCCAAATCGACCGGAGCAACATATCATTCGGTTCCAGCATCGAGGCGCTGGATTACGCGGGCCAGACGGGCTGGAGGCCCGAATACTCGTCGATGCGAGCCGGCAGGTGGATGAAAACAGACCCATACGGCTGGCAGACGTTCTCGGACTGGTTGGACAAGACCGCGAAGAAAGGGACCGTTCCTGTAATCCTGTGGGACTACTGGGGGAAAGACGCGGCGCCGGACAAGATAGAGAACGGCTACGGGGGCAAGACCGTCGCGGAATGGCATGACATGACGGACCGCATCGCCCTCATGGTAAACGGTTCGAACAACGAGCAGTCGCTGATAGTGCTGGAACCCGAGTTCAACAAGGCCGGCATGGAAAACTGGACGCCTTTCAACGACCACCTCATCAACCTGACAGAGGCCGTACACGCCGGGAGCCCGAACACCAGCGTGGTGATAGGCTTTGGCAACTGGAATCAAGACGCGTGGGCCACGTTCGCACCCGCAATACGCTCGGCAGACATGGTAGGATACCAGTCGGTTGTCATCTCGACGCAGGCCAGCAGCCGGGATTTTGCAGACCTGCCCGAGAACGCGATAGCCGCCAGCAAGAAGCTTCGGCCGTACGGCAAGCCAATAGTGCTCTTCGACCTGGCTGTCTCGACGTATCCGCATATGGAAGCGTTGCAGAACGACACGCTTTCCGAATTTTTCTCCAAGGCGCCGCAGCTGTCCGCTGCAGGCACGCGCATAGTAATCTACAGGCATTTCGTGGACGCGACTGCGTACGTGCCTTCTGAAGAGATGCACTGGGGTCTGGTCTATGGCAACGGGACGAAGAAGCCCGCATACCAGACATGGATCAATGGGGTGGGAGCATGAGAATGGTTATAGTCGCCGCGGTATTCGCCGTTGTCCTCCTCACGGCGTTCTCTCTTGGAATCGCGACAACCGTCGGAGAGCGCGTGGTCGAGAAGGGCGTACCCACAGAAGTCGCAATACGGGACGGGACGCTATTGGTTAACGGCAATCCCTTTATCGTCAAAGGCGTCACGTATTCAGGCGTTCCGATAGGTGAGGATCCCAGAGACAAGCATTGTCCCACGTGCCTGAGCGAAGACACCTATATGCACGACCTTGCCCTAATGAAAGCCGGCGGAGTCAACACTGTCCGCATTCTTGATCCAGCGAATCCTGAGAACACAAGGAAGTTCCTCGATGCCGCCTACGCTCATGGGATAATGGCCATCATCGGGACGTCTGGTCCTGTCAAGGAGGATGCTTCTCTTCCAGGAGTGCGCGAACACTCGACGGAAGGGATGTTGGACGTGGTCAAGACTTACAAGGACCACCCAGCCGTCCTGATGTGGATGTACGGCAACGAGGTCAACTTCTGGTACCCGAAGGACGCGAACGTGGACGACTGGTACACGCTACTCGACGAAACGGCCGCGGCCGTCAAGAAGGAGGATCCTTTGCACCCCGTAATAACAGGCAACAACGACCTCCTGAACCTCGATGGCGTCCGCACCGTCAGGAACGTGGACGTTTACGGCTCCAACCAGTACAGTCTCAACGACGGCTCGTGGAACTGGTTCTTCACCACATACGACCAGTCGGCGATAGGCCTTCCTCTGATGCTCACGGAATTTG
The DNA here is from genome assembly GCA_016432325.1 of Candidatus Aenigmatarchaeota archaeon. Taxonomy (GTDB): domain Archaea; phylum Aenigmatarchaeota; class Aenigmatarchaeia; order PWEA01; family JACQIF01; genus JACQIF01. The sequence goes on from CP066684.1 coordinate 268,651, forward strand.
GAGCCGATTCGTGGAACTCTGAGAAATCGGCGGAAGATGAAGCGTCGCAGGCGCGCATACTGTCGGCAAGCTGGAACTCAACTAAAGGCCGCCCCGGTTTCATCGGAGCGATAGCGTTCGAGTGGGCGGACGAATGGTGGAAGTCGGAAAACCCGGAAAAGAGAAACTGCGAAAGGGACTGGCAGCCGTTTGACAGCGCTTCTCTTCCGGACAAATGGTTCTCGGAGGAGTGTTTCGGACTGGTGCGCATGCAAGAGAACACCAATGAAAGGGTGCCGAAGCTGGCGTACTACGAACTGCAAAAGGAATGGGTCGTGCCGGACCAAGGAAGCGCTCCCACAATATCATTGGTGGAAATCTCCGGTAAAGAGGTAAACGCCATCGTCGCCACGTACGGAGGCGCGGCTGCGGACGTAACACTGCGTTACAAAGGCTTGCTCGAAGACTGGAAGGAGACTCCGATGCGGCGCGACGGTTTCACGTACGCCGCTGAAATCTCTCATGTGACGCCTCCCCTATCCTACAGGATCGTTGCGGCTGACGAATACGGCACCCGGACAAAGGAAGGAACGGTGATTGTATGAGACCACTCTTCGTGGTGGCCGTGCTAACGTTGGCTCTATTGGCCTCGGCCGTATCTGTCCACGCAGGACACGATGCAGCGACTGCAGTAAGCTTCGGGGACACGGTTTTCACCACGCCCAACGGCTCCCAGTACGCGCCCGCGGCATCCTATCCGGTCAGCGTCACCATAACCAACGAGAGCTTCGGAAGCGATACGATAGACGCAAGCTCGGTAAAGATGAGGCTCGTGGCTCCTGGCGGAGGCTCGTTCAACTATACGAGCGCGACGACGCCTGCCGTCTCGAACACCAGCAACGGCGTCTTCAGCATCACGTTCACCCAAGGCCAACTGGGACCCGCGGGCACTTACACGCTGACGTGGTTCGCGAAAACGGTCGCGGAGAACGATACCGAAACCGCGTCAGGCGGCGTGGAGTATACGGTATCCAAGAACTCCAGCGCATCTGTATCGCTCAAACTCAACGGCACCGCGGGAGACAGGGCGTATAACATCGGGAGCGTTATTGAGCAAAACGCGCAGTCGACAGTCAGCGGACTCACTACACGCCTCTACAATAATTTCAGCGGCTCCATCGGGCTGGTGGGCAGCGGCTCTGCAGAAGTCACGGTCTCGAACAGGACAGATACGACCGCACCGACTACTACTCTGGGAGTCTCTCCATCCAGTGCATCCCCTCAGCAAGTCGTTACAGTATCCTGCACAGTCTCGGATTCCGGAAACGTGGGCGCGGGCCCCTACGCGGTTTCGGCTAACGCGACAGGCAATGAAAACTATTCGGCCTCTGCGACTGTCACGCGGACAGCCACGCTGAGCTCTGTCGCGCCAACAAAGACCATCACAGTAACAAAGCCCGGAGGAAGTACGTTCGCCGTGGCCAACTGCAACGAGACGATTTCCGGAAGCAGTACGGAAGAGTCAGGCACGTACTCTGTGAGACTGCAGGCCGCAGACAACGCAGGCAACACAGACGAGAGGACTGTCACATTCACCGTAAGCGCGGCCAGCGGCGACTCTGGTAACGGGAGCAGCGGAAGCTCTGGCGGCAGCAGCGGTTCTGGCGGCAGTTCAGGCGGAGGAGGCTCCGGCGGCAGCACGGGAGGCCTTGATGAAGGCGCGGTAGAGACCGTATCCCTCCAAACGGTCAGGCCCGGAGAGGCTTACGTTGCGAAGTTCTCCAATTCCAATCTGGGAATAGTTGAGATTGACTTCGTTGCCAAGGCGCCTGCCAGCGACGTTCGCATCACTGTAACAGAACTCAAAACAAGGCCGGAAACCACCTCGAGGCTCAACGACTGGGTATACAAGTACGTGTCGATAAAAGTCACCAACATAGAAGCCGGCGACATCGAATCGGTAAAGATACGGTTTGCCGTTTCCAACAAATGGGCCAAGGAAAACCGGGTGGACTTGGACTCGATAGCGCTCTACAGGTATACGACCGAATGGACTCCGTTACAAACCACGTCAGAGCCCTCTTTCCTTTCAGAAATGACGTTCTATGACGCGAAAAGCCCAGGGGTCTCGTTTTTCGCCATTGCCGGTTCCGAACGGGCAGAGCCCATCGTCAGCGTGCTGAATACCACAGAACTGAACCTGACGTCGATAACGTCGCCGGAGGCGGTTGCGAACTACTCCAAAGGGCTGCTGGTCCTTCTTGCACTGATATTCGCGATAGCCGCGGGCGTGATGTACTGGAAATGGGACGTTCTGTTCAAGAAGCCGCATTCCAGGTGAGGTAGGACCATGAAAGACGTTGTTCGCCTGGCGCTCGTAATATCCTTCTTTCTCCTCACATCCACGGTCTCTGCGCTTCCCGAAGAGAATCAGAAGGAACAGCACAGTCCTCTGGTTTCCATCAACATCGGAGAGTCTGGGGAGACCAATGATACGGGAGCCTCAAACTACACGCAGAACGCGACGGCGCCTGCGCAACCCCCGGCTTCCGAAGGCGTCCGCGGGATGCTGGTGATACTTGCGCTCGTAATATCCATAGCCGCGGGCCTGCTCTACTGGAAGTGGGACTCCATCTTCAAGAGATATTAGACCGTTTCTGAGCGTTTTTGACTATTATATCAACCTGTTTATCATGGTGTTTCCATGACGTCCAAAAACGTTCGAAAAGGAGTCTCCTATCTCAAGCGCACAGATCCGCGCCTCGCACGCGTCATCGCCCGTTCGAAGACACGCCCGTCCTTAAGCCGCCGCAACAAGCCCTTCGCCTCTCTCGTGCAGTCGATAATGTACCAGCAGCTCGCGGGCGCAGCCGCGGCGGCTATCCATAAAAGACTTCTCGCTCTCTATGATGGAAAGGAACCAACACCGCGGCAGGTTCTCAAAACGCACTCGCGAACGCTCCGCTACAGGTGCGGCATGTCGTGGAAGAAAGCCGAGTTCCTGAAGGACCTTTCGAGGAAAGTCTTGGACGGAACGGTCGAAATACACGAACTCGACCATCTGCCCGACGACAAGATTATCGAAGAGCTCACGCAAGTCAAAGGCATAGGCCGCTGGTCCGCGGAGATGTTCCTGATGTTCAACCTCGGGCGGCTGGACGTGTTTCCCGTGGACGATCTGGGCATCAGAAACGGCATGACAAGACTGTACAAGCTTCGCGGCCGCGTCACCAACGAGCGACTCGAACGAATCGCGGAGAGATGGCGCCCTTACCGTTCGCTCGCATGTTGGTACGTCTGGACATACAAGGAAGGCGAATGGAAGTACTAGACTTTCTGGAACAGCGCCTCAGCGATGTGCTGAAAGTCATCAGACTTTCATGAAAAGCGCCACGTAGTCTGTTTCGCGCTCGTCTCCCACGACGCCTTCTTTCAGGAGTTTCAAGCCGGCAAAACTCTTCAAGAGCCGCGCTCTTTTGCCCTCCATCGTTTCGGGATTGCAGAAGTCTGAAATGAGCAGGAAGCCCCCAGGCTTGACGACTCTCACGAGTTCGTGGATATTCTGAATGAGATGTATCGTGTCGAACGAGACGACGATGTCGAACGCCTCGTTCGCGAACGGCAGCGAGTTCCCGTCGGAAAGCACGAACAGCGCATTCTTCTGCGCGTGAGGGCTGGCATCCACGCCCACGGCAAGTCGCGGCGTTATCCCCTTCCCCGCCAGAAAATCCTCGAACCAGCCTTCGCCTGAGCCTACGTCAAGAACGCGCGCGCTCTCGAACCTGAGCTTTGCCGCGGCAGGCACGATGAACTCCACGAAGATCCCCTCGTATTTGTTGAGTTGGGTCTCCTTCATCCATTTGGAGTATATCTTCTCCGTGAAGGACATGCTATAGATTGGGAAAGGGACGCTTTATATCTAAAGCGTTTCTTGCCGTTAAGACTCTTTATATCGTCTGCCGCGGCTCCGCGCTGTCTCTCCCTTTGGCTTCCGGTGGACCGGTTTCGCGCGCCTGTTCGCCAAGAGGGAGATCGGCTATCTTTCGATAAAGCGACGGCCCGTCGCGCATGACGCTTTCGTAGTAGCTCACGCCGCTGACGACGAACTCTCCCAGCTCAAAATCGTCGTGGCGCTCAACAATTTCCCCAAGTCCCAGAGAATCCTGTCCAAGCGCCCTTCTGTACAAGGTCATGTGCGGAACGTATGTTTTATTGGGCTCCCGGCCAAGACTATGCAGCAGGGAGTCGTTGACGCGCCTGTTGAGGTCCGTAAACTCTTCCCGGCCCTCGGCTACTGTCACGTGAAGGGTCCACTCGTCGAAAGCCAGGCCCCGCAAACGGATCTTGAAGGGAGCTACTCCTGAGATAACGGGCCTCGCCGCCTCTTCCACGGCTGTCGTGTCCGGCGTTTCTCCCAGAAACCTGACGGTTATGTGCGAGTTGGGCTGAGGCAACAGGCCGTCCACATGGGAAAAGTTCCCCTGAATTGAATATACTTTCTCACGAAATGACGCGGGGATGTTCACGGCCAGGAAGGTTTTGTTCATACGAAATGTTGTGCGAACAATTATTTAAAATGGTGCGCCGTTTTATAGTTCTTACGAACAGCGGTTCGTAAGTTTGCGAACCCTTGTTCGCAAATACCGCGCCGATCGCAGTAACTGTTTAGATTTTCCTCGGCATGAAGTCCATGCCCACCATGACCTTCGTTATGCGCGTCGAGTTGCCCGCCGCCTTGGTGATAAGAGCCATGGCCTCCTCCGCGCTTTTCATCCTGTTAATGCTCAGCAGCATCTCGCCGAACCGCGCGTTGCTGATAAAGAACATCGCCTTGCCTATGCAACTCTTTGATTTGATAGCCTTCCCGACGTCCGCTTCCAGTATCTGCGCCTGCCTCTCGGGCTTTACCTGCCCGCCCACGTTCAGTTTAAGTGCGCGTATGTCACCGAACCCAAGGACAACCTGTTTCTTGCCTCCGAGGTTGCCCTTCCTGTCCGCCGATATCATCCAGCGCTCGCCGCCGAGAATATGCTTCTCGTGGATTACAATATACTCGTTGCCGCTCTCTGTGGTAAGGATATAGCTGTCGTCCATCGCATGAATTGAACGTTCTGCCTATTTAACTTTTCGCGTGCCATAGCGGGCCATGCCAGTGGACTTCGGTTCTGTCCGAAAGCTCGAGGACGCCCAAATCAAGCAAGGCCAGCGATGGATATACTCTGCTGATTTCAACATCAAGCACGTCGGGACGACGCTAGAGAGCACAGGCAGAATAGACACCGAGATAGAGGATTTGAAACGGATAATCATAAACGGCGGACGCGTCGCGATTCTCGCACACAAGGGCCGTCACAAGGATGAAGATACGGAAGAACTCGATTATGTAGTCCCGTATCTCAGCAAGAAGCTCGGCGTGCAGTCCAAGTATCATTTCTCGAACAACTCCTACATGGCTGCAGACTTCATCGACAACCTCAAACCCGGCGAAGTTGCCGTAATGGGCAATACGCGCGTGCACGAAGGAGAGGAAGAGAACAGCGCGTCCCTGGCAGAACAATACTCCCGCCTCGGCGAGCGCGTTGCCGTCGGAGGCTTCGGAAAGGCGCACAGGGTGAACGCGTCGAACGTCGGAATTCTTGACTATCTGCCCGGTTATGCAACGAGAAGCCAGCTGCGAGAGATGGAACTGCTGGCGCCGTGGACCGGCCGCTCCAAAGAGTACTCGGTAGCGGTCCTCGGAGGCGTGAAGAAGGAGAAGATAACCATCGGCCTCAAAGGCTTCGCAGAGACGTATGACGCTGTCATACCAGGAGGCATCGTGCTGAACACGGCGCTGCGCGTGATGGGCTACGACGTGGGAGACTCGGTTCTCGACGACGGAGGCAAGACGTTCGAGAATAACGTTAAAAAAATACTCGACGGTCCTAACGGCAACAGGGTGCTTCTGCCCGATACTGTCATGGTTGCAGAGAGAACAGAAAAAGGTTTCGGTCACTCAAGAAAAATCAAGATAAAGGAAGGCGTGCCGAAGGGCAGCGCCATCGTCGATTTCCTGCCGACGCAGAAGATAGCCGACGCGCTGGACCGTGTCGTAGACGAGCACGGCCGTCTCGTTGTCGCAGGGACGCCGGGCGTGATGATAAACGGCTATACGATAGCCACCAACACGGTGTTCACGAGATTGACAAAGCCCGGCGTACGGGGACTCGTCCTGGGAGGCGACACGACCGCCGAGATTAAGTACAAAGGCACTACGTCGACAGGAGGCGGCTCGGCGCTCGCGTTCGTAACGGACGGAACGACAGAGGTTTTCAAGGCTCTGCAGAAGAACAGGCTGGCGTTCGCTTAGGCTTTTATTCCACGTCTTCTCATCTACAACATGCCGAAAGCGATGCCAAAAACGGAGACAGAGTGGAAGAAGAAGCTCGCGCCTGAACAGTACCGCGTTCTCCGACAGTGCGGGACAGAACTTCCTTTCACGGGCAAGTGGCTCCACAACAAGGAGACGGGCATGTACGTGTGCGGGGCTTGCGGCGCCGAGCTGTTTCCATCGGACACAAAATTCGACTCCGGAACGGGCTGGCCGAGCTTCTGGGACGCCGCGTCCGCGAAAGCCGTCAAGCTCAAGGAAGACCGCGCGCTGGGGATGACGCGCGTCGAAGTCACGTGCGCCAAGTGCGGCGGCCATCTGGGACACCTGTTCAACGACGGGCCTCGGCCAACAGGACAAAGGTACTGCATAAACTCTGCTGCGCTGGACTTTAAGAAAGGAGCACGACGTCACGCGTAGAGCGCTACTCCAAGGAACGAACCTATGGCATAGCCGGCCAGAGCCGCAAGCATTCCTATCGAAGCCATCTCTATCCCGCCTGCGAACGGGTTGCCCATCGTTATCTTGTTCTTGACAAAGCCAGTCGCGAACAAAACAAGCGTCGAGATGACGAGAGCCGCGATGGTAGCTGCGCCTATATCGAGCACGATGAACGGTACGAGAGGCACCAGAGAGCCTACAACGGCGGCCGCGCCTATCACAAGAGCGCTGCGCAACGGGTTCTCCCACGCGTCGATGACTACTCTATGCACGCGCTTCGGCGCCGTGCTTGCGTAGTACTCCTTGGCCGCCTTGGAGGACGTGTAACCGACGGCCGCCATTGAAATTGATTCGGCGAAAGTGGCGGCGAGGCCTGCGATGATGACGACGCGCGTGTCGTGCGTCGCGCTTGCGACCGCAAGGATTACGCCCAGAACGTTAACAAGGCCGTCCTGGCCGCCGAGTATTATGTCGCGGAGGTTTGAGCCCGTGTTTGAATCGACTGTCTTGCGCGTTGGCATGAGGTTCTTAGATATGCATGGGATTTAAAGAATGAACGCGTGTAAAAACCGAAAGGTTTAATAACGAGCCGCGCCCACATACTTCGGTGGTTCCATGGCGAACAGCGTGAATGTATCGATTCTCGGCACTGGCAACGTAGCGTCGAACCTCGCGAAGGGCCTTTCCAAGAGCGGCTACGCTGTGATGCTCGGTTCCAGAACGCCCGCGGAGGCGAAGAAAAAGATGGGCGCGCTGCCTGCCGACGTAACGGTCGGAACGCTCAAAGAGGCGGCCAAGTTCGGAGACGTTATTTTTACGGCAATTCCCTTCGCTTCTCTACCCGAGACAATCGAAGCCATCGGCCCCGAAAACCTGCGCGGCAAAATAATCGTCGATAACACCAACGTTCTTACGCCTTCGTTCGAGTGGGCCATCGGGTTCTCCACATCAGGCGCCGAAGAGTTGGCCAAGCTCGTCCCGGGCGCGCGCGTTGTCAAGGCCTTCAACACGGTCTTCGCCGAGCACATGGGTGTTGGAACTCTCGGCAAGGAGAAGCTCACGGTTTTCGCCGCTGGCGACGACGAGGCGAGCAAGAACGTCGTGCGCACGTTGGCCGAGTCGATAGGCTTCGAGACTGTCGACGCGGGCCCTCTGAAGTCGGCGCGATATCTGGAAGCGATGGGAATCCTGAACATAACTCTGGGATACGGCCTGAAGATGGGCTCGAGGATTGGATTGAGACTTGTGAAGGAGTGAATAACTGAATTCTTAACAATATCTTCCGATCCAGAACCGCGCGTTTTATATAGTTGCCAAACCAATTCAATAATGTGAACCCCATGAGGCAAGTCATAATCTACAAAGGAGAAGACAATTATTGGGTGGCCGAATGCCCGTCCCTTCCGGGATGCATTTCTCAAGGCAAAACGAGAGAGGAGGCCGTCGCAAACATAAAAGAAGCCATAGAAGGTTACATCGAAACTCTGAAGCAGGATAAGCTTCCTGTTCCAAAAGAGCACTACGACACTATGATGGTTGCCGTATGAAACTTCCCGTTGTTTCTGGAAGGGAGACGGTCAAGGCTTTGGCCAAAGTCGGGTTCTCACTCAGGCACAGAAAAGGCAGTCATATGATCCTGAGGCGCGACAACCCGTTTACACAACTGACCGTGCCAGACCATAAAGAGCTGGACAGAGGAACGTTAAGGGCTATCATCAGGCAGGCCGGGTTGACTGTGGAACAGTTCACAGACCTTTTGTAATTTCCGGTGTGGAATCTTATCCGCGGCCTATAAATGAAAACGAGTGTTTGCTCAATCTCATATGTGAAGTAGATGTCAGTAGTTAACCATATCAAAGAGGACTGGTGCGATGGCCGCTTCCCACCCCCAGAGTGCGGTGCGTCGTTAGGATAACTTTTACCGGCGTTCGTCTGTTGGGAGGGCTTGTATTTATAGATTTTTAGGGCTCACCCGAATTGATTTTTCCAGTCTTCCAATATCTGTTTTAACCTTTTGACTTCCCTTTCTGGAAGGGGATTATGATGATCTACTATGTTTCTAGATAGTTTCACCGCTTTCTCAAATGTAACAGGCCATAGTTCCAAATCGAGAAGATTCTTAAAAACTTCGTGCTCTTTGCGCATTATGTAGACCAAATCCTCCAAGTCAGTATAGAACAATTCGTGTGACCCGCGTGGGGCGTGCCATTTGTTAATCCCTTCCAATGCCTTTCTGGATTTAACCTCGTTGAGCAAACTACTTCTGATTCCTGCTTTGTGCCACCAGTCGGCACCGTATTTTTGTGATAGGGTATTATGAATAAAATGTCGCAGAGAATTTTCGAGTAAGTAGAGAATAACATACGGTTCTGCCATTCTTTGTGCATCTTCTTCCACCGCATCATCGATAAAGGGAATCGAGGAGGGCATTCTGAATCGAGGTTTTATTCTTCTCGGTATGTCTCTAGGGTCTTGATCATCTTCTCTAAGGTCTACATGTAGCCATTGATCTAGAACACCGAGAAGCTTGAGCTGCGGTACCTTTTCATAGATTTCTGAGCGATCATTGGTGCCGATTTGTCTAATCAGGCCATATCCATGATCGTTGAACCTATTGATGGCCTTGCTCATTGTAGGTTGTGGTATAGAAAGTCTCGTGGAAAGCTCCTTTACGGATTCCTTTTTGCTGATGTTCTTTAGGATTCTTAGTCTAATTGGAGAATTCCCCACAGCCTCTTGAAACTTTTTTATCAAGTCTCTTTTTTCCCGGGTCAACACCTTCAAGACAATCACTGCCGCTTTATCTTTCTTGAAGTTCTCTGGCGTCTTATTGAGCTGGCGGACTTTCCTAATAGGCTCCCGATTTCCTCCGACGTGAGACCATTTGCAGTCATTATCTTAATCTGCGTCCTCTCATCTTTCCCCTGAGCCGCCACAACTGCTAATAGCCTATCAAGCTTGCGATTCGTTTCCCTCAAAAGCTCCGATGCTCTATCACTCATTGTTGTCGCCCCCTTTGCCCTTTACGTGTTTTTTGGCCCTTCTTGCCCGCGAGAGGATGGTACTGACGCTCTCTGGAGTAGTGCCAACAACGCTGGCGATTTCTGACGGCCGCAGATTACATTGATCGAGGAGGGTTATCCTGTCCGTCATGGTCAAACCACGAGTACTCGACAACGCTATTATACGCATAAGTTTATCCAACCTAACCGTAAGCTCTTTGAATTGTCTGTCGTCCAAGATATCACCTTGCCCTAACGTAATATTTTTCCTTGCCCCCTCCCCGAGCTTCTCTGATTAAACCCGCATTCTGTAGAAGGGCAACATTCTGACTTATCTGTTGGATCGATTTGCTCGTCTCTGCCGCTATCTGACCTACCGATCGTTTGCCGTTACATAGCTCATAAATCTTTTTACGCAGCGTTGATTTACCCAACATCCGTTGCTTCGATGCTTCCAAAACCTCAGCATTGACAACGGTGGAGAGCTCGACTAGTTCTTGTAACCTATCTTGGATTTTATACAGGGCAAGGAGTATTTCAGCTTCGTTATCCTTAACCATATCAATCGTTTCATTAAACGAGAGTTAACCTTAAATACACGACGTTACCATATAACACTGTTATATTTCCTTGCCTGTCACAAACGGCGCCCTCCCGAGAAGCGCCTGCGCGAACTCCGCCTCCGTTATGACCGCCGGCTTGAGCAACTTGATCCCCGTCAGCAGCTCCTTCGGCGCGTCCAGCTGGCCGCAGATGCCGATGGCGCGGGCTTCCACGCCGTCCGCCGCCGAGAGTTTCTTGAGAATCTTTTCATCGGTGCCGAGGGAAAGCACCAGCACGAAATATTTTGTAAGCGCGTCTAGTATCGAAAGCTTGTCCGTATGAACGAAGCCATAACTCGGAACGGAGAAGGCCGCTGTTAGCAGTCTCTCCTGGACCTCCTTCGAATAGAAGAATCGTTCGAGTAGTTCATAATCCTTCGTAGTCGGCAGGCGTCCGCCGGCCTCCTTGACGCGCTTCCTCGCGTCCGCGGCCGCGTCATCCCAATATTCCCACAGCGGCTTCAGCGTCGATTGGTAGAAGACCATTCGCCCGTAGCGGCCGTTGGCCGCCCGCTCGTACTTCTTGATGCCGCGGACGCGCTTCAGGTATTCGTCCCTCGAAACGTCAGCCTTCGCTACGTAGCCGCGGCTGCGCAGCCACTTCAGCTCGGCGATGAGATACTTCTTCGACGTCCGAACCGTCGCCTGAAGGGTCTTCAGGCTCTGAGGCGCGATGAGCGTCATCAGATAGACGCTGAGCGTGAGAGTCTTTGCCAGCTTCGCGTAGGGCCGTGTGCGCTTCATAATACAACGTTCACGCGCCCGGTTAAATAGGCACGTGCCCTAAGGTTTCCTAAAAGCAACTTCTGACGCCCGACGAGGAACCTTAAGCGGGTGATAACTATATACCACCGCCGGTAGTAAACTGTCATGGCAAACAGAACCCGCGCGACGTTCACACTCGGTGTAAAGACCGTCGCGCGCTTGCGCGAAGCGTCCGCGATTGCCGGCCTGCCGATGTCGCAGTTGTGCGAGCAGGCCATTCTTGAAAAGGCGCGGAGCCTTCTGAAAAACGGCAATGGCCAGAAGCAGTGCAACGGTTCTTCATCCCCGATAGTCTGCCTCATAGTCGCCATTCTGAAAAAGTTCCTGGGAATCCCAGAGCAGAACGGTAACAAGAACGGAGCTGGTAACGGTGCCAATAATTAGGTTTGAGTCTCTGGAGGAGTTCTTCGCCTACATCGAGGAGCAGGGACGCAAGCGCGGCGTGGTGCTGATGAAAGAGCCGCCTGCGGCACCGGCGCCCAAGAAGGAGGTCGAACGCCGTGGACGCTGACGAGATGCTTCCGAGCGTCAAGGGTTGGCGGTCGGCGGGTCTGAGCCAGATGGACATCGTGATAATGGTGCTCCGGCGGAACATGCCCGGCGTTTCGCAGAGGCTGTTGGCCGAAATACTGGACATAAAACAGCCGGCGATAGCGCGGCGAGTCAGGACGCTCGAGAGATTCGGCTTCCTGAAGGAACGAAAAGAGGTGGTTGAGTATGAAGGCAAGATACGAGAGCAAGAGATTCCTGTGCGGCGACAAGCGGTCGCTGAGATTGGAGCTTGAAGGCGGGGACTTGGCGTTGTTGTCCAAAGGCCCGCTCGCGGCGACTGCGCACTACAAAGGCGAGGCGCGGCCTGTTGAGCTGCGCATCGGCGAACATAAAGAGGAGCTGCGTTTGGATTCGCAGAGAGGAACGATGGACGACGCGAAGAATTACGTCGTGACGATGAGCCGCGGCGCGTACGAGTCGCTAGGGCCCGGAATGTTCGCCGGTGTCAGCGGACGGGACTACTGCGGAGGGGAGATACATGTGTCGACCGAAGAAAAAGATTAGGATCGTCAGCTCGCGGCTCACGACCGATATGAACGGCTTCCTGAGACGCGAGTGCTGCCGCCTGCGCGTCACAAGAAGCGAGTTCATACGCGTGTTCCTGTGGAAGGAATTGGCGCAACGCCTCAAGGCGATGGAGGCGTCGTTATGACACAGCTCATAAGCTATCGCGGCCTGATGAGGCTCTACGAACTGTGGCGCGGCGGCTCGTCCATGCCTCCGGGATGGCGCGAGTCGGTTCGCCGTTACGTCGTTCATAAGCGCTGCCGCGTCCTGATTGACAGCGACGGCGTATCGCAGCTCGCCCAGGCGGAGCAGATGGCCAAGATGATGTTCGGTGGTGCGGATGCGCAAATGCCTGTTTGAAGGATGCACGGCGGAGGTGGAGGATTCATACCCTCTCGATTTCTGCGCGGCGCACAGGGAGGCGCCGGATGAAAGAATTACGGCACCGATGTCTCTTGATGAACTCAAAGAAATCCTCGGCGTCACAATCAAAGCCGACGACACGAACAAGGTTATAACGTTTCTCGCTATGCTGACTGCGTTCACCGAGGACGCGCAGATTAATGTTTCGTTCCGCGCGCCATCGAGCACCGGCAAGTCTTACATACCTTTAGAAATCGCTTCTCTCTTCCCCAAAGACGACATAATAGAAATCGCCTATGCTAGCCCGACAGCCTTCTTCCACGACCGCGGCGAGTGGGACGCGGAGACGGGATGCCTCAAAATAAACCTTGAGAGAAAGATAATGATTTTCGTGGACATGCCGCACGATTCGCTGCTTCACCGATTGCGTCCGCTTCTTTCGCACGACCGCAAGGAATTAATCTTCAAAATCACAGACAGGAGCGACAAGAAAGGATTGAGAACGAAGAACGTCATACTGCGCGGCTACCCTTCGGTTGTCTTCTGTACGGCCTCTTTGAAAATGGATGAACAAGAATCCACGCGCAACGTTCTGTTGAGCCCCGAAACGAACCAAGAAAAGCTGCGAGAGTCCGTTCTGCTCAAGATCCGCAAGAACGCCGATGTGAAGACATACCAAGACTGGCTGATGAGCGATTCGCGGCGCGAAATCCTGAAGGCGCGCGTCGAGCAGATTAGGAACGCGAAGATAGACAACGTCATAATCCCGGACACGGCGCGCATCCAAGAACGTTTCCTCAACCGCAAGCTGAAGCCGCGCGACATGAGGGACGTGGGGCGGCTGATGTCCATCGTAAAGGCAGTCGCCCTGCTTAACTTTTCCCACAGGGAACGGCGCGGCAACGACCTTGTCTGCAGCGCGGACGACATAAACACTGGCTTCGCCGTCTGGGGCGACATAGAGCGGTCGCAAGACTTGGGAGTGCCGCCGTACATTCTGCGGGTTTTTGACGAGGTTATAATGCCGCTGGCCGGGAACGGGGGAATCCAGCGCAAGCGGATAGTCAGCAAGCACTACGAGGTCTATGGCAAGCCTCTGCCCGACTGGCTGCTGAGACAGCAGATATTGCCATCGCTGGAGGCTGCCGGACTCGTCTATCAGGAGGTCGATCCCGAGGATCGGCGCCAGCTCCTCATCCAAGTTTCACCCGCACCCGCTACTCACGGTATCTCTGGGTCGCTGGAAAATACCGTGAGTTAAGACTGGGGGTAAGTATAACAGTGTTATATTTAAACAACAAATGTTGTTTGAAAATGGGTTAGCGTATCCTTTAGAGGCAGCCCACTTCCTATACAAATTTGGACTTTCATCGCACCGTCCTTAAATTGGGTGTCGTATAGACTGCCCACATTGGATGGCTGATGATGCCAGTTCTTGTCTTTCCATATTATATCGGTACCAGCAGGCGAGACCACGACACCATAAACATCGATAGTATCCCCATCTTTCGTATCTTGCCTAGCTTGCAGGAAGACGTTACCGCTAACTTGCGGTGCGATATCGAAAAAAAGTTGGTTTCCCACCAAGCGCATGTAACCGTATGTAAGATGTGATTCTTCCTGAGTCCCCAATCTCAGAACAAAGGTCATATTAGATTTAGACCCTTCCGTAATCCGAAGATGGGATTCTTGGTTCTCGTAAAACTTCAGTTTCTTCATATCTCGGGAAAGGTTGAACTGACTTTTATAGTGCATAGCACTCATTAAGGTCATGGAACGCCAAGAAGTCAGGGCACAGATCAAAACTCTTGTAGAAGACTTCAAGGCAAACTATACTTCATACAAATCCCGCTCCGAAGCTGACATAGAGCAACTTGTGCTACGACTCTTCAAGATTCTTGGTTGGACAGACGTCAACGACGTTTTCCAGCAAGTTAAGACGCACCGAGGCGAAAAACGAGGTAGAGCCGACTTCGCCTTCAAAATCAATGATAGGACAGTTTTCTTTTTGGAAGTAAAGAAGATGGGCGTACCTTTGGATAAAGAGGCGGATAGACAGGTTATATCGTATGCTCTATCTCAGAGAATACCGTTCGCCGTATCGACAAACTTCGAGGAATTAAAGCTCTTTTGTGTTGAAGCGTTCGATAAGAAAGATCAGGTTTTCAGAGTCTTCAGGTACGAAGATTACTCGATCAAAGATGATTTGTTTCTTCTGTCGAAGGAGAGTTTCGCTTCGGGTAACACGTTGAAAGAAGCTGAAAGCGAGGGTCGACTGAAGAAGAGAGTAACCATCGACAAACCGCTTTTGGAAGACCTCATGCATATCCGCAGTCTCGTAGCAGGCGACATAGAAAAAAGTTACCCGGACAAATACGAACTCAATGAGCGCGACGAAATAATTCAGAGAATAATAGACCGCTTGATTTTCATACGTCGGTGTGAGGATGTGGGCATGAACCCAGAGGGTCAAACGCTCGAAGAAATCAAACATCTTTCAGACGAGAAAGCGTATCCTAAACTGAAACAACTCTTCGCTAAGTATAATGATGTCTACGATAGCGGCTTATTCTCGATTGGCACGGATAATGATTGTGATAGAATAACGATCGATGGGTCTATCATTCACAAGCTTGTAGGATACCTCTATGAATCCAAGAACGGTCAGTATATTTACAACTTTGACTGGATAGATGCCGACGTACTTGGACAAGTGTACGAACAATATCTCGGTAAAATACTCGCACAAACAAAATCAGGTAAAACGAAACTTAAGGAAGGACAAGCGCATCGTAAGGAACAGGGAATATACTATACTCCCACCTACATTGTCAATTACATTATTAAGAACACTGTTGGCGCTAAACTAAAAGAGAGGAAAATTAACGTGAACGATATTTCGATACTCGATCCTGCTTGTGGGTCTGGATCATTTCTTATCAAGGCATTTGACGAGATGTATAACTATAGACGGGGTAAAGGCGGCACGGATCAGCGTAAATTTGATACACAAGGCATTTACTCCATTAAAACCGAAATTCTTAAAAACAATATTTTCGGTGTCGATCTTGACAACAAAGCCGTGGAAATAGCTAAATTAAATCTACTCTTAAAGGCGGCAGAGAACGGACGCCGATTACCGAAGGAATTAGACGCTCACGTCAAGCGTGGTAATAGTATTATAGATGATGAAAAAGTTGTGGGCGCCGATGCGTTCCGTTGGGAGAGTGAATTTACAGATATCGTAAAACAAGGTGGATTTGACATCATTATAGGCAATCCGCCTTATGGGGCAGAGTTGAAGGAAAACGAAAGGGAATACATTTCTCGGAAATATGAAACCGCGAAATCGTACAAAAATACAGCGCTTGTTTTCATAGAGAAATCGATGAATCTATTAAAAGATGGAGGATACTTTGGAATGATTGTACCAAAGTCCTTGGCATATAGCCAAGCGTGGAAACCATGTAGAGACTTCATTAAGAAGGACATGATTTTGTTAGTTGATGTTAGCAAAGCCTTTGAAGATGTTTTATTGGAACAAGTTATATTCATTATACAAAAGGGCAGTGGCAAAAAGTCCTACATTGTAGAAAACATTGATACCGGCTCTAAATTTACTGTGGACAAATCATTCATAGATAAAATCGATTCCTTGATAGTTCATGACAGTAGAGAAGACTTCGAAGTGTTCAAACATCTTATGTCCTCTCCATTACAAATGAAGAGTGTTTCCAAAACAAGTCGTGGATTGCCGCTCCAGAAGTTTATAACCAAAAAGAAAACACCATATAAAATATTTCGTGGGGTCAACATTTCCCGCTATCACCTTGGGGATAGTACAGACTTCTTAGAGAAAATCGATGCTACAAATACAAAGGTTAAACAGCTTCTTCAACCTAAGATAATTTCACAGAGAATAGTGGCTCATGTAACACGCCCAAAGGACCATATCATAATCATGTCTGCATTGGATGGAGAAGGACAGTTAAATGTGGATACTGTAGAAAATACCACTCTAACCGATAAGAAATACAAGCTAGAGACTATTTTGGCTATAATGAACTCCGAATTGATTTCATGGTATGCATACAGGTATATCTTCGGTAAAGCCATTAGAACTATGGATTTCGATGATTACTATGTTGGTAAAATACCTCTGCCTCATACATCTAAATCTGTTGAAACTGCTCTAACCGAGAAGGTTTCAAGAATAAATGACCTTAACAAAAAAGTTCATCAGTTGGGCGATAAGAAAACGGCCGAGACTGCTAAGCTCGACGAAGAAGTCAAGAAGACTAATGCGGAGATAGACGAACTCGTCTACAAGATATACGGGGTAACGGACGCCGAGAAGAAGACTATTAAAGAAAGCTTAAATTAACGTCTGAGACTTGACCCAATACACCATATGGAAAGGGTTTAATAGCTTTGTCCATTCACATTATACATGGTCAGGGATAGTCTAGAATTCTTTGATGCTGACGGAGAATTTTTAAAAAGAATAGAGTCCGTCAAGTCAATTGGACCTACGCCCCGTAAGGTCATTCTCTTTATCCAAGATTCAGAAATGCCTTTTTTGAAACTGATTAAGCAATGGATTCCTGCTAGATATGAAGGCACTATTTGTAAAACAGAAGAATTTGATAGATTCGACGTAGCGGAGCTTACTATAAAAAATAGAGATTTAGAAGGCGCTTTATACAAATGTTCTCACTGTGGTCAAGAAATTCCCAAAGAAGAACTTTTTGAATATGGACAAAACATGCAGAACTTACTTGTATTCCCTAAAAATAGTCCCGTCTTTTTCTTGGTAACAAATAAAGGTTCCCATGAACTGGACGCCGATTTAGGCTTCTTCAAAGCACTTTATCCCTTCGTATCTCGTGTACGATTCCGTTCGTACCAACTAAAACAAATGCTAGACGTTCTTCCTAATAAAACCGATATAGTTATTTCAGAATACGTTGCTAAACGTTATTATGGCGAAAAAAAGACAATCGAACTTCACCAAAAGGTGGACGTTGATACGGCATTTCTTCAAGCGGCTAAGGAAAATACCTGGATTGACAGCATTCTTCTGGAAGTTGATGGAAAGAAAATACGATTGGCGCGAAACGGAAGAATACAATACTATCAGTCGTATCACTTTAGCAACATCTTCAGTCAACTGATTAAACCAATACTGCATAACCTAACAGCAAACTATGAAAATGTTCTAAGAAATCGCTCTCGGACAATTGCTAACCCGGCGGCCAAACCTATAGTATTTAAAACGGAAAAACCAGTTTTTACTTCTCAGAATGCTGGTATCGAACTGATAAAACGACTTGGCCGCCTACGGGGAATAGAAATAGCACAAGTCAATAGCGACGACCAGATGCCGGAGTTGATGGTAAAAGATTACACGTCTGGAGCAAGCTACTCAATAGACGTCGTAGCCGAGAATATGATAGTTATGACACCACAGACAGGCGTACGAGAAATTTCTCTTAATAGAGTCGTGAATAAAATACTAGAAGATTTTGACTGTGAGGTAATCTGATGGTTGCTCCAAAACACACGAAAGATGATGTAGACAGTTATCGGGAGGCCGTTTTGGCTAATATTGTTTTTAAAAAGTATTTGAAAGAAATATGGAATGTTGGATACGATCTATATTTCGGTGCTAGACTAGTCTATGATAAAGACAAACCAGCGGTAACGCCCGATTTGTTTCTTAAAGGTACTTCGAGTAATGATATTGTAGGGGATATTAAACGTTCTTTGCCGTCAAATTTCCCTAACAGTTTGGAGTCCAAAAACTATATGGAATGGGCCAGGGGGGAAGGTGGAAAAGGTTTCGTTATGCAGATGTTGGATGTAAGTCTAACACAAAAGTTAAAGAAATATGATAGCGAATTTCTCAATTGTACGAACCCACATGATATTTTATTTATCCTGCACGAAAGAGCACAGAGAACATACATGCTCTGGAAGAGACATTTACCGTACATCCCACGAAACAATCTGGTTGGTCTACAATATCATGTTTCTAGAGGGTCTAGCGTCAAAACACTTAATATCGGAATACTAGACGGACAGTTCTCAGATCAGGGCTTAGGCGAATTCTTCAGAGATAACCCAATAGCTTGGCACTTTAACGAAGAATCCCAGCTAATCGGAGAATACAAAATTGCTGTAGTTGACGAGGGCCATCAGCCACCAAAAGAATATGTGATGCTCATTCTGTGGCAAAACATTTTTGATGAAATTCTGAGAAACAAATACTCAGAAAGTCTTTTGGATAGAGTGAAAATACTAGAACAAGGATTAAATCCAGTTATAGTTGTGGATTTGGATACCATTATAGAATACCTTAGTAAATATTATATATTACCATATTATGATACCGCCGACAACTCACAGGACACAAGGAGACAGTTCACGAGAAGCCTTGTAAAAGATGCAATGAACTCATTTACTGAAATTGATATAACCGATGTAACGAAGGTAGACGGGGGAACAAATCCCGCGTATAAAATAGTCTATCAACCGCTGTCTAAAGGACAGGATGCCTTGCAAGTCTTAATAGACGCGTTGTCTGATGCGGGAATTTTAGAAAAGGAAGTGGTCGATATCCCGAGACAGATTGATCTAACATCATTTACCGATAAAGACAGTGATACTCGATAGAGTGTAGAGAGTTAGAGGAGTAGCCAATTGAAGTCCCAAAAATAAGGTATATAAACATCCTCACCAATCAATTATTCAATATGCTCCCCAGTCTTGTACGCCGGCTCGTCCGGCGGCAACACTGGGTTATTCTCTCTTTTCCTTGATGCATTCTAAGGCTTCTAGAAGGCTGTGTTTGACGCAACGACTAGACTACGAATTTCGATGTATCAAACAATTTAGATTTTATTCTAACTCCACCTTCTGCTTCCACCTGGGCCACTCGGTGATTCCCCCTTTCACTCGTAATTCTCCGTGCCTTGGAAATGTTGGTGGCCTGAACCAGAACCTTTCCTAATCTATGGACGTTAATCCAATCATCACTGTCCACGGGAAAAGTTACTGGGTTATTCATCTGTCTCACTCATTTTTCCTGCTTTTACAAACTTGTCAAAAACTCGTTGTACCTGCTCGCCAGAAAGGGCCAATTCTGTGGAGACAAAAAAGACGGATAGTTTCGTATTACCAGCACTCTTTTCTCTCAATATTAGTTGTGTTATCTCCTTTTCTGCTTCCATATCACTTATCCTCCTGTCTTTAGTGATCGATTCGTGCATCCCATGCATTTCATGTTGCCTTCTCAATGAGACTACCTCTTGGCGAAGGAAATCAACCTCATCCTCAAGACTTCTCAGTCTCTGTTGTTGCGCCCTAAAAACAGGCAGAGGGATGGATAGACGCTCGAAAACGGTTTGTATAGGCTCGTCTTCTCCAACAATGTCTATTGCACGTCTGATGGTTGCCATACATTCACCTACTTATCATACTCTTTACCTTTTGCAAAAACTCCGGATCTGGTGATTCTATGTGCAGTATTTTGTCTTCAACTTCCTTCTTGTTTTGGTGGCTCATTATCAATGGAATGGGCATGTTGTTTTTTACCTTTACCAGAACAATGCTCGCTGGCATTATATCTTTATCCATTTGAGATAGATTAGACGCGAATTCTTTATCAAAGAGATCCCCAAGGCCCACACCATGCAATCGCACGCTCTCTATTTGTTCCATGAACACTCACCGTATATTATTGGTGCTACAGCCACTTAAACTGAAGACGGGGTGGTTTTACATCATTCCGAAGTCTTTATTTAAGGCTATGTATCATTGACCATAGTGTTTTATATAACACTGTTATATTCTCTCCCTCATCCTCTCTTCCATCCTGTCCATGAGAGCCGTCACGAGCTCCTCGGATATAACGAAGCCCTTGTTGCTTTCCATCGTCTGCGCCTTCGCCTTCTCCGAAATCGGATGGCGGCATCGCACGCACCAGTTCCTGTCCATAGTATTAGACGTGCCGCAGACGCCGCACTCTTTCGGCCGCAGATGGCCGTTCGTCTCCTCCTTCTTCGGAACGAGGCCGTGAATCCTCAATATAGCCTCGTCCATCTGCGCACCGCTGAGATGGACATAGATTGCGGCCATCTTTGAAGCGCCGGTCCAACCAAGATAAGCCTTCATCTGCTGTTCGGTCAGCTCGGTGGCCAGCCGCGTCGCGGCCGTGTGGCGGAAGAGGTGTGGGTGCAGCCTTTTCCGATAGCCGCTGCGCTCCTTGATGCGCCTCAGCAGCGTTTTGAACGTCGAGTAGCTCATCGGTCTGCCGTAGTCCGTCAGCCACAGCGCGTCGTCGCCGTTTTTCGTCGGGTGGGATTCCAAGTAGGCGGACAGGGCTGGAATGGAGGAAACGATGCGCACGCGCCGCGGGCCGGTCTTGCCGCGGACGTGGATGACGCCGCCGTACTCGTCGAAGGCGGCGTCCTTGTATCTCATGGAGAGGAGTTCCCCTATCCGCACGCCGCTCTCCCAGAGGGTCCACAGCATGGCGCGGTCGCGCGCCGAACGCGCGTGACGCAGAAGCAGCCGCAGGTCGTCCTCGCTCACCAAATCCTCGGGAAGCTTTCTCTTGTTCGAGGGCTCGTTCGTCTTTATCCATCGAACCTCCGGCGGGATTTCCTCGTCGTTGCCACGCAGCCACTTGAAGAAGCGTTTGATGCACGCCCGCTGATCGACCTTCGTTCGCTCTGTCCAGTCGCGCTTCTCCTGTATGCGGCTGACGAGTTCCATCAGATCGTCCTTGTCCATCTCATCGAAGTTCTTGTGCGCGAGGCGGCCGATGTTGGTCATGCGGATGGCGTAGAAGACCTGGCGATAGACACTGCCCCCGCCGACGCCGAACTGCCTTATGAACTTGAGAAGCAACTCCCTGTTGGGCTCTGTTATCCGCCCGTCCGTCCGCAGGCGGCGCATCGCCGACTCAAGGCGGTTGTCTATGTTGTAGATGTCGTGGACTTCAAGACTCTGCTGCGCCATAATACATTAACCTCCGCCGGAGTATATAGTTATCGCCGTCGACGCACCATAGAATGAGGTTGGTGCGATGGCCGGGATTTTCAAGCACTCCTACGTTCGTAGGGGTTAAAGGGGCGCCGAAGTGCCACTTTTTTGAACCCGGGCTACGACGTTGGCAACGTCGAGTCCTACCACTAGACTACCATCGCTCGCCCGAGAATATGCCAGTATTGTATTTAAACTATGTACTCGACCAGAACGTGCCGCCCTCGTGCTTCCACTTCAGATAGTCCTGAAGGATGCGCCAGTGGTCGAAACCGAACTCCTCCTCCTTAAGCGCCGAGGGGTCGTACCATCCTGCGTCAATCGCGTCATCGCCTCCTTCTGGCTGTCCGGAAATCCACCTGACGACGAATATGGTGGCGATGGTATGCTCCCTTATGTTCCTTTTGGGGTCCGAATAGACCCCCAGCAGGGCCTCAATTTTCCCTTTTACGCCCGTCTCTTCCATGAGTTCTCTCAATGTGGCGGCTTCGACGGTCTCGCCTACGTCAACGAAGCCGCCGGGCCACGCCAGCGTGCCTCTGTAGGGCTCGTTGCCTCTTCTGATGAGCAGGACTTTTCCGTCCTTTTCCACGACGGCGTCCACAGTCGGCTTGGGGTTTTGATGTATCACGAACTTCCTGCGCTTCGGCCCCTTTATAAACCTATCTCTCTCACTCACGCCGATGAGAATATGGGATTCAAGAAATTCAACCTGAAAGCCGAGGTGCAGAAAGGAATAGAAGAGTGCGGCTTTTCGATACCGACCGAGGTCCAGGACAAGTGCATACCTATGGTACTGCAGGGCAAGGACCTTATTGTCCAATCGAAGACGGGCTCCGGCAAGACCGCGGCCTTCGGGATTCCGATACTCCACCTCCTCAAGAGCGAGCGTGCGCTCGTGCTCGTGCCGACGCGCGAGCTGGCGCTGCAGGTGGCCGAAGACATAGAGATACTGGGCAAACACCACCACGTCCGTACAACCGCCGTCTACGGCGGCGAGTCCATAGAGAACCAGATAAGGCGCGCCCACGGCAGGCAGATAGTCGTCGCCACGCCCGGACGCTTGCTCGACCTCCAGGAACGCAGGGTCATCGACCTGAAGGCCTTCAAGGTTGTCGTTCTGGACGAAGCGGACCGCATGCTGGACATGGGCTTCGAGAAGCAGCTCACAGAGATAATGTCTTTGTTGCCGCCACAGCGCCAGACTCTGATGTTCTCCGCGACGATGCCCGAAGGAGCGCAGCGCATAGCGCGCCGCTACATGAACAGGCCGGAAAACGTGATGCTGACGCCTGACCGCGTTGATACTTCGACGATACGGCAAACATACTATCCATGCTCACAGAAGACCAAGCTGACGGCTCTCGCCTACGTGCTCACCAAGGAGAAGCCGGAGACGACGCTGATATTTTGCCGGACGAAACGCGACGTCGATTGGGTGAACGGTGTCTTGTCCGCGTCGGGTTTCAAGTCAATGGCCATCCACGGCGACATGAGCCAATCCCAGCGCCTGCGCGCGATAGAGGCGTTCCGCGGGCGACACGTCCCGATACTCGTCGCGTCAGACGTCGCCGCGAGGGGTCTGGATATAGAAAACATCAGCCACGTGATAAACTTCAACGTTCCCGAGGAGTCCGATACGTACGTACACCGCATAGGTCGTACGGGTCGCATGGGCCGCTCAGGCCGCGCGATAACGTTCGTCACGCCGGAGGACGGCCGCGCGTGGGACGAGATACGCAGAAAGATACGAAAGGACATAGCCGAAGAGCGCGTGCCCGCGGATTTCACTTACAATATAGTCGTGCCGAGGCGCGAGTATCACGAGCGCGGTCCCAGGCGAAGCGGTCCCGGCCGCGGGGGCCCGAGACGCGGCGGACCCGGCGGTCGCAGCAAGAAAGGCTGGGGAGAGCCCGTGCGGTACGTGATTGGAGCTAGGCCGAGGTACTAATCTACCGGCTTCCCAGTCGAAGCGCCATCAAGGAATATTTTTTAGATAGCCTATAGATTGTCCTGAATCCGAACCTCTCGTAGAAACGCACATTGGTTGTGGTAAGAAGTATCAATGAGGCCTTGTTCCTGCCCTTCTTCGTCTTGATTTCCTGTATCGTTCGTTTGATTAGTTCTGTGCCAATTCCTTCTTTCTGGCGCGTCGGCTCGACGTTCACCCAGAATATATGGTAGACATGCCAATCCATCCAAGATTGGATAAATCCCGCGAATCCAACCATTCTTCCATTCTCTTCTGCAACAAGGTACCGAGGCGGTATGATCGGATTTTTGAAGGCGGCTTTTATTTCCCGTCTTGCAGCAAGCTCGAATGCCTTCGAATAGTTCAAACCGACAATCCTGGCGGCTTTTAGAATTTCATGCTTCCTGACGTATCTTATCTTCATACTATCCTGAGATGGGATTGCAGAGCTTACGATATAAAAGTAAATGGCGCTGATGCTTGAAACGGCGGTTTCATATCAGCGCGTCTGTTGAATTGGTTGGCGCTGAGGGGGAGATTCTCGTGAACCCGTCGTAGGGGTTCAAGGGGCGCACGCATGTGCCACTTGTTTGAACTCCCGCGGGCTTGCGCCCACCGGTTTTCGAGACCGGCGCAGTTGGTCCGCCTTCTGCCCGCAGGCGTATTTTTTCCCGCGGGTTTTTGCGCGGATATTGCGCAAAAAGGCGCTAAACCAAGCTTTGCTACCTCAGCACTGTGTCCAGTAGGCCGGTTATAGTTATAAAAGGTTTACTTGCGGTGTTTATTCTATGTTCGTAAAGGTTCTGTTCCAGAAGAAGGAAACCGAGGTAGAGGTCCCCGCGAACGCCAAGGTAGCCGACGCCCTGAAGGCCGCTGGGATATCCGTTCAAACAGTGATACCAAGGCGCAATGGTTCTGTGATAACCGACGAGGATTCTGTCAAGGAAGGCGACGTCATAGACGCGTTGCGCATTGTTTCGGGTGGTTAGAATACTGTTCATGAAACCTGCGGTTTCAAGATTCCCTCGCGGGGCTTGGTGAAGTGCGATGGAATGCCAACGATGCGGGAAGAATACAATTCTGTTCCGCGTAAAAGACGAAGGACTCTGCGAGTCGTGCATACGCAAAGATCCCAAACTCGAGCTCGTCCCATACTCAAAAGAGGAAGAACGCAGATTGGGCGCGCTTATGAAACATCCCGCGAAATGGTACAAGGAGGTAAGAACGAAATGAACTGTTCGGCTTGCGAAAAGGATGCGGTATACCACAGAAAGTACGAAGGACGCGCGCTCTGCAAGGAACATTTCTCCGAGGACCTTCTGACCAAAATACGCAGGACGATACGCACCGAGCAACTCATCAAGCACGGCGACAAGATATGCGTCGCGCTCTCCGGTGGGAAGGACTCCTCTCTTACGCTTTACGTGCTTTCTGATTTGCTCAAGACGTGGCCTAATGTTGAACTGTTCGCATTAGCTGTCGACGAAGGCATAGAAGGCTATCGGGACAAGAGTCTCGAATCCGCGAAGGAGCTGTGCGCGCGGCTGGGCGTACGGCTTCACGTCGTCTCGTACAAGGATGAGTTCGGCAAGACCATGGACCAGGTTTTGCACGGGAAGAAGGACTTTCAGAACGCGGACTCCGAGGGTTCCGCACGCGGCAACGTGCGCGCCTGCACGTACTGCGGCGTTTTCCGCAGAAACATCCTCAACAAGTATGCGCGCGAGCTCGGCGCGACAAAAGTTGCGACAGGCCACAACCTCGACGACGAGCTGCAAAGCGTGTTCATGGACTTCCTGAAAGGAGACGTCAACCGTCTGGTACGCATGGGAACGACGATGAATGCGCATGAAAATGATCTTATACTACGCGTAAAGCCGTTGCGAAACGTGCCGGAACGCGAGATAGGACTGTTCTGCATCCTGAACGGACTGCCTCACCACGAGGACGAGTGCCCGAACGCGCACGACTCGCTGCGGTTCGACGTGCGCGACTTCCTGAACAGGATGGAAGAGCGTTATCCAGGAACGAAGCACAACGCGTCCGCAACGTTTGAGAAGGTACTGCCTGCGCTGCGCGAGTCATTTATGAAACAAATGCCTTCCCTGCGCGCGTGCGAGAAGTGCGGAGAGCTGTGCTCAGGCGAAACGTGCAAGGCATGCGAATTGAAGGCGACGATTTAGGCCGGGGCGGCCGTCGGCCCGCTCTTTTTCAAGAGACGGAACTCGTAGCGCCGCGGCGCGAACTGCTTCAAATCCGCCTCGTACGCGCAGCGCCTGCAATGCACGCCTATCATCACGCGCTCGCCTCTGAGGTTGTTTGAGACGGTGGCGAACAGTTCTCCGCTGCAGGCCGGACATTCATCAGGCAGGTCTCCAGAACCCTTCTTCGTCTCGACGCCGAGCTCGAGTCCGGCTATTTCCAGCGCCAGCTTGCGCGCTCGCTGCGGCGTTATCTCGAACTTGCTGTCCAGCCTCTTCAAACTGTCTTCCACGAGCTCCGCGAGCTCTTCCTGCGTGCGGACGATGCCGTGCTCCTTGAGAGTCATGTAGATTACGCGCTTCACGAGTTCTGAATCGGGTATCTTCGTGCTCATATCCCCACACGTCCCGTGGGCTGTGTGACTATTAAACCTTATCGCCTGAGTTCCAGATACATCGTCGGATTCACGACCCCCATATACGCGGCCGTCAGTGACGTCACGTAGCGCAGTATCACGAACGCCGCGAGGCTTGCCGTGCGAATCGTTCCGGGCAGGAAGAACGCCACGGCGATGAGGGCGAACGAAATGAGGACGACGTATGTGGTCTCTGTCCTATACTTCTTTGACAAACGGAAGCTGCGCCTGAACGACTCGAAGACGCCAACATCGTCTATAATGACCGAAGACGGAGAGAAGTAGAACTTGAGCGTAATGTAAAATGTGATTATGGCTACTGTTCCGAAACCGATTGCCATGAGCAGCACGTTTCCTGTAAGAACGCCGAGCATCGCGACGACCATCGGCACGAGCATCAGAGCGGTTGCAAGCAACACGGGCAAGAAAACGGACAAGAACGTACGCGGCAAACAGGTCCACGCGACGCGCATGGACTTTGCGAAATCGAACTTCTTGTTCTTCCTGTAGCCTTTTACGAGCGTCGGATACATGCTGTGGAAGTAGACGGAAACAACGGTTACGAGTATAGAGCCTGTCAGGTAGAGGAACGCGACGTCGATTGTTGGCGGCTTTGAGAAGCCCGTGACGTCGATGCCGAACTCCAGCAGGAAATAAAGCAGGAACGCGTTCCAGACCGTCGTCGATATCAGGTTCGGCGCGAAGAACAGCGGCTGTTTCACGAGGAAGCGCAGCGAATCGTTGAGGACTTTGAAGGCCTTCATCGTTGGCTCTTCGTCCCGGTTCCTATATATCCTTTTAGTGTCAATGAGAGCGCATGACGCGGGGGGCGTTCATCGCATTCGAAGGAATGGACGGAAGCGGCAAGAGCACTGTCATGGAAAAGACTATGTTCGAGCTCAGTGGCAACGGCTATAGTATCAGATGGACCGCGGAGCCCACTCACCAAGGGACGGGCAAGCACATACGTGATAGGCTCAACGCCAAGTGGCCTCCCAAAGGGACGATGAGCGATCTCGCGGCCGCGGCGGTCTATACGCGTCTTTTCTTCGCGGACAGGATCGAACATAATGCGCTGGATATCCAACCCAACCTCTCAAAAAGAATCAACATCTTCACAGACCGTTCCTACGGTTCTACGGTTGCTTACCAAAGCGCGCAGGGCTATCCAATAGAGAAGCTCGCGGGGGAAGTCGAGTGGCTCGTTGGCAAAAGTATGATAGAGCGCCCCGACCTGATGGTTGTGCTTGATGTGAGCGTGCCGACAGCTCTTGCAAGGCTTGCAAAGACGGGCAAGAAACCAGACAAGTTCGAAGACCCTGAATTCCTGCCCAAGCTGCACGAGGCCTATGGAAACCTGCCCAAATACCTGCCGAACGACAGAATAGAATTCGTCGACGCCGAGAGGCCCTTGAAAGAGGTCGTGGTGGACGTCTGTTCAAGAATACGCCCGCTGCTCGTGAAGAAAGCCGCCTGATTATTTGGCGTCGGCCTCGGTCTCTCCCGAGTAGTATGATATCTTGTTCAGGTCCATGTCCCAGACAGGCTTGCCGCAGAAGAGCTTGCCTTGGTTGCACATGGGGCCGACGCCCGCGCCTTTCCTGAGATGGCACGGCGGGCCCAGGAAGTTCCCTATCAACGGCGTCACTTCCCTTACTTGGTTCACTTCGTCGCGGTTTATCTTCCACTCCTCTTCCTGAGTGCGCAGGCACGTGCGCAACTCCCACTTGTGACGGGCGCCAAACAGGTCCGTGGTCTCCTCTATTCGCAAAGCCGTCGCGTTGGGAAGAAGGTACGCGACGAACTCCCTGCTCTCTCCGTTATCCAGAAGATAGCGGACATCTTCCCAAGTTCCTTCCATGGCATCGTTGAATATCTGAAGCGCTTCTGCGTTGCCTGCTATCAGTTCCGG
Organism: Candidatus Aenigmatarchaeota archaeon; assembly: GCA_016432325.1. Taxonomy (GTDB): domain Archaea; phylum Aenigmatarchaeota; class Aenigmatarchaeia; order PWEA01; family JACQIF01; genus JACQIF01. Next base: position 296,781 of record CP066684.1, read on the forward strand.
CGCAACCGTGTCGGGTTCGCGCGTGAGGACGTCCTGCAGCCGCGGCCTTATTCCTTTCGTCGCCCTGTGCCTCTGCCCCTGCGAGTCGGCTGTGTGGCTGAGCTTCTTGCGGAACGTGTACGCGACCTGTCCCATCGCGTACGAGGCCGGGTCCATGTGCTCGAGTTCTGCGGGGTGCAGGAGCGTGCGGTTATTGGCGGGGTTCATCACCAGGCCTATCAGCTGTTCGTCCGTCGCCACGCCGTCAGCCGCGCCCAAGTGAATGCGGACCGCATCGGCAAGGATGCGATCGCCGTCAGGCGTGTGCGTGACGAGTTTGGAACGGTAAGGATTGAGTTTCTTGTCGAACTGTGCGTTGTAAGCCGCGACGTCGACGTCGCCCAAGAGCTTGCGGCCCTTGAACGAGGGGCCGTCCTGCCTCTGCAACGGCGCTCCTATATGATCGAAGAGTTCTGGCTCTGTCTTCCTTGCCTCGGCCATCATCTGTTCGACAACGGTCTGCGCCTCCCACGGCACGTTGGTGAGCTTGGGGCTGAGCGCCAGCCTGTTGAGCGTCGAAAGATTCACCGTATAGTACATCCCGGAAAGCGCCGCGATGGGCAGAACATAGCGCGCCGTCTCGATGGCCTGCTTGGGCACGAGCTGGGTGTCCCGCTTGGAGAGCTTCCCTCTGGCCTCGGATTTGATGCCTTTCAACTCCTCTTCGAGAATGGGAATCAGCGCAGCATAAGCGTCCCATTGGGCGCGGATTCTCTTTCGCGTCCTGTCCCTGCTGTCAGAGTCGTGAAACGGAGGTATTCGTACTGTCGCGGTCCTGTTAGATACGTATCTCTGGCTTATCTGGTCTGTAACGTACGTAGACGGAAGATGGAAGAAATCGTGGATGAGGTTTCTGGAGACGTTCTCCAGAGCGAACGTAAAAGTCGGGTGGCCGAACACCTGGTGGCCGGAGTTAAACGTATCCTGTACGACTTTCTTCAGCGCCTCGTCCGGGACCTCGTCCGGAAGGACTATCCTGTTCGCAGCCCGCGGAGAATAGCAGCTCTTTGCCGATGCGCCTGCGATTCTTAGAGGTTCGTTGGGATATGCGATCAGCTCTACCTTCGACGGCGGATCTAGGACAGACGACATCCGATACTCCCCACTGGCATTCGCTTATAAAGCGGCGAAAGGTTAAATACTCTTCTTCAGGAGTGTGCCGACAGATGAAGTGCATGAAACCACGTTTCATACTTCCCGCGAACCATTGGTGATGACCGCATGAAGTGCCTTTCAGTAAAGCAACCGTACGCAGACCTCATCCTTTCTGGAAGAAAGACCATCGAAAACCGCCACTGGAACGCGGCGTATCGGGGCGACCTCCTCATACACGCGTCCGCTAACGTGGACGCCGAAGGCTGCAAGAGGCTCGGAATAGACCCCGCGAAACTCGCCAAGGGCGCTATTCTAGGCAAGGTCAGGATGGTCGACGTCATAAAATACGACTCGCTGGACAAGTTCCGTTTCCTTTACACAAAACATTTCGCGCCTGACGCGTATTACGACGAAGGCAAGACATTCGGCCTTGTGATGACGCAACCGCAGAGGTTTCCCAAGCCCGTCCTTTTGAAGGGAAGGCTCGGGATGTTCGAGGTCCGTCTCACGCGAACAGGACGAATAGAAACCAACGCGAAGAGGCAGAAATAATGACTCTCGATGCGTTCTTCAATCCGCAAAGCGTCGCTGTCATCGGCGCGAGCCGCGACCCGAAGAAAGTAGGACATGTAATCTTCCGCAACTTCGTGGAGAGCGGATTCCGCGGGCACGTGTATCCGATAAACCCGAACGCTGAAGAGGTTTTCCAGAAACGCGCGTATGCGAGCGTGCGGGACGTACCGCACCATGTGGATCTGGCCGTCGTCTGCGTGCCGCAGCCGCTTGTCGCGCACGTTCTCGAGGAGTGCGGAATGAAGGGCGTGCGGGCTGTGATAGTCATCTCCGCCGGTTTCAAGGAGACCGGAAACGAGACCGCGGAGAAAGAACTTGCGAAGATAGCCAAGCGCCATAACATCCGCCTCATCGGTCCGAACTGTCTTGGAGTGTACGATCCGTACACCGGAGTGGATACGTTCTTTTTGCCGCGCCACAGGCTCGGAAGACCGAAACCCGGCAACATGGCGTTCATCTCCCAGTCAGGCGCCGTGGCGTCTGTCGTGCTCGACTGGATGGAAAGCAAGGGTTACCGCGCTTCGAAGTTCGTATCATACGGCAACGCCGTAGACATCAACGAAAACGAGCTCATCGAATATCTGGCAAAAGACAGGCAGACGGAAATCATCTGCGTCTATCTTGAAGGCGCGCACGACGGCCGCAGACTCATGGAGGTCGCGAAGAAGTGCAAGAAGCCGATAGTCGCCCTGAAGGGCGGCGTAACAAGCGATGGAACGCGCGCCGTTGCGTCCCACACAGGCTCTCTCGCAGGCGCGGCCGAGGTGTACGCCGCTGCGTTCAAACAATCCGGCATCGTCCAAGCGCACGACATGGTGCAGATATTCGACTATGCGCGCGTTCTCTCTTCGTGTCCGAAACCGAAAGGCAAGCGAGTACAGGTCATAACAAACGGCGGCGGCTTCGGAATCCTTACCGTTGACGAGATAGTGGCCAACGAACTGGAGATGGCCCAGCCTTCCAAGGATACGGTGAAAGCGATAAGGAAGGCCGCGCCTCCGCACGTGATAGTCAAAAACCCGATAGATTTGGCAGGAGACGCGACTGTCGAAACGTATCGCGCGGCTCTCGACGCGGCGATAAAAGACAAGAACAATGACATGCTCGTCGTGATTGCGCTCATGCAGGTGCCGAACCTGACCGACGACATCGTGGACGTACTTGAAGAGGCGTACCAGACATCCAAAAAACCGATGGTGATCGTATCCGCAGGAGGCAACTACACGGAACTCATGAAAAAGACGCTCGACGAGAATGGCATACCGACGTTTTCTTATCCGGATAGGGCCGTGACGGCGCTGCGCGCTTTGTGGGACTATAGCAAGAAGTAATTAGCCTGTCGAATTGGTCTCGTTCCTTTCGTTGTCTTCGTCTTCATCGGTTTCGTCATCTTCTGTCTCGTTCTCTTCCATATCGTCTTCTTCGTCTTCCATCTCGTCCTCTTCTGTTTCATTCTCTTTCATGTCTCCGAAGTCACCGCGGGCGCGCGCTCGCAGCTTGGTCAGAAACTCTTCGCGGTTCACCCTTAGTTTGTGCTCCAGCTCGGCACGCTCCGTCTCAAACTTCGCTTTGAATCTGGCTCTCACGCCCTCCTGCGTCTCACAGTCCGTTCCAAGGAACGTCTCCACTTCTTCTGCCGTAAGGCTCGTGCGCGCGTCTATCTCTTGTTTTATGGTCGCGCAGTCCGTGGTGTTGAGCGTGAATTCGACGCGTTCGCGCGTGCCGTCGCGTTCGATGCGGACGCCAACGCGCGTCTGATTGCCTTCGCTGTTTATCTTTATCTCTACCTTCTCATGACGCTCTTCCTCGTCGTCCGCCTCTCCGACGCCTTTGTCCTCTCCAAGACGGCCTGTGAGGACGCGCTCTGCGTTTCTTGCGATGTGAAGCGCGGCCGTGGCCTGACCGAAGGCTTTGCCCGTCTGGTTTTCGGTAAGCGCCGTTTCAGAAACATTGAGGTGGAATTCTGCACGCTCGATTAGATGAAGGCCCGCGTTGAGGCGGCGCACGCTCGCATTCGTGGCGTTGCCTCCGCCAATCTCGGCCGACAACACTTCCGCGGCTGTCTTCGCGTCGGCTATCGCTGTCCTGGCCATCTCTATCCTTTCAGAGGCTTTCGCTTGCAAGAACTCGTGCAAACCGTGGCGTCCCTCGGTTTCATTGAACTTCTCGTTTATCTCGTCGTCATCAAGTCCCCGCGCCTCGAACTTGGCGCGCAAGGCGTCCTTCTTTTGCCTTATCTCAATCCTGACGTCCGCGGTGCTGTTGGTCAGGCTGTCCAAGAACGCGTCCAGACGCGCGCGCTGTTCGCCTGTAAGCGTCCCTCGAACTTTCAACTTGACGCTGATGGCGCTGTTTACTTCCTCCACGTCACTCTCGTGTTTCTCGACCTCACTTTCTATCTCCGCCGTGTCGTCCAGCTCGTCTTCCTCCCTGGCCTCCTTGAGCGCCTTTATGCGCGCCTTGACCTCGGCGAGCGTATGAGTGTGTTCATTCTCGGCCTTGGCTGCGTCGTCCACTTTGTTGGCCGCTATCATTGCCTTGACTTCGGCCAGACGTTCGGCAGCGATGTGCAGGTTCGCGTGTGCCTTTGCATCGTCCGTGGTCGCAAGCAGGATGCCTATCTTGTCAAGAGCAACGTCGATGCCCCACAGAGGAGAATCAGGCGTTGTGCCGGGGTCTGTGGAGGGTTCGGTTTCGTGAGCGAGAACCGGAAGAGGACCAATCAACAGCAGGAAGGCCGTCATGGACAGGATGAAACGCTGAACGCCTTTCATACCAAGGATAGCGGCGCCCGCTATATAAAACTGCCGTCGTAAGCCTCTTATGCGCTTTTTAAAGCTATCCGCACAGGTTTATTGCGGCGATGATTGAACCGCTCCAGAGCGAGCCTCCCCTACGGTAAAGTGGAGGGGCTGTGAGCATCAAGGTAACTCATGAGCCGCTATTCCATCATATGAAGCTCAACGCTACCCGCTTCGAAGTTTTTGTGTAGCTCATGAGCCGCTAAATCTTTTTGCGCCAAAGACGCAGGTAAACGCGCAAAAACATTTATGAAAAATCTACTGCCGCCATTTGACTCTCTACTTCAGCGACTTCAGAAAACTCGTGACTGCTCTCTCGCCTTTGTACTCGACTTCTGTCATCACTTTCTTTCGGTCTATCTCGATCTCTTCCTGCAGCGTTATCTCAGGCAACCCGAGGCTCTCCCTTGCCGACGCGATCTTTATCCGTTCGACAACCAAACCAATTCCTTTCTTCTTCAAAACTCGACGTTTACTCCGAGCCAGCTTGACGGCTTCCCTGCATTCCAGAGAATCGTCAACCCATAAAATCAGAATCTTTGACGACATCCGCGCTCATCCCGTTCTGTTCAAAAAGAAAAAAGGGGAAGAAGGTTTGTCTCTTCTGCGGTCAGCGCTTGCGTCCGCGAGACGCCTTGCGCCTGCCGCCCTTTTTCACTGCCTTCTTCCTCGATCTTTTCACTTTTCTCGCCATTTTTGCACCTCTTTTTTGAAGCCGCGACGTACGCGAACGACCGAAGCTTCTTGTAATTATTTGAAACCGCAGAATATAACTGTTTTACGGGCGAATTTTCTCCGGATTGTCTCATTTTTTTCTCTTCTTGTCGATGTCGAGCGCCTCGTCTTCCACTTCCATCGTCTTCTTGAAGATGGACGCGAGATGCACGAAATATTTTCCGTCTTCCTTTATCTCCACGATGAGCGGCTCTTTTTGGACGAGCTTCGCGACGTTGATGTCGTAGACTCCCTCGTCTATGACGCGTATGGCCTCGAGATCGAATTCGACGTCGTCAACGACGCGCGTCTCCTTGTGATGGAGTTTCTCAATCGCGCTTTGAACTTTCTTCACGACGTCCTGAGGGCTCGGCGCTTCTCTCGGAGAGGGTCGACTGCGCTCTCGCGGGGCATCAAAAGAAGCGGGTCCCGGCGATGCGCCGGGCGCGCGCTGCGCAAGTCCCGACACGACGGCGCGCTCGTGCGCGAGCATGCGCTGCGAAGGTTTGACGCGCTGGTAGATGAAGATGTTCGAGCCGCATTCGCAGCCTTTGACGAGCTCCACGGCGTAGTTGTCGTACGTGCGTCCGCAAGACGCGCATTTGTTCGGCATAGTAACGGTTAAGAGGCACAATAGTATAAATCTACAAGTAGCGGTGCAACGCCATCTCGAACGCCGCGTACTTCATGTTCTGCCTCGTCTCCTCGAGCTTCGCGTACGCCTTCCACGCCTCGAACTCGGGGTCGTCTTTTCTCTTGTTCAGAACCGCAGTCAGCGTCTCCCGCGCCTCGTTAAGCCTGTTCAGCCTGCCCAGCGCGGACTCGAAAGACATAGCGGGCTTCCACGGCCCGTCGTCCTTTACGCCTCCGCGACGCAGAGGGTGCCCGTAGAAGAACTTCGCGGCGTATCCCTTTGCAACGTCAGAACGTCTTACATGCTGCGCGTCGCGGGCGGCCCATTCAGGGACGTTGGGAAACTCTACAGGGACTTTCCCGGGTATCCTCTCAGCCGCGCGCCCTATCTTTTCTCGCATCTGGTAGAGCTCCTCCCTGCAGTAAGCGAGTTGGTCCGGAAGCGCTCCGTCGCGAGCCATGTAGTTCGCGGCATAGTGAAGCAACGTTATCTTGGGCGACGCCACGGGGCCTCTCGACGCGCCCGGCAGTTCGTCGCCTATGTATCTGGGAAATCCCGATCTCGAAGCGCGCCGCCTCAGGCGAAGGTCCTCCCTGTGAAGATCGAGGAACGTTCGGTCGTCCATAGTAATCACTTTACCATGGTGACAATTCGTATTTAAAGCTTTCTGTGCCTCCAGAAGCATGAACGAAGAGAATGGCTACAGGATACCTCTCGTCAAACCGCAGAGGGTCGACGCCGTCCGGGAGCTCGAGGTCAGCGGCCCGTGGCTTACAAAATCCGACGCCGCGCTTGACGTTTCTCTGTCGATGCCTCTCGACGAGCTCAGGGACGAATTCATGGCCTGCGATCCCGACGAGCTGGCGCACGTCGGAACAGACATACGAGGCCTCAGGATATACGACGTCAGGGGTATCGAACCCGGAAAAGTCGGCGGAACCGAATTTCACCGCGTGCGCCAAGAACTCGCCTTCTGCAAGAGAGGCGCCGTCGAATGGGTGTGCCAGGACGTCTACGGGCAAATAAGGACGTTCGTACTCACGCAGGCAAACGCGGTGCGCGTGCCGCCTTTCATAAAGCACACCTACAAGGCTCTCGAGACCAGCGACCTGCAGGTCGTGGCGAATACTCTGTACAACGCGGACAATCCTAGAACGCACGACACCTTCTCGGCGGCGGACTTCGATATCCTGAAGAAAAGCTTCAACGGAGCTTCGCCAGCAGGGAAATAGCGTCCTTCTCCTCGCGGACCTTCTCTATCACGTCAGAAGAGCCTACTACCACGAGGCCCTCGCGTCTCTCCCAGCCGAACAGGCGCGTTATCGCGTCGAACGGGCCTGCGCGGGCGTCGAAACCGACGAACTCTATCCCCGGGAAGCCGGCCTTTGCCTCGCGCACCGAACGCTCTATAAGGAGCTTCTTCTCGTCTGCGGTGAGCGCCTCTTCCAGAACGACGATTGTGCGGTTCTTGACCTTGTCGAAAATCATCTTGAGCTTTTCGTTGAAACTCTTGCGCGCCAGCCGCTCGCGTGACAGGAACTCTATGTTTATTCCTTTCGCCGATTTGCGCACGCTAGGCCAACTCCTTCACTATTTTCTCGTACAGGGCGTCCATGTTCTTGCCCTGCTTCGCGGAGATCTCGACGCACGGATATTGGGGGAACGCGTCCTTGACGCGCTCGGGTTTGGCGCCCTTGAGGTCAACCTTGTTCGCGACGAGCAGTATGGGGATCTTCTTGGATTCGAGGTTGCCTAAGATGGTGACGTTGACCTGCGTGTACGGGTTGTCAGTCGAATCGAAGACGACCAAACAGGCGTCCACGTTGTCCAGCCACTTTATCGCTTCGACTATGCCTTTTGTCGCTTCCTTGGAGCGGTTCTTGGCCTTCTTGGCGGCCATTCCGTACTTGACAAAGTCCTTGTAATCGACGCGGGTAGCTATGCCCGGCATGTCAAGCAGGTTCATGTTGATGCGGTGGCCATTGCTTTCGAGAACGAGCTTCTCCTTCTTCTTGACCATGCGCGTCTCGTGAGGAATCTCGGATACCTTGGTGAACTCTCCGCCGCCAAAGTCCTTGGAGATGCGGTTGGCGAGCGTGGACTTGCCTGTGTTGGGCGGCCCGTAAAGGCCTAGGCTTATCTCCTTGCGGCCTCCGAAGAGACGCGCGAAAAACTGCTTGATTACCCTGAATACCATAGATATCGTTCCGTGTTTTAGTGTGTTGAACGTAGGTCGTATAAATATGCATTCGCGTGCGCGGCACGTATCCGTAAGATCCGTATACAACTGTTTATGCTATCTATATATTCGGGCTTGTCCAAACTTGATAAGGGCACGGCTTGGTTAAAATTTCCATGGGTAGTCGCAGCACCGGTTTCTACGGATTTCCAGTCAAACTTATCGGCTCCAGGAGCATTGGAATGGTCGACGATCTAATAAGGCCGGCGGATTACATTGTCTTGGAACTTGGAAGAGACCCTTTCGCGTCAGATAGGCAAAAGATGAGGAGGGAATCGCGCAAATATGATTTTTCTCTCGTTACTCATGAACATAGGGACCACAACGGCGAACCCGGCAGCCAATACGGCAGCCATAGGGAACAGCTTGTGGACAGGATAGAGAACCTGATAAGAGACAGGCGGGATTTGAAACAATTCGTCCCCAAGAACTACGAAACGTTTGATTACAGCGCAATCATCAATGGCTCTGTTCACATGCTCCCGGTAGCGCCTGTTGCGGCACAATTAAAAGAGGCGAAACCGGTGGAAACCTATCCTCTACACGGCAGCGACAGCGTAACGCGCGCACGCACGTTGCACGGCTCCTATACGGGATTCCCGATGGATTACGTGTACCACACGAGCTACGTCTTCAACATCGACGGTGTCGTCATCGGAGTAATGGGCGACAACCACGGCCAGATGAAAGGACAGAAGGTAAAAGTTGATGACAGGGAAATCGAGCTTCTTGACTTCCTGGAAGAGATTGGGGTAAATGTCCTTATATCCGACGGAGTCAGCATTTCACACGCGAGCAGCCCGGCGGCTATCGAGAACGGCATACAGACGTCTCTGAGGGCGCTGGAGATCCCGACGCTCAAGTATTTCATCCAGGACCACCACGCGAGCCGCTTCGATCCGGACGCCGGCGAACTCATGGGAATAGTGCAACCGCAGGCGGAAGAGCGCGGAATCGAATACGGACTGGTTTCGCACTTCATTCAGAACGACGGCCACCTGCGCGGCTTTAAGGCCGTCGCGTAAATTACTGCAATATAAAGATTTGTTCGGCGAACGCAAGACAAACGCATATAAAGATGCCGCGCGTTCTAACGTCGGGTGTGCTGATTGAAGCTCAGTAACGACATCTTCCTGCTCGATGGCGCGGAACCGGACTCGAACGTCTTTCTTATCGATGGAGAACTGCTCATTGACACCGGCTCCGGCCTGTACATGCAGGAAACTCTCGACCAGATGGCCGAATACGGATTAAACCCGAAGGCGATAAAGCTCATCGTCATCACGCACGCCCACTTCGGCCACTGCGGCGCGATAAAGGAGTGGAAGAAGCTTACAGGCGCGAAGGTCGCCGTGCATCAAGGAGACCTTGACGCGCTCGAAAAGGGCGAAGGGGTGTTCTACGACGAGGACACCGTAGATTACGCAGGCGTACGGCCGGACGTCGTGCTCAAGGACGGAGAGACCGTAAAGACAAGGAACCACGCGTTCACCGTCGTTCATGCGCCCGGCCACAGTCCTGGTTCTATATGTCTGTGGGAACCGAAGCAACGCGTGCTCGTCTCCGGAGACCTGCTGTTCCTGGACGGGGTGGGCGACCAGATACCGACGGCCGACGCGAGCGCGCTCGCCGCGTCGCTGAAGAAGGTCAAGAAACTCGGAGACATTGAGATACTGCTGCCGGGCCACGGGGCCCCGGCGCACAAGAGGAATCCTTATGCCAAAGACGCCATCAAAAAAGCTCTCGCGCAAATCAAGTAAGCCCGCAGGCGACGGTCTGAAAGACCGCATCCTCGCCGCCATCTTTCTCGCAGGGGAAGCGGGCGTGCCCTTGGAGAAGATAGCGACCGTCCTGCAGGCCGATCTTGAAGAAGAGGGCGTCGCCGAGACGCTGGAAACGGTCCTCGTGGAGATGTCCAACGACGGTCTGGTTTCCGCGGACGGGCAAGACAGCTACTTCATCGAAGACAAGGGCTTCAGGAGAATCGAGAAATTCCCGGACTGATGTTCTGCGCAATAGATAACTTTATATATCGACCGAACTCCTTTCTGTCCAGACACAACAGGTTGTGGTTGCGCACGTTCGCGAACACAACAGGTTGTGTTCTAAGAAAGTAGTAACAGGTGCCCGGTCTGAACTGTCCTTATTGCGCCCACACGGAAACGCGTGTCGTAGACAAACGCGAATCCGAGGACGAATCGACGCGCCGCAGGCGCGAATGCACGTCGTGCGTCAAGCGTTTCACCACGTACGAGCGCGTGGAGTCGCTTGACATGACGGTGGTAAAGCGGAACGGCGCCAAGGAACCCTTTATGAGGGAGAAGATTCTGATGGGCATGAAAAGGGCGTGCGAGAAGAGGCCTATAACGGACGCCGAAATCGAAGAAGCAGTCGACTCCGTGGAACGCGTGCTCCGCAGGCGCAAATCCACAGAGGTCAAGAGCACGGACATCGGGGACCTTGTGCTGAGAAAGCTCAAAGCGCTCGACGAAGTCGCATACATAAGGTTCGCGTCCGTATACCAGTCATTCGAAAGCGCCAAGGCCTTCGCAAAAGAAGTGGCGGCGCTGAAAATATAAGGGGGGATGTTCATGAAAGCACAGGCGGCGCAGGCCGTGAAAAGCGCCGAGAAGGCGGGGAGCGGTTTGCGAATCGACAGGCGTTACACTCAACAGGGCGCGAGCGTTTTTGACCAGATCGAATGGACCACGCGCTCGTCCATCATAGCAGAACCGGACGGCACCGTCGTCTTCAAATTCGACAAGGTTGAGGTCCCTGCGGCCTGGTCCCAGCTCGCGACAGACATTCTCGCCTCGAAATATCTCAAGCGCGCGCAAGTGAAAACCCAGGATGGCACCGTAGGCTCGGAAACCAGCGCGCGGCAGGTCGTCTCGCGAATAGCGACCACGTTCCGCTGGTTCGGTGAGAAGTACGGCTATTTCGCGTCCGCAGACGACGCGCAGGCGTTCGAGGACGAACTGACGTATCTGCTCATAACACAGCGCGCGGCCTTCAACAGCCCTGTCTGGTTCAACGTCGGCCACTGGCACTATCACAACATAAACCAGGACGGCGACAACTGGGCATGGGACATGGAGAACGGTCGCGTCTATCAGGAGAACAACTACTACGCCCGCCCGCAAGGAGCGGCGTGCTTCATCCAGAGATGCGAGGACTGGATAAACGGACCCATGGGTATAATGGACCTCGTGGACAAGGAAGCGCGTCTCTTCAAGGGCGGCTCCGGCACAGGCACGAACTTCTCGCGCGTACGCGGCAGAGACGAACCGCTGTCGGGAGGGGGCGTTTCGAGCGGACTGATGAGCTTCCTTAAGATTCTCGACACCAACGCAGGCAGCATCAAGTCAGGAGGAACCACGCGCCGCGCGGCCAAGATGGTCATCCTCGACGCGGACCACCCTGACATAGAGGAGTTCGTCGGGTGGAAAGCGCACGAGGAAAAGAAGGCCAAGCTGCTGTTGCAGGCCGGGATCGGCCTCGATTCTATGGGCCGCCCGGACTTCAACGGCGAGGCGTATACTACCGTTTCCGGCCAGAACTCCAACAATTCCGTGCGCGTTACAGACGAATTCATGAACGCCATTCGCGAAGACAAGGAGTGGAATCTCATCGCGCGCAGGAGCAAGAAGACATGGAAGACCGTTCGTGCGAAGGAACTCTGGAACAAGATTTCCCGATGCGCATGGGAGTGCGCGGACCCCGGAGTGCAATACGACGATACGATACAGAGATGGCACACCTGCAAGAACACGGACAAGATATACGCGACAAACCCGTGCTCGGAGTTTGTGTTCCTTGACGAAACGTCATGCAATCTCGCGTCCGTGAACCTTCTGAAGTTTTTCGACGATACGAAATTCGACGTGGACGCGTACAGGTACGCGTGCCGCGTGATGTTCATCGCGCAGGAGATAGGCGTCGACCTCTTCTCCTACCCGAGCCGCACGATTGCGGAGACCACGCACAAGACGCGGCCGCTCGGTCTCGGTTACGCGAATCTCGGAACGCTTTTGATGTGCATGGGCCTGCCGTACGACAGCGCAGAAGGCCGCGCTATGGCAGGCGCGCTGACCGCGCTCATGACAGGAGAGGCCTATCTTACGTCCGTTGAGATGGCCCGCGTCAAAGGCCCTTTCGCACTGTACGAGGAGAACAGGGAGCCGATGCTCGGCGTAATGAGAATGCACCGCGACTCAACGTACGAGCTCTTCCGCACAGGAAGCCCGATACCCGAAAAGATGGCCGGCGCGATGCCGGAGAAATGGTTCGAGGATATAGCAAAGACCGCTGTGGAAGTCTGGGACGATGTCGTCGAGGAAGGGAGCAAGCACGGCTTCAGGAACGCGCAGGCGACGGTCCTCGCGCCCACAGGAACGATAGCGCTGCTGATGGACTGCGACACCACAGGCGTCGAACCGGACTTTAGCCTCGTCAAGTGGAAGAAGCTCGCTGGCGGAGGATATTTCCGCATCATCAACCAGTCTGTTCCACGCGCGCTGCGCAACCTCGGCTATACGAACGAACAGGTCAAGGTGATAGAAGAGCACGTGCTGGGCAAGAGGACGGCCGACGGGACCGTGCTCGAACTGGGCAAGGAGACGATAGAAGGCGCTCCGCACGTACGCACGGAACACTACGCGGTCTTCGACTGCGCCAACAGGTGCGGCGACGGCGTCCGCTTCATAGCCCCTGAAGGCCACATACATATGATGGCCGCGTCACAGCCTTTCCTCTCGGGCGCGATATCGAAGACCGTGAATCTCCCTTCTGACGTTACGGTGGAAGACGTGGCACGCACGTACGAACTGGGATGGAACCTCGGCCTCAAGGCCATAGCGCTCTACCGCGACGGCTGTAAAGCATCGCAACCGCTCAACGCCAAGGCCGCCATAAAGGCCGAAGCGAAGGAAGAGGGGCCTACGTGGGGAGAGATGGTACGCCTCCCAAAGTTCACGGACAACATCATCAAGCGCGAAGTCGCCGTGATGGACCCGAAGCTCGGCAGAATAAAGATGCACATAATCTTCTGCGAGGACGACCGCGGAAGGCCCATGGAAGTTTTCATGGCTGTCGGCCGCAACGCCTCGTCGGTCAACGAGTTCTGCCGCGACCTTGGAATCGCATGGTCCAAGCAGCTGCAGCTCGGCCGCCCTGCCAAGGATCTTGCCCTTGACATGGTTGGAGAGGTTGGGGCAATCGCAGGCATGACAGACCACCCGCTCTTCAAGACGTGCATGTCTGTGAAGGACCTCGTCGGCAAGATGACCCTCTACGAGTACTACGGAAAGACCGATTTCATAAATCCCGAAGTTCTGGAGACGTACCAGAAGTCGCTGAACTATGTCAAGCCCCGCTGGCAGGTCCTTGAGGAACTGCACCACCTGCGTTCGCTGCGGGAAGCGCGAAAGGAAAAGCCGCTGACCGCGTTCACAACGCCTGCGGCGGCAAAGGACAGCGTGGACCCGCACGAAATAGCGAAGAAGTTCATGGCTGACGCGCCTGACTGCGACGTCTGCGGCTTCAAGACCGTGCGCAACGCCGCGTGCTTCAAGTGCCTTAACTGCGGGAACAGCATGGGATGTTCGTGAACTCAATCCTTTTATTTCGGCTGAACGAACTATATCCATGCTCCTAGACCGCCCGCCAAAGACGAAGCTCGCGTTAACGGACAACGCGAAGCGCGTGCTCCAGAAGCGCTACCTGAGGAAGGACGTCCGCGGGCGCGTCGTCGAGACGCCGGCGCAGATGTTATGGCGCGTCGCGCGCAAAATCGCCTCTGTGAACGCGCGTTACGGAGACCGCTCAACAGAACGCGAAGCCAGGGAATTTTACGGTATCATGGCGCGCCTCGAATTCCTGCCCAACTCGCCGACGCTCATGAACGCGGGCACGCCTTTGCAGCAGCTGTCCGCGTGTTTCGTACTGCCTGTCGAAGACTCGCTGGACGGCATCTACGACGCGCTCAAATTGCAGGCGCTGATACAACAGACAGGCGGAGGCACAGGATTCTCGTTCTCGCATCTGCGACCCGAGGGGGACGTAGTCAGGGAGACGGGCGGAGTCGCGTCAGGACCCGTGTCATTCGCACGCGTGTTCGACTGCAGCACGGACGCGATAAAGCAGGGCGGCCGCAGGCGCGGCGCCAACATGGGCATCCTGCGTTACGACCACCCGGACATCGTGAAGTTCGTCGACGCGAAGCTCGCCGAAGGCGCGCTGAAAAACTTCAACGTCTCGGTGAGCGTCACGGACGACTTCATGCGGCGCGCGGAGCACGGCCAGAGCTTCAAGCTCATCAACCCCCGCACGCGCAAATCGGAAGGCGTCCTGAACGCGGAAAGGCTGCTCGACAGGATATGCGAGAACGCGTGGAAGAGCGCCGAACCCGGAATGGTATTCGTCGATCGTATCGAGCGTGACAATCCTACCCCGAAGATAGGCCGCCTCGAGGCGACCAATCCGTGCGCCGAACAGCCTCTGTTACCATACGAGGCGTGCAATCTGGGCTCCATAAACCTGACTAAGTGCGTGCGCGGGTCTCTTGGGCGGGCGCGCATCGATTGGAAGAAGCTTGCGTATCTCGTGGACACGGGGGTGCGCTTCCTTGACAACGTAGTTGACGCGTCTGTCTTCCCAGACCGCCGCATAACGGCTGTCGTGCGCGGCAACAGGAAGATAGGCCTCGGCGTCATGGGTTTCGCTGATGCGCTCGTGTTGATGGGAATGCCTTACGACTCCAAGGAGGCGCTGGAGACCGCAGAACGCATCATGAAGTTCGTAGACGAACATGCGAAGGAAACCTCTATCCGAATAGCCGAAGCGCGCGGCCCCTTCCCCAACTTCAGCAGGAGCATCTATGCGAAGGGAGATCCGATACGCAACGCGACGCGAACGACGATAGCGCCAACGGGAACGATAAGCATGCTCGCGGACTGCTCATCGGGCATCGAACCGCTGTACTCCGTGTACTATACGAAGAACGTACTGGAAGGCGAGCACCTCTCCGAAATCAACCCGTATCTTGTCCTGCTGGCAAAGAAGCGCGGGTTCTATTCCGTGAAGTTCGTCGGAAGCCTTCGCGGCCGCCACACCATACGCGACATGAAAGGGGTTCCGGAGGACGTGCGCCGGCTGTTCGTAACGGCTCACGACGTGACGCCAGAACGGCACGTCCGCATGCAGGCCGCGTTCCAAAAACACACGGACAACGCGGTGTCAAAGACGATAAACCTTCCTGCAGACTCGAGCGCCCGGGATGTCAAAAATGCGTACGTTCTTGCGTGGCGATTGGGCTGCAAGGGCATAACGGTTTACCGCGAAGGCACACGATTGGGCCAGGTCATAACAGCAGGAGGCGTCTGCGAGGAGTGCGGCGGGACGTACGCAACTATTGAAGGTGCCTTTGTCTGCAAGACATGCGGAGACTCGGGAGAATGAAGTACTACACGGGCGCAGGCGACAAGGGCAAGACGACCATTACTGGCAAGACCGGAGTGGCCAAGGACTCGCCGCGCGTGGAGGCCTACGGAAATCTGGACGAGCTTGAAGCGATTCTTGGAATAGCGATATCGCATGCCGATGGGCACAAAGACGTAGTTTCCATTCTCAAGAAGATGCAGAACCTGCTGCACGTCGCCTCGGCCGAGCTGGCCGATCCGAAAGGCAAGCGCGGCATGCGCATCGCAAAGGAACATCTGAAGTGGCTCGAAGATGTGTGCGACTCCTACGGCGCGAAGACGCGGCCTCTTTCCACGTTCGTACTGCTCGGCGGCTCGCCGGCTGGAGCGCGGCTGCACTTCGCGCGCACGGTCGCACGGCGCGCTGAGCGTTCGCTCGTCGCGTTGTGGAGGAAGGAACGCGTGTCAAAAGAGATGCTCGCGTTCATCAACCGCCTGTCTTCGGCGCTGTTCGTGCTGGCCCGTTACGTGAACGAACGCGATGGCTACAAGGAAGAGAGCCCCTCATACTGACTCTTATATACGCGCGCACGCAAGTCGACCCGAGGACACGACATGCACGTTTCTGTCGACAGCGGGCTCTGCATAGGATGCGATCTGTGCGCACGCCTCTGTCCACTCACGTTTTCCATGGACGGCAAGAAGGCCGAGGTGCGCGACCCTCTGGGCCACGCCCGCGAGGACGTTTCAAAGGTTGCGGACAAGTGTCCTACGGGCGCGATACGCGTTTCTCACGCTGAGTGGACGAAGCATCTCCGTTAGCTTTTGTACACGTTTGCTCTTGAAGGATTTCTCGTCTTCTCCTTCGCGGTCTGTGCGCCAAAGAGTCTTCCGAAGTCCTGTATGAACTTCGGCGACATATCCAGCGGCCCCTCCAGTCTTGAGCCGTGTATCATTATCTCGTGGTTTCTGTCGCCTGTCGCGTCGCGGATGATGTAGTCTGTCAGTGGATAAGGGCTGTCAAGAACCGTCCAACCGTAAGCGGTCGCGAGTTTCTTCAGACCGTCTTCACGCTCCTGCGTCCACGACCTGTCGCTAGGATCGGTTGCCATGTACGCAATAAGCTGCATCCCCTTGGCTCCTGGCGCGCGTCTGGCTTCTATGCGAAAGTCTCCGTCCGCTCCGACCTTTTTCACCTCGCTCTCTATGACTGGAGCCGACTTGTTCTCTATTGAAGAAAGCCTGTCGACGAGTTCCTTCGCCTTGCGCACTGTGGCTGCCATGGAACGTCCTCCTGCTCGTATCTGATATTCGCAGTGATATAAGTCTTGCTCAGACGCCGAACCTTAAATACGTTTCGAATAACCCTCCTTGTAGTACTTGCATATCTTGCTTAGTGGACATATGGAACACTTGGGGCCCACGGGTCTGCATAAATCGCGGCCGAACTTGATGAGATCTGTATTGATTAAATGCCATTTAGATTTGGGAATGTTGTTTTCCAAGACGCGCTTCACGTCCTCGACGCTCGCCTCTTCGTCAATCAGCCCGATCCTCTTGGGCACGCGATTGCAGTGCGTATCGATTGCTATCGATGGTATTCCGTGGCCGTACATCAGAACAATGTCCGCGCACTTGGGGCCGATGCCGTAAAGAGTCATG
This sequence comes from Candidatus Aenigmatarchaeota archaeon, assembly GCA_016432325.1. GTDB lineage: Archaea > Aenigmatarchaeota > Aenigmatarchaeia > PWEA01 > JACQIF01 > JACQIF01. The sequence goes on from CP066684.1 coordinate 313,956, forward strand.
AGTTCATGGCGCGTACGCGGCACGCGCCCGCCGAACTCTTCCATAATCTGCCTGCAAGTCTCGTGAATCTTCTTCGCCTTTTGCTTGTACGGGCCCGAGACGCGGATAAGCCGTTCGAGTCGTGCGCGCGGCAGCGCCAGAATCTCCTGTGGCGTCGACGCAACGGCGACAAGGGCCGAAAAGGCTCTCTCGGTCTGCTCGTCGCGGGTGCGCTGGGACAGGATGCATGAGATGATTACGGAGAACGGGTCCTCTTTATTGGCGGCTAGGTTCTGGACGTCCCCGTAGCGGCGGACGAGAAAGTCTACCATAATATCGGTTTTCTCTCGAACTGACAGCCCCATGGGCCACTTTTAGCCCTTTTAATATATTACGACGACCATTCACGGCAACGGGCTTGTAACTCAGCTTGGTAGTCTCCCAAAGCGAAAGGGAGGCCATCAGTATCGGGCTTTTAACGGCGTTAAAAGCGCTGAGGTCTCGAAGACCGATGAATGGAGGAAACCCGAGAGTCGTGGGTTCGAAACTTTTTGCGCACGTCCGCGCAAAAACTTTCATGAAAAGTACGCTGCCGCCGGTGCGCGTGCGCGGATTTTTCAGGCGGGTTTTTGCGCGTCGAGCGGATGTGATTGGCGCAAAAAGCTGCAATCCCACCAGGCCCGCCATAAATTTCAAAGGTCGGGCCGTTGGAAAGCGAAGCTTTCCTTGAGGCCCGCCATTACGTTCACGGTGCGAAGAATGGCCAAGAAAACAACGAAGAGAGCGCAGAAAAAAGTTGCGGCAAAGAAGGCCGATGCAACGAAGCGTGAGCAGGCCGCAGCGCCGAAGACCAAAATCCGCTATGACCGCATCCTCGTCCGTTACGGGGAGATGGCCCTCAAGAGCGACGTTGTGCGACGCCGCATGGAAGACCGCCTTCTCGGGAACATTCGAAGCGGTCTGGACAAGATGCAGATAAAGTACGTCCTGCACAAGGAGATGGGCCGCATCTTCGTCGAGACCAGACAGATTGAAGAAACGGTCGGCGTACTCACACACATCTTCGGACTCGTCAGCGTATCGCCGGTGCAGACGCGCGTCATAGGCTCGTCTCTCGAGAAGATAGCCGAAACGGCCGAGAGGATAGGGCGCACGTTCATCACGTCGAAAGATACGTTCGCGTTGCGCGCACGGCGGACGGGCAACGAGAACTTCACTTCAAAGATGATAGAACGCGAGGCCGGAGGCCGCGTGCAGGACGCCACGCAGGCGCGCGTGGACCTAGACAACCCGGACAAGACTCTGTACGTCGAGGTTCGCCAGAACAAGGCATATTTCTACATCGAAGAACACGCCTGTCCGGGCGGCCTTCCTTTGGGAACACAGGGGCGCGTTGTCATTCTCTTTTCGGGTTCTGTCGATGCCGCGGCGGCCGCGTGGCTGATGATGAAACGGGGCTGTACCGTAGTTCCGATATACTTCGAGTCCTCCCCTTACACGGACGCGTCCACAGACGAACGCGCGGCGCGCGTCTTCGAAACGCTTCGGGAATGGTCGCATGGCAACAAGATGTCATTGAGACGCGTACCGCACGGCAAGGCGCTGTTCATGTTCACGGAAGAATGCCGCGACGAACATCTTGACGTGCTCTCGAAGAGACAGATGCTTCGCGTGGCGAATCTTATCGCCAAGCAGGAAGGCGCGCGTGCTGTCGTGACGGGCGACAACCTCAACCAGAACGCCTCGCAGACTCTCGAGAACATGGCCGTCGTCGACCGCGCGTCAGAACTGCCCGTGTTCAGGCCCGTCCTCACGTGGGACAAGGAGGAGATACTGAAGCTGGCGCAGAGAATCGGAGCGTTCGAGGCGGCGACAAAGGAAGTGAAGCCCGCCCCGCGCTCGCGCAGGTCGTTCCCCGCTGTGCGTCTGGAGGACATCGAACGCGAAGAGCAGAAGGTGGACGTAAAGAAACTGGCCGAGGAGGCCGCCGAACCCGTCAGCTCCAAAACTTCTTCGTGATCGCGAACTGGCGCTCGGCGTCGAGCACGTCGCGCAGCATGCCGTTTTCATCCGCCCGCTGCTTTGCAAGCACGCGTATCGTTGTGTCAGGACCGACGCCGCGGCCGGCCAGGCACACGACAGCGCGCCGACCGTAAGTCAGAACAAGGTCGGCGGTGTCCTGCAGCTTCGACAAGCGCAACGCGTCTTCCGCAGAGAGCTTCTTGCCTTCGGCGCTCTTCTTTATCAGAATCTCGGATTCCCGCGCGAACGGTTTTATCACGGCGAGCATACGGGACGCGCACTTCGGGCATTCCGGGTCCTCGCGCACGTCGCGCACGAGCTTGTTCGTCGCAAAGTCTCCGCACTTCATGCACACGAGACGCACCTGCGTTCCGAGCAGGCGCTCGCGGAACACCTCGAATATCTCCTTGTCCGGCCTTTTCGGACCGACGAGCTCGCGGAACTGGTATTCTATGCCGCGGCGGCCTATGGGCGAGATTGCGTTCGCAGTGACGAGTTTGACTTCGCCTGCCTTTACCTCCGTGAACATCTCCTTGGTCTTCTGCACATCAAGTTTCTCGAAGAGAACCTCGTTCTTCGCCTCTTCGGAGACCGGCGTGTCTGCGAATGCGTCGACCATTTTCTTCAGGTTCAGTTTGTCCCATTTCGCGCGCCTCGTAACGGCGCCGAAGCGCTTTGCGACGTGCACGAGCCTCCAGCGGAACATCTGCGTGAGCCCGAGCGTCTTCAGTATGACGTCATGCAATTCGTCCGCGGAGTTCTCCTTTATCAGCGCCTCTATCGCGCCCTTGTCAACGCCTTGGAATATTATTCTGTACGGATCGTTTTTTATGGCAATCGAATGACCGAACTGAGAGGAGAGCAGAACCGCGAAGAAGCGCGCGAGTGTGGCGTTCACCATCGCGCCGAAACAGGCGTGCATCACTACGAAATCCTTGTCGTTTTGAAACCCATCGGGTTTCAAATACTTCGAAGCATCGCTTCGAAGACCCTCCAGTACAACCGTCCGATCGTCAGGCACAACAGCGCCGGCTTTGAGCTGTTCTCCTATGTAAGAAACGAGCTTGGATGCCGCGCCCTCCGACAGAGGGTATCGATGTCTTATGCGTTCTATGACGTCGCCTTCTTTCTCGCCGCTCTTCATCGCCTCGGCTATCATGCGCCTCAGCGCGCCAACCTCCTGCGCAATCTCGAACGGAACGGGTATCAGTTCGCCTTCCCACGCAGGAACCGCGGACGTCATGTCGTCCACTGGTTCTACCAGGACGCGGCCCTCGTATACGGAAAGGATGCGCCACGGAGTGCCTTTCACGATGAACGTCGTGCCCGTGTTTCCGTGCTCGGCGACGAATGTCTCGTCGAGAACGCCCACGTGCGACTGGTCGAGGTTGTTGACTACGTGGTACTGGTAGATGTCCGGAATCGTGGAAAGGTTTGAGTAGTAGTACTCCCATGCTTTCTTGCGGCGCCTGAGCACCGCGGCGTCTCTCCAAACCATGTTCAGGTCCGCGACGTAAGCGAGCACGGCGTCGAACGTCTCGCGGTCAAGGTTGCGATATGGATACGCGTTCCTGAACAGCGCGTACATCTCGTCGGGGTTCTGGTCATAGCTCTCGAGCGCCATCCCGACAATCTGATTGGCCATCACGTCCAGAGGCATCGGATATATCTCCGTTGGTTCCAGCTCGCCTGCCAGAGCGCGCCGCGCGATGACCGCGCTTTCCAGTATGTCGTCCGCGTCGCCGGCGACTATGACTCCCTTGCTCTTCTCTCCTATCCGGTGGCCAGAGCGGCCGACGCGCTGGACGAGCTTCGAGACCTGCCGCGGGGAAGTGTGCTGGACCACGAGGTCTATGGAACCGACGTCTATGCCCAACTCAAGCGACGAAGTGCATATCAAAGCCTTCACGCTCTCGGCTTTCAGCGAGTCTTCGGCCTTGATGCGCACTTCCTTGCTCAGGCTCGAGTGGTGTATGTCGTGCGTCCACGTCTTGTCCATCTTCGTCAAACGCGAAGAGAGGACTTCCGCAGACTCGCGCGTATTGGTGAATACAAGCGTAGACTTGTGCTTCGTAATCAGGTCTTTTATCGCGTGCAAACGCGCGGCCACGTCCGCCCCTATGTAGAGCTTCTCAGCGACCGCCTTGTCTTCCGGAGACGGCGTCGGGGATATCACCTCTATCCCGAAGTATTTCGACGCCGCGGCATTCACGATGCGCGCGGTGGGCGCGATGAACTCGGCTACGCGTTCAGGCGAGCCGACTGTTGCCGACAGGCCCACGGTCTGGAACTTTCCCGCAAGCTTGCGCAGCCGCGCGAGCCCGACGCTCAGCTGCGTGCCGCGCTTGCTCTCCACAAGCTCGTGTATCTCGTCCACGACCACCCATTTCAGGTTTTTGAGAGCCTCGCGCAGCTTCGGGGCCGTGAGCATCGCCTGGAGCGTTTCCGGAGTCGTGATAAACATGTGCGCGGGGAAAGCGGACTGTTTCGAGCGTTCGTACTGCGTGGTATCGCCGTGGCGGACAGTGAGGTCCAACTCAAGGCGTTCGGCCCACCATTTCAGACGCTTGAAAAGGTCGCGGTTGAGGGCGCGGAGAGGCGTTATGTAAAGTATCGAAATTGGTGCCGGGCGCGTCGACGCCCACATGGAGAAGATGGGCAACATCGCTGATTCGGTTTTGCCGATGCCTGTAGGCGCAAGCACGAGAACGTCCTCGCCTTTGAGGATTACAGGCGCGGCCAGCTTCTGGACCGGAGTAGGGTCTGTCCAGCCACGTTCGCGTATCGCCGCCTGAAGTTTCTTGTCGAGTTCTTCGAACACCCTAATCACCTGAAAATATAACAGTGTTATATTATACGGCCTGCGCTTGGTCCCAAACGGATAGTACACTAACACGGAGATAAATAGTTAGAGCAAGCGACATGCGAGGTAATTTTAAATTGGATGGAATAACAGTCAGAACATGTAGGACTCGACTGTCGCCATGTCCTCCTTATCAAGTTTCAGCGTCATCTCGAGATGGGGGGCTTTTTCTAGCCAGAGATGGCGTGGAGGGAAAACAGTATTGTAAAAAACGAACCCGCCAAGCAGAGATCTCTTAACTGCCGTTCCATACGCGTTTATCACTTTCGGCCTTAACGAGCGTTTGGCTGCATGAAAGTCTTCCCGACAGTTGCCGTGGTGGTCGTCCAAGAAGAGACTCTGCGGCGGATTGCCGTAAGAAATATACCGCCTGGCTTCCTTGGATTTAGGAATGATAATTTTCGCTCTCTTCAGTTTCACCTCATCGAAGAACTGGGTATAAACTTCCAGAATCCTGCTGTGCTCTTCCTCATTGAACACGGATGCGCACTCGATCGGAATGTCTGAATAAACAAGACCGTCCGGCCTCTTTATGGAGAAACCGTCTCCCGGAGTCCTCTTGACATACTCGGCGTGACGAACCTCTGTCCAGACTCCGTTGTCGCACGCTTCCAGCGCCAAGGCAAGCGTGTCTATGGGTATCACCCATGGAAATGAACACGCCTTGAACTGATCGGATTTGTGCCTCCCATAGTTCAGAGCTGGGAAGGTAGGAAGGGTGGGGACTGTAGGAACCCCGCTGTCTTCAACGGGTAGTCGCAACCATCCCTGATCCCTCAGCTTAATAGAAACGGAGGGTTCTTCCGGGCTTGGCGGGAAGAAGACTCCAGAATCCGAATGTTCTCGCATAATGGTTTAACGCAGTTAAAAGATATAAACGGCGCGTCGTTTTCAATATGGAGATTACCGCAGCCAACCCCGCAAAGCGTTGATAAACGACTCCCAGACTCCGGTCTTCTTGGCCGGCGCGGGCAGAGGAGTTTTATATTCGGCAAAATCGTCCTGCTCGCTTCTTTTAGGCTCTTCCTGCGTTTCGGTTATGTTGCTGTCCTCGTAAACGAAAACGCTCTTCGACGCGTCGTACGTCTTGTTTCCGTCTTTGAGTCTTACGACAAGAACCAACTCGCCGGTCTTGACTGGCGTATTGAAGAGTTCCGCATAAGTGATTTCTGTCGCGTTTATCTTTCGCACGTTTCCTTTCCAGCCTCCGGACGAGGCCACGGACTTGCCGTCGCGCAGGTAAGAGTATATCTCGAACGCGCCAGATCCCATCGCAACTATCTTAACCGTGATGTTTGAACCGAGAGTTGCGTTTTCCGGCGCATCAACTACGTAAACCTTGGGTTCTGCGTTCTCGGTCTCTTGCTCGTCTGCACCGCTTACATCACAATCCTCTCCTGCGCCGTAGAGTTCCAGAAATACGTCCGCGGTCTCTATCTCGTCTCCTTGCGCGTCGGCGAGCCTCACGCGCACCCTGTACTGGCCGTCCTCGTACTGGCTGTCGCAGTTGTCTTTCGTTCTGAACGGCACAAGCGCGTTCCCGTTCGTCTGGACGAAGACGCTCGTGGGTCCATCGAACCCCGCTGCGCCGGAATCCATAAGAACTTTTTTCGGATATCCGTACGCGTATACGTACGAAGGCGTGGTCTGCACGTCAACGCCAATGAAACCGTTGGAACCGAATGCGAACTTCTTCGGATACGATAGGACGTTCAGAGGATTTGGCTTGTCGAGACTGTCCTGCGTATCGTTTGCGATGGTCGCGTTACTGCTATTGTTCACCACTGCGATCGACACGCTAGCAAACCCGGGCGTCGAAGCGCAGACCGTCCACGTCGAGTTCAGAAAACAGAACGTCTGGCCTTCCGGAGTTTCGTTGTAAGCCAAACTCGCGTTGTACGTCGCGTTCTTCAGGACCAGCAGTTCTCCCGCATTGGACAGAGAGAACGCAGAGTCGAACAGCGTTCCGTTAAATCCGCTTTCGTTCGCGAACGCCGCCGCGTCGTCGGCTATTATGAAATATGCGCCGGAAGGAACGGTCTCATTGCCTCTAAAAAGGCTCAACTTGTGCTCGACGCCGTTTTCGACGAGCTTCCATCCGGTCATGTCTGTTTCTTCTTCCGCGTAGAACTCCACCCATTCTCTCCCGTCGTCCGCTCCAAGGGGGTTGGCCGCGACTTCGCTGAAGAGAACGGCTGTAGCGGCGGCGGGAAGCAATGCCAGTGCCAGGGTCAAGAAGACGAAAAGCTGTTGCATCCCACCACCATGCCTAGATGCACGCACCGAAGGTCAAGCTTTTTCGACCACCGCGGTGGTGATGGATTCGTAACCACCGGCGGTGGTAAGGAACGCTTAAATACATCGCATGTGCACAGAGCATGCAAAGAAACCGTTTGGGCATGGGAACAGTCCTGATTCTCGAACGGATATGAGATGAGCCAGAACAAGTTTCCGGCTCAGAAAACATAGAGGTAAGCCAGAAATCGTCGAAACTGATGTTTCGAATTTCTGGTTCGGCAAACAATGAGGTGAACCAAAAATGGTAGAATTTGAAACTATAATGGCCAGAGACGTACGCTTTGGGAACAACGACACCAACTTCATAGAAGTCGCGAAGAAGAAGGCCATAACAGAGGAAGGAGAGAACGTATTCTTCTCTCTCGCGCGGGGCTTCATAACGCCGGAAGGCGAGAAACGCTACAAGAAGAACTTCTCGATACCGGCGGACGGCAAGACGCTCGACGCCATCGTAGTCGCGCTCAAGGAGGTTTCCGAAGGCAGCTCAGGCGAAGCTCCCGCGGAACCGGCGGCCGAATCTGCGGACATAGAGGACGAGGAGTAGAGGCTAGTCCCTCTTTCCTTTCTTGTGCCTCGCGTCTTCCCCGCTCCAGTCTTCAGGAGGAGCAAGCAGTCTGAAAACCGCAGCGCCGTCAAACTTCACTTCGTATGCGAACTCTTTGGGCTTGCCTCCCTCGTAGACAATCGTTCGCTCTGCTTGTTCCACAAGACCCCTCCCCGCAAGCTCGTCGATACCATTCTCTATGTACAGGTTGTGCGACGAACCTGGACTGGACTCAAATTTTATAGGTCCCTTGGAACCTTCCTTCATAACCTGCCAAGCCGCTAGGCCCACGCCTTCCGGTCTTCCTGTCCAATATCCTTTGTTTCTTACCATTCCTTCATCACCTCAAACTATCTCGTATTCTCTCGTCTCGATTCTCTCTGGCATTACGTCCTTCACGACTGCAACGCCCTCGTAACAGAGCATCGCGTCCGCGCGCTCCCCCGCGTCCCTCTGGCGCCTGCGCTTTTCCGCAAGCCTTTGTCTCCACGCATAGTCCCGTGTCCACATATTTCATCACCTAACCGTGGTAATGCATGCGCGTCTATTAATTGCCTTCGGTTCAAAAACGCGTGAAATACGGTCTTTTTATACATATTCCGCGTAAAACACGTGTATGGAGAAGCAATCCTTCGAAGAGGTTCGCAAACGGAAAGAGATGCACCTAAAATACGGGAAAATCTACGATTTCGACGAATATGATAAAAAACTCATGCGCGCGCTATTCGACAACGCGAGAAAGAGTCTGGCCGAGTTATCCAAGGAAGTTGGTCTGTCAAGAGATGCGATACGCAATCGTATAACGAAGATGATGAAAGCGGAAGTCATCGAAACGTTTAGGCCAGTCGTCAACTCCCCAATAATGGGATTTCCGATTACTAACTACGTTTTCATTGCAATACAGAATCCCACAGTGGAGCTGGAAGAAAGGCTTGTCGCATATGTTCGCGCCCACCCTCTGATCACCTACATGGGAACGTTGATAGGAAAATGGGACTATGTTCTGTACGTACAGTGCAGAAATCCAGGAGAGTTCAACGTCGTGATGAAGACTCTTCGACAGAAGTTCCCAGATATAAAAGACTATGATGTTTACGGTGTTCTTGATGAAGTCAAATACTATTACGAGGGAGAGTTACTTTACTCTTAAAAGTGGTGCCATGAACTTCCGTTCCATAATATCCGAGCGCGAACGCAACCTGCCCGGAACGATGATAGGGAGGCTGCTGCGCATGGCCGAGGAGTCGCGCAGCGTCATCTCTCTTGGGCCCGGCGAACCGGACTTCTGCGCGCCCATGTACGTCATAGACGCCATGAAGCGCGCCGTATCGACGTGCGAGACTCACTACTCGCCCACGTCCGGCCGCAAAGAACTCAAGGAGGCGATTGTTCGCAAACTCAAGCGCGAGAACAAAATCGACGCGTCTCCGGAGAACGTCATAGTCACGAACGGCTCGACAGAAGCGATAATGCTTTCTCTGATGTGCCTAGTGGATCCCGGGGAAGAGGTTCTCGTGCCCGATCCGGGCTTTCTGGGATACATTCCTACAATAGAACTGCTCAACGGTTTCGCCGTTTCCGTGCCTCTGCGCCAGAGCGAGAACTTCCAGATGACCGGCGACGCGATACGCGCGCAGATAGTCAATCCCAAGAAGCTGCGGGCCATCATAATCAACACACCCGGCAATCCGACAGGAACGGTCCTGAAGAAACGCGCGCTGGAAGAGATTGCTGACGTAGCGATAGAGTACAACGTTCCCATACTCTCAGACGAAGCATACGAACGCTTCGTCTACGGGAGCGCGAAGCACGTCTCAATTGCCAGCCTGAACGGCATGGAAGACTACGTCGTCACGTTCCAGTCCTTCTCCAAGACGTTCGCGATGCCTGGCTTCCGTATCGGCTACGCCGTGGGACCGAAACCGCTGATCGAGGCCATGTCAAAATTGCACATCTACACCACGCTCTGCGCTCCTACCCCTTCGCAGATGGCCGCGACTGTCGCGCTCAACGACACCAAGAATGCCAAGAAGAGCGTTGGGGCGATGGTCATGGAGTACGCGCGACGCAGGCGGCTCATTCTGAAGAGGCTTCGCGAGATAAAAGGCTTCCGCGTCGACAATCCTGAGGGAGCGTTCTACCTGTTCCCGTCGTTCCAATTCAAGAAACGGATGACGTCCGCAGAACTCGTCGAATGGATGATACGCAACGCGCGCGTCTCTGCCGTCCCGGGCTCGGAGTTCGGCCGCTACGGAGAAGGTTACGTTCGCTTCTCTTACGCGACCGCGTACGACCTCATCGAAAAGGCGATGGACAGGCTGGAAAGCGCGGCGAAGAAGATGTGATGTTACCATCACGTTTAAGTAGTTAACGGTCCTTCTTTTATCATGAAAAGGCTTACAGATAAGGCCGGTCGCGTAAATCAGGATTCGCTTGTACTAGTCCATGCTACGAAATATTTCCCCGGAGCATCCGAGAAGGATCTGTTCGAAGGGGCGAAACTGGCCGGACGGCCCGGCTACCTGCGACCTTCTGTCAAATATACACAACACGGCATTCTACCCACGTTCGATTTCGATTCCTATTTTTATAAACATCCGAGAGCCGTGCTGCATTTCGAACTCAACGATCTCCCGAAAGATATGGAAATGGTAGGCTCCATCTACAACCGTTCCAAACGAGATTGGGATAAAGAGAACTTTGCGGTCATCATACCACATAGGCACCTAGCGCAATCCACCGACGGGTTTCCCGAAGATCCAGTTCCAACGAGTAGACAAATACTACAGATACACCCGCACGACACGCTGGTATTGGGCGACGTATCTCTGTTGCATCATACGCCGTACGCGCCGGATCCCGTTGTTCTGGCCAGAGAGGGGACCGAGGACGATTTGGAGGCCTACTTGAAAAAATATATCGAACCCGAACATCTGGAGTTTGAGAAAGATGGCGACTCTTTCGTCATATCCGAACGCGGGGGCGGCAAATTTACGGTCAAGACGCTCCCGAAGGACGTCTCTCTGAGAGAGGCAACGAGAGAAACGATAAGAAAGATGGGGTATCCGGTCGTTGAGGCGCGTGGCTACGCTAGGGCGAGCCCGTGGGTCGAAGTGACGAAGGAAGGCGAGATCGACCGAAACAATCCAAAGGCATTCGGGAAAGTCCCATACAAATACGGAATGTATGAGGATACCGACTGGTTCAAGCTCGAATTCTCTGCGAGCCAGCTTCATCGTTTCAAAGTCGGCAGAAGCACATATCCGCAAACCCCGTATAACCCACTGGTAGTCGGCAAATTCGTGGAATATCACAAAGAGTCTATAATGGGAGCAGTAAATTCTCTCATTGACCAGTCCCGAAAGTCAAACGCACCATTTTTCGCGCATTATGCAGGCGATGTCTCAAAGATCGCTCTTGATGAACTGACAGCAGCTCTAAGCATTGAACGAATGAACGCCGAGGAGTTCGAGGCCTCTAAGAGAAATAAGGAAACTCGCCATCGAGAAGTAGTCGGTGGAAGTCTGTTTCAGGCCCTCCAACGAAGGGAAAGAGATATAGAAAAGCAAGCTAAGAAAACAGACGACGGCGGAAAAATAGTCTTCGTGGACCAGCTCTACTAGATCACTCCTTCACCATGCGTTCCACGAGCTTGCCATAGAACGGCCTTGTTATCAGGATTCCTATGAGCACGCCGAAGATTGTCGTGACTGCGAAGCCGCGCATCACGCCGATTCCTATGAACCCAAGAGGTATCATCGCCGCGATTATCGTCGCCGCCGCGCCAAATACTATGAAGAACGCCCTCTTGACGCGCTCCTTGGCCGTGAAGTGCTCCTTGCGCAGCGCCTCGTCGGCGATGACTATCTGGTCGTTCACGCCCGTTCCTATCGAAGCGATTATCCCGGCTATCGCGGCGAGGTCTATGGTCCACTTTATCGCCGCTGCCAAGCCGAGAATCATTATTATTTCAGACAGGGCTATGAGAAGCATCGGAAGCGCGATGTCGATGCGCCTGTATCTGAGGTAAACGATAGCAACCACTCCGATGAACGCCAATACGCCCGCTGTCGATACGGACGCGAGGAACTGCTTGCCCAATGTGGGCGAAACCGTATCCGTGCGCACGGGCTTCAACGGAACGGGCAGGGCGCCTGACTTGAGGACGGTCTGGAGCTGCTTCATCTCCTGCAAAGCAGCCTCTTCGGTTTCCCTGCCGCCTGTTATGCTTACAGAATTTACAACGTCTCCGCGCAAGCCGCACGTTATCCTTAGCGAGCTGACCAGCTCGCGGTCAAGATATAGCTCTATGGGCTTCTCAAGGACGCAGTCATCCGGTCTCTGCAAATCCGTAATCTCTGCAAGGTCCGCGGTAACGCCTGCGAACCGCTGGGCGCCCGAATCAGAAACGATTATGCCGAATGAGAACTCGTAGAAGTTCCCTCTCTTCACCACGTACGCGTTTGACGCGTCCGTGTGAACGTACTTTATGTCGTCCCCTGTAAAGACGCGCACCGCCAGTTGGGCAGACTCATTAGTGACGTTGCGAACTTCGAACGTGAGGCCGCCTGCTTCGAATGTCTGGTTGGCGCCGTACGTTTTTCCTTCGAATGCGATGGACGCGTTGTCCTTGAATGCTATGGTGTAGTTCTCTCCTCCGATGCCGAGGACGCCGCTGTCATCAAACCACTCGACTTCGCGCGGCACGAACGCCTCGAACTTGCCCTGACGGTTGAGAACCGTTTCGATATCGCTCAGCGTGCCTTCCGTGGTTTCGACCTGTATGTACGTCAACCCTCCGATGTCCTTCACCGGCCTTATAGGGATTTCGCGCAGGCCGTAGATGTTGGTGCGGGTCTCAAGAGTTGTTATCGTCTGTTCCGCTATGGCGTCCCTGTCTTCGGCAGTCGCGTCTTCAGGATACTGCGGCTCGAGCAGGACGCGCGTGCCTCCTATCAGGTCCATTCCAAGAGCCAGATTCGACGTTCCGACAGGCGCAACCTCAACGCCGAGGCCGCCTCCTTCCACATTCACAAGGCTTATCCTGCCGCCGTGAACGACGCGCATCACGCCAGTGTAGTTCTCCCATTTCTCCAGGTCGGCCGGCGCGTATATCGGCTGCTCGTTTATCGCCTGCAGCCCCTCGCCCGGCGTCACGTACGGCGCAAGAGGGGAGTCCGCATCGACATGCGCAACGACGACGCCGGTTTTCCACGGAGCGTAGCCTATCGACGCGATGCTTAGCAAGAGCGCGAACGCGAACAGCCAGAAACGCCATTCCCTAAGAAGATGTCTCATTGCTTACCGACCCCGTAAGTCTGAAACGCCTCGTGTTTCATTCGTGCGCACCTCTCTTTTCCATCCACCAACGCAGTATGCCGGCGTTCATCAGGTACGTCGCCGGAATGTCCAAAATCAGCGCGATGATCAGAACGGCCGCGATGTCGCTTATGACAGGCGTTGAGGACGTCGCATACATGGCTATCAACGCCACGAGAGCCGTCAGCGTCATTGTCAGTCCGGTCTTCATGGCGCCTATGACGCGTCCTGTGACAGGGCCGCTGCCCCTGAGCACTCGCGCGGTCAGAAGGATGTCAGTGTCCACGGAATATCCTATTATGAGCATGATGGCGGCAAAACCGGCAAGAGACATCTCTATGCCCAGCAGCTGCATCATCGCGATGGTTCCAAGAACGTCAGTAACGGCGGCCTGTATGACGGCTATCGAAGGAATGAAAGTACGGAAGGCCAGGAACACGACAAAAGCCATGAAGACGAACGCCACAAAGAAGGCGAGCTGGCTCTGTCTCCAAAAGGCCTCGCCGAGCGCAGGGCCCACCTGCTGCGTGGAAGAGTCCTTGACAGTTATTCCTTCCTCGGCCAGCGTGTCCATCACGCCTTTCACGTCGACGCCTGCCGGAACAGAAATCAGCAGAGCCTTCCCTCCGACTCCGCCCAGCTCGCGCACGCTCACGTCGCCGAACTGCGTCTCAAGATGCTTTTGCAGGGACCCAATGTCCGGTTCGCCCTCTATGGAGACCGTAATCTGAGTGCCTCCCTTGAGATCGGCCGAACGCTCGAACCATTCGCCTGTCGTCTGGTGGTTGTAGGCGAGCAGCCCGACAGAGAGGAAAAGCATTGCGAGAGGTATGAGCATCAACATCTTGTAGTTTGCGCGGCCGTACAGCTCGGCGAAGTTCATCAGCATCCCACGGGCAGAGGTGTGGGTGTGCGTATATAAAACACGTTATAAAGTTCGCGGGTGGGCAGGAACTATATAAAGGGTCGCGGAGAGTCCGTAAAGGGGATTCGGTGTACGATCTGATTGTCGTGGGCGCGGGCCCGTCCGGCTCGCAACTGGCGTGGCGTTTCGCGCAGAATGGCAAGCGCGTACTCATTCTGGAAGAGCACGGCGTTGTCGGACGTCCTGTCGCGTGTTCCGGACACGTCTCCACAAAGATATGGGACACCATACCGTACAATGAAGATATCGTGGAAAACAAGATTCGCGCGGGCGTTTTGCACGTGGGCGCGCGTTCATACGAGTTCCGCAAAAAAGACGTCGTTTCGTACGTACTTTGCCGCGAGCGCCTGGACAAATATGTGCACGGACTGGCGTCCGAAGCAGGAGCCGAAACGATGCTCAACACGCGGTTGACGGGCTTCACCCATCATAAGGATAACGTCGATGTCCACGTATACAATACGCAGACCAAGCAGAAGCAGACGATACGAACGAAGATGCTGGCCGGCTGCGACGGTCCTGCGTCCGCGGTGCGCCGCACGCTGGGACTGCCTGACCCGAAGATGCTGCACGGCGTGTTCTGTTACGTGAACGCGCGCGATGCAAGCGACGCAGTGGAGCTGTGGTTCGACATTCCGAAGTTCTTCTCGTGGAAAATCCCGCGCGGCGCGTCCGTCGAATACGGGCTGGCCGTCGAGAAAGGCAGCGCAAAGGCGTATTTCGAACGCCTCCTCAAACAGCAAAACGTAAAGCCATCGGCTTTGCACGCGGGCCTGATTCCATACGGGCTGCTGAAGCGCGTCTCGAAGGGTCGCGTGTTCCTGTGCGGGGACGCCGCGTCGCAGGTCAAGCCGTTCACAGGAGGTGGAATCGTCTATGGAATGACGTGCGCGAAGATCGCATCTGAAACAATAGACGTCGACGCGCCCGAGACGCTGCGGGCATACGAACGCGCATGGAGGCGCGAACTGGGCAAGGAAATAGTCGCGGGCTCGGTCTTGAAAGGAGTATATTCCACGCCTCTGATGCAGCCTCTCGTGTACTTTGCATCGAAACTGGACGCCGAACGGCTTCACATGGACATGCCGACGACTCTGGTGAAACCGCTGCGAAACAGGTGATTGCATCAAGAACCGACATGTCCTGATGGCGCTGTCCATTGTCCTTCTTGCGGCGCTGATATACTTCGCCGATGTGGACACAATGGCGCGCGTGCTCTCTTCCGCGAATCTGGTCTATGTGGCAGCCGGCTTCGGCGTCTGGATTCCGATGACGGCCCTGCGCATATACAGA
Organism: Candidatus Aenigmatarchaeota archaeon; assembly: GCA_016432325.1. Lineage (GTDB taxonomy): Archaea > Aenigmatarchaeota > Aenigmatarchaeia > PWEA01 > JACQIF01 > JACQIF01. Next base: position 329,199 of record CP066684.1, read on the forward strand.
TGGAAATACCTGCTCGAAAAAGTCGATATCCGCCTGCCGTTCCACAAGATTTCAACGGTGTTTCTTGCAGGATTCTATCTTTCGAACATAACGCCGGCAAAGAGCGGCGACCCGATACGTTCTGTGCTGCTGAGGAGGGCCTGCGGCGTCTCCTTCGCCAAGTCCCTTCCGTCGGTGCTGGTCGAAAGGCTGATTGACGTGACAGTGATGGTCCTTCTGGCTCTTGTGGGCCTGCTATTCATACCGCAGGGTGCGTACACGAACTATCTCTACTCAACCGTTGGGCTCTTCATGGCCGCATCGCTTGTTGTAGTCTTCATAGTATCGTCGAGAAAGCGAACGTACGCCGTCGCCAAGACGTTCCACGGGCTGTTTTCATTCTTCCCAAAAATCAAATCTCTCGAGGGAGTCATCAAGTCGCGCTCCAACGCGCTTTCGGACTCCTTCGTCACGTACGGGCACGTGCCATGGCTCATCTCCGCGGCCATAATGACGGCCTGCATCTGGTTTCTGGAAGGAGTCGTGGGAAAGATTGCGTTCCTGTCTATAGGCGTAAACGTCCCTATAATGGCCGTGGTCGCTGTAATAGTCATATCAACGCTCATCGGCGTCCTCACCCTTCTTCCGGGAGGCATCGGACCGACTGAAATATCTTCTGTCGCGATGTTCGTGGTTATCGGAGCCGCATCTTTGCAGGATGCCGCTGCCGCCGTCCTGCTCATGCGACTCATGTCATATTGGATGTACGTAACAGCCGGTTCCGTTGTTCTCGCAACGAAAATCAAATGATCGGGCCGCCGAGAGTTCACAGCAAGGGCCTTTGAAACCGAAGGTTTGATTAGGCCCGCCCGAAGAAAAACAGCCTGAGAAGCAGCGCGATGTTTCCCAACAGGTCCTTGAACGCGTATTTCGGTGTGCCGGCCTCGCGCTTCCTGAAGGATATGGGAACCTCGCCGACGCGCCGCCCAGCGCGCATGAACTCGTATATCATCGCAGACTGGAAGGAAAAGTCGTTCGGCAATCTCGAAAGCTTTATTTTCGCCAGCGCGGAGGCCCTGAAGGCGCGGTAGCCTGACGTCGTGTCTGTGACAGGAAAGCCGAGGAGCTTTCTGTATAGCCAGTTGCCAACTACCGGGAATACCCGGCGATAGAAGGGGTCCAGACGGGCGCCGCCTTTGACATATCTGGAGCCCACGACAAGATCGTATCCCTTTTCCAGCTTGTCCAGGAAGCGCGGCAGTTCTCTTGGATCGTGTGAGAAGTCGGCATCCATCTCCACGACGTACTGCGTCTTGCACATCGGGAACGCAAATTTGTACGCGGCGCCGATTCCTCTGCGTTCGGCGCGCACATAGAGCGTCACGTTTGTGTTTTTCTTCCGAAGCTCCCGAACTATCTGGGCCGTCCCGTCGGGCGACGAGTCGTCCACCACCATTATGCGGCCATCCGTCCTGTTTTCCCGAAAAACCTCCTGCAAGACGTTTACAAGTCTCGCGATGTTGTCTCTCTCGTTGTACGTCGGCACCACGACTGTCACGTTCATGGTATTCCTTCCTTTCTCAATGCATATATTGTCCCGAGCTTGTTCCCCAACGGGCCATAATAATCGAACTCCCTGACGCCCGCGTAGCCGTCAAGAACGCTGAACGAAATGACGTACGCGTCGCTGATGCTGTAGCCCCAGCCGTGCCAGCGAACGGCCGACGAACGCTCCGTGCACCTCTCGAGGAAACGCGCGTCGTACTCGAGGCCGCCGTCTATCTGTTCGGGCGCAACGCCGCTGTCCAGAAGATAGTCTATCGCGTCCCATCTCGCCTCGTTCCATGCGAGGTAGTCGTACGTGCCGTACCATCCCCACGCCGCCGTCAGTATCAGACCGGCGACCAGCACGCGTTTGTCCAGCTTGAACTTGGCGACCGCAGGCAGGAGGAAGAGAAGCGCGAGCGGTATCAGGAAAAGGTAGTATCTGTCATAAAATGCCGTGAAGAGCAACGACTGCGCGGCCAGCGCTATTATCAACAACGTCAGGAAGGCGCTGTCTCTGGGTCCCTTCAAAAGAACGGCGAACGCCACGAGCGCCGTGAATAAGGAGAGAGCGGTTATCGGAATCCAGAGGACCTCAGGAAAGAGAGGCGCCTTGTCCCCGGATATCGTGTAAGCGCCTACGCCGCGCGGCTCTGCAAGGCTCTTGTCGAAGGGATTGGCGTCAGGACCCGCGTAGCCACGAACGACGATGAACGAAAGCATCAGGAGCGCGACAACGAGCAGGGCGAGCTTCTTGGACCCGGCCATCTTCCCGAAGAGGGGCGCGATGCGTTTCCGCGCCGCGACAAAGGCCAGTCCGATGGGCATCAGGAAATATCCGGCGTAGATGAACAGTTGCGCGATGTTCTTGATTATGTGCGTCCCCAACGTCAGCGGATAGGGGCAGACATACGACAGGTCGCGCACCGCATAAAACCAGTAAGCCCAGCCCAGCACGCTCACCGCCGGCAGCAGAACCACAAGACCCAGCACGTCTGGCCTGAGCAGTTCCTTCCTTTTCGTCAGGAGCAGATACAGGAGCAGCGCTCCAAGAATCGTAATGACGTATTGCCTTACCCAAAAGCCGGCGACAGCCAAGAGAGAGGCGACTGCCAGATCGCGCGTCCTGCCGGCGTCAAGGAACCTTATCACGAATGTGGTGCTGGAGACGACGAAGAAAAGAGCCAGCACGTCGGTCATGAACGTGTGGGTTAGATTGTAGAAGATTGGATTGGCCAGAAGCACGCACGCTCCCAGAACGGAATATTTTCTGTCGAGCCGGGTCCTGAGCATGAAATAGGAAGCGACGACGACCGCGACTCCGGCCACCATCATCGACAGCATGAGCGTGCTATGGCTGAGACCGAAAACCGCGGCGAAGACAGAGCCGTAGAGCACCTGCAGTATGAGCGAAACCGTATAAGGCTGGTCGCTGTTCAGGTCGCCTGTTTCGATGTAATCATACACGCTCTCGTAGTACATTATATCGTCGTTGAGCGGCACGTCAGCAGGCGCTATCGAGAAGATGAGGGTTATAGACACCGCCGCAAGGAGGGCGACGCACGCGAGCTCCTTTCTATCCATGTGTATCGGCCACCCGTACGCGAAAGGAATATATAGAGCTGGTTGAGTAGTGTGCCTATATTGTGATATCCAATGAAAACGCCCGTTCTTATAATCGGCGGAAGCGGCTTCCTCGGAGGCCATCTCTCGGCAGCGTTAAGGTCCCGGGGGATTGACACGAAGGTCGTCGACGTGGTCCCGTCCGAGGGCTACATCCGCGGAGACGTCAGGGACTACAAGACAGTCCTGGAACTCACCCGCGATGCGGGAACCGTATTCCACCTTGCAGGCGAGCTGCCTCCCCACGGCTGGTCCAAGGGCAAGAAAGGCCAGATGTGGGACATAATGGTCAACGGCACGGAGAACGTGCTCAAAGCGTCTCTGGAAAACAAGGTCAAAAAGGTCGTCTACCTGTCCAGCTCGGCCGTCTATGGCGTGCCGCTGCAAACGCCTGTCTCTGAAAACGCTCCAAAGAAACCGCTGGACGAATACGGCCGCGCAAAGCTGCGGGCCGAGGAGCTGTGTCTCGCGTACGCGTCAAAAGGCCTCGACGTGACGATGATACGCCCGATGACGATTCTCGGGGAGGGGTTTGTCGGCATTCTGCGCGCCGTCATGGAGTTTATCTGCAGCGGCAAGCCCGTCTACATCCTGGGAAGCGGCAAAAACAGCATTCAGATGGTTCACGTGGACGACATCGTCCGGGGTTGCCTGCTGGCCGCGGACAAGGGACGCGCCGGAGAGGCCTACAACATGGCGGCCGGGGCGCCAATCCCCACGGTCAGGGAGGAGATGGAACACATGATAAAACACGCGGGAACGAAGTCCGGCGTGCGTCCGGTGCCCGCGTTCATCGTGCGGCCTGCGCTCGCCATGGTCAAGGCCGCGGGCGTGGCCGCCGTGGGAACCGAAGTGTACAACCTCGCGGACAAGACTTTCGTGCTTTCCACGGAGAAGGCCAGGCTCGAACTGGGGTGGAAACCGACGCGCGAGATGCTTGAGTCCCTAGACGAATCGTATGACTGGTACGCGAAAAACCGGAACGCCGTAAAGCCGACGTTGAGCCCGTGGCTCAGACTGGCGATGATGCTGCCCTGACGTGATGCACATGACCTCCTCCTTCAGGAAACTGAGAAACGAACTCGTCAGAGGTTTGATATTCGCGCTGCGCGACAGGCGGATGGTCTCGCTGCTTCTGAAGAAGGACTTCTACTGGGCGTTGGCGAAACTTTCGGCCTCGTTCAGGAAGGCTGCCCAAAGATGCACAGACGCGTACGTCAGGCGACTGAACGCCGACATGGTTACGTCCATTAACGGGCGCCCGTTCCGTCACAGGGTGCGCGACCTCGAAACAATTTGGGAGCTCACGCGCGAATGCGACTATGCGCTGAGAAAGGACTACGAGCCGCGGCAGGGCGAGTGCGTCATAGACGCGGGGGCCGCCGTTGGCGAATATACCGTTCTTGCGTCTTCTGCTGTTGGTCCATCAGGCAAAGTGATAGCGATAGAGGCGAGCGCCGAACCGTTTGAATATCTGGCGAAGAATGCAAAGACGTTCAAGAACGTCATTGCGTTCCGCGCCGCCCTGAGCGGCAACGAAGGCAAGCTCAAGCTCTTCAGGCCTGCCGGCACGGCGTTTGTGGACTCCGTGCACAAATCGTGGGACGGGCCGACCGTAGGCTACACGGTAAACGCCGTTACTGTCGATGGTCTTGTGAAGAAATTGAAGCTACAGAACGTCGATGTTCTCAAACTCGACATAGAAGGAGCCGAACGCATGGCCCTTGCAGGCGCCAAAAGGACGTTGGCCGTGATGAAACCGAGGATAATGATGGAGACCCACGGCGCCGACGTGCATCGCCAATGCGTCGCCCTTCTGCGCAAATCTGGATACAGGATAGATATAGAACGCATAAAGACGCGCGAACCGTTCATAGCTCTTGTCTACGCGTCGGCGAAAACGCGAACCGATTGATTCTACGTGTCGCGCACGTAACGCCCAAGAACTCTGCGGGCGGCCGCGAACAGACCGCGGCCCACCGTGGCCTTGTTCGAGAGATATTCCAGCACGCGGAGATCCTCCTTCCTGTAGAAGCGCAGGGGGATGAGCGCCAAGGCGTAGACGACTGACGCAACAGCCGCCCCGGCGGCTTGCCACGCGGCGCCTGCCGTAACATAGTTCACTGCCAGGAGGGTTGCGGCGAATATCGACGTAGCGATGGCAATCTTGAAAAGCGCCCAAAGGTCAAGATTTACGCCCAGCCGCCGTTTCACGTAGACGGCGTTTGCCACGAAGAAAACCAGCGTGGCTCCCAGATAGGACCATGCCATCCCGAACTCGGCAAAACGCATCGTCAACGGCACGGCCAGCAGCAGGAACGCCACCAACGCCAGTATCGTTATGTTGCGGCTCGCGACTGGCCTGCGCATCGCATATATTGTAGTGTTAATCATCCCTCCGATTCCCAGCAGGAAGACGGCTATCGATATGAACGGCAGAAGCCTGGCCGCGGGGAGATATGCGGGGCTTGCAAAGAACAGTATGACCGTTTCCGACAGAACCAGCAGCAGCGCTATCGCAGGCATAGTTATGAACGCGGCGTACCTGATCACTATGTTCAGCAGTTCCGTTTGCCTGGCGCGTCCACCCTTCTCCGCAGAGAGCCCGGACGCGATTGGAAAGAGGGCCGCCGTGAGCACTCCGGGTATCGATATGAGCGGCGAAGTCAGCGTAATGCCTACCGCAAAAAGACCAGTGGCCACGGAACCGGCCACACTGTTGAGCACGATGTTCGGCGTGTTGGAAAATCCCAGCATGGCTATGCTGGCCGCGAATGCGGAAAGGGAGTAGGTGAACACCTCCTTGCCGTTGGGGGCGACGGAATCTTTTCTGAAAGCCATCATCAGCGTGTCGCCGCGCATGCATACGACAACAAGCACGCTCGACAGGAGACCGGCCAGGGGTCCGAAATATTCGAAGCCCGCGAGCACGAGCGCGACAGCTACGACCAGCTTCGACACGTTGCCCGCGAAATTCGAGATGAGAACTCTCTTCATCGACTGGAGACCGTAAAGAACGGCCGTCGTCAGTCCCAGCATGGCGAACAGAACCACGCCTGCCGCGACCAGCGCTATCGTACCGACAGGCAGGTTCAGTATCGGCGCGAAGGTGCCCGCGAAAAATACAAGAACAGCGGCGATGGCCATGCTTGTCGTTGCGGCGACTTTCAGCGACAACCTGACGATGCCGTGCGTCCTCTTCGGTTTCCTTATTCTGTCGTATTCTGAGACCATTTTGGAGAGAGTCGTCTGCAGACCCAGAAGCGCCAGACCCGACAGGAGTATCATCATGCTTATGGCGGTGGCGACAACGCCGTAGGCCCCGCTGTCAAGCGTCTTGGCCATGAAAAGCCAGAAAATCAGGGAGAAGACGGTTGTCGTCATCCAGTCGAGGAACAGATAGGCCGAGTTTCCTACGAGTCGCTTTCCTTCTGCCATGCGCTTCACCAACATCTGCATGATGGAATCGAAATCTCAATTTCATGGTCTCCCGTTGGGAGATTTGGAATAGCAATTTCATGTTCGGCCATGCGCGCTACACCTTTTTCGTCCAGTTTCCTGCCGCGCGGAACGGGTTGCCCACGTATAACGTCAGGTAAGAGAGCCCACCCCGCCGCGGAACAGAGACGCGGTCGCGGTTGAGCACGAACTCCGTCAAGCCGCGCAGCGTCGAGAGGACGAACTCCGGATTGCCGTCGATTATGGTCTGCTTCATCGATTTGACGGCATCGAACGCGAGCATGAAAGGCAGCACCAGCGCGAAGTCCGCCACGCGCAGGTTCCTCCAGTACGTGAGATATTTGTTGCGCGCTATAAGCTTCTGCTTGCCCGCGTGGGCGTTGTTGGCCGTGAGAGACGCGGAGCCCTTGTGGTAGATTATCGATTTGGGGGCATATACAATCCTGAATCCCGCGTTGTGGGTCCGCCACGCAAGGTCCAGGTCCTCGAAGAAGAGTCCGTAGTACGGAGGGAATATTTCCTTCAGCTCGTCGAGCACGCGCCTCGGAAACGCGAAGCACCCGCCTGTCGCGCATGCCAGTTCCGTCACATCGCGATGGAAGATTCCCTTCACCATCTCCTCGTTCACGAGCGTTCCGTAGAAGGTCAGGGTTCCTCCAACCGGTTGGACCTCTTCGGTAGGACCGTTGACCCACGACCTGACCTGCGGCACGACGCAGCCGATGCGCGCGTCGCGCGAGAAAGCGGCCATCACTTCTTTCAGCGCGTCTCTGTCAACTATCATATCGTTGTTCATGAAAAGCACGTACTCGCCTTTTGCGAATGGGAATCCGTAGTTCATGCCGCCGCATATGGCGATATTCGGGTACACGCGCTTGAGCACGACGTTGTCCATCCCGAGCTTCCCGACGCCGTTCTTGAGCTTCAGGTAGTCCTCTTCGGTAGAACCGTTGTCCACGACAATAACCTCGAAGTCGCCGAACGTCTGGCTCTTCATCGATTCCAGGCATTGCAGAGTGTGTTCAGAGGTATTCCATGATAGCATGAGTACGCTGAGCTTTGGCATGAACGGTCACCTGACCCTCTTCAGCCAACCGCCGGGGTGCATCGTAAGCAACAGCCTTTCGCGCCTGAGGTCTGCCACGAAATCGTTTCGTCCCTTCAGGAACTCCCTGACGGCTTCCATCGGCCCGGGTCCGAACAGCGGATCAACCGGATGGCCGTTGATGTTGGTGTCCTCGACCACCATGTAGCCTCCTATTGGCACAAGGGCGGCGTACGATTCCATCTCTTTCAGGACGTGCGCCATGCCGTGGTCCGAGTCCAGGATAACAAGGGCCTTCTTCCCGTCGGCCATCTTTTTAACCTTCTCCACTATCGACGGGTCTGTCGAAGAGCCTATCAGTTTTGTGACGCGCGGATGGGACGCCTTGCAGGGAAGGATGTCTATCGTCACAATCTCTCCCCTCTTACGGAGATCGAACAGGGAAGCGAAAAACATCGCGGATCCGCCGTCGGCCGTGCCCGTTTCCACGATGACATCGGGATTTGTCTCGTGTATTATCTCCTGGTACATCCAAAGGTCCGAGGGGAGCTTCTGCACCTTTGTCCCGAACCAATGGACGCCCTGAACGGTGTCGGGTTTGTTATAATAGATTTTGTGGAACTGGGCCGTGTAGTATCTTTCCAATAGCTTTAGGCGTGCCCTGTCCGCACGCAGCCACATCTTCACGAGAAGTCCGCGGATTCCCTTCTCCTTCAGGATTCTCCTTGATCTGGACATTATGCTGGAGCTGCTCATGGTATCCGCCCGCTCTGGACGAAGATGTCTTATCGCGGCCCGGAGGGCCGGTCGACGTTCCTAGAAACTACGCGCTTAAATACCCGCAATCGAAGGGAATCGTTATGTATAAAGGCAGGACCGTTTCCGTCGCCATTCCCGCCTACAACGAAGAGAAGGCCATAGCCCGCGTTATCAGGGACTTCAAGAAACCTTATGTCGACGAACTCATTGTCGTGGACAACAACAGCAAGGACAGAACGGCGGATTTTGCCAGGAGAGCCGGAGCGCGCGTTGTTCGGGAGACAAAGCAAGGCTACGGACACGCCATCATGCGCGGCATGCGTGAAGCGAAGGGCGACTGGATTGTCGTCGTGGACGCCGACTCGACGTACGTGGCAGACGACATGGAAAAGCTGTTCGCATATACGGATGTGGCCGACCTGGTCCTCTGCACCAGAGTCACGCGCGAATTGGTCGAGCCCGGAGCAAGCATGGGCCCGTTCCTCTTCTACGGAAACCTGTTCATCGGGAAGCTCATGGAACTTCGTTTCGGCAGGAAAATCAAATGCACGGACCTCGGATGCACGTTCCGCCTGGTAAAGAGGACCGCCCTGAAGAAAATCATAAGCAAGCTCTACGTGGGCGGAGCGCATTTTTCACCGCATATGAGAATCGTCGCCATGGAAAACGGTCTGAAGGTGATCGAGATACCGATACGTTACAGGGCGCGCGTCGGCGAGTCGAAACTGTCCGGAACAAACATACCACGATCATTCATGCTCGGCCTGAAGATGATAAAATTGATCCTCACGACGTAGTCTGGCCGCCGAACGCGTAAACGCCGGACCATGGTAAGCAGACTGCGAATTCCAAAACCGGGCAGCTGCTGGGACACCTCCAGGTAAGTATAAATAGCTGGGTCGGCGGTAGGTTCGTAACGGTGACCCGCCTAATGAAGATTCTTGTAACAGGAGGCTCCGGTTTTGTGGGGCGCAACCTGATTCCCAGGCTGTGGGACAGTCACGAGATAATCAACCTTGATATCGCCGGAATGGACGATCCGCTGTTCAATTCAAAGGTTACGACCGTTCTTGCCGACATGACAGACTTCTCCAGCCTGCAAAAAGCCCTCGGAGAGCACATGAAAGGCGTGGACGTCGTTGTCCATCTCGCGGCCCTTTCCAGAGAGGCGCAGAGCAACACCATGCCGGACGATTACTTCAAAGTAAACGTCGGCGGCACTTACAACCTGCTTCGTCTCGCGAAGGCCAACAATATCAAGAAATTCGTCTTCGCCTCGTCCTTCCTCATATACGGAAACCACGCGACGGATCGCATCACAGAACAGCATACGCCGCAACCGTCCACCGTCTATGCGGCGACAAAGGTGGCCGGCGAGGCGCTGGTGAGATCTTTCGGGACCCAGTACGGATTTGACTACGTGATTCTCAGGAAGGGCAACATATACGGCCACAAAGACACCCACAAGAGGATAATAGACATCATGATAGACAGGGCCAAGAAGGGCGAAGACGTCGTCTTGTTCGGCGACAAGACGCTGGATTTCGTGCATATCGACGACGCCGTAAAGGCGTATCTGGCCGCGATAGGCCTTCAGGGCTCGGGCACATTCAACGTGGGCTCCGGAAAGGGCATGAGGCTCGAGGACATGGCAAACATGATAATAGGCGGACTCAAGTCCACGTCTGCCATCAGGAAGGCCGGGCCTGTCACCGGCGACTCGATGCATTTCGTCGCAGACCTGGCCACGACAGGCAACCATCTGGCGTATCGGCCAACGGGCGACGTCAGGAATTTCATACTGGAGAAGATATCCGATGCTTGAGGAAAAAAAGAGGCAGCTCTTCGAACTGCTCAAAGAGATAGCGAAAGAGAGGAACGCGCAGAAGCGATTCGCCCCAGGGGAAACGCTGGTACAGTATTCGGGAGACCTCGTGGACGAGAAGGAGCTCATAGCCGCCGTGGACTCTCTGATAGGGGGAAGGCTCGCGTTCGGCCAGAAGGTCGAGGAGTTCGAGAAGGAATTCGCTTCTTATCTCGGCGCCAATGAGGCCATTGCCGTCAGCACGGGTTCAGACGCCTGTCTCCTCGCGATGCAGACCATGATGAACAAGCACATCGACAACCCGATAAAACCCGGCGACGAGGTTGTCGTTTGCGCCCTGAACTTCGCGACTCCTGTCAGTTCCCTGGTATTCAGCGGCCTTACGCCCGTCTTCGTGGACACCACGCTGGGCAACTACACCATCAACACAGACCTGATAGAGGACGCCATAACGGACAAGACCCGAATGATCATAGCAACGCACCTTTTCGGAAACGTTGCCGGCATGAAGAAGATAATGGAACTGTCCAAGAAACACAACCTGCGCGTCCTGGAGGACTGCTGCGACGCTCATGGTTCAATGTACGGCGACAGGCAGGTCGGTTCGATGGGAGACGCCGGAGCGTTCTCGTTCTATCCGGCTCATGGAATGACGATGGGAGGCGAGGGAGGCATCATATCGACCAGTGACGAGGCGCTGGCGTATACGGCCCGTTCAATCCGCATGTGGGGCCGCGCCCTTCCGTGCAAGTACTGCGGCAACGACCTGTCGAAGGAGTGCAAGCTCAAACACAATCTCGACTTGGCCGGAATGGAGGACTACGACATAAACTATCTATTCGTCAATCTCGGATTCAACTCGAAGATAACCGAAGTGCAGGGAGCGTTCGGCATAGAACAGCTGAGGAAACTGAACGCGTTCAACAGGATAAGAGAAGACAACTTCAATTTCGTAGTGAAGGCTCTCAAGCCGTACGAAGACGTCCTGATACTCCCCGAAGCGACGCCCGGTTCCAAGCCGGCATGGTATAACATCCCGCTCACGATAAGAAAGGGTGCAGCGTTCACCCGCAAAGATATCCTCGACACGCTGAAGAAGGCCAGGATAGAATACAGGAACCTTTTCGCCGGGAACATCCTGAGACAGCCCGGCTACAAGAATATCAAGCACAGGGTCGCGAGTTCCCTGGAGAACGCGGATTTCACGACAGACAACTCCTTCTTCGTGGGATGTTATCAGGGAATGACTCCCGAGATGCGCGACCACATGGTGCAGACCATCACGCGTTTCCTGGACTCGCGCAGGTGAGTAACGCCATTTTTCTTCTTATTTAAGCGGGGACGTTATCCATTCGTATGCAAAAAATCTGGCTCGGACGACTTGTACTGGTCCTGTTTACCGTTGCCGTTCTGACTGTAACGATTGAAACGGCGATAAATGAGTTCCCGATAATGGAAACCGATAGAAGAAGCGTTCCTCTGGCATTCACGGGGGACGCGTACCTCCAATCGAAAGCGGTCAAAACGGACAGCAGCTTCTACACAGAAGACCTGAGAAAATACAGGGTTATAACGAACCCTCTTGCGTCGGGGGACGCGGACGCAACGATGAAAGAATATTACATCAGGGACGACACGCCGCAACGCGAGGTATTCGCCGTTGCCATCGGCGACTCTTTCACGTGGGGAACCAAGATGGATGTCGAATACGGCTACCCCAGGCTCCTGGAAAATACGGCGGGCCAGGACGTGGTGAATTTCGGGGTGCCCGGCGCAGGCCCCATCGCGGAGTCGCGGATTCTGGAAACTTACGCCCTTAAACTCAGGCCCAAGGTTGTAATATGGCAGTTCATGACAAACGACATGAACGACGTCGTCCTGTTCCACTCCAGAGAAAACGTGACGCCTCCATTCTACAACGTCAGAAGATTTCTTGCGGGCAACTCCAACATCTACAACCTTGTCAAACGCGCGCATGCAACGCTCGTAATGGGACAGGACGAAGAGATGCCCGAAATAAGCGTCGGTGGTCGGAGATTCCTGCTGGAGAGCCGCGCCACGATAAAGCGGATGAATGACCACTGCAACACGCCCGCCGGCAGCGAAACCAAAGAACTGATCAGAGACGCCAAGGAGGCGAGCGAATCGAACGGCGCAAAGTTCGTTCTGCTGATGATACCTTCCAAAGCGGAGGTCTACCTGAACGAAACGAAAAGCCTCACGGGGCTGCCGGAGAACGAGATAACGTGCGTCACCGCCGAGATGAAGGAGTTCGCCTCGGAGAACGGCATAGAATATATTGACATGGTTCCGGTGTACAGAAAAGCAATCTCCGAGGGAAGCGGCGTCTACCTGCCTCTCGACGGCCATCTGGGCGTGGAAGGCAACAACGTCACGGCACGCGCCATCTACGATTTTATCGTGCAGAACGGGTATGCGTAGGCCCCGTCCTGAAGGGTTTATATAAGGAAACCGGAGAATCGATTCGGGGACGGCAAGATGAAGATTAACATCGACATGATGGGGGACAGGCGCGTCGCGTTCGCCCTTCTGATGGTAAGTTACGTCTTTCTCCTGTCGATACCTCTTGTCGACGTTCCGTTGAACGAGGATTCGATGGCGTCTCTTCCCATAAAAATCTTCTTGAGCGAGAACAGGCTGGAATTCGTGCCTTTCATGTCGTTTACCTACTTCGCGCAGTTCGCCTACGGCCTGGCGTTCGCCGGTATCTTTGGGTTCAGTTTCGCCAACCTGCAGTTGGCCACGATAGTGCTATCGGGCCTGACAGTAACCGCGTTCTATTTCCTTCTGCGAAGGTATGTGGGCAAGACAGAGTCCGCGCTTGGAGCATTGCTTCTTCTCACCAATCCGATATTCATCAACTACAGCCATAGCTTTGCGTCCGACTTGCATGCGCTTTTTTACATAGTCCTTGCAACATACTTCGGCGCGCGGGCCGTCGAGACAAACAGCAACCGCCATCTCTTCATGTGCGTTCTGGCATCAACGGCCGGCTTCTACGTCCGCCAATACTCGATAGCCATTCTCGGCGGCGTCTTTTTGTACTACATCCTCGTCCAGAGAAAGAACCTGACAGCCAAGAAATTTGCCATAATGACGGTCATTCCTTCCATTGCCGTGATCGCCTGGCTGTACTGGGCGTTCTTCGTCAGTCCCAGAATAGTGCTCGACATCTACCATACGCCCGGACTTGGGTTGACGCAGCTCGCCAACGTTTCAAGGAGCCTCTTCTTCATGTCGCTGTTTTTCCTGCCGTTTGGGCCTGCCGTACTGGCGAATATAAAAACTGTCTTCGCGCGCGTGGACAGGAGAGCCTTTTGGGTGGGCGGTGCGGCAGTGGGAATATCCATCGCATGGCTGGCGCAACGCGCAATAACCGGAAAATATCTGCTGTATGGGGTTAGCGTAATCAATCAGAAGGGGATTGGCAACATAGGCATACTCGGCAGAGACGCGAGGGCGCCGATTTTCCCGGAGATGCTGTGGATACCGATTGTAGCGATGTCTCTCGTATGTCTGTTCTACCTTGCAGTCACCGTATACAACAACCGCAAAGACGCGAAGACTCTTCCCCTGATTTTCATAGCGCTGGCCTACCTCGTGGCGACAGATATCTCAAGGCTGACGATAGACCGTTACTTCATAGCCATGATGATTCCTCTGACGCCGTTGTTGATGCGTGAACTGTCCAAAATGAGAAATTACCGTCTCCTGTTAGGAGGCGCTCTCGTCCTTATGGCCGTGTGGGGGTGGTATGGAACGTACGAGCACGTGACGATAAACAAGGTGGGTTGGGACGCGACGCAGGAACTTGTGCGGAACGGGGTGGATGTTCAGGCCATCGACGGTTCCGTCGACTTCAACGTATTTTACAGCACGTGCACAACGCAGAAGGTGTTCTGCGAGCTGAATTACGCGTGCGTTCCTGAAAAAACCGAATGCGACTACACGCTCACGTTCATTCCGGACGACGATGTTGTAACGTCGAGAGACTATTTCTCTCCGTTTGGCAACAAGAGAGGAACGTTATACGTGGTCCGTGCGAACGAATAGTCACGATGCGGCTTCCTCGTATATTCTCCTGAGCCTGGCGTTGCGCGCCTTTATCGAAACGGGGCCGTTCCTTACTCTGCGCAGACCCTCCCTCGCCATCTTCTTGCGCGCGGACGGGCTTTCGAGAAGCGCTGTCATGGTTTTAACCAGTTTGTCCTCGAACTTGGGGAAGCGATGGTTCCGTACGTATTCCCCAAAAGACTTCCAGCTGTCCCATTTGAACAGGTTCTTGTCGTTGTAGTAGGAAACCGGTGCGCGAACGTACGAACCGGCGTCTCCGAGAATCTCTGGGATAGCAAAGACGTCTGTCGCGACCACAGGCGTGGCCGTGGCCATCGCCTCCTCGTACACCATCCCAAACGTATCGTGGTACGAAGGAAGCACGAACAGGTCGGCTGTCGCATAGAACTCGTTGATAATGCGCGAGCGCGGCATTATGGGTTCACAGAATTCGACGACGTCTCCGTACTTCTCCACGAACTCCCGGGGAGCCCACGAAACGATTCTCAGCCGCGCGTCCATGCTCTTGCGCACGCGCAAGAACGCGTTTACGACTTCCCGCGCGCCTTTCTCATAGAAGTTGTTGCCGATGTAAAGCATGGTCGGCACATCGTGTTTTTTCTTCCTGAAGTTTTTCAACGGCGCCATCGCAGGATAGACGACCTCAATCTTGTGCGCGAACGCGCGCGTGTCGAGACCGTTCAGCACGGAGCGCTTGGCCGCCTCAGACCACGGGAGTATCTTCCTGCAGTAGTCGGACGCCAGATACCGTTCCACCTTGCCCTTCACCTGATCGAGCCTGCGACCGGCCTCGAAACCCACAAACGAATTTACATGCTCCATGTCTATCACCCACGGCGACGCGTTCAGAGGTATGATACCGCTGCACGCGTGTATCAGCTGCGAACCGCGCTTCTGCGGCACGTAGACGGACTGCGGCGAACGCGTGAGCTTCAGGTAGTTGACAAAGACGCGCTTCTTCACGTATGTAACGAGGTCGTTTTTGCGCACAGTCACGCTTCCTGGTATGTCATAGTTCACGCCGGCAGGCGGATAGCGAACGAGGTCGTCAAACGCGCTGTGATTGCCTTTCCTGAGTGTAACAATCATCTATTCATCCTCTTTTCCAGCTCGTCGTAGAGGTCTATCAGCTTCTCTGCCTGCTTCTCATGATGGTACGTCTCATCGTAAACGCGTTTGGCGTTCTTGCCCAGCCTTTCCCGAAGCGCGCGGTCGTCGGCCAGCCTCATGAGCGCATACTTCAGGGATTCAACGTCATTCGGCCTCACGAGCAGGCCCGCCTCGCCGTTCTGCAGAATCGTCGATATGTCGCCCAGCTCGCTCGCGACAATCGCGCGGCCCATGGCCATGGCCTCAAATATCTTCGCAGGCGTCTGCGCGCGCGTGTACAAAGTGTCTCTTGTAGGTATCGCGTAAATGTCCGCCATGAGCGTATAGTCCAGCGACTTTTCCCCCGTACGTTTCTTCAGCCATATCGTTTCCGGGCCTGACATGGCCTTATACTTGGCCGTCTCGGCTCCGAGCTCGAACAGAACGAGCTTTATGTCTTCGCGCCCTGTCGCCTGCACGGCCTTGATGAGAACGTCTATGCCTTTCGTTTCAAAGAGCGTTCCTACATGCGTCACGACAATCTTGTCCTCGAGGCCGAGTTTTGCGCGCAGCGCGTCCGCCGTTTTCTGAGTCGGCCTGTCCCTGTCGGTGTCTATCGGCTGGTAGATGAGATGTCCGCCGTACGTTCTCTGCATGAACCGCGACATCACTATCTTCTCGTCGGCGAATCTGTGGAACCAGTCGGCAATCCCCAGAACGAACCTCTTCAGAACGCTCTTGGGAGAGGCCTTGTCATAATCGTCTATTGTAATGACAAGCGGCTTGCGGAGAACGAACTTGGCCAGCGCGGAGACTGGAGCAGTGTGCGGCAGGAGCTTAAAACAGAATATCACGTCGAAGTCGTTGCGCAAGAGGCGCGCAAAGTTGCGCGGTATCAGTGTGAACGCGCCGAGACTCTTAGGCTTGCTTATCCAAGGCTCAAGACGCTCGACACGCACGGAGTTATCGTTCACAAAGATGCCTTCACCGAACGTGGGCCCGACTATCGTGACGTCGTGCTTCTTTTCCAGTATCTTCGCGTACGTGTAAGGAATGAGATACGAGCTTCCGTTCAACGACGGCGCAAGCATCAATATACGCATCCGAACCCCTCAAGACTTTTTTATGGCTTCGGCATATATCTCCGCACTGCGCCGCGGAAACGTCTTGCCCAGTCCGCCAATCGTACGTGAAACAGGAACAAAATGGTCGAGCAGTATCATAACCTTCATTCCAAGAGGCGGGTTGAAGCCTCTCATCTCGACGCGCTCTACGCGCACGCCTGACGCCTCAAGCAAACCCAGCAATTGTTCTTTCGTATATTCGCGCAGGTGCGTGCGGTCTGTGAAACGCAGTTCGTTGGGCAGCCCCAACATCGAATGGAATGCCGTGTGCAGATTGCGCAGGTTAGGCACAACCACCTCCATGATTCCGTCTTTTTTGAGCGCGGCCTTCATCCCCTCGATTACGCCGGCGTCGTCAGGAACGTGCTCTATAACGTGACGGCAGTGCACGCTGTCAAACGCGCCGTCCCTGAAGGGCATGTTCTGCGCGTCTCCGATGACCATCATGAGTTCGCGTCCGTATTTCTTTGACAGTCGCGTTGCTTTCAGCGCGTTCTCCGCGTTTATCTCCAGGCCGTACGCATCGTACCCTTCGGACTCGCGCTTCAGGACTTCGAATCCGAAGCTGGCGCCGACGTCAAGGAAGCGTCTTCCATTGTTCGGTTTTCGTGCGACGCCCGCGAGCTGCGCGTATATCTTCTCGAGGTCCTGGAACAGCAGGCGGCGATAGACGCGCCTCGGCATACCAACTCTCTCCGCGCGTTCACTCAATGAAACCGGCCTCCTTGTAGAAATTTTGGAACGTCTTCTTCACGACTGGATAGTCGAACTGCTTGGCGATTAGTTTCGCCGCGGACGCGTGTTTTATGGCAGTCTCCCTGTCTTCCAGATACGCGCTTATGTTCTTCGCAAGCGCGTCTGCGTCGGTATTCTTGTGGAAGAGCGCCGCGCCTTCGAACGCCTCGAAAACCCCGAAATCCGGGAGGCAGAGCGGCACGCCGGCCGCAGCCGCCTCGTAGGCGCTCAAACAGAAGCACTCGGGCCCGTCGTCAGACGAGTTCACGTAAACGGACGCAGCGCCGTACGCGGCGCGCAGTTCGGGCCATCCTATGTGGCCGGTGAGGACGAGGCCGTCACCCTCCTGCTCGGCGAACTCCTTCGGAGGCAGCAGCCATTCCAGATTCTTGCCGGTCTCTAACGCCTTGCTCGTCTTCAGCTCGTCCGCATTCTTGAATCCGGTGGCGACCAACGTGACGCCTGCCTTCCTGCACGCCTCAAGAATCACAAGCGGGTTTTTCATCGCGCGTATTCCGACGCACAATGCAAACGGCTTGTCGCCAAGTCCGTACTTCCTGCGGAACTTTTCTCCGTCAACGGGTTTGGAAAAGTATCCGTAGTCCACCGGGATGGGCAGGACGCGTATCCGCCGCGCGTCGACTCCATCCTGCATGTATCGTCTTTTCGCGTACGCGGTCTGCGCTATCACATAGGTAAAACGGTTGAACAGGAACCTGCGCACGAAGCGCGCGAGACCGCTGCTGCCGACCGTATTGAAGTGGGGCGTATATACGGAACGCCGTGCGAACAGGCCGGCCATCTCAGGGAAGGGAAAGCCGCGGCCGTGCGCGTGAACGCGCTGGCCAAGAACGGAGCGGACGTTTCCAAAGAAGTCTCCTTTCCTGACGACAACGATGTCCCCTCCTGCCGCGTCTGCGCAGATTTTCATGTAGTCTTCCCGCGGAAGGACGTCTATCGGATAGAAGTTCACGAGCGTGCGCACGCAATCACCAGAGCGCCAGCTGGCGCAGGCTGCCGTTCTTGTATTTCCTGACCTTCGGATACAGCTCCGCGAAGGCCTTTATGGCGCCTATGTAGTAGCTGAAGAAGCCGCCTCCCCGCTTGAGGGAGCGCGCGAAGTCGAAACCCAGCACAAGAGGAAACACCAGCGCGGCCTGCCACGTCGGCAGGTTTCTCCAGAACGTCAGGTACTTGTTGCGCATCGTGTACCAGTCGGACTTGCCCATGGCCTTGTTGGCCTTTATGCTCATGGAGCCCTTGTGGTATATGACAGAAGCCGGGCAGAATACTATCCTGTATCCGTTGTTGCGCAGTCTCCAGCAAAGGTCCAGCTCCTCGCCGTAAGTGAAATAGTGGGGGCAGATGTATTCCGGCATCTCGTCCAGCGCGGATTTCCTCAGCAACACCGAAACTCCCATCGCCCAGAACGTCTCCTTGCGCTTGCTGAACGCCGGACCGTCCTTCTCGCCGAAGCCGTCGTGATGCGAGACGCCGAATATGCACAGCCGTCCGCCTGCGAACTGTATCTTGTCATTGTTAACGCCGTCGTAAAATATCACCTTCGAAGCCGTCATCGCCACCCGAGGGTCGCTCATCGGCTCCATCAGCTCAGAAAGCCAGAGGCCGTCGCGTATTATGACGTCGTTGTTCAGCAGCAGCACGAACGGACTCTTGGCTTCGCGCAGTCCGATGTTGGCCGCTCCAGAGAAACCGCAGTTGTCCTTTATGTCGTGGTAGCGTATCTCGAACGCCGCCTCCTTGCGAACGTCTTTTAGGCCCTCTTGGAGAGCGCGCTTGTTCTCCGGCGCGGAACCGTTGTCTATGAGAAGGACTTCGAAATCTTCGAAACGCTGCTTTCTTATGGATCTCAGGGCGTCGAGCGTCTCTCCGTGCGTATTCCAGTTGATTATCGCTACCGTAATTTGTGCCATAGGACAGCCTTTCGACGCCTAAAGGGCGCGAAAGCAGGTATTTAAGGTTTTTACGGCCCAGATATGCAGGGTCTGAAGATGGAACAGATGAAAGTGGTCATATTCTGCGGAGGCACAGGAACGCGCCTCAGGGAACACACTGAACAGATGCCGAAACCGATGGTGCCGATAGGCAACAAACCCATACTGTGGCACATAATGAAAACGTATTCGCAGCACGGTTTCAAGGACTTCATACTGTGTCTCGGATACAAGTCCGAAGCGATAAAGCAGTACTTCCTGAACTACGAATGGCTGCATCACGACTTCACGATGAAGGTCGGGGACCGCCACCAGTGGACTCGCCACAACAACCATGAGATGGAAGACTGGAACATCACGTTCGCTTTCACAGGACACGACACGCTGACGGCCGGACGCTTGCTGCAGGTAAAGACGTATCTGGAAGGCCAGAAGAGCTTCATGTTCACATACGGGGATGGCGTTGCCGACATCGACTTGCGCGCATTACTGGACTTCCACAAGAAGACGGGCAAGGTCGCCACGATAACAGGCGCGCATCCGACGTCGAAGTACGGAATGATTCAGGCGCGCGACGATCAGGTCATCACAGGCTTCCAGCAGAAGCCCGCCCTGAGCGACTACATCAACATCGGCTTCGGCGTGGCGGAGAGCTCGATATTTGACAATATCAAAGGCAGGCGTCTCGTGATGACCGACGCGCCGGGCGCGGAAGAAACGGAAGACAGGATGATAGAAGACGTCTTCCTCGACCTGATAAACAAGCAGCAGCTCGCGATGTTCCAGCACGAAGGCTTCTTCCATCCGATGGACACTCACAAGGACTACGAAGATTTGAACAAGATGTGGAGCCGCGGCAACGCGCCGTGGAAGGTGTGGTGAGCGCATGACTTTCTGGACGGGAAAAAACGTGGCCGTTACGGGCGGAGCAGGCTTCATCGGCTCATGGCTCTGTAAAGGACTGGCAGATGCCGGCGCCAATGTGTTCGCTATGGACCTTCACGACCGCGGCCTCAAGATTCACGGCCTTGCGAACGTGCAGTACCTGAATTGCGACATCCGGGATGCGCACGCGATGCAACAGGCGCTGGGCTACCATGAAATCGAATACGTCTTCCATTTGGGCGCGCAGGCCATTGTAACGGTCGCGAACCGCGCGCCGGCGCTGACGCTGGATACGAACATCCGCGGCACGTGCAACGTACTGGAAGCGGCGCGAACGCTCGGAACCATCAAGGGAATCGTAATCGCATCGAGCGACAAGGCATACGGCGAGCACGAGACGCTTCCTTATTCCGAAGAGGCGCCTCTGATCGGGCGGCACCCTTACGACGTCTCCAAGTCGTGCACAGATTTGCTCGCACAGGCCTATCACAAGACATACAAGCTTCCTGTCGCTATCACACGCAACGGCAACGTCTACGGCGGAGGGGACGTGAACTGGAGCCGCATCATTCCCGGAACGATCCGCTCTGTCCTTCAGGGCGAGCGCCCGATAATCCGCAGCGACGGCTCGCCTACGCGCGACTATGTTTACGTGAAAGACATCGTAAACGCGTACATGCTCGTCGGCGAAAACATAAGCAAGACCGCAGGCCACGCCTTCAACTTCGGCTACAACGACCCGAAGAGCGTCCTGCAGATAGCAAATCTTCTCCTGAAAGCCGCCGACTCGGCGCTGGAACCGGTGGTCCAAGGCAACGCTCCCAACGAGATACAGAACCAGTACCTTTCATCCGAGAAGGCGCGGAGCGTGTTGGGATGGAAGCCTCAGTACGGGCTGGACGCCGGGCTGAAGGAGACGATTGCGTGGTACCGCGATTATTTCGGAAAGACGACGCGTCAGGTTTAAATAGTTAACACTCGCTGGTGAAGACATGGCAAAACGCATCGACTTACTTACGGTTCCGGCAACGTACGTGGACGATGTTTTCATTGCGCGCAAGGACGAAATGGTTATTCTCGGTGATCATCCGAACACAAGCGGGATGCCTCTCGTGGATCTGGGCATAGATGTAAGAAAGATAGCCCCGGACTTCAATCCTCGACATCCCCGCCAGAACACATACGTTCCAAATGTAATAGATATGAGCACACGCGATGGCTCCGTTTATCTCAAACACGGCTGGACAGACATGCAGAGCCAGTTCAACCTGCGCGACCTGTACCAAAAGACACAAGAGGGCTCCAAAGAAAGGGAGATTCTTGAGACGCGCGTAAATCCCGTAGGCGCCATAATGGTCACGACAGCAACAAGCGAAGACGGCCAGAACTACATTCTCGCAGAGATGAGAAGCAAGAACGTTCAGGTTCCTGGAAAGGTGATGCCGGCTCCGGCAGGCGGCTGGGAAGGCTTGCTCACGGAGAAGCCAGTATTGCCCGGCAAATCCGAGCCTGTGTGGCGCGACGTCTATTCAAACAAGGTATCGATAGACACCATGGGAGACGCCATACAGATAGAGGCCTACGAGGAAACAGGAATGCTGCGCGGCGACTACTCGAAGCCAAAGCTCACAGGAATCGGCAGGGACCTTTGGATGGCGTTCAACCCGACACTCTTCTACATGACGGAGAGCAACCTTACATTCGAACAGCTCAAGGAACGCGCGAGAACTGCACCAGAGGCTGCGGAGCACGAACTCACATTTGGCATAATAGCCGACGAAGAGGGCGTGAGCAAGTTCCTTTTGGAAGAGCGCGACGAACGCAACAAGACGCTCCCAGACGTAGACTTCAAAGGCCAAAACATAGGAACCGGCGACGCAGCGATGTTGGCGTGGGGCTGGAATACCTTCGGAATCACGTGGTCGAGTGAGACTGTCAAGGCCATGGAATCAAAACGCGATCTGCATGTTCGCAGGACACGCTCGTACCCGAGGGACGAGGTTCTAGACGTATCCGAAGTCGCGTAGAAACGTGCGATGGCTGCCCAGTCGCCTTTTTAAACTTTGTCTCATATCTCTGTCTTGTGATGCAATGCCCTTCGCCTTTGAGAAACTAGCAATACCCGACGTCGTACTGGTGACACCTCACATCTTCGAGGACGCGCGCGGATTCTTCATAAAGTTCTATCACAGGGGCGAATACGCAAAGAACGGAATCGCGTGCACGTTCGTCGAGGACAGCCACTCGCGCTCGCAGTACGGAGTGCTCCGCGGACTGCACTTCCAGAAAGGCGCGGCTTCGGAAGCGAAGCTCGTGCGCTGCATACGGGGGAGCGTCTACGACGTCGCCGTCGATTTGCGCAAGGGCTCGTCCACGTTCGGCAAGCATGTGGCCGTGGTTCTATCCGAACAGAACAAGAAGCTTCTCTTCATTCCGCGCGGCTTCGCACATGGCTTCTTGGTTACGAGCAAAGAAGGCGCGGAGATGCAGTACAAGATGGACGCGCCCTACGCGCCGGACGCGGACGCGGGCCTCGCATGGAACGACCCGCGCGTCAGCGTACAATGGCCTATAAAGGCTCCAACGCTTTCAGAGAAGGACAAGAAGCTGCCCGAATTGGCGGAACTGAAGGACGAGGAATTGCCTAAGCCATAAGCTCGCGCATCGCCTGGGCGCCTTCGACAACACCGCGCATCTTTATCTTCAGTTTTGTTATCTTTTCTATAGAGAGCTTGACGCGCTGGCGCTTCGCGGGCAGTCCGAAAGCCGAGCTGTCGACGGCCTCTATCAACTTCGCATCGAGACCGAACACGCCCGCTACGGCAACGGCCCAATCATAGCGGTTGACGAAGTCGGAACCAACGACGTTGTATGTTCCCATCCTTCCTTTATCGATAAGATCCAGAACCGCGTTTACGAAGTCAGGAATGTATGTCGGCGAGTTGTACCAGTCGCGCGGCTCGCGCACGCTCTCGCCTGCGCGCATCTTCTCGACCGCGCGCAAAACGGTGTTCGTCTTGTGCCACGGTTCCACGAGCCCGTAGGGCTGGGACGTACGAACGATGAGATGTTTGAGGCCCGACGCACGCACGAGCTCCTCGCCTTTGAGTTTCGTGGCGCCGTAATAGTTTATCGCGTTAGGGATGTCATCCTCTGCGTACGCGTCCTTGGAACCATCGAAGACCGCTTCGGTAGAGACGTAGACGATTTTCGCGTTTGCCGTTTTGCAGGCGTTTATCACGTTTTCTGTTCCTTGCACGTTCACAGCATCGGCCAGCGCGCGATCCGTCTCGCACAGGTCGACGTTCGTCAATGCGCTGCAGTGCACCACGACACGCGGCTTGACCATCGATATCAGTTCAGAAACGGCCTTCGCGTCACGAATGTCCAAGGGGTGCGCGACAACTGTGCTCTGCCGCGGGTTGCGGCTCGCGTACGTGACGATGGCCTCGTCCCCCCGCGCGGCGAACGCCTTGGCCAACGCGTAACCGAGCGTGCCGCTGCCTCCTGTGATGAGTACGCGCATACAAGAGGAACGGCTGTAGGCTTTATATTGCTTGCGCACGAAGCTTCTGCCATGAAAATCGGCCGCTACAAAAAGAACGACCGCTGCCGCGCCTGCGACAGCACGAGCCTCAAGATGTTCCTCGATTTGGGGCTGATGCCTCTGATAAACAACATGCTGAACGAAGAGCAGCTCAAGGACGCCGAGAACGAACCACATTATCCTCTCGAAGTGTATCTTTGCACCAACTGCGGGCTCGTCCAGCTCATACACGTCGTGCCGCCGGAAGACATGTTCTCTCATTACGTGTACCTCACGTCGACGTCTTCAACGATGGTCGCGCATCTGAAGGGGATGACAGACGACATCTACGAACGCTTCCTGAAGAGCAAGACCGAAGCGATGGCCGTGGACATAGGCAGCAACGACGGCACGCTCCTGAAGGGCTACCTTCCGCACGGCGTGGACGTGCTGGGCATCGACCCGGCCGTTAACGTGGCTGAACTCGCAAACAAGTCCGGCGTGCGCACGATGGTGGCATTCTTCGGCGAGCAGACGGCAAAAGACGCGGCCAAGGCTTTCGGCAAGGCAGACGCGATAACGGCCACGAACGCCTTCGCGCACATAGACGACTGGGCGTCCGTGATACGCGGCGTCGACGCTCTCCTGAAGGACGACGGAGTGTTCGTGATAGAAGCGCCGTACCTCGTCGACCTGATAGACCACACCGAATTCGACACGATATACCACGAGCATCTTTCGTATGTCTCTCTCACGCCGCTCACCAAGCTCTTCCCCAAGTTCGGCATGGAGGTCTTCGATGTAAAGCGCCTCCCCATCCACGGCGGCTCTCTCAGAATCTTCGTCTGCAGGAAGGACGCGCACAAGATTACGAAGAACGTCACAGCGATGCTCGAGGACGAGGAGCAGCGCAAGCTGACGGAACTCGAAACCTACAAGCAGTTCGCCAAGCGCGTCGAGGACCTGAAGACGGACTTCGTCAAGATTCTCCAAGGCTTCAAGAAACAGGGTAAGCGCGTGGCAGGCTACGGCGCGGCCGCCAAGGGGAACGTCCTCCTGAACTACTTCAAGGTCGGCCCGGAGACAATAGACTTCATCGCCGACAAGAATCCGCTGAAACAGAATCTATATACGCCGGGAATGCACATACCCGTTTACGCGCCGTCAAAGATAGCAGAGGAAGAGCCCGACTATCTGGTCGTGCTGGTCTGGAACATCGCCAAGGAGATTATGGAAGAGCAGCGGGCGTACAAAGAAAACGGCGGCAAGTTCGTCGTCCCGATACCGAAGCCGACGGTCGTTTGATTCCTCTTCGAACTGCGTTCCGGTGTCCTATTTAAAACTTTCTCCCGTTATACCTTATTGGTAATCATGCCTTTCGTAAAGCGCGTAATTTTCGACATGGACGGCACGCTGGTGAACAGCATGCCAACGTACACAGGCGCCTTCGCGGATGTTATGGGGAAACGCGGTGTTCCCCGCGACGAGGCTGGCTCTTTTCTCATAAACTCGGCTGGAACGCCACTGCAGCAGCAGTTCTACGCATTGATCGGAAAGCACGACATCAAGGCAGATATCGATGAGTGCACAGCCGAGTTCTGGGAGATAGTTAAAAGGTCGACTCCTGTCGCTTTTGCAGATACGGAAAGCGTCGTACGCACGCTGCGCAACCAAGACCGCAGGCTGTACATAACCACAGGCACCAAGACAGAAGAGGCGAAATTGCGCCTCGGGGCCGTGGGTATAGCACATTATTTCGATTTGATTCTGGGAGACGGCGGAGGCCTGACGAAAGGGCCGGAACACATGGAAGCCATAAGGAAGCATCTTGGAGAAGACAACTTCGAGAGGTCCGCTGTCTACGTCGGAGACGGCCCCGCCGACATGCGGTTCGCGACAGAAGCGCGCATAATCCCCATAGGGATCACGCACACAGTGCAACGGCAGAGACTGGAAGACGCAGGAGCCCTCCGCGTCATAGACTCTCTGGACGAACTGCCGCCGCTGCTCGCAGAACTTGACGTGGCCTAAACGCGCTTTTATAGGCTTCTTCTGTATTTTGGTTGTTTGGGTGTGCATTTGAGAATCTACGCTATAATACCTGGGCTCAACGTGGCCGGAACAGTGGGCCCTGTCGTCAGGGAAACCAGAAGACATGTCAACCGCGTCATTTTCGTCGACGACGGCTCTACTGACAAGAGCGGCGCCGTCGCCAAGAAGGCGGGCGCGCATGCCATCGTACTGGATAGAAACTACGGAAAGGGCTTCGCTCTTCGCGCAGGAATGAAGCAGGCGCTCAGGGAAGGCGCGGACGTAATCATTACTCTGGATTCCGACGGCCAGCACTATCCGAAATACATTCCGGCGTTTCTCCGGGCGTTGCGCGACGCGGACGTCGTGATAGGCTCGCGATACGCGGGACGCTTCTACACCCTCACGAGAAACGTCATAGGCAATTACGGGTTGAGTTTCATCACAAACATCCTCGCGTCAGGCCCGCAGGGATTCTTGCGCCACAGGTGGATAGCCGACACGGAGTCAGGCTTCCGCGCCTTCCGCGCTGGCGCCCTCCGCAGGATGGACCTTCGGGGGATGAGATACGAAATAGAGGCCGAATGTGTCTACGAAGCCATGAGAAAGGGCTTAAAGGTCGTGGAAGTGCCGATCGTCACGCGTGCGCGCATAAAGGGAGTGCGCATCCGCGACGGTGTCAGCAACGGCCTATATTTATTCAAGAAGGCGTTTAGGCTGTGAGTGGTTGAATGGAAATAAGGAAAGAGACCCTCAAGAACGTGGCGTGGCTGTCCTTGCTGTTCATATGCCTCGGTTCGATATTCTACTCAGAGGCGCTGGTAAGTGAGCGCACGACGATACTGTTCGGCGACGAGGGGTATTGGGGCGTTCTGGGCAAATGGACGGCCCAAACGATGAAATTGCCGACAGACCCCATCTATTCGGGCGGCACGAACGTCTACACTGAAAAGTTCACCAACACGTACCTGCACGCGCTGTTCACGGCCGGCCTGTTCAGGCTTGGAGGGGAGCCGCTCGTCAAAGCGTCCAGTCCGTTGCTGGTGTTGATGACGTCTCTTCTTGTGTTCGTATTCGTCAGGCGCATGTACGGCATAGAGGCGGCCTCTTTCTCTACCATCCTGTTCGCGTCCTTGCCATCCGTCGTAACGCACGGCGTCTTGCTGTACTCAGACATGCTCCTGACGCTGTTCGTTCTCGCCTCCTTCGTGCTTCTTCACAGAGGTCTTTCTGGCAACAGCTCCAAACACCTGCTCCTTGCAGGAATATTCGGAGGCCTTGCCATGCTGACCAAGGAGAGCGGCTTCCTCCTGATGCCGCTGTATGCGCTGGCGATCCTGACGTTCGACAAGAAACTCGACGCGCCGTTCCTGAAGAAGTGCGCCGTTGTCGCCGGCGCAGCGCTTCTGGTAGCGCTGCCTTGGTACGGCATCCACAACTACCTGCAGTTCGGTACTCTGGGATCCATCCCGATAGTAGGCAGCGCTGTGGTGGAGTACACAGGCACAGGCCTCCAGTCCGCGGCAGAGTTCGCCGGCCGAACCGCGGGAGGCGGCACAGAAGCGTCGGTGACAGGATACGGCCTTCTGAACTACGCGTCGTTTGCGTACACGATAGGCGTATTCTTCCTCGCGATAGGCGGCTTCTCTTACATGGCATACAGCAAGCGCAAGCAGGATTACTTGTGGCTCCTTTTCACACTTCTGCTCTTCGCAATCCCGCTCTATCTCGGCAACTGGAGGGCGGAGGACGCCGCGCGTTTCACGCTTCCGGCCGCACTCGGCTTCGGCGCGGCGGCAGGGCTCTTCTGCAGTGAGATATACAAGAACCTCAGGACCTTCGGCGGAACCGCGGGCAAAATCGCCGCCGTATCGTTCGTGCTGGTACTGACGCTCACTACCGCGCTGACCGGCGTGGCCAAGGCGGACGGTCTCGCCGGAATAAAGGTCTTTCCCCAGGGATTCTACGACGGATGCGATTGGATAAGAGAGAACACGCCGCAGGACGCCGGGTTCATGACCCTCTGGTCGAGCCGCGCCGCCTACCACTGTGAACGCGATTTCTACTGGTCTCACCTGCCGGACTTCAACGACATAATCCTCGGCGACGCAGACCTGACATACACGAAGCTCAACGAGCATGGAATAGACTACATATACATACAGAAGTTCTCGATAAGCTTCCAGCCCCTCGTGGAGTCTTACCCACTGGAGTTCGTAAGGAAACTGGAAGATACAGACAAATACGAGAATGTATACGAGAACGCAGACGTCATAGTGTTCAAGGTGAAATGACGATGGCCCTCGAAATTCTGTCCGTGGCGCTGCTGGCGTTTCTCACGACGCTCTTTTTGCTGCCGCGCTTCAAGGCGTACTTGGAGAATTCGGGCGTCGTAGGCACGGACGTTCAGAAGGCCGACAAGCCGTGGATGGCCTCTTCTGGCGGGCTGCCCGTCGTATTCGGCTTCCTCGCAGGCGTCCTGGCGTTCGTCTTTTTCGACGGGTTCCTGCTGTTCTTCAAGACAGACCTTGCCAAGATATTCGCCGGCACGCTGTCTGTTGTTCTGGCGATGCTTGTTGGACTTCTCGACGACATACACTCGCGACGCAGGGGCTCGAGGCGTCTCGGCGTCCATGTCGGTCTCAGGCAGTGGCAGAAGCCTCTCCTGACGCTCGCCGCGGCCGTGCCTCTCATGGTCTCGAAAGCCGGAGTGACGCTGATATCCGTCCCGTTCTTCGGCAACGTGGACTTTGGCGTCTTGTATCCCCTGTTCCTCGTGCCTGTGGCCGTCGTCTGCGTCACGAACGCGGCAAACATGCTGGCAGGCATGAACGGCCTTGAGGCAGGCATGGGTTCTGTGGCGCTGCTGGGCGCAGGGACTTACGCCCTCATCTCAGGCAATCTCGAAGGCGCGGCCATAGGACTCTCCGCTGGCGCCGCGCTGCTGGCCTTCCTCGTCTTCAACTTCTATCCGGCGCGCATACTCCCCGGAGACAGTTTGACGTACCTGATAGGCGCCGCCTTCATTGCAACCATAATCGTCGGCAACATCGAAAAGTTCGGAGCCATCGTCTTCATGCCTTGGATCGCGGAAGCGTTCCTCAAACTGCGCTCGGGCTTCCGGGCTGAATCCGTGGGAGTGCTGCAGCCGAACGGCACGCTCAGGTCAAAGCACGACAAGATATATTCGCTGACGCACGTCGGAATGAGACTCGGTCTCACCGAGAAACAGATAACGACATCCCTGATACTTCTGGAACTCGCGCTCGTGCTGCTGGCGTTCAGATTCGTAACAACCGTTTAACGATGCCCATGGAGACTCCAAGCAATATCGCATATGTCCTGAGAACCGATATCATAGGCGACGCCAGTCCCACCAGAGGGTCTTTCTGCAGGGAGTAGAGCGCGAGGGGGAGCGTCCCCAAAAGAAGGGCCAGAACGGCTGTCGCAAATGGAAAAGGACTCATTACGCGCAACGTCCATCCGATGAACAGAAGGGGGATGACGCCTGCCAAGGCTATCTCAAACAACAGGGAGGGCGGCTTGTAGGTGTCCTTCCCGAGGTTGCCCGGGTGTTTGGAATAGAGCGACGCTCCCCAGTATCCGCGACGGAACTTCTGGGAAAGATATTTGTGCAACGTCTGCGGATGCCTGTGCGCTACGCGCGCTCTCGGATTAAACGCGATCACGTATCCCTTCTTCGTCAGCCTGTACGAGAGTTCCGCGTCTTCGGCCTCCTTCTGCGCGGGGTCGAATCCGCCCATGTCCCGCAGCGCGGCGCGCCTTATCGCCGCGGAGTATGTGGCCAACGAATTGATGCCCTTCCTTTCGAAACGCCTGTAGCGAAGTTCTATCTCGTACTGGGCGTACCGCGACACCACCGTTCCCTTCGAGCCTGCGTATACTCCCTGAACGGCGTCCGCCCCCTTCTCCACTGGCCTCAGCATCTCCCTGAGCCAGCCGCGTTCAGGCACGCAGTCAGCATCCAGAAATACCACCGTGTCCCCGCGGGCGCGCGACCAACCTTCGTTTCTTGCGACGGCAACGCCTTCCCGCTTCGTACGTTTGATGTGAACGACGCCGCGGCGCGCACGCACAATGCGTTCTGTATCGTCGTCAGAGGGATCCGTCACTACAATGACTTCGTAGCCTCTCCGCGGGTAGTCCTGCCTCAGGACCGCGTCAAGGCACTGGCCCAGCGTGCGGGCCGCATTGTATGCCGGAATTATGACAGAAGCTTCCATACACTAAGAGCGGAGGCAACGCTTTTAAGGCTTTGCATGGAGCGAAGCCTAAAACAACGCTTTTAAGGCTCTCGATGCCCAATCGCTGGTATGATAGTGATAACCTACGGCACCATAGGCGAGCTCGTCAAGCTGTCTTCCCTGATACGTCACTTGAAGGCGCACGGAACAGAATTCGTGACAGCCAACCTCAACCAGCACGGCTTCTCAGGGACGCATGAGGCTCTCGGCCTGCCAAAGCCCGACTATCAGGTTGGGGTTTCCCTTCGCGAGCTCACGTCGTCGCGACTGAGACTCCTGCCCGGCCTTTTGAAATGGCGTTCGGAAGCGATGCGCCTGCTGGCGGCAGCAATGGGCATGCACGAACGGTCTGTGGTGGTCGTGCACGGCAATACCCTTTCGGCCACGACGGCGATGGACGCGTATAGAAAGAGAAGGCGCCTCAACGACCGTCTCGTTCACGTCGAGGCAGGCGTCCGCGCCATATATCCGCGAAAACCCGACATCAACAACTGGAGGCGCGCGGCTCTGGCAGACCGCATGTACCGCAAAGGCGACCGTCTGGCAGATCTTAATCTCGCCGTGATGAAGAGCAGCGTGAAGAACCTCCGCAAAGAGGGAATAGGAAACGTCGTTTACGCGCAGGACCCGATGGTTGAAATCGTCCGCGACGCCCTTGCCAGAAAGTCCACCATGCGCATTCCGAAGGAAAGGTACGTTCTGGTCAACGTCACAAGAAGCGTGGACAGCAGGAAAAAGGCGCGTGAGATGCTGAGAGTCATGGAACGTTCGCGCTTCCGCTTCGTCTTCACATCGCGACCCAAGCTCATGGACAAGCTCAAGTCTTACGGTTTGTACGAGGCGTGGCACGCCCTGCCAAACCTTCATATGGCAGGTTCGGTGAGTTTTGCAGACATGATACACTTGCGCGCGCGGGCCGCGGCGTCGATGACGGACAGCAACTCGATGCAGGAGGAGTGCGCCGTTCTGCGCAACCCTTGTATCGTCACGAACGACTTCATCCAGTTCCCCGAACTGCTGAATAGCATGCACGTGACAGGCGTTGATACGGAAGCGATGCTGAACGCGTTGGAAAGCCCGCGCAAGAAATGGCCGAAGATAGGGGACGGCCGCGCGACAGCGCGCATGGCGCAGGCTATAGAGGGACTCGAATGAGAATAGTGATGACAGGCTACACGACCCCGAACAGCGGCGTGACTGGAATGGGCCTCGGCATCAGCAAGTACACGTACAACGTGGCCCGCGAACTCGTCGGCATGGGCCACGACGTCACGCTCTACGTTCGCGCCGATTACGAACCCAAGGAGGACTGGATTAAAACGGTCAAGACGCCGACCAAGGTGTGGCTCGCCTACCCAACGTTCCTCCAAAAAGCGGTCGCGCACGAACGCGCAGACGTCTTCCACGGAGACTACATCCACACAGGCATGGCACTCCTCAAGGCAAACAAGCACCCGCTTGTCGTGACGGTTCACGATGTGATACCTTTCATAGAACCGCATCCGCTGAAGGACGCTTTCTACGTCTGGTTGCACAAGAGACGCCACATGATTCTCCAGCGCGAGGCAGAGGCGCTTATCGTGCAGACGGGTTACATGAAGAAAAAGACGGTCGAAACGACGCGCGCCGACCCATCGAAGGTATTCTACGCGTTCTCCGGCGTCGATCTGGACTACTACTATCCTAAAACGATCGCAAAAAAGAAGGGCATAATAAAGATAGGATACCTGGGCGGAATAGACGGACGGAAGAATGCCGTTCTTCTGGTCCGCGCGTTCGCCCTGCTCTCGAAGAAGTATAAAAACATCGAGCTGCACATAGGAGGGTCAGGACGCACGCTCGATGCGCTGAAGGCGTTGGGCGTCGAGCGCGCCTATTTCCACGGCCGCATTCCGCAGGGCAAGGAGAACGATTTTTTGAACGCTCTCGATATTTTCGTCTTCCCGTCGCTGCAGGAAGGCTTCGGCCTGATGCAGATAGAAGCGATGGCCGCCGGCCTGCCTGTCGTGGGCACGACGGCCTGCACGTCCCCGGAACTAGTGGACGGCGCGGGCCTCATGGCCGAGCCGACGCCCGAGGACGTCGCCGCAAAAGTCGAGACGCTCGTCAATGATGAGACACTGCGCAAGAGTCTGGGCCGAAAGGGCCGCGAGCGTGCGCGCCTGTTTTCGTGGAGGAAAATAGCGGAGGGGACGCTTGAAATCTACAAAACCGTCATTGAGCGCTACGCGTCTACCACTTGAGCTCGTTCCTTTGTATCTTGCCCGTCAGGAATTCCCACGTCGCTGTGAAATAGTTCTTGTCAAAGCGCACGATATAGTATCCTGTTATCACTATCATCATCGGGAACGAGCGGAGCCACATCAGTGGCGTCCAGTGCTTGAGCAGGAAGCGGTAACGGTTGCGGTGCGCACTCAACGAAAGACCGGCGCCCCACCGTTTCATCGAGCCGCCGTGCTTGTGGTACACGCGCGCTTCAGGGCAGTAGTACATCTTGTAACCGGCCTCTTTCAATCTCCACGTCAAATCCGCGTCCTCGTAGTAACCGGGGAAGAAACTCTCGTCGAAATATCCGAGCTTTTTCAGAACTTCCATGCGGAATATGACTCCTCCTCCTCCGACGTGCTCTATGTACTCGTGCTCGCCGTAAGCGTCCGCAGGCGCGCCTGCGCCGCGGCGGGCAATCATCGAGCCGTAGGTGAGCTGCGTCCCTATCATGTCAATCTTCGTGCCATCCCAGCTGAGAATTTTGCTCTGCACGACCGCCACGTCCTGGTGTTCGTCCAGTTCGCGCACAAGAATCTCCACGTAGTTCGGCATGAGTTTCATGTCGTCGTTCAGGGCGAGAACGTATGGCGTCTTGGCCGCGCGAAGGGCGGCGTTGATTCCACCCGCAAAGCCGAGGTTCTTGCCGTTCTCGATGAGTACGATCTTCTTTTGCCCGGCGAGCTTGCGCAGTTCTTCTGTGCTGCCGTCCGTTGAACCGTTGTCTGCGATAATGACATCGAAGTCCCTGTACGTCTGCGTTTCCAACGACTCCATGAGCACCTTGACGTTCTCGAAGCCGTTCCAGCAGACCAAAGCAACTGAAACCTTGTTCATGGAATTGTCACTGCCGCACTTCTTCCTTTCTCTCGAGTAAATAATAGATCTCGTAAGCCAACATATTGGACCACAGACGGGCAAAGCGCGCGGCGAAGGGCAGATGCCTCAACGGACCCCTCACGACGTAGTGAGTGCGCACGACGGAAAACTCGGGAGCGAAATTCTCCCTGACAAATTTCTCTGCCAGAGGCACGTTGAACATGTAGTGGTGACCGAACTGGCTCACTCCTATCGTGGACCTGCCTGCGAGAATGAGGAGCCTTTGGAAGTAGACGACCTCGTTGGGCAGGCCGACGACGATGTGGCGACGCGCGATTCTCTTGGACTCTTTTATGATGCGCTGCTGCGCGTCGAAGTTCAGGTGCTCGAGTATCTGGGACAGCACAACAACGTCGTAACTCCTGCCATCCGCAGGAAGCCTCTTCACTTCGTTGAGGTCGCAGTCGATGTCAGGCGTCGCGTTTCCGTCTCCGGCCCCCTCGGGTTCCCCGCGTTCGCCGGAGTAGACGCGCTTGTTGACGTTCACGTACGTCCGCGGTTTCAGTATGCGCTCCACTTCAGACTGGCCCCCTCCTATGTCAATGACGCTTTCCGGCTTCTCCTCCGGAAAGAAAGACGAAAATACGTCGCGGAAGACTTCCTCTCTCCATTTCATACAGACCTTTGGTCAGCCGAGATTATTTAAATGCAGACGGGGGCGAGCCTGCTCAGACACGTCCTTCACGCACACCATCTCAAAGGCGCGTTCCGGGCGGTTGCGCACGAACAGTTGCGTGACGTCAGATACGACAAGCCAGAAGAGCGACGGCCAGAAACGCAGGCGAGCGCACTCGCCACGCAAAGGTTTCCAACCGTTGAGGCCTATCACGCGATAGCCGCGCCTGCGCATCTCTGCAACGGTCCACCCGGATTTGTGCTCCTGCCAGGGGTTGCCCTCCTCAGGGCCCTGGGGCAGGAAGCCTACAGGCGTCTGTATTATCACGCGCTTTTTTGCGAGCTTCTCCATCATCTCTATCAGGCGCACGCCGTCCCTCTTCTTCAGGTGCTCGACGACGGCCGAAGCGAGCACGCAGTCAAAGGACTTGGGCCCGAACTTCCTGCCTGCCGCGAGGATGTCCATCCTGTAATATTTCTTGTGGATGCGCTTGCGCCTGCTCTCTTCAATGCTCGGGCCGAAGGCGTCTATGCCGACGGTCTCCATTCTCCCCGAGAACCGTTTTATCGGCGAGTCGTCGCCGCATCCCACGTCAAGAAGGCTCTTGCAGTCCCCGACAGCCTTTTCAAGCTCGACCGGGTAATTTGGCAGTATCTTCACGTAAACCGCGTCGTACAGGCTCTTGAGCAAACCCATAGCGTTCCGTTCGTGAAGTTCCATTTAAATGCGTTGCGGGGCAACGTGGAATTATGATGCTGATAACAGGCGCAAGCGGCAAGCTGGGGAAAGAACTGGTCAGGCTGTTTCCAGAAAGCCTGACGCCGTCCCATTCGGAGTTGCCTATTGAAGACAAGGCCGCGGTGTCGAAATACATTGCTTCCCACAAACCCGACACAACAATACACCTGGTCGCCATGACCAGCGTACCGGGCTGCGAGACCGACAAGGAGAAGGCGTGGAAGATAAACGTCGAAGGCACGCGAAACATGGTGGAAGCCCTGAGATTGCACTCTCCGGGATGCCGTTTTGTACTGATGAGCACGCCGTGCGTATTCGACGGCGACGACGAATCTCCGAAAGACGAGTCGTGCGTACCCTCACCAGACAACTTCTACGGGTTGACCAAAACCGTTCAGGAGGCCGTCGTCTCCTCAAGCGGCCTGAAGCACCTGATTGTCCGCGCCAATTTCATCCCGTATGAGAAATATCCGCACGCAAGGGCGTTCATTGACAGAAAGTCGACGTATCTATTCGCCCACAATGTCGCGCGCGGCATACGCGACGTGATGGACGCGGGTCTCACAGGCATCGTGCACATAACAGGCGACCGCGTGCTTTCGATGTACGAACTGGCGAAGATGTGCCCGGACTCCGCGGACGTAGAACCGACAACAATGGAAGAATATTACAAGACCAACAGCCACAGGCTCACGAAGTCGATGATAATAACAAGTGATAGATGGAATGCCTACAGGATAGGCTAGCTCATATCTCGCTGGGCACGGTTTGCGAGCCGGGCAACCATTCTCCTATCAGTTCCTTTATCCGGGCCTGCGTCAGGCGGTCCGTGTTGTGGCTGCCGTATTCCCAGCGCTTGCCGCCCTGGTGCTTGGGCGTGACTATGAAGTGCCCGTCCTCTTCCACGGTCTTCGGCATCTCGTCCTCGCTGACCAGGAGTTCGTGGAGCTTTTCTCCGGGACGCTCTCCTACGACGCGTACGTCTGCAGAGAAGCAGGCCGCAAGGTCCCCGACAGTACAGGCCGGCGATTTCTTGACGAAGACGTGGCCGTTCGGTTCGCTCTTCATCGCCTTGTCTATGAGGCCAACCGCCTCTTCCAGCTTCATCAGGAAGCGTGTCATGTCCGGATTCGTGATTGTCAGAGGCTTGCCCTGCGCGACGAGCTTGTGGAACATCGGTATGACGCTGCCGCGCGAGCCGATGACGTTTCCGTAGCGAACGCAATTGAAACCGGCGTTGATGAAGAGCTTTTCCTGCAGGGCCTTGGAAATGCCGTAAGTGTTCACGGGCTTGACGGCCTTGTCAGTGCTTACGCCAACGACCGGCACGCCGAACTCGTGGCACACGTCCAGCACGTTCTTCGCGCCGAGGACTTCGGTCTGTATGGCCTGCCACGGATTGGCTTCGCACACCTCTATGCGCTTCATCGCGGCCGCGTGTATGACGAATTCTGGTTTGTGGACACGGAACGCGGAGCGCAGGCTGTACTTGTCGCGGACGTCGCCTATCACGTACGAGAACTCCGGGTACTTGCTGTGCATCTGGGACTGCTTGAACTCGTCGCGGCTGAAGACTATCATGTCCCACTTGCCCATGTACTGCTCGGCCAGCTGGTGACCGAGACTGCCGCTGCCCCCGGTGATGAGTACGCGCATGTTACCAAACATGTCTCGAATGCAAGATTTAAATAGGGATATTGGTGCCTTGTGGCCCTTTCCCGGAGTGAAGACGCGGACGTCTTCTTTTATAAGCCTTTTCTACAAACCCTCTTCATGAAGATAACGTACGTCCTCGAATACTTCCCGCCGCACATAGGAGGCGTCGAAACGCTCTTCGACAACCTGACGCGCGGCGTGGCGCGCTACCACGACGTCGACGTCTTCACGATGGCCGTTCCTGGAGCGCCCGCTATCGAACGCACGGGTCGCCGCACAGTGCGTCGCGTGCACGCGCGCTCGCGCCATGCGTTCATAACAAAGTTCCCTGCGGCCGCGAAGCTCGTGCGCAACGCGGATATCATACATACCACGACGTTCGTCGCCGCTGGAACTGCGTGGTGGGCGAACCTCCTCGTCAAAAAGCCTCTCGTGCTTACCTTCCACGAATCGTGGGGCCGGCGCTTCTTCGAAGTGCAGCCTCCGCACAAGGCCGTTGTAAACTACGTGTTAGAATCGTTGATTAGGAAGCTATACAGGAACTCTGCAATCGTGACGCCGAGCGAATACTCGCGCAACACTCTCATCGGCCACGGTATCCCAGGGCGCAACATCCGTGTGATATCACACGGAATAGACCACGGGATTTTCAACACGTCCGTACAACCTCTTGCGCGCTTCGATTTCCCCACGTATCTCTTCTTCGGTCGGGCCGGCATCTCGAAAGGACTGGAGTATCTTCTGGACGCCGTTCCGTTCGTTGTCAAGGCGGTGCCGAACGCGAAGCTGCTTCTCATGGTGAGCCGCGACAGGGACTACAGGCGCGTCGCCGGGAAGATACGCGCTCTGGTGTCTGCAGGAATGGCCATAGAGCTCGAGCCGCGCACGTCCGCGCAAGAGGTCGCGTCCGCGATACGCTCCGCGGACGTGGTCTGCGTTCCCTCGATATCGGAAGGGTTTGGCTTCAGCGCCGTCGAAGCACAGGCGTGCGGCGTTCCTGTCGTTGCAAGCGATGCAGGAAGTTTGCCCGAGGTCGTGGAAGGCGGCGTGCTCGTAGAACCGCGCAATCCAAAGAAATTGGCACAGGGCATCGTGAGGCTTCTCAAAGACGAGTCTCTGCGCAAGCGGCTCGGCGAACGAGGCGCGCGTCACGTGAAGCGTTACACGTGGGAAGCCTGCGTGCGCGAGCATCTGAAACTCTATAAGGAGGTCGTGAAGGGATGAACGAACGCAAAGTGTCCGTACTTATCGTAGGCAGAAACGAAGAGGCGAATCTTCCAAGGCTTTTCGATTCTCTAAAGAAGCTGACCTATCCGAAGAAGAACTACGAAATCGTGTACATAGACGACGCATCTTCGGATAAGAGCGCCGCAATCGCAAAACGCTACGGCGCGCGCATCTTCCGCACGCGCGCGCGTCTGGGCCGCGGGGGCATCAGGAACTTCGCTCTGACAAAGGCTCGCTATCCTGTAATCGCATGGATAGACGCGGACTGCGAGGTCGTGGATGCAGACTGGATACAGGATATGCTCGTGCACCTCCGCGGCCGCACTGTGGGCGTGTCAGGCCACCAGTTGCGACCGAAAGGCGGGCTGCCGCGCCTGATATCGTATCTTCCAGGCATGCTCATCGAGACCGAACGCGTCGGCACCGCGCAATGGGCCCCTACCACGAGCAGCGCGTTTCTCAGGAAGCCCCTGCAAGACATAGGAGGCTACAGGAACGACCTCATCACCGCAGAAGACCTCGAAATATGCGCGCGGCTGCGCAAGCGCGGATACACCTTCGTCCACACGCCCCGCGCGCGCATTGTGCACCACTTCCGCGCCACGCTTCCCGGCTTCATCAAACAGCAGTACGAACGCGGGGTTTTCGGAGCCGCGCTGAAGAGGAACTCTGAACGCAAGACCCTGTTTGACGTCGCCTTTAACGCGAGTTATCTCATCGCGGCTCTGACAACTGTTCTTGGTTTCGCCTATCCGGTCCTTTTCATACCGTCGCTAGTCGCGCCCGCGCTGTTCTACACCGGACTTGACGGAGTCGGCTTCTTCCCCAGAATCGTGTGGAGATACATGAAAGAGGAGAAGAGTCCTCTGGGAGCCGGCGCGCTTGTCGCGCTGAACTACATAAAAAACGCCGCGCTCTTCGCCGGCGTGCTCGCATACCAGTTAACCCACGCCGGCCGTGGCGTTGGCAAGTGAATCCATCCGGAGCTCGTATATCTTTATGACGCCGTTGTCGTACACCTGCGTGAAGCGGTCGAACGTGTCTTCGTAGAAGTACATGCGCGTGAGCATCGTATTCTCCAGCTGCGGCGGTATCCAGACAAGATACGAGTAACCCGGGTGGACCCAGACCGTGCCGGACAGGGTGGCATTGGACTGGGAGCTGAGAGATATGGCAACGGGCTTCCCGTCCATGTCGACTATCTCTTTCGAAAAGACCGTGGGTTTGCCTCCGATGCCTGCGATGACAACCGGAATCTCCCTGCCGCCCACCTCCTGGAACGTTACGTTGATGTTCTGCTCATAGCGATAAACGTTCGGCTGCAACGTCGCGGCGTCGTACTGCACGGACTGGAGATTAAACTGCCCGTAGAGGGTGCAGTCGCCTCTGCTTGCAGAGGATATGGCGCCGGATGCGTCGCAGCCCGTGCCGAAGAACTGCAGCCACTGGAACTTGCCTATCAGGTCGTCTGACGTAATCCAGTACATCTCACTCGCGTCTCCGCGGTATTTGAGCAGCGTCTGCGCGGCCGCGTTCTCGTCGGTGGTGGAGAATATGGATCCCAGGTCCACTATCCTTGTATTAAGGCCCGGCCTGCAATCGCCTTCCGCACAGTGAGCCCCGTCGGCTATGACGCGCCTGTGGGCAAAACCCGTTATCTGGTGGCCCGGGTCCCACCACGTTCCCACGACCGCGTCTGCGCTCGTGCTGTCGCGCAGCCATGTGAGAGCGGCTTCCCAGTTGCCGTCGAGCTCTCCGCCTCCTGACATAGATGCAAACTGGACGCCCCCCGAAACGGCTATCACCGTCGCCACGGCCATCGTAGCAAACATAAGCGCCTTTGGGAACACGTCTGCCGTCTCTCCTTCCTTGAAGCCGCGCATCGCATACGCGATGAGGAAAACGATCGCATGCACGGCCACGTTCCATGTGGGGTCCAGGCCGAAACCGAGACGCGCCCACGCGACGAAGTTCAACAGCATCGACAAGACAATCG
Source organism: Candidatus Aenigmatarchaeota archaeon (assembly GCA_016432325.1). GTDB lineage: Archaea > Aenigmatarchaeota > Aenigmatarchaeia > PWEA01 > JACQIF01 > JACQIF01. The sequence continues at coordinate 368,516 of CP066684.1, forward strand.
CCGCCAGGATTAGCCAGCGCTTGCGGAAAGACAGAGAGAGCACGGCCATCGACGTGAGCGTCACCAGCATCAGGGCGGCCATGGGATTGTAGAACACCATCCACATCGCGGAAAAGAAGACGGCTGCCACAGGAAATGCGTAGCGGCCCAGCTTGATGACGTCCCTGTGCATCTCGGACAGTGCGACGCCGGCGGCCACGGCAGCCGCAGGGGCGAACACGAGCATGAAACGAACGCCCTGCGTGATGGACACCAAGCTCAGCGCAGACCACGTCAGTAAAAGGGAGCCGAGCATCCGTTCCCTCTTCAGCATCAATATCGCGCCTGCCAGCGTCAGCACAACGGAGATCGACAGGTTGGCAAACAGCGGGGCGATGTTGTTGGAGAATATCGCAGTGTGCTGCAGTTCCGCGACTGAGATGTTGACTATCAGAACGCTCGTTGGGTCCTGGGAAAACTTGAACAGGAATTCGAACTGCTGCCACGCGGAGTAGCCGAGCAGCTGGGCCGCCGTAAGGCCGATAGCCATCGCCACAGCGAGCGGAGAGGCTTTCTCCACCAGCGCCTGGAAGTTCTTGGGGTTTACGTGCCTGACCACGACCAAGAAGGCACCTGCTCCGAGCGCGATGGCGACGAAAAGACCGACAACGCCCAGCGCCGCCGTTGCGGGAACGAGCCAGAAGAGCGTTGCGGCCCCGATGAATGCCCCGCCAGCCGCAAGGGCTCCCAGAGAGGCCCACCGCCCGTGCGCGGCCTCTTCGAGCAAAGCGTACAAAAAGACAGACGCGATGGCTATGAACGGGACGTATACGCCGGGTCCCCACGCGAGCGCGAAGAGCATCATTCCGATTGCCGCTATCAGGACTTCAGACCATGCGACGCGGCCGCGTTCGAGCAGGCCTTTCAACGTCGCCCGCTTGAGCACCCGGACAAACAGGTACATCGTGAATATTGAAAAGAAGATGACGACCGTGTCGGTATCGTAGAAGCCGGCCATCGTACGTGACAGAATCGCAGGACTTATCCCCACGAAAAGCGCCGACAGCACGCCTGCGTTCTTGCCTGAAAGTTCCCGGCCGAGGAAATACGCCGGGACGACAGCAATCGCCCCGTAGAACGCCGTGAGATATTTGACGAACGCGAAGAGGTCGACAGAAGGCGCGAAGACCGCAAACAGCTTGTAGAGGTACGCGGACACGTAGTACATGAGAGGCGGCGCGTTCGTCGGACGCCCGGGCGGATAGTACGAGAGTCCGTCCCAGTCGGGCAGCACGCCGTGCTCGACTATGTCTTCCGTGTACCTGTAGTGGAAAAACGGGTCGAAGGCCTGTATATATTTCATGTCCGCTGTCGCGAGACGAACCTGGAACGAGAGCAGGAGTATCAGAACCAGCAGCCCGGCCTTCCAGTGGTTGCGAACGAACGCCTCGGCTTTCTTCAATTCCACCCGTTCACCACCGCTTTGTGCACATCCGCAGGATTTAAATGGTTACTGCCCCCAAGGGCGGTATTTGCGAACCCTCGGTTCGCAAACTTACGAACCGCTGTTCGTAAGAACTTTAAAACGGCGCACGGTTTTAAATATCCGATATGCGATAATACAGCAGGGCACTGGCATGAGACCCATTCTCCATCTCGACGAGGACACTGGTCCAGAGGACTATCCTGACGGAGTAGACCCAGAACCGCAGCCCGACGAAAACGTATGATACGGTGGACACCAGATGCTTGACAAAGACTACGTCGAAGTGGTTCTCAAATATCCCATGAAGATGGAACGGAAACTCCTCACACAGATAATGGAATATTCGGACTTCGTCGTGGTGCAGGAGCGCTACTCATGGTATTCGGGGAGGAAGGATATCCAATCCGAATGGCTTACCTGAATGCCGCACAAATAACGCTTATAAATAGCTTACTTCTACACCTACAATTCCGGCGAGACGCATGATAATCCTGTAACCGTCGGTTCCGGATTATCACGAGTATATTGGTGAAGTTCGATGATAATACCCAAAACGATGCACCGCTACTGCGAGAAGTGCAAGAAGCACACCGAGCAGAAGGTCAGGCGCGAGAAGGTGGGCGCCACGAAGAGGCGCACGATGGCCGGCGGCCAGCGACGCTATCTGAGACTCATGAAAGGCTATGGAGGCTTCCCGCGCCCGGATCCGAAAGGCCGCGAAAAGCCGACTCGCAAAGTGGACATCCGCTACGCATGCCTGGTCTGCAAGAAAGAGCACATCATAGGACAGGGCTTCCGCGCCAAGAAATACGAGATAGGAAAGGGTGAATAATATTCCAATACAACAGCGCGTCACGAGTTCAAAGTTCGTGGAAGTCGAGTGCCAGAAATGCAAGAACGAGCAGGTCGTCTTTTCGAAGCCGTCCGCTGACATAAAGTGCCTTGTTTGCGGAGAAGTCCTTGCCAAAGCGACGGGCGGCATCGCCGACTTCCAAGCCAAGATAAAGAGTCTTCTGGATTAGACGTACGCGGTCTCCCACGTCTTCAGCCCTTCGTAGTCGAACGACACAGTCATCGTCTCGAATCCTTTCCTTTTCAGGTCCCGCGCAAGCAGAGGCCTTTTTCCGGGGCCGCATAGGAACAACATAAAACCGCCGCCTCCGGCTCCCGTAACTTTACCTCCGAGGACGCCGTTGTCGCGAGCGTGCCTGTAGAGGTCGTCCAGATGTCTGTTCGATATCTTGGCGCTGAATCTCTTCTTCGTTTCCCATCCTTCGTGGAGCAGTTCCCCCAACCTAATCAGGTTTCCTGACTCCAGAGCGTCGCGCGCAGAGAATGCGATCCTCTTGGTCTTGTGAAACTCGTCTGTCGCACCTCTCTGGTCCTTGATTATGTCGCTGCCGCTTCCTATTGAGCGGCCTCCGGTATAGACGAGAAGCAGGTGCTGCTCCAAATCTAGGCGCGTCTGCTCATCCACGCGCAACGGAGTGACGCGCACGTTGTCCTTTCCGAACGTAATTCCGTTGAGTCCTCCATACGCTGCGGCGTACTGGTCCTGCTTGCCTCCTGCAACCTTCAGCTCTTCCCTCTCAAGACGCAGCGCGGTCTCTGCCATGCCGTGGCGCGACATCCCCCTGCCGTCGAGTCCGTCAAATGCTCCGACAAGAGAGACGAAGGCTGACGCGGAGCCTCCCAAACCCGACGCAGGAGGCACCTCTGTGAAGAAGGAAACGTCGACGCCGCGGCCTTTTGTGTTCATCCCCCGCACAGCAGCCTTGAGGAGGTCCATGTCTTTGTTGCTAGTCATGCTTTCCTGGGAAGCGAATCGACGAGTCTGCAAGAGGTCTCCAGATGTGATAACGATCTCTCTGTTACCCGTAGGCGCAAGAGTGGTGTGCGCGTAAAGTCTTATCGCGCCCGAAACGACGTAGCCGCCGTGCTCGTCGCAGTACGGAGGGACGTCAGTGCCGCCGCCTGCGAAAGAGATTCTCATGGGCGCGCGGCTGCGAATGGGCATGCGCATTGGACTGCTTGTCCAAGTTATTTATACGTTGCGCGCCAGTTCATTCCATGGTATTCAGACGCAACAGGTTCCCCCAGACAAGCGAAATCGTCATAGGCACTGTGAAGGCCGTCAACCCGTATTCGGTTTTCGTAAGACTTGACGAGTACCCTGCAGAAGGCATGGTCCATGTCTCAGAGGTCGCCAGAAAGTGGGTGCGCGACATCCGCACCTTCGCCAAGGAGGGCGGCAAGGTCGTCTGCGTTGTCATGGGCGTCGACGAACAGAAGGGGCACCTCGCCCTTTCGATGAAACGCGTTTCCGACGGCGAGAAGAACCGCCGCCTGCAGGAGTGGAAACGCGACCAGAAGGGAGAGAAGCTGCTTGAGAAAGTCGGGGAGAAAAAAGGGCTGAAACTCAATGAAGTATACGAGAGCGTCGGCTTCGACATACAGGACGCATTTCGCGACATGCTCGAGGCGTTCGAGACCGCGCAGAAGGACGTAACGCTCTTGGAACGCAAGGGCTTTACAAAGGAATGGGTTTCTGTTCTCAGGGAAATCGCCGATGAAAATCTCGAGATAAAGGAGAAGGAGATAAGGGGCGTCCTGGAAGCGAAGCTCTACACTCCTGACGCCATCGACACGCTGAAGCGCGCGTTCGGGGACGCGGCCAAGAAGCACGGCGTCTCGATACGCTACGTCTCTGCGCCCCGTTACTCAATAACGTTCACGACTGCCGACCCGAAGAAGGGGGACAAGCTGGTGAACGGGGCCGCCGAAGAAATAATGAAGGCCGTGCGTTCGCAAGGCGGCGAGGCTTCGTTTGAGATGGAGTGAGCACGCATGAAGAAATGCTTCTCTTGCGGGCGTTACACGTTCAAACCCGCCTGCCCGGCCTGCGGCACGAAGACGCGCGACCCCAAACCGGTGCGCTTTTCTCCCGAAGACCGCTACGGAAAGTACAGGAGAATGGCGAAGGCGGCACGGAAGGACTGATGTAACATATTTATAACCTACTGGGCAACTCTCATCGGATTTCCATGCAAACCTATATCCGCGTTCTGGAGAAACCAAAACTAAAGAACCCCATACTAATCGAGGGTCTGCCCGGAATAGGCAACGTCGGCCGCATCGCCGCCGGATACCTCATCGAAGAGCTGAAGGCCAAGAAGTTCGCCGAGCTCTATTCTCCTCACTTCCTGCCTTACGTGCTGCTGCACGACAACGTGGCCGAAGTCCTCAAGAACGAATTCTACTTCTGGAAAAACCCGAAAGGCGACGACATCATAATACTCGTCGGCGACTCGCAGGCAGGGGACCCCAGCGGCGTCGGCCACTACGAGGTTGTCGAGAAGATACTGGATTTCTGCCAGGAGCTCGGCGTCAAGAAGATATTCACCCTTGGAGGATTCGCCACCGGCGAGATAGAGGAGATGAAGGGCATCGAAGTGCTGGGAGCCGTCAATGAGGCCAAGCTCGCCAAGACGTACGCGTCCGCAGGCGTGAACTTTTCAGACACCGCCTCGCGCATCGGCATGATAGTGGGCGCGACAGGCCTGCTGATAGGTCTCGCGAAGCAAAGGAACATGGAAGGGGTCTGCCTGATGGGCGAGACCGCGGGCTTCCCGATTCTGACGGACCCGAGAGCCGCGGAGAAGGTCCTGCAATCCCTCGCCAAGATGCTCGGCGTCGCGGTCGATTTGGGAACCCTCGACAAGCGCGTCAAGGAGATGGAGGAGTTCCTCAAGAAGATAGAGAAGATGCAGCAGAAGGCCATGAAACAGCTCACGACCAAGGAGGGCGAGAAGCTGTCGTACATCGGCTAGGCCTGAAAACTGCGTTTAAATACTTGTCTGCGGGTCAGGGTGTTATGACTGCAACAGAGGGGCTCATCGGCCGCGTTTTCAATCCGGAACGCGTCACCAAGTTCGAGAAGACCAGAATCATAGGAGCGCGTGCGCTGCAGATAGCCGTGGGAGCGCCGCTGCTCATGGAGATAAAGGGAAAGCTCACCGAGCCCATAGACCTTGCAAAGATGGAGTTCGCCGAAGGCGTGATACCAATATCAGTCCGCAGGGCCATGCCCAAGAAGCTGGAGAAGAAGTGAATTCATGGAACCTCAGGAAATTAGCGAACACGACCGCAATATTATCAGAGCTCTTCGAATCCCCCACGTGCACGGGTGCACCCTTGTCGCAGAGTTTGGTGAGCCCGAAGATAGGTCGTGCTGCGACGCGCGCAGAGAGCTCAGGGATTATCTTAGAAAGAAGGGCCTTGTCAGAGACGGCTTCGAACAGGACATACCATACAAGTGATGCAAATGGTTGTACTAAGCGAGAGCGTCCGTAACATCAGAGTCGCAATGATTCCTCTAGGAGATGACGGCTGCACAGTCTTCAGCGAATACAACAACGGAGAATATTCCGCCGGAGACGACTTCCTGCAGGACTTGATCTACGATGGCCTGTTGGTAGACGGACTGCGAAAGCGCTCTGATATTCCAGGAAAATGCTAGCCGTGTTCTTTCTTCTGCCGCGCTTCAAGCCAGTTCCATGCTATCAGGGCAATCATCAGGAACGTGCCGCCGAATATCGCTATCGCGGTGCCCAACTGGTTTGGCATGCGATAGGTGCGGAAAAAGCGTTTAAATACGTGACTAATACACCAACAGTGTGATTGCGTGAGTGAAATGACAGAACTTGCAGACAGAAACTTGTATCTCGCGGCAGGCGTGCACATCGGCATGCGCGAGAAGAACAAGGAGATGCTCGAATACGTGTTCAAGAGGCGCGCGGACGGCTTGAGCGTACTGGACATCGAGAAGACCGACGTGAAGATAAAGGCCGCGGGCTCCTTCCTCGGGCGCTTCACTCCTTCAAAAGTTCTGGTCGTGAGCAGGAAAGCCGCGGGACACAAGGCCGCGATGCGCTTCTCAGACGCAACGGGCGCGCGAAACATCGTAGGCCGCTTCATGCCCGGCGCGTTGACCAATCCTTCTTTCAAGGACTATTTCGAAGCGGACGCCGTAATACTCATAGATCCTGCGTCAGACAAGCAGGCTCTCAAGGAAGCGATTCAGCGCGGCATCCCCGTGGTGGCGCTCTGCGATACGTACAACGGCGTGGAGTTCATAGACCTCGTGATTCCGACCAACAACAAGGGCAAGAAGGCGGTCGGACTCGTTCTCTACCTCTTGGCAAAGGAGATGATCAAGGCGCGCGGAGCGGACGACGCCACTGTCGCTTCTCTTAATCTAGAAAGGTTCCAGGAAGAGTAGGCCCGATATACGCCAATTTAAACTCGTTTATCAAACCAATCCCATGCAAAAAGACAATCCAGCAGACATGTACCCCAGGCTGAAGCGCGGCCCGCAGACTCTCTTGCAGAAAGACATCGGTCTCATCCTCGCCTACACAGGCGTCTCTGACGGCTGGCGCGTCATCGAGGGCGGCACAGGCTCAGGCGCTCTGACAATCTATCTGGCCAACGCCGTGCGTCCGTCAGGCAAGGTCTACTCCTACGACTGGCGGCCAGAACACCAGAGCGTGGCCAAGCACAACATCAATCCCACGTCGTTGAAGAGTTTCGTGGTTTTCAAAGAGGCCGACATCTACGAGACGGATTTCACAGAGAAGGACGTGGATATGGTGACGCTGGACGTCGCAGAACCGTGGCACGTCTACAAGGCCGCCAAGAACTCCCTGAGAAGCGGCGGTTTTCTCGTCACGTTCATACCCACGTACGAGCAGCTGAAGAAGTGCACGCGTTCTTTGGCGCGTTCCAAGTTCCGCGACATCAAAGTCGTCGACTGCCTGTTGAGGGAATACAAAGCCGAAGAAAACTCCACGCGCCCGGAGAGCACAGGAATAATGCACACGGGATTCCTGATATTTGCGAGGAAGTGATGCAGAGGACTGTTGTGGCGCACGCGCCCTCGTATTACCCGCCACCGCCGCCTCCGTCGCCAATCGGTTCTGTTGAAGACAGAGCGCCCATAAGCGCGTCGTACGCCTGCGGGAAACTCTCTCCGACAAAGGGTAGGACTGATTTGTCCGTTGCGTCGTATTTTATTCCCAAGTAGACCTTGTTGTCTCCACCTTCGGCGAAGATATGCCTGCCTTTCATAATCCAGTCGTCCACAGGATCCGACGCATACTCTTGGCCGCGTTCGTATCGAGGGTGCCTGAGACCCTCCCATGATAGGTAGTCGAAGGATACGGCCGCCAGCGCGCTCTCGACAGTCGGCATTCTCGCGCCGGCCTTTACACGAGTCCTGGCCCGCGGATTGGGGCTAACGAGCACGGCTTCTCTCAAGTCGTTGCCGACCTTGCGTACCTTGAGGGCGAGGCCCTTTTGCAGGGCCGCATCGATGCCGCCGAAAAGGTATCTTGCATGATGGGTCATTCTACATCACCAGTGACGCGCATATTACACTATCGATGAAAATCTATTTATAGAACGTAATCGTGAAGCACGTCCGTTCGCCCTGTGAACGCCTCTCCAGTCGCGGGCTGCGGCTTGTACGAAGGAATCATGTGCAGAATCTTCCTGACGAACGGCTCCTTTGGTTCCTTCGGTTCCCGCGGCTTCATCTTCGTGAGCAGCCACGACGCGTGCGCCGAGCCGAGAGCTATGCCGGGCGCAGCGTCGCGGAACAGGTCATTGAAGAAGTACAAAGGAAGGTCATATGCAGGGTTAACGACTTCAATTGCCTTTTGCACCGCATAATCGAACACGTACACCGTCCCCTCTGCGGCGGCTGTGGCGACGGCACTCGTACCAACCGCGCGCAGCGACTTTTCTACTCGGCTCGTCACGGCGTCACCCGCCCTGCGGTTGATCAATTCGGCCCATCCGCCGCCGTACATGAGACCGAACACGTAACCGAAGACGTTCTGAGCTCCGTAATGCACGAGCTTCCCTTCCTCCATGAAATCAACAGAGCAATTGGACGAAAACAATTTAAATGCTTAACCATTCCAAACGTTTTGGGTGCAATTCATTACAACTACGAAAGCCGACTTCACTCCTTTCCGCGAGTACGCGGAGACGCACGAGAGTCAGAACAGACGAACTTGTCTGGAAAGATGATTACATTCGCAAACCAGTCTGTTCCAAGTGAACCCGTCCTCCAACCATGACAAACAGCACAACTGCCGCGACAAGCGCGCACATCATGAACACCGCGCTTTCCCCGGAAATCACCATGGCGGCGCCTAGGGCTGTCGGTCCCACCACGCTTCCCGCGGTTTCTATGACCTGCATCGCGCCCTCAACCCTGCCGTAGTGCGAACTTTGCGCCAAGCGTGTCACGATGCCCTGCGACGAGAGCGTGACCAACTGAGTGACCACGCCTATCAGGAAGGCCAGAGCGAGTTGGGCCTCGTACGCCACGAACCCGAGCGCGGCAATCAGCGGCACCAGCAGGGCCGTGCCGATGAATATGGAGTTCGTTCCCAGCCTGTCCGCAATCCCTCCCAGCCAGCGGGAGAAAAGCGCGGGAATCGTGAAGACAGCGGTGATGAGTATGACCTGCTGGAGAGTGCCTCCTTCGGTGTAGACGTATATGGGAATGAAGAACGAGACTATCGTTCCGAGAAATCCCAAAAAGAGGACGAAAAATCCGGCGTACTTCAATCCCTTATTCCATTTCATCACCGCGGGCACGAAGGACCCGTATGTTTCCAACAAGTTCGTGCCTGAGGTTTTCTTCATGTCAGGCGGCAGGCCGAAATAGATTATGAGCAACGCGGCGACGGCCATTATGGATACGGCCGCAAACATCATGTGAAGCGGCACGTAGGCGACGGCGAAAAGGCTCAGCAGGAGAGCCGCCACCCACCAAAAGTTCGACACTGTGTCAAAATACCCGAAGGTCGTGGCTATGATTTTCCGCCGGGCGTGCCTTCGTATGTAGGTATTTCTTCCCACGACGTCAAGCGCATAAGCAGGTCCGTTCAGGAATCTTGCGGCTATGACCAATGAGACCGAACCGAACACCCCGGCCAGAACGTATCCCAGTCCGATGATGGGATAGAGAAGCAGTCCGATGAGAACCAGCGTTCTGGCGCTCGTCCTGTCGCCCAGCGCTCCGGCAAAGGGCAGGAACAGAAGAAACGAGACGTAGTAGGCCGCGGTCAGGAGGCCCGCCGAAAGATAATCCTGGGTGAACTGGTAGAGGAATATGGGTATCAGTGCCTCCACGAATCCCCATCCGAACCATCGCACGCCAGTCGCCCACGAGAGGACTTTGATGCCGTTGGGAATTTGTTTCATGAGATGGCCTCGATGGTTATGGCGCCCCTTATTCAAATAGCGTGCGCCGGATTCTATTTAGGCCCGGGAAGCGGCACGCGCCTGAACTTTGCCCTTTCGACGCACGAATTGTTGGTCATATTCTGGTGCCGCAGGAGGGCCAGCGCCTCCTTATGCAGTGTGCGGGTGGAGCTGGACTCGACGCACTCCTCTATCACGTAGGTGAACATCCCCAAATCGAAGGCCTCGTATGCGGTGGCGATTATGCAGTCGTTCGTGTCATAACCCGCGACGTGGACCTCATCTATCTTATGCTTCCTGAACAGGGCGGCAAGGTCCGGCTTTCCCTTGAACGCGGATTTGGTCTCCTTTTCTATGCGCACCGACCCCAGCGTGCGCAATGCCTCGGCCAAGACAGGGACCGTGAAAAAGCCTGCGTTCCTAGGGCATGTCCATTTCTGCTGCCTGTCCCAGATGCCGCCGCGTTCCGCGTGGAACAGCGCCTCCGCATAAAGATTGTAATCGACGCCGTCAAGAAGGCGCCTGATGTTTTGTATTACGTGCCTGTTTCCGCGGTTGACGAAGGCCGGCTGGACGTCGACAACAATCAACGCGCGCCTTCTGCCCGTGTCTGGTATCCGCATGCAAGTAGCATCACTCGCGGTCTTAATAAGACTGCGGAAACGAGATGCACAAGTCCGCTTCGGTCATCGGTGGCTGGAGCAATCGAATGGGCTACAAGAAGATATTGTGGGCGGTGGCGAGAAAGTAATGTTTAGACGCAGTTGCAGCGATCAATCAAGTATTTAAGTTTGCACGTTGAACCTGACAGAGGCGAAAGATGTGGGTTCCAAAGCCGCGGTTATTGAACGAACGAATGTTCTGAAAGATGATTATAAAACGATTGCAAACCGGGGAGGCATACGAATCGTTCTGAACTACTTCGGTTTTCCAACTGTGTCCAGAGAAGCGGAATCTCTTGGACCGACGAAGCTTGTTGCATACCCATACGTCACGCTTGGCGGGCCTCTCGGAATCAGCGGCGAATCTCTAGCCTTCTGGACGAACGAAAGTAATGGAGAAGCGAGTTTGGAGGCGGCAATGCAATCCTCCATCGAGCAGTCAGCAGGATTACAATCCTTAAGACTCAGAACGCCAACATCCCTGTCTTACCACAAGAACGACTGGTCTTCTGTCCAAGCGCCGTGGATGCTTCACCCCTTCTTCGAAGAAGAGTGGGTAAAAAACGACGGCACGACCGTTGAAGATGTATTGGTGCCGTTCCTAGCACATAGAATGAATACCAAATTGGACCATGATGGAAAAGGCCCTGTTACTCTTTATGTCCTCGATCCGTCATGGGCGGACGTCTTGGAGAAAATGGAGGCTGGGTTGGGTTCCAAAATGCGCTATGAGAAAACTGTTAATCTTCTCCATTCGCCTGTCACAGAAGAAATAACGTTGGAAAGGTTTAAGCAAAATTTAGAAGCACACAGAAAAGGTTCGCGCTAACCATTTAGTCTAATTTACAGCATTCTGCTCATCCAGACGAACTCGTGCCCTCAGGATATCTCAGGCCGGATGTCTTTAGCGCCATTTTATTCTCCTTCGCCAATTCTATCCCATGATACTCCGCCACCCTTCAGCCGCAGGCCAGTACTATCCGCGCGACCGCGTCTCTCTGGAACAGACGCTGACGGCGCTCACGCGCCGCGTGCGAACTCCTAAAAGAACGGTCCTCGGGGCTCTGGTGCCGCACAGCGGTGTTACGTACTGCGGAGAAACGCAGGCTTACGCGTACAAGTCCTTCGCCGGCTCGCCAATCTTCGTCATAATCGGCGCGAACCACGCGCGTCTGGGCGCACCCTACGCGATAATGACTCAGGGAACATGGGCCACGCCTCTGGGGAACGTCGGCATCGACAGCGAGCTTGCGAAAGCGATTGCGTCCAAAGCGCCCATCCTCGCCAACGACATTCAAGCCTTCACGCAGGAACATTCCATAGAGACGCAGCTCCCGTGGCTGCAGCACCTCTTCCGCGACGTCGCATTCGTGCCGATAAGCATCTACGGCGATGACGCCACCGCTTACAGGACGATCGGCGTTGCGATTCGTGCGGCCGCGAAGGAGACGGGCCGTTCCATCGCCGTGATTGCATCTTCGGATCTGACGCGCTACGGCGCGTCTTTTGCGTTCGCGCCGGTAGAAGGCGATGCCGCTCTCGACTGGATAAAGGAAACCGATCAGGCTGTGCTGGAAGCAATCGCGAAGATGGACGTCGAAACGCTTCTTAACGCCGCGGAAAGGACGAACTTATGCGGTCTCGGAGCGATAGCAACGATGCTCTACGCCTGCATGGAGGTCTCTACAGGAGGCACGCTGCTCCAGTACGCGACGTCTTTTCCCATAACACGCACGACGAGCGCCGTTACGTCGTACGCGGCTGTCGTGATGGAATAATCAAGCCGTCAGCACCGCGAGCGTTATCGCGGCGGCGAGCGTGACGACGAGACCTATCTTCTGGTGATTGAGCAGACGCTCCTTGTTGACCAGCAAACCGAGCAGCGCAGCAAGCGCGATATAACTCTCGGACAGCGCGACAGATATTGCGATGGGTATGAGGCTTGTCGCGTAAGCGAACAGCACCCACGCGCCGTTGTCCAGAAGCGTGGAAGAGAGAACGAGCCTCGGATTGTGGCCGACGTCGCTTATCAGCTTCGCTATGCGACGTTTATCCGAGAATATGTAAGCTCCGCAGAGCATTGCGATAATGCCGTGCGCGAACCATATCGTCACGAGGGGGTCCGTGACGCGCGACGCAAGGCCGACGAGGAATGTTCCGATGCTCATGAAGAATGCGCCTGCAACGGCCAGCCACACGCCGCGTTCGAGCCACGCCTGCTTGGACAGGTGGTGCGCCTTGACAGCTACCATCACTATGCCTGCCAATATCAGGCCGCTCAAGCCGAGTTGCACAGGCGTAAGCGACTCTCTCAGTATGCTGAAAGCCAAGAGTATCGTAATCGGCACCTCAAGCGCCAGAACGGGCTCGACAACGGCTATCTTGCTCTTTTTCAAAGCCTCGAAATAGAAGATGCCTGCGAGGAACAGAGTCAAGCCGGCCCCGGACAGAACGGGCAGATCCGCGCTCTGGAAAGAGAAGAGCGAAGGTATTTCTTTGTAGATGAAGGGAAGCAGCGCGACCGTGCTGAATGCCGTGATGGCGAACAGCTCTTCCCAGTCGCCTATCCTGCGCGTCGTTCTCTGTATCAGGAAGTCTCCGAAACCCCAGAACAGCATCGCTCCGAAAGCCGCCAGCACTCCCAGTTCCAAAACCATGCGCTGCGTACGTGTTAAGCCTTTTTATTCGTATCGTCCGCACGTGTTCCATGGACCTCGATACCGAAATACTCATGCACGCGCTGCGCAACGCGCTCATGCACAAGGGCCGCGCGAACGAGGGCGCCGTGATATCAAAGATAATCGGCGCGCATCCGGAACTGCGCAAGGACGCCAAGCGTACGGGCGAACTCGTGAAGCGCGTGGTCGGGGAGGTAAACTCATTGAGCGAACCGGCGCAGATGGAAGAGGCGTTGCGTCTTGGCGTCTCGCTTGAACATGAGGCGAAGCCCGAACGGGAAGGCTTGCCCGACCTTCCGAACGCGCAGGAGGGCGCGGTCGTCACGCGCTTCGCCCCGAATCCCAGCGCACCCCTGCACCTCGGACACTCGCGCGCTCTCCTGCTGTCGGGACTCTACGCAAAGAAGTATAACGGACGCTTCATCCTGCGCTTCGACGACACGGATCCCCGCACGAAAACGCCAATGAAAGAAGCGTACGACTGGATTCTAGAGGACGTGCGCTGGTTCGGATTTGAGCCTGACGCAATCGTGCACGCCTCAGACCGGATGGATACTTACTACAAATACGCCGTGGAACTCCTGCGCAAGAGCCACGCCTACGTCTGCGACTGCGACACGGAGAAATGGAAGGAGCTCACGCTCGCGAAGACGGCGTGCCCGTGCCGCGCGCGAGACGCAGGCGCCCAGCATGAACGCTGGCTGAAGATGATTAACGGCGGTTACAAAGAAGGAGAGGCTGTCGTGCGCATCAAAACCGACTTGAACCACGCTGACCCTGCGATGCGCGACTGGCCGGCCCTGAGAATAATCGACGTTCCGCACACGCGAACCGGAACTGAGTATAGGGTCTGGCCCCTCTACAACCTCGCGTCTGCGATAGACGACCATGAGTTCGGCGTCACGCACGTATTCCGCGGACAGGAGCACCAGGCCAACGCGGAAAAACAGGCCTATCTCTTCAAACACATGGGATGGAAAGAACCTGACGTAGCAACGTACGGACGACTCTTCGTCAAGGGCATCGCGTTGTCAAAGAGCGAAATCGTCAAAGGCATGAAGGCCGGAACGTACAACGACTGGGAAGACCCGCGATTGGGGACGCTGCGCGCGTTGCGGCGCCGCGGCTTCCAGCCGGAAACGCTCGTGCATTTGATAGAGCATGTCGGCATAAAACCGAACAACGCGACAATATCCATGGAGAATCTTGCGGCGGAGAACAAGAAGTTCGTCGATTTCCGCGCGAATAGATACTATTTCGTCGCGAGTCCTGTCGAGTTCACACTCTCCGGAAAGTTCACGAAGAAAACCGCTGAAGTGGCTCTGCATCCGGAAGACGAGGCGCGTGGAGCGCGCACGCTGAACGTGAAGAGTAAGATTCTTCTCGACGAAAAAGACGTCGACGCGTATGGAGGCAAAGAGGTCCGTCTCAAGGGACTTTTCAACGTGAAGGTCGACGTGAAAAACAAGACATTGACTTATACGGGCGAAGCGCTGGAGCGCGAGACTCCGAAGATACACTGGCTGCCGGCCGAGGAAACGGTCGCGTGCACCATCGTTATGGACGATGCAAGCGTCCTCCAAGGCAAGGCCGAAAAAGGCGTAACGAACGAACTGATAGGCAACACCGTCCAGTTCGAGCGTTTCGGTTTTGTGCGCATCGACAACAAGGAGCCGTTCGCAGCGTACTTCAGCCACAAATAGCCGTTTATAAAGCAGCTCTCACAGGAGATTTTCATGGTAGGACGCATGTGGTGGAAGGTAAAGGCCTCTCTGATGGAACCTTCAAAGATGTTCAATACGGTCTCCAAGGAAAGGGGCCTCGGCGAGCCCGTGAAATATCTGGCTGTCGTGTCTCTGGTCTCTTCGTTTCTCGCATCCGTGCTCGCCTTTCCCGGCGACGTCGCGATGATATCATTGGTCTTCGCGGCGTTCTACGCGATGACCGTCGCGGGTTCGTTTTTTGTCGCGCTACTGACGCACGCGTGCTCGATGCTCCTCGGAGGCAAGGGAACGTACGAAGCCACGTACAAAGCCACGGCCTACGCATATACGCCGAGCGCGCTGTTCGGGTGGATACCCGTCGCCGGTTTCCTTGCCCACGCGTACGGTTTGTACGTGTATGCCAAAGGGATATCGCGCCTTCACAAGGTCACGATGGGAAAGGCTGTTGCGATAGTCGTAGTTCCCCTGGTTCTGGTATACATAGTATTCGTCGTGTTCCTCGCCGTTCTCCTCCTGGCTTACGCGCCTTACCTCAATGCCGGCGGGCTCCAGCCCGGATTCACCGGCTTGGTGTAGGCGACTGCTGTTCTGTCATGTAAGACCACACAGGCGGCTGTTCGCTTTTCCTCTTCTCCAGAATTGACATGATCCCCGAGACGAGCGTTATGAGACCAACCAAAGCTATGACGATTCCTGCGGCGCGTATCGTTCCTGCCGACCCCTGTATGCCTTGCAGTATCGGAACAACTTCTGGCGCGAACTCGGTCGCTCGCGGTATTGCGACAGGAGCCTGCGTCTCGACGGCGCCTGCGACGCTGAAAAGTCCGACTCCGATGACAATCAGGAGAATCCCTATCAGAACAAGCGCCACATATCGAAGCAGTTCCGCGTCGAACTTGAGGGGCATGGATATACGTGCCCGTTGTTGCCTTTAAAGCTTCTGCTTTAGGCTTCCCTCCGCGGTCGCAAAGCCTTTAAATACCTTACCTTCGTTCCTAGACTACCAATGAACAATGATGTGCGTCTTAACGCGCTGAAGGAGGCGTTTGAAACTGCGGTTTCGCGCCTCCCGGTTCGTATTAACGCACTGAAGGAGGTGTTCGTATGGCTGAAGATTTGAGTAAGATTTCCGAACAGAATGTTCGGAATACTTCGAAAGAGGACCTTTCGAAGAAAGCGCTTGAAGCGGTCGAACTTGCAAGGAGCACCGGTTCCCTCAGAAGGGGAACGAATGAAGTTACAAAGGCGGTAGAACGCGGACAAGCAGAACTGGTCGTTATAGCAAAAGACACGGATCCGCCTGAAGTGGTCATGCACTTGCCGCCGCTCTGCGAGGAGAAGAACATTCCGTACGTTCACGTGCCTAACAAGGAAGAGCTCGGACGCGCTTCTGGGATAGAAGTCAAGTGCGCCGCTATCGCAATAGCCAAGGCAGGCGAAGCGAAGAAACTGATAGACGAAATAAGAAAGGCGAATGGCATGGAGAGCAAATCGCCTAAGGAAAAAAAGAAAGAGTAAGGTGATTTGAATCCCAGTCGATGCCGTTCCGGCCGAAGTCGTTCAGTTGCTCGGACGCAGCGGCGTCAAGGGAGTCTTCAAGGTTCGGGCGAAGGTATTGGAAGGACCGGACAAGGGAAAGATTCTCCTGCGCAACGTCATGGGCCCCATACGCAAGGGCGACATAC
This sequence comes from Candidatus Aenigmatarchaeota archaeon, assembly GCA_016432325.1. Classification (GTDB taxonomy): domain Archaea; phylum Aenigmatarchaeota; class Aenigmatarchaeia; order PWEA01; family JACQIF01; genus JACQIF01. The sequence goes on from CP066684.1 coordinate 385,010, forward strand.
TGATGCTTCGCGAGACTGAGATGGAGAGCGCCGGCGGGTTCGGTTAAGGCGATTTTATGGACTGCACATTCTGCGGCGAAACAATGCAACGGGGAAAGGGAAAGATTGTCGTCAAGAAGACCGGCGAAACGTCCGCATACTGCTCTTCAAAATGCGAGCACAACGCGCTTCTGGGCCGCAGCGCAAGAAAGATTCAGTGGACGCGCGTGTCGCGCGTCGCCAGAGGCAAGGAGAAGTAATCAAGACACTCTTCTGACCAACGGCGTTGGAATGCGCTGCGGGACTTCGAGCGTTAGCGCACCAGACGCATCCGTCTTCTCGATGAATTTGTGTGTTCGCCTGCCCATGTCATCGATTCCTGTCAGCATCCATTCATTTTCCGGTTCAACTATGGGATCCATCGGTTGGTCCGAGTGTCTGTGGAGCAGCGAGTACTCGTCCATCGTCAGCATGCGAACGCGGTCGTCTTCGATGCTCATTCTCCACGCCACGTTTCTCCATCCCGGCGCGACCTTGCCGATGGTCACTATCGCCTCGGCCCCGCTGCCGTAGAATCCCAGTCCCACGTATTTGCCTTCTAGGCGCTCTCCGTGAATCGCGGCTTGCTTGAACATGGAAGCGAGGGCGATGGGCTGAGACGCCGTATAAGCGTTTCCTGTGGACCGCGACCATACGACCGAGTCCTCAAAAACGCTGTCCATGTAGTTCCTGAACGGCTTGACCTGCCTGAGCTTCTTCATATGATCGCTCATCGCCTTGTCAAAAGCCTTCACAGAAGAGAACGACTCCAAAAGCGGTTCCTTCCCTATTTCCGCTTCTATCTCTTCGCCTTCGGCCGTGCCGCGGATGTCGTGGAGGAACCATCTCGCCATTCCCTTGCGTCCCATGTCAGGGAACGGTATGTGCAGAGCCGCCTTTCTCATTACGTCTTTCATCGGTTGGTTTTTGCCGACAATTCCCTTCCTTCTCGCAATTGTGCGCGCGGCGTCAGCGGCGTCGCGCATTGTATCCTGATAAACGTCTATTGACAACTGGCTGTCGACGAGAGGCATCTCCGCGTGGGATTCGAAACTCGTCGCGCCTCCCGGACTCCTGACGGCCATCTTGGTGGGCTTCCAGAAATCGTATGCGTCCCTCGAACTGTAGCCGCGCACTTCCGGGTCGAGCACGAGCAGTCTCGGATCTTGCTTTATCCGTATGGCGACTCCGCCGAACCCGCCTGTTATCTCTCCTGCGCTGCCGAGAGGATATTTGCCATGGTCGACGGCCACTACGATGGCCTCTCTCCCGCTGACTCCCGGAGACGGATCCGCGAGTATCCAGTCCGCGCAGTCCAGAATGGCCGCGCCTGCGGCGTTGCACGCGAACTTGTACTCCATGGTATGCCAATGGTTCGTCCTGCTGGAACCAAGGTTCTGTCCAAGCATTCCCTTTACGTCTGTGGTGAACGGTTTGGCGTTATCGTAAGAACTCTCGGTGGCGCCGTACAGCCTGCCGATTTGCTCGGGCTGTATGTCGTTCTGAGCCATCAGCCGATAGACCGCTGTCGCGCCCACCGTCGCGATCGTTTGGCCTCCATCGGGAACTGCCGCATGCTGCACTCCGAGATGACGCAATTTCCCTTCGAACTCTTCGGCAGAAAGCTTTCCGCGTCTCGCCTCGATAAACTCCTCGCCCAAAAGGTCCAAACGCGTGGCTGGTACGTAGACGTAGATATCGTCGATACCGACAGACCTTGACAAGCAGCTCCCTCGAAAGGACTCCCGATTAGGCGTGAACGCGATATATACGCGGCTTCGGCCATTGACGAACGCGACGTCGCTTGGTGCTAGAGGGCCGTATAGCCGTCCGTTGGGCACGAAAACGGGCCCATAGGACCTTTCTTGAACACGATGCGTTTTTAAGCATGCGCTCCCACCAAGAAATCGGGTATCCTTATGCCAATCCGCCAACCCATCGTATCAGTACTTGGCCACGTCGACCATGGAAAGACAAGCCTGCTGGACCGCATTCGCACATCGTCCGTTGCAGCGAAGGAAGCCGGCGGCATCACGCAGCACATCGGCGCCACTGAGGTGCCGCTCTCCACGATAAAAGAGATTTGCGCGTCGCTGCTCAGGGAACAGCAGATTAAGATTCCGGGCCTCTTGTTCATCGACACGCCGGGACACGAAGCGTTCACGACGCTGCGTCGCCGGGGCGGTTCCATCGCCGATCTGGCCGTTCTGGTCGTCGACGTAACAGAAGGCTTCCAGCCGCAGACCATCGAATCGCTGACGTTCCTGCGCGAGTTCCGCGTGCCGTTCATCGTAGCCGCAAACAAGATAGACAAAGTCCGGGGTTGGGTTCGCCACGCAGGCACGTTCGCGGATTCATACAAGAAACAGAACAAGGAGACGCGCGAACTGCTCGACAACAAGATATACGAGCTGATGGGGCAGCTGAGCGAGCACGGCTTCGTGGCCGACCGCTACGACCGCATCTCGGACTTCAGGTCAACCGTCATTATCGTGCCTGTATGCGCGGCGAATGGCGAAGGCGTCCCGGAATTGATGGCGATGCTTATCGGTCTCGCGCAGCAATTTTTGACGCAAAAGCTCGAAATAAAGGGCGACATAGGCGCCGGTTCTGTCTTGGAGATAAAGGAGGTCAAAGGCCTCGGAACGACGATAGATGTGATACTTTATGACGGCGTCGCGCGCAAGGGCGACTTCCTGGTCATTGGAGGAGAGACGCCGATAGTGACGACGGTCAAAGGCATATTCAAACCGCGGCCGCTCGCCGAGATGCGCGTTGAGAGGCAGTTTGCTCCAGTCGATGAAATCATCGCGGCGGCCGGCAGCAAAATGGTCGCGCCGAATCTTGAGGGAGTCATACCGGGCTCGCCCATACGCGTCGTTCCGCACAAGAGCGACGTGGATGCGGCTGTGCGCGAACTCAAGCGTGAGGTCGAAACGGTGACGTTCGAGAGCAGCAACGACGGCGTGCTCGTCAAGGCGGACACTCTCGGCGCTCTTGAAGCGATGATAAAGATTATCACATCCAAGGGAATTGCGATAAGGAAGGCCCGTATAGGCCCCGTATCGCGCACGGATGTGATGGAGCAGCGCGGCGTGGCCGAACCGTACAACGTGGTAATCTTCGCGTTCAACGTTCCTGTCGCGCCGGAAGCCGAGGCGCTCAGGGAGAGCGTCCATATCTTCGCCGGCAACGTGATTTACAGGCTCATCGAGGACTACGTCGCGTGGACGCACACCAGAAAGGAGGAGCTCAAGCTTGCGCGCCTTGAAGGAGTGGTGCGCCCAGGGAAGATAAGGCTCCTGCCCGGGATGGTCTTCCACGCGGCCAAACCCGCCATAGTCGGCGTTGAAGTTCTCGGGGGTCTGATAAAACCGGGATACTCATTAGTGAAGGAAGGACGCATCGTGGGCCGTTTGTTGCAGGTGCAACACGAAGGCGCGAACGTTCAGGAGGCAAAGACCGGCGACCGTGTCGCCGTATCGATAGAGGGAGCCACCGTAGGCCGCGGTTTGGAAGAACGCGACGTTCTATACACTCTGCAGAGCAAGGAGAACGTCAAGAAGCTCGAAGAGCTTAAAGACCTGCTCACGCGCGACGAGATTGACGTGCTGGAAGAGATAAAGGGGCTCATGGGCGGCTAGGCTGTCCGGGACTCGGCCGCGAAGCCTATAAATCATTTCGTTCTCCATTCAGTGCATGGACGCCGGGAAACCATTGGTTTCAATCGTCCATTGAGTAGACGGTGAAGTTCAATGGACGTACTTGACGCTATCCAGAAAAGGCGCTCTGTCACGGAGTTCCAGGAAAAGAAGGTGGAAATGGAGAAGGTAGGAGTCCTTCTGGAAGCGATACGATGGGCTCCTTCTGCCGGCAACAGGCAGCCATGGGAAGTCGTCGTTATCGATGACCGGAAAACCATAGAGGATCTCGCGGATATCGCCCACAACCAACATTGGTTAAAGAAGGCGCCTCTGGTCATGGTGGTCTGCATCAACCACAAGCTGGCCGAAGGGACCTTCGGTGTCCGCGGAAAGAACCTTTACGCCATCCAGGCCACGGCCACGGCCGCCGAGAATGCGATGCTCACGGCGACCGAACTGGGACTGGGAACGTGCTGGATTGACGTCTACGATGAAGAGAAGGCGTCACGGCTTCTGGCCTGTCCCAAGCACACTGTGCCTGTGATTGCGTTGGCCGTCGGATATCCGCTGGCTGTCCCAAAGCCTCCTCCCCGCTATGAGATAGCGTCCTTCTCCTACTACAACGGCCACGGCAAGCTGCTCGAGTTCGAGTGGAAGGGCATTGCAGAGCACCTGAAAGAGTTCAAGGAGAGATTGCTGAAGAGCCTTGAGAAGTACTGAAGACGGAACCGACGTCTGCTAAAATCAGATGAAGACTGCTATAAGCATAACCATTATCCCGGCCAAGACCAAGAGCCTCTGGTTCTGCCTGGCGTACCAACCCATACTGTTCATAGGTCTCGCACTAGTTTAGTAAATGATAGTTATTTAAGCGCGTTGTGTCTGCTCCACAACGAATTGATAAGCCATTCTCTCGTGAACGCAGAATAGTAGGAAGGGCGTTCCATACTTACCTGCCTTGGGGTAGGTTGGGTAAATGATGGAAGGGGTTCTTCCATACTTACCTGCCTCGAATTAGGTTGGGTAAGTGATGGAAGGGCGGGGTGTGGGGTGGTAGAATAGGATCGATCCGCCCTTCCAGTGTGGGGGTGTGTCATTGAATGACAATGATGATGCGGTTTGTTCATTTTTCCGCATACACTGGACACACTTGATTCATCCCGTGCAAAATAACGGGATAGGAGCGTACAACATTCTGTACGCCCCTCGTTGAAACAATGGGTTTACCTTATCATGGGTATTCCGAGGCTGTCGGAGTACGACACCGAGGAGCTCTCCCTGGTTTCCGCGCGGCCCAGCACGTACGGGCTCTTCACGCCGGTCACAATCGTTATGACCTGCACGCGGCCGTTGAACTCAGGCAGTACGCGCGCTCCCCAGATGACCTGCGCTTCAGGGTTGAGGTGCTTTATCACGTACTCTCCAATGGTGTTGATCTCTTCCAGCTTCAGGTCTTCTCCGCCGATGACCTGCACAATCGCCCCGTTGCCTCCTGCAATGTCCGCTTCGAGCAAGGGGTGCTTCAGGGCTTTTGCCACGGCCTGCGAGGCGCGTGCGCCAGAGTCGTCGTCTCCTATGCCTATCAGAGCTACGCCACCCGAGTGCATTATCGCCTTCACGTCAGCGTAGTCCAGGTTCACGAGCGACGGCTGCGTTATGGTCTCTGTAAGACCCTTTATCATCGTCGATACGAGCTCGTCTGCGACAGCGAACGCCTGCTTTACGGGCAGGTCGCCTGCGTACTGCAGCAGCTTCTGGTTCTCTATCACGATTACCGTGTCTGCAGCCGCGCGGAGCCTTGAAAGGCCGTCTTCTGCCTTGTTTATGCGGGTTCCTTCCATCTTGAACGGCATCGTCACCGTCGCTATTACGATGGCGCCCATCTGTTTCGCGATTTCGGCCACAACAGGCGCGCAACCCGTTCCTGTTCCGCCACCGAGCCCTGTCGTTATGAAGAGCATGTCGCAGCCGTCGAGGGCTTCCTTTATCTCGCGCCTGCTCTCCTCCGCGGCCTTGCGGCCTACCTCAGGATATCCTCCTGCTCCGAGACCCTTGGTAAGTTCCTTTCCTATCAGAATCTTCTTGTGGGCCTTTATCGAAGACAAGTGTCTGGCGTCTGTGTTCAGCGCTATCGTGGACGCTCCTGATATTCCCATTTCGGTAAGCGTGTTTATCGTGTTTGAACCGCCGCCTCCGCAACCCGCAACAAGTATGCGTGCCTGGTGCATCTCGAGTCCGAACTCCTCGCTTATCTTCTGGGCGTCAGAGCCTGTCGGTCCGCCTGCCAGAGAAGCCTGCTTCTGTGTTCCAGCGGCGCCGAATGTTTTTTCGAATGCGTTCTGTATTATTGAATCCATTTCAAATCCTCCCTCCTTTGTTTTTGATGACTTTTGGTGATCGTGAAGTTCTCACGGTCCCCCGATTTGTAGACTGTAAAATATACTTTCGAGCGTAGATACGCTTTTTAAGTACCTTTTACAGACTATCCTCTAGAAGTTGTTTGCCCAAACTCTTCCGGACACTTGCCCAAGTGTTCTTCGTTACCAAATTCGGTGCGTGAAGGTTTCACGTGAACCCGTTGCCCAACGGGTGCAGTCCAATCGTTTGCCCGAACGAAGCGGATTGCGAGTGTGAAACACGGTTTCTGCACGGTTTTAGTGTTTTTACTACCCGTGAGGACGCCTTATAAACATTTGTATAATGGAGAATATACATCCGACTAGACGAATTGCAAATCGACAACTTACGAAGTTCTTGGAAAGCGAGGAAGTTCGAAACGCGTGCACATTCCGACAAAACGTGAAGGTTGCCGTCGCGCGGTCTTACTGTTTCTTCGGCCTTTCGAGCGCGTTGATTCTCTTGAGTTCACGCTCTATCTTGTCTATCGCGCGCTCGACGTCCGCGACGTTGCGCCCGCCTGTGCAAACTATCTTCCCAGAGCCGAAAAGAAGGAACGCAACGTTGGGTTCGTCCATCCTGTAGACGAGGCCCGGGAACTGTTCGGGTTCGTATTCTGCATTCGGCAGGGAAAACGCTATCTCGTTAAGCTTGAGCGTGCCTTCGATGCGGGCCGAAGCCACTATATTCTCTATCCGTATCTTGGGCTTGTCGTTGATTTCGACCCCGATGCTCTTTATCGCTTCGATAACCTTGCCCATCGCTTTCCGCGCGAGCGCAGGCGAGCGGGCGCCTGTGCAGACGACCTTGCCGGAAGTGAATATCAGGGAAGCGGCCTTGGGCTCCTTCATGCGATAGACGAGGCCGGGGAACTGTTCGGGTTCGTATTCTGTGCCGGGAACCCTGGCGACAAGCTTGTTGAGCGGGACCTTGACGTTCAGAGTAGCTGACGCAACCACGTTTTCTATCCGAATATCCTTTGCCGTACGGATGCACCCCAAAGAACTGAGGGTATATAAAGGGTAGGGTATTTAAAGGCCGCGGACGGGCATGATTTGACCACTTACAAATGACTATTTAAGCGTTTGGTTGTTCTTTAAGCTGTGGCAAAACCGCGATCGAACAGACACCTGAAAATGAACGAACTCTTGCGTCAAGAAGGACCTATGTTCCACGACGACCTGTCAAAAGCACTCGGTATTAACACGGTCTCCCGCCTGTCTCAGGTGTTCATGGATGGCAGGCTGGAAGGCCTGCATGTGGACCGCTTCCTCTACACAATAGGCAAGCAGTTTGGGATTTACTGGTCTACCGGCAACGGCTCTTACAATGAACGGATGGATAACGTTAACCGTGCCGATGCCGCGGATATGGTGGAACGCAGGATAGGCGCGCCGATAAAGGGCTACCGCGAAAGCCACTTTGCATATCTAATCCGCGGTCTCAAACGCACCGAAAGCGGCGTGTGGGTCGTGGATGAAGAAGCCTAAGTCTCGTCAGCAAAGTCCTTGAGCGTCCGCTCACCAAGAAACTTCTTCCTCGCGCCTTCCATCGTTCCGGATACGCCCAGAGAGTGGGGTATCACGCGGACGCCGCCTATGCTCGTTATCAGGGCCAGCGCGACGCGCACGTTCTCTACCTGCACATGGCCACAACGCACGAGGCCGCGCTGCCGCTTCTCGTCCCAGGCGTCCTTGACGAACCATACGTTCGTGCGCGCTGTCCCGAGCTCGCCCAGAAGAGTCAAAAGCGCATTCCAGAAGGCGTCCACTATCGCATCAAACCTGAGAGGCTTCTCGCTTATGATTTCAAAAGCCAGGTAGCGCTTCTTCTCGCGCAGGGTAGGAGGAAGCGTTTTCGGTTTGTCCGCCATTTACTGGTCACCTCTAATTCTTCCGAGCTGTAAAATTGAAACCGAAGGTTTCATATTACTCCTCGACCTCCACGCCCTTGTACAGTATCTTGCCTGCCAGCTTCTTCTTGTTCGCCTGCACGCGCGCCTCGCAGGTGTCGCTCACGGCGCGCATGGACTCCTCCAGGGTCAGCCCGAGAATCTGCGCCAGGGCCGCGAGTTCACGGGGATCGCGCAACCCCCACGCGTCCTTTGCGCCTGAAGTGACCACGATGGGCGTGCCGAACTCCTTGCAGAGCATCACGTTGCGTTCCATGTGGTTCAGGACGTGCGTGCGGACGCGCTTGTATGTCGTCAGAAGCTCCCCCATATTCAATTCGAGCGCAACGCCGTTCTGGGCCGCGCTCTGCGTGACCACGTGGTCTATGCCAGAGTCTACGCGCTTGAACTCGGGATGCGCTATGACGTCGACGCGGCCGTCTTCGGCCGCGGCCCTGTTTATCGCGTAGTCCCCGCCTGAAACAAGCACGAGCTCTGCGATTTCCCTGTACTTCGCAAGGGCGCGCTTCAGGGTCTTTATCGAATCGGCCTGTATTTCCACGGCACCGACAAGCTCGAGGCCGCTTTTCTGCGAGGCGTCGCGCAGACGTTTCCTGAGCTCCCTGAAAGCGTCGAATTTCTGGTGGTATTCGACGACAGCGAGTCCTGAGAATCCGAGTGTCGCGGCTACCTCGACCGTCTTTTCCAGATCCTGCGCGTGAACGTGCAAGTCATAGAATTTCATTCTATGTTTCCCTCACAGAGTTCGTGAACTCATAAATTTGCATACGTGCGGCTACCCCACAGATTGTTAATGTGAAGAGCCTCTTAAATAACCAAAAATCTGCCGGGAAACCTGTCCGATATCTTTTTATACTCGGATTGCAACGCATATAATTCTCAAACGCTTCGCGCAAGCGAGGAGAAAAAAAGGAAATGTCAGAAGAAGGCAATTCCACAGCGGAAGATTTTCGAACATCCTCGAGTGTTCGAAATACTTCGAACCGCCGGTTCGAAGAGCACTGTAGTTTCATTCTAGAGCTCGGCATTTATTAAAGGTGAATTCTCATGGTCAAACATCTCAAACTTGCTTCTCGACTCCAAGGTGCGTGGGAAACCGGACTGACCGGAGAAAAAATATCCATAGGCTGCCGCGTTCCCAAGGAATTCTTCGTCACGAGCGGCGCGGGAGAGAGCGACATAACGATACACGCGGGCTCTTTCGACGAGGCGATGCGCGACGCGGGAATAGAGAACTACAACCTGATGCACTACTCCTCCATAATGCCCGCGGGCGCGGTCGAAGTCGAGCGCCCGGAAGGCGCTGTGCACGGCTCCGTTCTGGAGACGATAATGGCCGTCTCCAACAGCGAGACAGGCGTGCGCGCCACGGCCGGCGTCGTGATGGGTTGGGTCTACGACAAGCGCACAGGCAAGAAGATCGGAGGGCTCGTCGCGGAACACAACAGCCACGAAGACGAGGAGCACGCCGTGCGGATGCTGCGCGCGAGCGTAGAGAACATGTTCAAGAACAGATACGGCAACGAAGCGGAATTGCGAGACGTGCGCATCGTGACAAAGAGCATTGTGCCTGAAAAGCGCTATGGCACGGCCATGGTAGTCGTCGGTTTCACCAGTTATGAAGTGCCTGTCCTGAATTAGTACCAGTCGACTTCGGGGCCTTTAACGTGTCTCTCCTGTTCGTGGGGCTGACAAGCCTTCTGGAGCTGGACCAGACTGACGTGATGCATGGCCATAGCATAGGAGAACGCATCTATCTGTTTTAGCATCTCGGCAACCCGATATCCCAGATCTTCCATTTCCCCACTGGACACCGATGCGCGAGGACCATAGATAAACATGACTACGTCGCTAGCCGTAGTGCCTGTTTTGAGATTTTCGAAACCACAGTTTCGAATACTCAGAATCGGCGCATTCATCCATAGTGCCGATTCTGAGACGGGCGCACTTTCTCCGCGCCTTTGCCGACGCTTCTCATGCCGCGCGACTTCCTTCCCGCAGACGTCAAGCCACGGAATACGCGCCCCCTATTGGCTCCGTCAACGACCCACGAGACGTCACGGTCGCTGCGCACCGCCGGATGCGAATAGTCGACGAGAACAATCTCATACCACTCGCTCTTGCCGTCGCGGCCGACCCAGTATGAATTCAGGACTTCCAGATTGACAAACTTCTTCGCGGCGCGCTCTTCGGCAATCCACTGGTGCGACTTCTTCGGAGTTGCCCAGCGGCCCATGCTCCTCGGTTTGCGACCGCCCGACCAAGAGGGCTTCTTGCGGCCGCCGACATCGACGCGCACGCGCGCCATGACAAAGCCGGACTTCGCCTTGTAGCCCAGCGCACGCGCGCGGTCTATCCGGGTGGGACGTTCGATGCGCGTAACTGTGTTTTCGGAACGCCATTTGATAAGTCTCTGTTTCCAAAGCTCTCCGAGCGCTTCTTGCGGCTTGTTCCATTTCTCTGCCACATACTTGTAGAATCCCATCGTATACACCTCTTTTGGTTTGCGACCAATCCTTCAGGCGTGCACGCCCACATCGGAGGTTTAGTGTAGTGAAAACCCAAGCTTTATATAGACGGCGGGACGTAGCAAAAACCATGGGAGCCGCATGAAACTGAAGTTTCAAAGCTCCCATGAAGAATTGGTGATGTCATGGGAGCCGCGCTGAAGTTCGTGTTCGGGCTTGTCTTGCTTCTTGTGGGACTCTACCTGATCGCGCCGATCGAGATACTCTCCAAACCTGCGCTGTTCGACTGGTACGGACCGTTCGTGGCTTTGGCCAAGGGCGCGATACCTCCTTTCCTCATACTGCTCGGCACGCTCATCGTGTGGATTGAAGGCGAAGAGCTGAAGAGCGGGAAGAAGTAAGAGGTATAAATCCTTTATTGTCGTATTCTCCGTGTAACCATGATATATGCAGATTCTGGAGTTGACATCGAACTCGGGGACGACGTGTCGAAGGTTCTTTACGAGGCGGCAAAGCATACATGGAACAACCGCAAGGGCCGTCTTGGAGAAGTCGTGGAACTTTTCGAAGATTTCTCGGGCCTAAGAGCCGTCAACGTAGGCGGTCTTCCAGCAGACGCGTACATGAGCCTGGGATTCGATGGTGTCGGAACCAAGATGGAAATCGGCGAGAGGATATCAAAGCACGATACGGTCGCCTATGACCTGTTCGCGATGGTGTGCGACGACGCCGTCGTGCGCGGTGCCGAGCCAGTTCTTATCGGCTCCATTCTCGATGTCCGCAGCCTCGGGGAAGAAGACAATTCTTACATGAAGTTTGTCAAGCAGCTCGCCACTGGATACATAGGCGCCGCCAAGGAGGCCAACGTCGCCGTAGTCAATGGAGAAGTCGCCGAGCTCGGCGCGCGCGTCAGCGGTTACGGGTCTTTCAACTACAACTGGGGAGCCGGCGTCGCCTGGTTCGCCAGAAGGAACCGAATGTTCACGGGCCGTGAAATAGTGGAAGGCGACTATCTCGTCGGCCTCCGTGAAGAAGGATTCAGGTCCAACGGACTGTCGCTCGTAAGGAGGATTATGAAAAAGGCGCACGGCGATGACTGGCACGAGGAGAAGCACAACGGCAAGAATTTGGCCGAACTCGCCCTTCATCCCTCCCGCATTTACACTGGCGCGGCCGTCGAAATGTTTGGAGGATTTGACTGGAAACCTCGAGCGTCCGTCCACGGAATCGCGCATATAACAGGTGGCGGTGTCCCTGGCAAACTCGGAAGGGTTCTAAAGCCCAGAGGCTTGGGCGCGAACATAACAGACCCGTTTGAGCCGGCGGACCTAATGCTCCACTGCCAGGAGATTGGAGATGTAACGGACGCAGAAGCCTACAGAACCTGGAATATGGGACAGGGCATGATAGTCATAACAGACGAACCAGAAGACGTCGAACGTGTTGCCAAGAAGCGCCGGATAAACGCTAGGCGCATAGGCAGAGTATCCGCACGACCGGGCATACAGATAGCGAGCAAGGGACTAAACGCGAAAAAAGACGGCGTACTCTCGTTCTGACGGAATAGCGGCACGCCACACGTTCGGCTTATTATCTTTCTCTGCATAATGTTTCTATGAAAGTCATTCCCGCGTCCCTGTGCGTCCGCTGCAAAGGCGGCAAGAATCTATGCGGTCTCGGTTACTGCCCCCTTCTCTCGCGCGTCCGGCTGAAGCCCACGTTCGACGCAACGCTCAAGGAGGAGTTCTTCGGTCCCAGCACGAACGTCTTTGTCGGGAGGTACGGCTACCCGCGCGTCAACGTCGGGCCTCTCAGCGTCATACAGATGGGCGATACCGACATGGACGTGATAGATGACCCTTCCAAATGGTTCGGGATGCCTTATCAGAAAATAATAGAGATGCGCTCCCTGATGATGCGTTCTGAGAAAAGAAACGAAGTCCGCGCGCGTACGCGCTACGTGGAGGAAAACCAGTTGCTCGCTCTCGCGCAGAAGCCCGTGGACGTCGAACTCCATTTCAAGAAGAAACCCGTCTACAAGATGGACTTCTCCGACGTACACCAGCCGATGGGCCCGAGCGCGCGGCTGCAGGAGATGAAGATTGCCGGAAACGTAAGCGTGTCTCGCGCCGTCGAAGGCGTAACGAACGACGAGTTGAAGGCGCGCGAAGCGATGGTAACGCTTTACCAGAAGGACGAGAGCGTCTACAAGATAATGGCCGTGCTTTCCTCAGGCGCGCTGGGCGTGCGCGACAAGAAGCTCGTGCCGACGAGGTGGTCCATAACGGCGGTCGACGACACGCTGTCGAAGCACCTGCTCCAAAGCGTGCGGACGTACGCGCCGATAAACGAGTATCGCGTTTACGAGTCAGAATTCCTTTACAACCGTTTGTGCGTGCTCCTCGCGCCGGGCTCGTGGGAGTACGAAGCGTTCGAATCGTGGGCGCCTGGCTCGATGTGGGCGCGTTTCGCCAAGGAGTACTACATCATAGAGGAGTACGAATCGCATGAGGGTCGCAGCGACTACGCGGACGAGATGGGAGGATGCTACTATTCGACTCGGCTGGCCGTGGCCGAAGCGCTCGCCGCGGAACGCCGACAGGCCCGTTGCATAGCCTTCCGCGAGGTGGACGACGGTTACATAATTCCGGTTGGGGTGTGGCAGGTCCGCGAGAACGTAAGAAACGCGATGCGCTCGGCGCCGCGGCGCTTCGCCACTCTCGAAGAAGCGTTAACGTACATACAAACCAGGATGAAGATTCCTATGGACGCGTACAAGAAGCGGTCGCGCATTCTTGTGCAAAAGAGGCTGTCGGACTTCACGAGCAAAAGAGTGAAGCCCGAAACGGCAACTTGGGAGGATTCCGTATCAATTGCACGAAGCGAACCGAGAAGCCTTAAATAAGTTCCCTCGCATTCACACTCATGGAGTTCTTCGCCGACAAGTCATACGTGAGCCGTCTCCTGACAAACGCCGACAGGCCCGCATACGCCGTTGACGTGAACGGCCTGCTGGCGCCCCAGGGAAAAATGGCCGAACGCACGACTCTGTTGGCGTATTATAAAAAGATCGGCAGGAGCACGCTGGACGACGCCGTGATGAAGTTCCCGAGGAGTATGCTCATACGGGCTGGTCTTGTCAAGCCTTCGAGGGAAGAGCTGGAGATACTCGACCTCTACTACAAGAAGAGCGGCGTCTCCAAGAAGCGGGCCGTGTATGGCGACGCGCTCGACCCTACTCTCCAGTTGATGGGAGACGCGGCGCTGTTTCTCAGAGGCGAGCCCGCCGAACTGCTCGAAAGGGACATCAACGTGGGTTTCGTGATGAGCGCCATGTACGAAGAATCCAAGCCGTTCATAGAGGAGATAAGAAGCATCCCGCGAACGCGAGCCATGTTCGTCTCAGGAGGCACCCCCGGCCAGATAGTCCGGAGGATGGCAGAGGCGTGGCGTTACGACGACTATATCGCACCCGCACTGGAGATTAAGAACGGCAGGTTCACAGGACGATTCGAAGGCAGCTACCAGGATGCAATAAACCTGAGACTCTCACGCGCCCTCTGGGAAGACGAGCAGCTGAGAGGAAAGGTCGAAGAAGTCCATCCTGACATGCTCGTCCTGTGGGGCCACGACGAGGAGGATGTGGAGAAAAGAGCCTTCCTTGACAAGCTGAACGAACCGAACAACTACGTTCTTTTCGGCGTCAGGCCCTATGCCAAAGGCGTTCCGAGAAAGATTCTCAAGAAAGAGGAAGAGGCATTTGACAGGATTGCCGGCGGATTCGACGTGGTTTTCGACGACCTTCCCGAAGCGACGAGCTTTCTGCACGAAATACGCATGGAGATACACAAGAAGGACGCGGCCGTAAAGCACTGATCACTTCGCCGCCGAAATTATCTCCACCACGTCCCCGTGCTTCAGCGCGTGCTCGCGACCGATGCGCTGGCGCGTGCGCACGTCCATCGCGTACAGGAAGTTCTTGGCGAAGTCCGTGTGTATGCGCGCGGCGAAATCATAAGCCGTCGTGCCGGGCGGCATCAGGAAACAGTCCGGCATCACTCGTCCTTCCGAATCCTCCAGCTTCCCGATGCCCCCGGGGAATATCGCGATATACTTCAGGAAATCGAAGACCGCGCGGTCGAGAACGTCCTGAACGCCTGTGGAACCGAAGCGGGCGAGCAGACTTTGTATCTTGTCAAGAGCCTCTTTCTGTTTCGTGTTGAGCTGCTTCTTTGTTTCGAACTTCCCCTCTCCCGGGTGGTATTCGACCAGCTCTCTCTTCGCCGCCTCGCGCAGCGCGAGTTCGGCGTCCGCGGCGCACGCTATTATCGTGTACGACGGGAACGCGTCGCGAAGGCGTTCAAGATTCTTCTCCGAGTCCGGCATGTCCATCTTGTTCGCGGCAATGAGAATCGGCTTCGTCTTCTTGCGCAGCTCTGTGGCGACGGTCTTCAGCTCCTCTTCTGTCCACTTGTCTATAGTCTTCTCGTGCAGGCGTGTTTTGTGCATGACGTCCTTGACGTGCTCGTCTGTGACGCGGAACGCGCCCATCTGTTTGACGAGCGTAGCCTCTGTCTTCTCTTTCGTCTGCACCGCGGTGCGCGCGAGCTTGTCCCAGCCTTTCTTCAGGATGCCGAGATACCAGAGGTCTATTTCCTCTTCGAGGAAGCGCACGTCGTTGACAGGATCGTATCCCGTCGTCGCCTCGCCACGTTCATTCGTCATGCCGGAGGCATCGACGATATGCACCAGAACGTCGGCCTGGTTCAAATCGTTCAAAAACTGGTTCCCCAGTCCTTTCCCTTCGTGCGCGCCTGGCACGAGCCCTGCGACGTCTAGTAGTTCCACAGGCACGTACCGCGTGCCGTCCTTGCAGTAACCGAAACGCGGGTTGCACTGCACTCCGAGGTCGCGGTCCGAGCACTTGACGCGCACGTAGCCGACGCCGCGGTTGGGTTTTATCGTGGTGAACGAGTAAGATGCGATCGCCACGTCTGCAAGCGTGACGGCCTTGAAGAACGTGCTCTTGCCGCACGAAGGCTTTCCTACGATACCGATGAGCATACACGACGTTCTGACGTCGATTATTTAAGCGATTGTTGAACAAGCATACGCATGTGGCTAGTCGACGTCTTCCACAAGATGCGGCGCGGACCTCAGATTCTGACGCAGAAGGACATAGGACTCATACTCGGGATGACAGGCGTGTCGAGCCCGTGGCGCGTGGTCGAGGCCGGCTCAGGCTCAGGCGCGCTCACGATGTTTCTGGCGAATGCAGTGCAGCCCAAAGGTCGCGTCTACTCATACGACTGGCGCAGCGAACACCAGGAGATCGCCAAGGAGAACGTCAAACGCGCCGGGCTCACGAAATACGTGGAGTTCATTCACGGCGACATCGCCGCAGGAATCGAACAAAAGGACGTTGACATGGTTGTTCTGGATTTGGCAGAACCTTGGCTGGTAGTGCCGCATGCCGAACGCGCACTGAAGGAAGGGAGCTTCTTCGTGTCTTACGTGCCGACGTTCGAGCAGATGAAGGAAACAGTGACGACGCTCAGAGGCCACAGGTTCACGCGAGCGAAGGCGTACGACTATTCGATGCGCGAGTATCAAGTGGAAGAGAACGCCACGCGGCCCGAGAACATGGGCCTCGTGCACACAGGATTCCTTATATTCGCACGAAGAATCTAGCCGGCCGCGTCGCCGCTTTTCATCCGCTTTCCGAGGATTTTCTTTATGTGGGGCAGCGTATCGTCGTACACGTGCGCGCTGGTGGAGAACGTTGAAATGGCGCCGAGACGCGCTCCGAGCTTGCCCGCGACGTACTTCTGCAGGACGTACGTCTGATAGATATTCGCGGGCCAGCCGAAGAACATGTCGTTGCTTCTTATGAACGCAGTCGCGTTCAGGGCTCCTTCGCGCAGCTTGAAGTCGAAGGCTACTATGCCCGGCATCTCCCGCCCGCTTGCCTGCGAATCATGCCGCGTGTCCCACGTCAGCAGAACGGCTCGTCCCGTCTCCGGACGATTCTTGAGCAACGGTATCAGAAAGTCGTCCACCTGGTTTTTGCTGTCAACGTTGAAGAGTCTGGGGCCGTATGTGTAAATGTAGTTCCTAGTTTTGCCCGTGGGCATGACGCACTCCTCTATCTCCTCCAGCGAAGGATACACCCACCTTCCCAGCGAGTTTAGGGCGGTTATCGGTTCCTCTATCCTCTTTGCAACCTGAAGGACTGTCACGAGCAGATTGAGGCAGTCTATCGAATCCCTTTGCCTGTGGTGCACCGGTTTGCCGTGCTGCATCACGTACGCGAGCACGCTCTTCCACGCCTTCAATGCGTCTTGTGATATGATCTCCAATGGAAACGCCTCACGCAAACGTCTGCAGATTCTTCAGTTCGCCTTTGGGCGCGTCGGCCTCGTATGCGAAGAAAGGCAGCCTGTAAGTACTCAGCAGTATGTTCACTTCTCTAAGCGCCTCCTCTGGATTTGACTCGCCTTTCTTATGCAGAGTCATCTGGAAGCCGCCGCCTAACATGTCCGACAGCAGTTCTTTCGAGCGCACGTTCTCCCGGAAGCCGTCGGAATGGAAGTCTCTGAGAGACGAAATCTCGAGACGGTCGCGGTTCAACGGAGTTGAGAAGAGACCTGCCGGCGTCGACGGGTTAACCATCGAGAAAACGGCCTGGAAGCGTGTTGGCATGCCGCACGACACGTAAATGTCCTCTTGGCTCGTGCAGAACGCGCGCGTACGCTTGCGCATTATCCTGAAGACGCCCTCCATCACGCCCGAGTCGTACGCAGTCCGCAAGAAATCGTAGTTCCAGAAGCGTATGTAGTCCCTTGCTATCATAAGAGCGTCCCTGCCGCCTGAGAGGTTGAGCAGGTGCTTGAAGCACGCGTCTGTCCTGCGCGCCTGCATCGAACTGGCGGAGAAGAGCGTTTTGAGAGTTCTGTGCATCAGGTCTTCAAACGCGTTGAATGAAAACTCCGCAGACTCGCAGAACTTCTTTATGTCCACCATGAGAGTCGTCTGGGCCGCGACCAGCGCCTTCGGCTGTTTGTCCAATGCCAGCCATTCCGCGTCGTCGAACGTGTAAGGCCCCGCCTTGCCCATCAAATATGGGGATTTCACAATATCCTTGTTCTTGAAGAAGACCTTCCTGGCCTTGTAGACGTTGAAGACCTCCTCGAAAAATTCGTAGTTGCCCTGAAGTTCTTTCGTGCTGGTTTCAAAGATGAACTTCACCGTGTGTTCAGCCGGAGCGTTCATCTTGAGCATCTGCAAAAGCCTCTGCCTGCCCTGCGGGCTGAGCTGCGACGGATCGACGATTACACTGAACCGGCGGTCGAAGTCCTTGCAGTCCACAAGCATCCGCTTGCAGAACTCGACCAGCTTTTCCGCCGAGTTCGCGTTGACGTGATTGGTGAAGTTGTTGACCGCGATGACGTCGTTTATCTCCGAGTAGAGGGGAGCCGCGGCCCTGTAGAGGGAAGAGAGGTCCTCCATGTCAAGCACGACGGCGTTTGCGCTGTCAAGCCAAGCCTCGCCCCCGAAACGGACGGCTATCTTCTTTTCCTCAAACGCCCCCGTGGGAAGGTTTGCGACGCGCGGCTTAGACAAAACGAGACGCCTCTTCCTATAGTCTCCGAAGACTATCTCCTCGTCCCCGTCGATGTCAAGCGCGTAGTATTTCTCGCCGCTCGTGTCCGTCCGCGTAACGCGCACCAGCTCTTTCTCGATAAGCCTGTTCAGATGGTAGAGGACGCGCCTGTGAAGCTGGGCCTTCATGCCCTTGGCCCTCCTGACTTCCTGAGGTGGCACGTATTGGCTTGTCAGGACCTTGTCTATCCTGGAGAATTCGTCTGCGTAAACGACGGAAGCAACATCCGACGTGGACATCCCTTCCTGCCTTCCCCTGAAAGCCAGCAGGACGTCTTGAGAACGCTTTTCCTTCACGATCCCCACCAACGTTGCTTTCTGTATAACCCTGAAGCTATTTAATCCCCGTTTCAGGATAATCCTGACACAGTTGTACTTTATTCTGACACGCTGAAAACAGAAGCGCTCCGTTCAGGGTTTCGTAGTATCGTGTCAGGATAGCTCTTGCGGCGGGCATTAAGTGCGTCCCTGATGCAGAAGGAGGCGTGCCAGCCGTATCAGAATCGTTTGATGCAATCGGCCTCTCCGAATACGAAGGGCGGGCATATGCTGCTCTTTTGAGGGTTCCCGAAGCCACGGGCCCGTGGGTGGCTCGCTCCTCGGGAGTGCCCCTTTCCAAAATCTACGAAGTCATGGCCCGCCTTGCAGAGAAAGGATTTGCCCTCTGCGGGCCTGACGCCAAGCCGAGAAAATACAAGGCAGTAGATCCTTCGATATCAATTGAGGCATTTGTAGAGGCCAGGAAATCGCGTCTCGAGAATGCGAAGACCCTTCTTCTCGCAAGGCTCTCCACGAAGATGTCCAGCGAGCAGGACAGGAGCATCTGGATTGTGAAGGGCCAGTACGCTGTTGAAACTCTCATGACATCGCTCATAAGGAAAGCCTCGAATAGCGTCGTCTACAGGCATTCCTCGGACAGGAACAAATTCGTTCGCGCCAGACTCGAGGAGGTCGCTGCAAAAGGCATTGCCGTGGATTCCAAGCCGAGCGAGACGACGGCTAACCTTCTGAACGTGGACGGCCGCGAGTTGCTCGTGTACGCAAGCAAAGGCGAAGTGCTCTGGATACGCGATCCGCGCTACCTCAGGCGAGGCGAATAGGTTTTTATACTGCGGCAACCAAACCGCTCTCATGGTCTTTGGAACGCTCAAGAAACTGGTCGGGGGCAAGAAGGAACCGCAGGGCCCGCCTGTCAGGCCTATCCTCGAATCCAGACCGAGACATCTTCCCCCCGAAGCCGCGCGCATACCCACGCTCGAAGACATTCCCGGCATGCAAGGCCCTCCTGAAATTCCTGAGCCTCCTCTGACGCCTTCCATGCAAGGACGGTTTGGAACAACAGTTCCAGAGCCTCCCATGGCTCCTACAATGCAGGGATTGCGTGGAACGCTTGGCTCGGAATCCCAAATGGCGCCGCAGTCCTCTCCTTTCGAAACGTCTTCTGCAGAACCTCCTTTGCCACCGCAGATGGAGGAACGCAGGAAGCAGAGAATCGAAACGTTCAGGCGTTCGCGCGAACCGCTTCAATGGCCGCCTCCCCCGGAAGGGAGGTTCGGAACAGCTGTTCCGATGGTCGCGTCAGCGCCTTCATCGGAATGGGCTCCGACTCCTTCTCCTGTCACACCACCACAGCAGTGGCCTGCCCCGCAGCAACAGGCTCCGCCCGAACGTCTGCAAAGACGACCGCAAACGGTCGAAGGAGGCCTCGCAACAGTCATAGACCATCTCGATCGCATCGAGCAGAGGATAATCGATCTGGACAGGCGGCTCGCGATGTTGGAGAGCGCGGCAAGGATACGCTAGCGTCTGGCCGTCCTGCGGACGATGATTGAAAACACCGCGCCCAGAGGAGGCACGAGAATGGCCTGCATCCCGACCCACGCCAGATATTGGTCCCACGTTGTCTTTACTACGAACAACATGTAAGGTGGCAGCATGACTGTCCAGTAGACGAAGGACATGAGCGCGTCCTTGGCAAACTGCTTCGCGAATTCCTTCCGAATCATTCGAAGACGACCTCCGCCTTCTTTCCCGTGACCGCGCGGACTATCGCTTCCACTTCTTCCTTGCGCAATTGCGGAGGGGCGCTCCTGCGCTTCACGCGGAGTTTGTAACGTTCACCGTCTGCGCCAAATACCTTGTTTATTCCAACCAACGTGGTTTTTCCCAGAAGTTCCTTCGCAACGTCCTCCACGGTTCCTTCTTCCACTATCTTGATGCGCTTGCCGAGCCTTTCCTGCAGCGTCGTTATAATCGTGCCTCCCTTGCCTATCATCTTTCCCGCGACTCCCTTCGGCACAATGAGCAGGATTATGTTATCCACTTCGCGCGCAGACTTGAACCCTCCGGCTTCTATGGACTTGAACTTGTCTTTTAGCGAGTACAGGATACGCGATATCTCAATCTCCGTGTGCGTTATCTCGCCAGTATCAAGCTTGCGCTGGCAACCCGCGCAGAGTATGTCCTCGTTTTTCAAACAGACTTCGCAGAGGGGTGATTTCATGCCTGATGTGAGCGAACAACGTTTATATGCGTTTGCGCGAGCGTCTTCTCATGCCCTCCACAGAAGAACAACTTAAAACGGAAATCAAGAAATGGACTGCGCGTCTCGACGACTCCCTGATGAACACGCGCGGGACGACTCAAAAAGGAGTTGAATTTCTCACGAACGTCAAGGCGTACCAAGAAGACTCCCTTCATTTCATGGAACGCGGCGACCTCGTCCGCGCGTTCGAGGCGCTGCTGTGGGCATGGGCCTATCTGTCCATAGCGAAGGAACTAGAGATGGTGATGGAGAAGTAGTTGTGAAGCAGGGCTTCGCGCCCTGCTCCGTTTCTTATGCGGCGTTTAAACGTCCAGAACCACGAAAGCCTGCCAGCCTTCGCGCGTTCGTTCGACACGGAACATGTGGTATGTGATTGCCTTCACGTCCACAGAAAGGTCGTGTCTCTTCGAATCCAGCTTTTCTCCGTAGAGCGTGGCTTTGCATGCGATTTCGCTTATCTCGTCTATCTTAATCTTGCCGAACAGTAGGCGCTCCGCGTCTTTGAGGAACACGAACTCCTGCAGGAAGTTGAACATCAGGTTCTCGACGTCAGAACCCTCGACGTCTACGGTCTTCGTGACCTTCGTGTGCACGCTCGCGAGGTTGCGGACCATCGTATTCGTCACGGCCAAACCCGCGGATTCAAAAAGTTCCTTCAGGTCTTTTCCCGAAGCTTCGAATGCAACGTCGGCGAGCGAGACGTCTTCTACGAAATGATATGACATGGTCATCCCTTCACGTTGCCCACAGGGATGAGACGCACCACAGGCTTCGAAATGTCTGCCTTTGCCGTGGCGTCGATGACCTCATCGATGTCCTTGTAAGCGAATCCGGCCTCCTCGGCGAGGCCCGAGTATGACACGGACTTCACGTAGATTCCTTTCTTTATCATCGGATTTATGACCAGTTCTTCCACTTTTCTTCTCTCTATTGCTCGGGCCTTGTCTCTCGGCATGTCTCTGGTGTTTCCCACAATCTCGCGTATGGCGCGCGTGCGGGACATCGTGCGCCCCGCGCCGTGGGCCGTCGAACCAAACGTCTGTTCTTCGGCGCCCTTGGTTCCGACAAGCAGGTACGAACCGGTTTCCATGGACCCGCCGATTATAACGGGCTGGCCTATGTCGCGGTACGCTTTCGGAATATTAGGGTTTCCCGGGCCGAGAGAACGCGTCGCGCCCTTTCGGTGTATCAGAAGCTTCTTTTTCTTGCCGTCGACCTCGTACTCCTCCAGCTTCGCCGTGTTGTGAGCCACGTCGTATATCTGTCTCATGCCAAGCGCCTCGGCGTCCTTTCCGAAGATTTGAGCGAAGGCCTCGCGAATCCTGTGCGCTATCATCTGGCGGTTCGCAAAGCTGAAGTTGATGCCGCACTTCATGGCGGCGAAGTAGTCCTGTCCCTCTTTCGACGTGAAAGGCGCGCAAGCCAGTTCGCGGTCAAGAATCTTGATGCCGTACTTGCTCTCCATCACGCTCAGGAAGAGCTGCAGGTAGTCCGTAGCCACCTGATGGCCGAAACCGCGCGAACCGCAGTGGAACATCACGACCACTTGTCCGGGGAATATTCCGAGTTTCTTCGCGTACTCCTCGTCGAAGATGTTCTCCTTCTTCACGACCTGTATCTCAAGATAGTGGTTGCCGGAGCCGAGCGTTCCGACCTGACCGAGCCCGCGCTTAACGGCTTTGTCGCTGACACGCGACTCGTCGGCTCCCTCGGCATTGCCTTCCTCCTCTGTGACGGCTAGGTCTTCCTTCCAGCCGTATCCCTTCTCGACGCACCATTCCGCGCCGCTGCTTATCATCTCCCTGAACTGACCGTGGCTCAGCTTGGCAAACCCCGCCGCGTCGTCAAAGGCCGCGGAGCCGACTCCCGCAGGCACGCGGTCATAGAGGAGATTCACGAGCTGCTTCAGCTTGGGCTCGACGTCTTTCCATGTCAAGTCCGTCCTGAGAAGACGCATGCCGCAGTTGATGTCGAATCCTATTCCTCCGGGAGAGATGACGCCGCCGTTTTCAATATCCATCGCGGCGACGCCTCCTATAGGGAAGCCGTACCCGGAGTGGCCGTCGGGCATGCACATAGCGGCGCGCACAATTCCGGGAAGAGTGGCGACGTTCGTTATCTGATCAAAGACATGGGCGTCCATCTCACCGAGAAGTTTTTTTGTGGTAAACACCTGCGCAGGCACGCGCATGCCCTGCTTGAAGGACGTGGGCACCTCCCAAATCACATCGCTTATGCGATTGAAATCCGGCTTCTTGAACTCCCTGTCGTGGAAAGACATTTTATCCCTTTCGATATTCGATGACATGCTTAAATACGCGGGTGGAGTCTCCGTTTCACATGGGCTCCAAAGCAGACGCCATTGTAGTTCTTGGCGGCGGTTTGACATCCGACGGCGGCCTCCCCAAGTGGACAGTTGCCCGTCTGGAAGAGGCGCTGAAGCTCTACACCGGACAATACGTCGTCGTTCTGGGAGGCATGAGCGTACATGTCCCGGCCGTATTGGACGCCGACAAATTTCCCGTATTCGAAGCATTCGTCGAGGCCGATTATCTCACGCGTCGAGGTGTGGATCCGCTGCGCGTGTTAAAACAGTGGGCTTCCTTCGATACCATAGGAGAGGCATTCTTCACCCGCGTAATGCACACAGACCCTCTTAACATCAGGAGGCTTATTGTGATAACATCCGAATTCCACATGCCGCGCACGCGAGAGCTTTTCACATGGATTTTCGGACTCGACGGCCCCAGGCCTCCTTACGAACTGGAGTTCGTCGCAACACCCAACGAGGGAATGGACGCCGATATCTTGGCTATCCGGCTCGCGAAAGAAGACAAGGCGCTGGAAGAGATGCGGCCTATCATGAAAAGCGTCCGGAGCATGGAAGAGTTTCACCGCTATCTGTTCTCGCGGCATGGTGCTTATGCCGTGGCGAAGAAAGTCAGCCGCGAGAGCGGGGATATTCTTAAAACATATAGGAGCGGCTGAAGGGGTTTAATAGCAACGACGCCCATACAACCTAATATGAAGTTCCGCGCTCTGGGCTCTACGGGTTTGAGCGTCAGCGAGATAGGAATGGGCTGCTGGGCCATAGGAGGCGACCAGTTCGGCAACTCGTACGGGCCCACGGACGACGACGTTTCGCTGGCCGCGATAAGGAAGGCCGTGGACATGGGAGTCGCGTTTTTCGACACAGCGGACGTGTACGGCCACGGACACAGCGAGGAGCTTCTCGGAAAGGCTCTCGCGAACGTGCGCGACCGCGTGTTCATAGCGACGAAGGTCGGCTACGATTTCTACCAGAAACGCGGCAAGGTTTTCGATGAAGAATACGTCCGCTTTGCTCTCGAACAGTCCCTCAAAAGGCTCGGCACGAACTACATCGACCTCTACCAGATGCACAACCCTTCGCTCGCAGAGGCGCAAAGCGAAAACGTCTGTGCGGTCTTCAGGGAGCTCAAGAAAGAAGGGCTGATACGCCACTGGGGCATTTCGATACACGACCCGAAAGAGGGCGTGATTGCAATCAAGACGACCAAGCCCGAAACGATTCAGGTCGCCTATAATATATTCAACCAGTCCGCGGCACAAGAGCTTTTCGCGGTTGCGAAAGAGAACGGGGTGGGAATCATAGCACGCGAGCCGCTGGCCAACGGCTTCCTGTCAGGCAAGTACGACGAGACGTCGACGTTCCAGCCCGGGGACGTGAGGAACGACGCGATTGCCAAAGACACGATCGTCACGTACGTGCGCATGGCCCGCCGCGTCCATGAACTGCTCAACGAACGCAAAGAAACTCTTGCGCAGCTCGCGCTGAAGTTCGTACTGCAACACGACGCAGTTTCCGTGGCGATTCCTGGAGCGAAGACGCCAGAACAGGCCGAGGAAAATGCGATGGCCAGCGACGTAATGCCGCTGCAAACCGGCGAGCTGGCGCGGTTGCGTGGTCTCTATGCGGCGTAGTTACGCGGGTTCATACAGGGACAAAATTGCCGTGTTAGAGAAACTGCTGGACGGCTTTGAAGGCAAGCGCGTGTTGGAGATAGGTTGCGGAGGAGGCGAAGTCGTGCGCGCTCTGGAAGATACGGGCGCGATAGCAAGCTGCGCGGACGTTGAAAACAGACACGCAAGCGCTTCTCATGTCAACTGTTCCGCGACAGAGATATCGCAGATGTTCGAAGGCGAGAGTTTCGACTGCGTTCTCGCGCTTGCCCTGTTCGGTTCGCCGCTCGCGCAGTGGTGCATGGAGAACGGCACGAACCTGCGGGAAACTGAAATGACGATACTCGGGCAGGCTCGCGCTGTTCTGAAACCCGGAGGCCTCTTCATCGTCTACAACGCCGACTCCTGGCTTCCGCACCTCACAGAGCTGAAAACGAGAGACTTCGAGGCTACGGGCTTCTCGTTGGAAGCCGCGACAGGGAACGACACGCTGATTCTCAGGGCGGAAAAGCCATAAGCGTTGCCCGTGGTCGCGCGTCGGGCATCCCTATATAAACCCCGCGCGCCATCTTTTCGCAGGCATTTTTATGCCTTTCCGAGCGAGATTGCAGAGGTGTTCGTAAGATGCCCGAATTCAAGTCCCCATACACGCGCGGTTACCACCACACGAAGAGCCGCGGGGCCGAGTCCAACGTGATATGCAGCTTCTGCGGCCGCACAGTGCCGCGCTACAAGACGATAACGCAGTCGCGGGGCTTCCGCCTCAACGACCCCGCCATAATGCAGGCGATGGACGACCGCCGCTTCATCCACACATTCGCGCGCAAGGAGTACGCCTGCCCGTCCTGCGCGCGCGGCATGAAAATCGTGAAGAAGAGGGACTACGGGAATCAGAGACGATAACCCTTTTTATAGATATGCCGTGTTTATGGTACATGGTATTTACCGTAAGCGTCCGGGATACGAGAATTCTTGACGAATCTCTCAGGGCGCGTCGGCCAGTCACTCTGCCCGACGAATGCACGCACAACAGCCATGTTGTAAGACACCTGCTTTCTTTCGCACCGCGAGTACTGCCTGCGTTCGGAAACCTTGACGAAGAGGACGTGAAGCGCGTCGCGGACTCTGTCGCCTACCTAATGAGACCCGACTTGATAATTCACGGCATGATTGGTATGGGCCCGCGGCCTGTGGTAACCAAGACGCTTCCTGTCATTCATGGGGAAGACGGGGTGCACGTCCACCTGAGAAACGACCCGAAGGTTCTGTCTCCTGACTGGAAGCTGGGGAAGAAAAACGAGTATCTGTGGAATACGGGCGCCGAACTTTTCAGATGTTATTCGGGGACTCTGAGCGAGATGCCGTACGCCCTTAAGGAACTGGGAGTCGGCACAGACTACATGAAACCGGCGTTCGGGCTGGCAGACCTGACCGCGTTCCTTCTGGACCCTAGGGACTTGACGGATTACGACTATACGCCTGAGGAGATAGGCCGCTTCACCCGCACGCTGGTCAAAGAGATGCGTGAGGTATAACCCTTTTTATTCCATCGGAACGTAACTTATACATGGCTCTGGACATTCTCGGAAAGATACGCAACCTCAGAGGCGCGCTCAGGCCAATCGCGCCGAAGAAGGCGCCCACATACCAGTTCGTCCTCAGCGAGGCAGGCGGCCTTGTCATCCTTCCTGAAGAAAAAGACACCAAGAAAATCAGCTTCACGTACGATCTCATACCTCCTTATTCGCGCGCCCAAATCCGGTGGAGCGACAGCGACCGTTCGCTCGTATATCGCCTCAGCGAGCCTACGCTGGACGACGCCGAACAGAAGGCCTATAACCTGATAACAACCTCTCTCGTAGAGCTTGTGGACGTCCAGCTGTCGACGATAAAGAACCAGAAGGAAGCGATGAACTATCTCGAGCAGAAGGTCCGCCAAATCGTTGAAGAACTTGAAATCGTGCTTGACAAGGCTTCCTACAACAAAGTGATGTATTACATCTACAGGAACTTCGTCGGTCTCAACAAGATAGAGGCTCTGATGCACGACCCTTACATAGAGGACGTCGGCTGCGTCGGCTACCACACGCCGATATACGTCGTCCACAAGCGTTACGGCTCCATGCCTACGAACGTAATATACGACAACGAGGACGAGCTCAAGGAGTTCGTCATCAAGCTCGCGGAGAGGTGCGGCCGCTACGTCTCGTACGCGGAGCCCCTTCTGGACGGGTCGCTGCCGGACGGCTCGCGCGTCCAGGCGTCCTTGGCAGAGGACGTCACGACCAAAGGTCCCACGTTCTCTCTGAGAAAGTTCACGAAAGAGCCTATATCGCCCATCGAAATAATAGACCTCAAGACTGCTTCGCCGGAAGTGATGGGCTATCTATGGCTGATAATCGAGCAGGGCGTTTCGATGCTGATATGCGGCGGAACGGCCACAGGAAAGACGACTCTGCTCAACGCCATAAGCATGTTCATCCCGTCCGAGGAAAAGGTCGTGTCCATAGAGGATACGCGCGAGTTGCAACTGCCGCACAAGAACTGGATACCGGCAGTCGCGCGCACGGGCTTCGGCGTTCCGGAAGCCGGGGGCGAGCGTTACGGGGAGATAGACATGTTCGACCTTCTGAAGGAGTCGTTCAGGCAGAACCCGGACTACGTCATAGTCGGCGAGATACGAGGCAAGGAAGCGTACGTCATGTTCCAGGGCATGGCGTCCGGCCACCCGTCAATAGGAACGATGCACGCGGCAGGCGTGGAGACCGTGGTAAAGAGGCTCATGTCTCCGCCCATCGAACTGTCGCCGAGCCTCGTCGAGATTCTTGACGTCGTCATCACGCTCGTGTTCGCGCAAGAGAAAGGCAAGTCCTCTAGGCGCGTAAAGAACGTCACGGAGATACAATCCGTGGAACAGACAGGCAACGCGCGCACAGGAACGGCCTACAGGTGGATACCGGCGAACGACACGTTCGAACCCGGAGAAGGAACGTACGTGCTGAGCAAGCTCGCGACGATAAAGGGGATACAGCTCGCCGATATGAAGCGCGAAGTCGCGGCGCGCGCAGCCGTGCTCGAGTGGATGTACGAGAACCGTGTGTTGGGCTGGAGAGATGTCGTCGCGATAATAGACCGCTACCACCAAGACCCGAACGGCGTTCTGGCCGAGCTCGGCTTGGCCCAGAAGGGCCTGCGTTCGACCATAGGCAGGCGCGCCGCTGCGAAGTCCATGGCCATACCAGAAGAGCCGCAGAAACCAGCGGAGGTCGAAGAAGAGCCTGCGCCGCCCAAGCCCGAAGCCTTTGAGATACCGGCTGTGATAAGACCGACGTTCGAGGAGACGCCGGTCGCCGAAACAATCGCAAAACCTTTGAAGAAGGAGGGCGCCAAGAAGCCGCCGGCGTCCAGAGCCAAGAAGAGGCCCAAGAAGAACTCCTGACCTCCTTTCGTCTATTTTATAAACGGACTTGACATAATAGATTTGGTGTTTGGTTGGCAGACAGAGTAAAAACAGCGGTTTTTAAAGTCCGCCATGCAGAGGTTGGTGAATCATGGCAGACCGAGTAAAAAGCGGCATCCCGGGCCTCGACGACGTCATAGGCGGCGGCTTCGTCCGCGGCTCGCTGATTCTCCTCACGGGCACGACAGGAACGGGCAAGACCGTGATGGCGTCGCAGTACATATACAACGCGCTGGCCCGCTACAAGGAGAACTGCGTCTACATCTCGTTCGAGGAGCGCGCCGAGGACATTAAGAGGAACATGGCCAACTTCGGCTGGAACTTCGAAGAGTACGAGCGCAACGGGAACCTGATATTCGTCAAGTACGACCCGTTCCACATGGAGGACATCTACGGGCTCATCGAAAACCACATAAGGGACGTCGGCGCCACGCGAGTCGTCCTGGACTCGATAACGGGTCTTGGCCTGAACGTGCGCGACCCGTCCGACCTGAGAACGGCCATATTCAACATCGGCCGCATATTGAAGAAACTCGGCTGCACGTCCCTGCTGACGTCAGAAACGCCGTCGGACAATCATCTGGTGCTGAGCCGCTACGGCGTCGAGGAGTATGTGGCCGACGATGTCATCGTGCTCTATTACATTCCCGTAGATACGGAGTTCAGGCGCGCCATGACCGTATGGAAGATGCGCGGTTCCGAGCATTCGAAAAAGATACATCCTTTCCGCATCACGGAGAAGGGAATCACGATATACCCGCACGAGGAGACCGCCCTCAAACTCGAGAGGGGCTGAGACAGTGCTGGAAGAGTTCAAAATATTGGCGGTGCGGCTGTTCGGCAGGTGGGCCGACCGCTACGCCGCGAGCTTCGAGGGCATCAGAAAGCCCCTGTCAGAGAGCGGCCTCAAAATACTCTTCCGCACCTACGTGTGCATGGTATTTTTGTCCGCGTTTCTGGCGTTCGCCGTTTCGCTGCCCGTCTCCCTTGCACTGTCGGCGTTCGCCGTAAAGGACGGGGTGCTGACGCCTGTCGTTGCCGTCGTGTTCTCAGTCTTTGCCGGCTCGCTTGGGTTCATCATAGCATACTACTATCCATCGTCGCGCGCAAGCGACCGCAAGAGGAACATCGCCGCGAACCTGCCCTTCGCCGTGAACCACATGGCCGCAATAGCCGCGTCAGGCGTACCGCCTAACGTCATATTCAAGCTTTTGGCCGAGTTCGGGGAGTACGAGGAGATAAGCAGGGAGTGCGCGAAGGTCGTGCGCGGCGTGGAGTCTTTCGGCCAAGACATCACCACGTCCATATCGCAGGTCGCGGCTGACGTGCCGTCGAACGAATTCCGAGAACTGCTCTACGGAATGCTGTCGATAATCAAGACCGGCGGCAACCTCAAGCTCTACCTGCAGAACCAAGCCAAGGAGGCGCTCTTCTACTACCGCATCCGCAGGCAGGAGTATCTCGAGGCCCTATCGACATATGCGGACTTCTACACCGCCGTTCTCATCGCGGCTCCGCTGTTCCTCGTCTCGATACTCGCGGTGATAAACATAATCGGCGGCAAGCTCGGCGGCCAGAGCATAGACACGATAATGACGCTGGGCATCTTCATCGGCATCCCGGCGATAAACACCATATTCCTCGGCTTCATCCACGCGACACAACCGGAGCAGGCGTAAGCATGTTGATAGAACTGGTTCAGAAACTGAAGGACGTGCTCGGCATCAGGCAAACGAAGGGCAAGAACCGCGGCTACAGCACGCGCTTCGAGAAATGGGCGGGCAAGAGTTCCCAGAGGCAGATACTGGTTTACGGCTCTCTGTTCGCAGGCGCGGCTCTCGTCACGATAAGCTTCTTTTTCTTCCAAGGCTCGAGGCAGGCCTTTGCGATACTCAACCTTCTCGGCGCGTCGATAGCGATTGGCCCTTCGATGATCATAAGGTACAACGAGTACCGCACGCTCAAGAGGATAGAGTCCACGTTCCCGCAGTTCCTCAACGACATCGTCGAGTCCACGAACGCCGGCCAGACGCTTCCGCAGGCTATAAAGTCGGCGTCACGCAACGAGTACGGACCGCTGTCCCCGTATGTCAAAAAGATAGCGGCGCAGATAGACTGGGGCATACCCTTCGACAAGATACTCGAAAACATGGCGTCGAGCCTGAACAGCAAACTGCTGCGCCGAACGGTTTCAACGATAATAGAGACCCACCGTTCCGGCGGCAACATCTCGGACGTTCTTCGTGCGGTGAGCGAGTCCGTAACGGAGATAGACCGCATACGCGAAGAGCGCAAGGCGCACGTCTACTCGCAGATGATTACGGGATACACGATATTCTTCGTCTTTTTGGGCGTCATCGTGGGCATGCAGAAGTTTTTGATACCGACTCTCCTGATAACAGGCGAGGGCGCCGCAGGCATCGGCCTTTCAGGCACCGCAGGCCTCGTGACGCGCTACCAGTTCCTCTTCCAGGCGCTGATTGTGATACAGGCCATATTCTCCGGGTTTGCGATAGGCAAAATGTCAGAGGGATCGATGGTCGCCGGCGTCAAGCACGTTATCGTGCTCTTCTCGGTCGGAATGATGGCGATAGTGCTGATATTATAACGTCAACCGCTGCCGGTTTCTATAGAGTCAAGTATTCTCTCGGCCTCCACAAACTCGATTGCCGCAGCCCCTCCAGAGGCTATACCAACCGCGTACGTTGGCACGTAGATGAGTGCCGAAGCCGGGCCCGTTGTGCTCAGTGTCAGTCCTATGCCAACCAACCCGAGGCATATACTAACGAAGACGGAGAAGAATGTCAGTTTTCTTGTATGGAGGGCATCGAGGTATGGCATGTCGTTCACCTCCAAGCTCTCCGCATTCCAGAGAGACCCAACGCTATAAGAGCCACGCCAGCTATCAGTCCGACAGCGGACGTGACGGTGTTCACGGGTGCCGTACCTATCGCGGCTTGGAAAAAGAAAGACATTGACACTATTAGAAGCAGGACTCCTGCGAGCAGTATGAAGAGGGATATCGTTCCGTCGTCCCATTTTACCATGGTTCTCCTTCGGAACGCCCGTATTAAAACATATCTGTCATCACCACCGCCGGTGGTGATATTTTGGAAAGAAGCCCGTCGAGGAGCTTTAACGCCCATTTAACGTTTTTATTCGGGGTTTCGTTACGTACTTCGTGGGTTTGATGGGTATTGGCACACGCGTTGCGACAGCTCTGATACTCGTTCTCGTAATAACGCCGTCGCTCGTGCTGGCCGCCGACACGAACAGCGGGCCTTTCAGGGGGGACGCGTTCCTGAAGATATCGGAGGACCTGACGCCGACGGACGCGGTCTTCTACAAACTGACCACCGACCTTACAGAAGGTGCCGCCGCCGACCCCGAAAACAACGACTGGGACTTCAACGCCGCCGTGAACGTAACGGTTCACTTCCTCAACGCAACCTCTGGCACGCCTCCTCCTATACCCAACGGCGGCGCCACCGACATTTTCAGGATAGAACTCTACTACGACAACACGACAACGGCCGATCCAGTTGCTTTCCTGTACAACGCACTGGTTCCGCCAGTCAACGACACGAACTTCACGTTCATGGTGTACGCCCGCGGAGCCAACATCTCAGGCACCACGGCCAACACTCCATTCGCCCTCGTGGCGCCCAATGATACCACTCTGTACGCCAGCTTTCAAAAAAATGGCCCTTCGGTCGCCAAGAGCACGGACAGCGGGACGACGTGGACTGTAGATCAGGTCAACAAAAGAGGCAACACTGGCATAACACAGATCCGGTTGGATGCCGTCAACACGACTCTCGTCTACATCGCTTACGACGATAATCCCAACAAGTCTGTCGAGGTGGCGAAGACGACGGACGGCGGGACGACGTGGGCCATAACTAACAACAGCAACCCCGTTGCGACGAGCGGCACCACGACAACAAGGCTGTCCATGGACGCCTTCAACGACACCGTGGTCTATCTGTCGTACAAAGACGGAACGGACAACGATCTGAGAGTGATGAAGACGACGGACGGCGGGACGACGTGGGCCACGACCAACGGTAGTAGCCCAGTAGATTCTGCAGGGGATGTCGGTTCGGACAGTTCCATCATCGCAATCGATGCAAACACAGTATACGTGGCGTATCGATATACGACAGAGGCAGATCTAAAAGTGGCGAAGACGACGGACGGCGGGACGACGTGGACGATAGCGAACAACAGCTTCCCTGTCGATCAGATCGGCGGCCAAGAGACTTCAATCTCCGCGCTGGATGCCAACACGGTATTTGTAGCTTATCAGAGAGGGAATCCGCGCGGCTTCGGAGTGGCTAAGACGACGGACGGCGGGACGAATTGGACCATCCTGAACGGCACAAATTCAATAGACCCCCTCGTTACCGTGCGCTGGACATCCATCCAAGCGATAAGCAACGACACGCTCTACGTAGCGTACCAGGACAACACGCATGAAATCGTCAAGGTGGCGAAGACGACGGACGGCGGGACGAATTGGACACTGACGACCGTAGACTCTTCGTCTGCCATGGGGAGAGGCGTAGGCCTCGTCGCGAAAGACGCTAACAACCTCTATCTGGGCTACCGCGACTTCAACAACAGCCTGGCCAGATTCTCCAAGACCACGGACGGCGGCGAAGGATGGAGCGGGTACGGGTCCGGTGTCTTCCGTCTCAAGATGCGCGTCCGTTCGGTGACTGGCGCGACCACGGACTACGACGCCGACACAGAAGCGGGGATAACCGATGCGACACAGCAGGTAACATACGACTCCACGCGTGCACAGGGCTTTGTTCGCGTAAACACGGGAGTCACGAAGTTCACCTCATACAAAGATATCAACTACACGCAGAACGAAACGCGCTTCATGCGCGGCGAAACCGTATACATGAAGGTCAATACTAACGCGGCCGCGTGGAACGAGACCGGTGCCGAAAGCATGCGGCTTACGCTGACAGGTCCCACAACGACCCTTGTGAGTTTCCCTTTCAACCTCACGCGAAACGACAACGCCTATAGATTTAATTGGACAATGCAGTCAGGCGTTGACCTTAATGACTACGATGTCGTGCTGAACGTTACGGGCAACACGAGCGCATTCACATCTGGCGACCTATGGACGCAATTCAACTCCTCAAGCGTCGGCTTCGTCAACGCAAACAAAACGAACTTCTCCACGACGCTCATGACAGATCCAGACGGCGTGCTCAGCGATACGAACGCCTCCTTCTGGGTGGAGGATGGGCTGCGCGTCGCTCAAGACTATGGCCCGCGCCTGAACGGCTCGAACTCGTCTACGATAAACGCGTACGTCCAGCGCGGTGAGGTAGTCAACGTCTCGTTCATTGTTCTCGACGAGTGGAACCGCACGTTCGCAAACCGCGAGATATTCTGGAACGCGAACACGAGCGGATATGAACCCGCGATTGCCCGCGTGAACACGAGCCGCGCCGCGTACGTGGCGTGCGACGGCTACGATACGTCCTTGTCTGTCGTAAACACCACGACCGTTTACGTGGCCCACAGGAACAGGTGCTCGCTGGGCGTCAAGTTCACCAAGACGACAAACGGCGGCCAGTCGTGGAGCGGCGTGAACGTCTCCACTCTCGGAATTGCGCCGTCGCTGGAGGCGTTTAACTCCACGCTGATATACGTGAGCTACACAGACGACGAGGATGCCGACAAGTACAAATTCAACGTCTCCAAGAGCACGGACGGCGGGACGACGTGGACCGTGACGAACAACAGCAACCCCGTAGCCGGACCGGCGAGGCTCGTTGGCCGCTATGGAGACATGGATGTGGTGGATGCGGATACTGTGTACGTCGTCTACGCCGACAGCGCACAGAACCTCACTGTCGCAAAGACTACCAACGGCGGAACGTCTTGGACGATAACGAACAACAGCAACCCTGTAGCCGGGGATGCCCGCTCACCAACATTAAGAAATTCTATTGCGGCAGTCAACTCCACGCTGGTTTATGTGGCATACTACGCCAGTGGCAACGATCTCGCCATTGCGAAGACAGCCAACGGAGGCACATCATGGAACGTGACGACCGTGGACTCGGCAGGCGATGTCGGAGACAATCCGTCCATCGATGTTGTGGACGCCAACACGCTATACGTCAGCTACTACGACAATACCAACGATGACCTGAAGTTCGCGAAGACCACGAACGGAGGGATTACGTGGTCTGTGCAGACATTGGACTCCGCGGGTAGTGTCGGCCAGTACTCGTCTCTCGACGCGCTGGACGCGAACACGATATACATAGCGTATTACGACGGCGACAACGCGGACCTGAAGGTGATAAGGAGCGTCGACGCGGGCCAGACGTGGAACATATTCCCAGACGGGACAACCGTGGACGCCGAGGCAGGCAACATACAGGTCGGTCCTGAACCATCCATCATTCTCGCCTCTGACAGGGCCGCGTGGATAAGCTATAACCGCTTCGATCCCGCGGGCTCTGCCGGGGAATATCTAAAGGTCGCGCGTCTCAACCTCACGCGGTTGCGCGTCACTGACGCCAACGGTCGCGTAACCGACAACATCACTGTCGAATCCAACTGGACAGACACGTATGCGTCGACGACGCCCGGACAGACGGAAACGCGAGACTACGCGGTCCACGCTCACTTCCCCTACAACATCACGTCCGCCGCGCAGGGCGCGTACGGCGAGAACGCGTCGCAGGCGTACGCGTTCGACGTCGATTCGCAGTACTACGTCGACACCCACGTGCAGAACACGACGACGCTGAGCAAGGACAATCTCAACGACGACAACGAGCAAACGAGCTATGCGGTAGGCACCGATACCGTATACGTCTGGGTCCACGCGCGCAACGTGCGCAGCGAGGAGGCGAGCGGGAAAAGCGCGACGACGTACGTATACGCATCCGGCGGCAGCCGCGGCGGCGCAGACGCCACGTATACCGGAACGACAGGCTCGGACGGCTGGACAGCCCAATTGGGCAGTTTCGCGGCCGTGTCTCCCTCAGGCACGTGGTACTTCGATTCGGACGTAACGGGCGACAACAACACGGGAACAGACGCTGAAGCGGTGACGTTCACGATAGGCGCTTTCAGCGTGTCGGGCAAGGTCTTCCACTGGGCGAACGGCACTGCTGTGAACAGCGTCACTGTTACGGCAGTGCTCATAGATGCAGGCGTTTCCATAGAGACCAAGACCGACACGACAGACACGAACGGCGCTTTCGACGTCGCCTTCGGCACCACGCCGACAGCTGATAAAGAGTACACAATAAACATCACAGTCGCCAAAGGCTCTCTCGTGTCGTATCTAATCCAGAGGGTGAGAGCGTGAGGGCGGCAGCCGGACTTTTCATAGACGTTTTTGCGCGGAAGAGCGCAAAAAGGTCTGAGCACGTGAACTCCAAAGGGTTGTCGATGATAATATCGCATGTGCTGGGACTGGCCCTCATGATAGCCGCCTTTGCCGTCGTGTCCGTCGGAATGCTGGGGTATTTCACCACCGTCTCCCATGAAACGCAGGAAGCTCAGGCGTCGCTAGTGGCTCGCGCCGTCGCAGAAGAGATAGTCAAGATGGAGACGCTCTACAGAGATTCCGACACTCGACCCACTCAGAACAATACGAACGTGACTCTCGCGGACGTTTACATGGACGTCCCTCTGAGAATAAGTGGTCACGCGTACTCGATAGAGTTCTTTCCAAGATCAGACCTATGGGTGGTGAGCAACGCAACAATAAACGGATTGGTGGAGACGCCGCTGAGCGAGGACAGGCCGTACAGCAAGATGCGCATACAAACCGAAGGGTCGGCGGCGATAACCCTCGACTACGACATCTACAACATTTTCGCCAAGACCGAAGGTTCTGCAGGGCATACGGACCGCATAAGGCTGCGTTACACGCGCTCGCTCCTGCAAGGCGCGCTGACGGACAGCATAATATTATCGGGTGCATGACATGCTAAGTAAGAAAGGGTTCAACCAGGTTGATTTGGCAGTAGGCCTGTCTCTGATGCTGGCCGTGATGACCTTCGCGATAATCTACACGAATACTGCTATCGCGCCTCAGGTTAGCAGCGTGCAGTCCTTCGAGCTGCGGGCCACGGCAAAGGCCCTCGGGGACATGATATTCGAAGACCGAGGCGTCCCGACAGACTGGCCCTATCAGGAGCCCGTTCGGCCGTCGCTCATGGAGTACATCTACGCTGTCCCGCTCTCCGTGCGCGAAACGAACGGCACCGGATTGTCCAACGGAGTAATCAGCGTAAACCTGACGACGGGCGAACGCGCGTACAACGGCAGCATAAAGGTCTACGACGGGAACACGAGCCTCGCCACGAACGTTGTGGCCAGCGGCGATACGGACAGCGACGGCCTGCTCGAATGGGCCAACATTTCGTTCAGGTTCAGCATAGGCCCGCGGGAGAAGAAGCTGCTCAACGTTTATTACTCCGCGGACAACACGACCGCGGCAGCGTACACGTCACTCACGCAGACCGCGAACACGACGTTCAACGTCACGATATTCGGCGAGCAGAGCCTCAAGGGGCTGACGCCGCTGAAGCTCGGACGGATAAACAACAAAACGTCAGCCTACCTGCGCCCCCTCTTCGGCATCAAGCGCGACTTCAGGATAGAGATCGCAAACGTCACAGGCACCGCGTACGCCGCCGGCGACGACCTTCCGAAGACCACCAACGTCGTTGTCAACGAACGTCTCATTCCTTCCCAGAACAGGACTGCTCACATAAATCTGGTAAAAGCAACTCTGTGGATATGGTGATTCAATGAATTTACCGCTCAGAAGGCCAAGAGGCGCACGAAAAGATTCGCTTTTCGGCGCACCGAAAACCGACGTTTTCGGAGGTGACCAGTAAATGTACGGGAAAGGACTGACTTACACGCTCGAAGCAGTCATAGCGCTCTCGCTCGTCGCGGTTTCCATGATAGCGGTCTTCAACGGACTGACCGTTCCGCAGGGAGCCCAGTTGCGTTTCGGTGAAGAGAACGCCTTCTCGTGCCTTAAGAGCCTGGACAGCGACGGCAAGCTGCGGGCCGACGCGGTGGCGCGCAACGCAGGGGCGATATCCAACAACCTGATAGGGTGCATTCGCGGCTCGTTCAATCATACTGTGCAGGTCTGCCAGGGCACGTGCACAAGCGTGACTCTTGACAGGGACGAGGACGTCGCATCAGTGGAGTATTACATCGCCGGGCACAACACGACAAACCCGACGCTTGTGGTGGTATACGCATGGTCTTCCCTAACGTGAAAGGACAGATGATGCTGATGATGGCAATCATCATAGTGCTCGTCGTCATAGCCATACGCATCGAGGCGGACAGCGTCTCAACCATCGAGAGCTTCGACTTCCAGAGGGGAGGCGAACACGAAGCCTTCGACAACGTGCTGCGCGAGTTGGCGACCAGCGGCCGTCTCGCGTTCACTGAGAATCCGGACGGCGCCTACGTGGACGCGCGCCTGTCGAACTTCACGGCCTTCGTCAGAAAGAAGAAAGACGTTTCCGTAATCTACGCCGTCGTCTCCTACAAGCCATCGAACAGGTTCAACGTCACCGTGCGCAACTACCTCGGCGACGAGATGGTCGGCGTGCTAGTTGAGCACAACGTCTCCGGTTCCGCGACGTCAGCGTCCCTCGGAAGCCTCGCAATCGGCGCTTTCAACAACACGACCGCGACCAGCGCCGTCGCGTCAGAAAGACCTGTGGAAGTGAACGTCTCTTACACGACGCGCGGCAGCGGGGAGAATTTCAAGCACACGTTCACGGCCATAGTGGGCCCAGCCTACAACTACACGACTGTCTACGCCCAGATGACGCTCAAGAGCGGCGATTCATCCCTATCTGACGCGTTCGCATACACGCTCGTCGCGAACTCGAGCTCGGCTGCCGCTTACGCGACGCCCTACGGAACGCCTTACGCGTATCCCTATCCGGACCCGATTCCGTACTTGACGCCTTACGGGTCGCCTGCATAGTCCCTGATAGCGTCACTAGTGCCCGCGGGCTGCCTACTCGGATAGAATCAGCAGACGTAGCCGCCGCCGGAAAGCGCGCAGGTGTAGATGGCTTCGCGTGGGCACGTCTTGCTCTGTATCTGCACGCGGGAAGGCTGTGTCGTTATGCCTGTGACCGCAAAGGTCTGCAGGTCTCCTGAACCCATGGCGACATTCGAGTTTGGAGGAGTGCTTTCCAAAAAGTCGACCTCGCTCGTGAATGTGACTATCCTGAAGTTGGTCAGGTTCTGCGTGCCCCTGTTGCGCGCCAGAACTGAAATCTTGCCTGCCGACGCGTCGTAGGTGGCTGCCGTGATCTCCAGTATCGCGCGCTGGCAGCCGCTGCTGAACTCTTCCGCCGCCTGTCCGGATTCGGTTATCTGTTCGCTCGTGAACGTGCGCGCGAAGACTGCGATGAAGGTCGCGACAGTTATCGTGAAGGCGATGAGCAAGACGGTTGCGATAAGAGGGCTGAGACCCTTCACGTTCCTCATGCGGTTAATGCATTTCCTTGATTTATAAATGCCGTGCGCGTACTAGGCCCATGCGGCCCCAGAAGGGAATATCCCCGATTATAGCCGTGGTTCTGCTCATCGGCCTCACTGTGGCCTCCGCGGCCGTGCTGGTCAATTTCTACGCGCCCTTCCAGCAGGCCCGGCAGTCGGAGATAGAGCAGAAGGGTTCAACAGAAGCGGAATGCGCGTTCGCCTCCATAGAGTTCACGGACGACGACGTCGCGTCCAACCTCACGGCAAGCACGGACACCGTAAACGTCACCGTCGACAACACTGGAAGCGTGGACCTATACGACTTCCAGATAACGGTAACGATAAGCAATATAGCCTACAGTTACGAACCCGACAACGTGACCAAGAGGACGGCCGCTGTGCCCATGAAACCGGGGGACAAGGTTGTGTTCGTGACTAACGTAACGGACAACCTGTCCGGAACGATAACGTCCGTGGAGGTCGTTGGCCGCAACTGCCCCAGAGCGGCGAGAAAGAAGGTTGACTTATGAGCATGTACGAAATATGCGATTTCGACATTTTCAAATGTCGTTTGAAAAGTTCGTACGGCGGGCGTACGAACATACCGAAAGGCCGCGGCCTTTCGTGCAAAGGAGTGAGCCCGCTGATCGCGACCGTACTGCTGATAGCGTTCGCCATAGCCGCGGCCGGCATACTCGCCAACTTCGTCCTGCCGTTCACGCAGTCCACTGTGTCAGAAAGCACTTCGCGGGGCAGCAGCGACATCAGCTGTTCGTACGCCAACATCATCATAGACGAGGCCTCATGGAACTCCACTTCGAACACGCTCTCTCTTACAATCGAAAACAACGGCCGTGAAACCCTGAAGAACTTCAAAGCCTCCATCGTCAGAACGAACAACACCGTATCGACCCTGATACTCGCGCCGACAGGCGCGGAGATGCAGCCCGGAGACATAGAGACGTTCACAAACGCGACAAACGTGGCGCCCTGCAGCGACATCAGCTCGGTCACGGTGCGTTCGGACACGTGCCCGACAGACGCCCGCCACGAAATACAGAAGGCATCCATAACAAGCTGTTAGTGATAAGATGAAAGGACTCTCCCCTGTCATAGCCGCGGTCTTCGTACTGGCCATTTCGCTCGCCGCGATAGTCATAGTCCTCAAGGTCGGCATCCCCTCCTTCACCGAGGCCCGCGAGTTTGCGACCCTTACGGAAGCTAAAGGGGTCCTGCTTGCCATAGACAGCGCGATACGGGAGGTCGCTTCAGAAGGGGAGGGCAGCACGCGGCGCCTGCAGCTGCGCATCACCGACGGGACGTACGTGATAGACAACAAGAGCCAAGAGGTGCGTTTCGAGCTGCAAACGGAGTCTGAAATCGTCGCGCCCTGCGTCGGCGTCCGCGAGGGCCCGATACTGATTAATTCCGGCGGCGACGTCACCGGCGCCGAACGGGACGAGAACAACGACGGCATCACCGATCTCATTCTGGAGAACTCCAAGATGATGCTGGTGATAAACAAGACAGGCACGTCCGCCAGCCTCGCCGCGGTCGACACAGGCAAATTGATTTTGAAGATGTGGATAAAGGGCCCCAACGTCAACGTCACGCCGAGCGACTCCACGATACGGCTCGATAACGTAGCCAACTCCAACCGCGGTTCGGGATACACGGAACTTCTCGACTCCGGAACGAAGATGGGACGCGGCCGCATACGCGCGCATCTCGAGAACGCGGGCGGCATAGACTACGACGTAATCTACAACCTGTTTTGCGGCGACTACGTGCGCATAGACGTGCAGAACGCGGTCTACAGGTGATTGCGTGCGCGCCCTCTTCTTCGCCGCGCTTGTCCTGTGTCTAATTGCCCTGCTTCCGGCGCAAGCCTTGGCAGGAGGGGTATTCCAGACAAAGCTCGTCCTGAACTACAGTATAAGCGTGAACGACACCGTATACATCGGAGAGAACCGAAGCCCGGCCACGAACGTCTGGTATCCGAACAACCTGACCAAACGGTTCGCGTGCACGCAGAACGCCACCATAGCATCGAGCCCGGTTGCAGTCGTGCTCGCTTCAGGAGGTGGCTTCCGCAACCTCAACTACACGAACAGCACGCACAACCGCACCGTCGAAATAACCCAAGACTACGGCTCGCCGTTCTACATCTTCGCGGCTGACACGAACTGCACGCGCATCATCAAGAACTACCCGGCGATAGAGGATGGCCGCGTGGCTGTCATGGGCAGCGTGCCTGACGTGTCAACCACGGGCATCGTTGCGTGGATTCCGTACGCGCGCATCAACATCACCCTGCCGCTCAGCATGCCAAAAGGCACGTGGGACCTCATTGTGCAGAACAACGGAACGGCGCGCAACATCAGCAGCGTATGGTTCAGGCTGCTGGGACATGAGTAGGAGGCGTGAAGATGCGGTTTAAGCTGATCGCCATGTTTCTCGTTCTCCTGATAGCGCCGTCGCTCGTGCTGGCGGCCAACACGGCATCCGGCCCGTACAAGGGGGACGTCTATCTGAAGATATCGAAGGACGTGGGCGGTGATTCCCTGACGTACAAGCTCACGACCTCGTCCACGGAAGGCGCGGCCGCGAGCCCGCAGAACAACCCGTGGGAACTGGAAGCCGGCGGGAACATCACGTTCAGGCTGCTCACGGCCACGGCAGGAACCGTCCCTACGTGCAACAACGTCGGCCCGGACAACCCTTGCGTATACTCGATAGTCATGTACTATGACAACGCCACGAGCGACAACAACATCATACGTGTCATCAGCAACAGCACGTCGGCGTTCGCCAACAACACTCTGATTAACGTCTACGCCACGAGCGACGGCACGTCAACCGGCGCGCCCCGTGCCGGAGTGTTTCGCCTGCGCATGCGCGCCAAGTCCGTTGCGGACACTGAAGTTACGGACTACGACGCGTCGTCGGACGTGGGAATAACAGACACGACGCAACAGCTCACCTACGATGCGGCGTTCGCGAAGGGCTTCGCCCGCGCGCGTTTCAACGTGACGAACTTCACCGCTTACAAGGACTCGGCGTACGCAACAAACGACACGCGCTTCATGCGCGGGGAAACGGTCTATTTGGAATTCAAGACGGATGCGTCAGCATGGAACACCACAGGCGTGGAGACCGTAGTTCTGACCATCGAGGGAACCGGTTCTACGCTGGCGTCGTTCGCGTCGAACGCAACGTACGCGAACAACACGTACCGCGCGACATGGGCGATGCCTGTGGACGCCGACCTGAACCAGTACAGGACGACGCTGAGTATAACAGGGACATCCAAAGCATTCGTGGGCACGTACACGGACCAGTTCTCCGGGCAGACCGAGGATCTGGTGCTGAACAACGGCTCTACGGTGACGCTTAGCGGAACTCTAACGTACAGAGAGATAGTGATAAGCAACGGCAAGATAGCGGTTGACGGTTCCCTGACGCTCCGCGCGGACAAAGGAATCATCGTTCAGGCAGGCACATTCATCAACGCCACAGGACGCGGGGATTCTGGCGGAGTGGGCGGGGTTGGCAGCGAGGACTGCGCTCTCGGAAACCACGCAGATGACGGCGTAGGAGACGGTAAGGGAACGGCAGGCGTTTCGACTCCTAGCGCGCAGGGCGGAGCTGCGGGAGGTGCAGGAGGTCACGGAGGAGCTGGGTCAGGCGGCATATCGGTTCCCGCCACGGCAGGAACCGGCGGCGGAACGCATGGCAGCCAAACAGACAGAACCAGCAAGAAGGGGTCAGGAGGAGGAGGAGGAGATTATGGATGCAGCGTGGAGTCGCCGGGCGTGGGTACGTCTGTCGTCAGTGGGGGAAATGGGGGGGGAGGTGGAGGCATAGTCGTTCTTGAAGCCGACGACAACATTACAATATCAGGAACCGTGGAAGCTAACGGCGGCGCAGGCCAAGCAGGTAATGTAAGACTCGTCAGTCCTACCCCTGCAGCAGGAGGCGGAGGAGGTGGTGGAGCCGGAGGCACGATAATACTCAATTCTTCCAAGATAATAATCAACAGCGGGGGAATTGTCACAGCCACGGGAGGCGATGGAGGCCAAGGCAAGAGATTCCAGAATTCACCAGGAAACCCCGACATCATAACAGATTGCTCTGGCAGCGGTGGAGGCGGAGGCGGAGGAAGGATAAAGATATTCGCCGTTGAACTGACCAACGGAGGAAGCGTACTCGTTACACAGGGATTTATGTTAAATACAGAATGCGGCTTCAATAGCGCCGACGGCGTGACGGGCACAAAATACACCGAAGCCGGCGAGCAGTGGACCAACTTCAGCGCCAAGAGCTTCGGACGTTCGACAGACACTCTTTCAGATTTCTCCGTCAACAACATGACAGATCCTGACGCGTTCGCGACGACGGCGAACGCATCCTTCTGGGTTGAAGAAGAACTCCGCGTAACGCACGACTACGGGCCGCGCCTGAACTTCTCGAACAGCTCTGCGATAAACGCGTACGTCCAGCGCGGCGAGAACCTCAACTATTCGTTTGTCGTTCTCGACGAATGGAACCGGACGTTCGCGTCGCGCGAAATCAACGTCAGCGTCAACGCCACGGCCTTCGAGAGGAACTTCTCCACGGCGACCACGAGCGCCGCCGCACGCGTGACGAGCAACATCACTGTCGGCACGGACTGGCTCGATTCGTACACGAACACGACGCCCGGCGCGCTCGAGAACAGGAACTACACGTTCCGCGTGCGCTACCCGTCGAACGTCACGTCGGACGCTCAAGGTTCCGTTGGTTTCAATACGTCGCAGGACTACATGTTCGATGTGGATGACGAGCTGTACGTCGACACCCACGTGCAGAACACGACGACGCTGAGCAAGGATCCTCTGGACGACGGCACGGAACAGAGTTCATATGGCGTCGCGAAAGAAACCGCCTACGTATGGGTTCACGTCTGGAACGTGCGCAGCGAGGAGCAAAATGACAAGAACGTCACGACATGGGTATACCACAACAGCAAGAGTCGCAGCGACCCAACGTCCACGTTCACAGGCACGACAGGTTCGGATGGCTGGACCGCACAGCTAGGAAGCGTTGCGGCGCAGGTGCCGACAGGCGTCTGGTACTTCGACTCTGATGTAGGCGCGGACGCATACAACAATTCCGGCACGGACAATGAAGGCGTCTCGTTCTTCTCGGTGCCGCCGGTGAACGTGACGTTCCGCCTCAATTTCAGCGTGGGCGCGATAAACAACGGGAACCTTGCGAACCGGTGGTCGTGCGTGCAGGACACGGGCAACAGAACGTTCGTGGCGTTCGTCTTTGCCGGCGGCGAACCCCTCGCGACCGGACAGTACAACACCACCCCGACGGGCTGGAACGTAAACATCACGCAGAAAGTGGCCGAATCCACGTATCTCGCGTACGCCAACGGCACGTGCACGAACGTGCAAAACAACGAGGAGGATATTAGCAAAGGTCTGTTCAAGAACAGGAACTTCCCCGCGTTCGCGACAGGCGACATCGCGCGCTACACGGTAAAGCTCGCGCTCGAATACGCCAACGTCCGTTTCAACAACAATTTGACGTGGGCGGAGGGTTCGCACAGGATTATACTCACCAACAACAAGACCACGTCCACTACCGTCAACATCACGTCTAGCCGCCAGTGAGAGCCTAAAAGGAGCCTCGTCAAGGTTTATCAAGCCGTTCCTGTTAAAGGTCACTATGTACTCGCAGCGTCTGCTCAAGATTTTCGGGGGCGCGGGCATAAAGATAGGCGACCGCATACGCGTTACGCGGGGGGGTCGTATATACGAAGGTCTGCT
Organism: Candidatus Aenigmatarchaeota archaeon; assembly: GCA_016432325.1. GTDB lineage: Archaea > Aenigmatarchaeota > Aenigmatarchaeia > PWEA01 > JACQIF01 > JACQIF01. The sequence goes on from CP066684.1 coordinate 429,404, forward strand.
GATGCCCAGACCGGGCGCCGGCTCTCCGGATTGCATTATTCTGAAACTCGACAGCGGCTACAACGTCGGTCTGGCCTACGAAACCGGCGCAAATCTAACGAAGTCGGCAACGGCGGAGCCAAAAGCCGTGGAACGTGAAGCGAAATACGAACTTGGAAAGGGGAGTCATAGGGACGCATTCAATTTTGACTCTTCCAAACCCCCCGTGTCTTTCATAACCACAGGAGGCACGATATCTTCAAAGGTTGACTACCGCACAGGCGGCGTCACAGCGCTGGTCGAACCGAAAGAACTGCTCCATCTCGCGCCCGAAATGTCCAAGTTCGTCAACGTACGCACTTTCGCGAGCCCGTTCACGCGCATGAGCGAGAACATGGGCTTCGACGATTACGCGGCTCTCGCTTCCGCTGTGTTCAAGGCGATGAAAAAGGACGAAGGCGTCATAGTAACGCATGGAACCGATACTCTGCACTACACTGCCGCGGCCCTCTCGTTCGCGATTCGGGACCCCGCCAAACCCGTGGTGCTCACGGGCTCGCAACGTTCGTCAGACCGCGGCTCCACAGACGCTTCGATGAACCTTTTATGCTCGGCCATCGCAGCGGCATCGGATATGGCAGAAGTGGGCGTCTGCATGCACGGCACGAGCGACGACGCGTACGCGCTGTTCAACCGCGGCACGAAGGTGCGCAAGCTCCACGCGTCAAGGCGCGACGCGTTTCGTCCTGTGAACGCGCTGCCTCTGGCGCGCGTCTATCCGGACGGTAAAATCGAGCGTCTTTCCCCGTACAGAAAACGCGGGGAGGGTGTCACGCGTTTGGATGCGGAATTTTACCCAAAGGTCGCGCTGCTCAAGGCGTATCCGGGCTGCAAGCCGGACATCGTAGACTACTACGTTTCCAAGGGCTACAAGGGAATCGTTGTCGAGGCTCTGGGTCTCGGCCAGGTTCCGACAGAAACAGGCCGCTCGTGGCTCAACGCGATTCGCAAAGCGATAGACGGCGGCGTCACGGTCGTCTTCGCGCCGCAGACTATATACGGCCGCCTGAATCCGTACGTTTATGCGGAGGCGCGTCTCGCACACGACGCAGGCGTCGTATACGCTGAAGACATGCTGCCGGAGGTTGCGTACGTGAAGCTCGCATGGGTTCTGGGCCACACAAAAATAGCAGAACGCGTGCGCGAGATGTTCCTGACGAATATCGCGGGAGAGATGTCGTCGCGCACGACGCCTGAGACGTTCCTCTATTAGGTGCATTTGATGGACGCATACGATTACGAGAAACTCGGCCTCAAGGTCGGCATAGAGATACACCAGCGCCTGCGGACGCGCAAGCTGTTCTGCGATTGCACACCAACAAATGGCGAACCGTTGGCGAATATACACAGAAAACTGCGCGCCTCGGCCGGCGAGTTGGGAATGATAGACCCGGCGGCGCTATATGAACAGATGCGCGGACGCGAGTTTAACTATTCTACGTACAAGGACGCGTCGTGTCTGGTCGAGATGGACGAGGAGCCGCCGCATGCCGTGAACGCGGACGCGCTGCGCGCGGCCCTGCAGGTCGCGAAGATGCTCGCGTGCGAAATCCCGGACGAACTGCACGTCATGCGCAAGACCGTGGTGGACGGTTCAAACACATCCGGCTTCCAGAGGACGATGGTCGTCGGCCTCGGCGGTTCCTTAAAGACGTCGTTTGGAGACGTGCGCATAGAAGGCCTTTCGCTGGAAGAAGAGTCGTCCCAGATACTGGAACGCACAGAACGCGGAGTAAAATACGGGCTGGACAGGCTCGGCATCCCGCTCGTAGAGATAGGCACCGCGCCTGACGCGCACACGCCCGCGCAGGCAAAGGAGGTTGCGGAAGCGCTGGGCATGCTTTTGAGAAGCACGGGACTCGTGCAGAGGGGTATCGGAACGATACGGCAAGACGTGAACGTATCAATACGCGGAGGGGCGCGCGTGGAGATAAAGGGCTTCCAGGATTTGTCTATGCTTGACGCGCTCGTACGAAACGAGGCTGAGCGCCAGTACTCGCTTCTTGGCATGGCCGAAGACCTGCGCAACAGAGCCGCCAGCGCTTCGTCAGCCAAGGACGTCACGCGCGTCTTCTCGGCCACTCAGAACAGGATAATATCGCAAGCCGTTGCGAACAACAAGCGCGTCTATGCGTTTGTGCTCAAAGGATTCGGCGGCCTTCTGAAGCGCAAGATATCGTGGGACCGAACATTCGGACGGGAGCTGGCGTCGTATGCCATGGTGCAAGGCGTCAAAGGAATGATACACACGGACGAGGACATGGAAGGCTACGGCCTTACGCGGGAGTTCGGCGCGCTGCGCAACGAGCTGGGCGCGTCAGAGAAAGACGCCATATGCATAATCGCAGAAGACGATGAAACCGCAAAGCGCGCGTGCGCAGCTGTCATAGAAAGGGCGCTGTTCGCGCTGAGCGGCGTGCCGGAGGAGACCCGCGCGCCCAACGCGGACGCCACGTCGTCCTACGCGCGACCGCTTCCCGGAGGCGCGCGGCTGTATCCCGAAACCGACGTGCCGCCGATAGTCGTGGACAGGAAGGCTCTGAAAGCGATGGAGATGCCCGAAAGCCTAGACGCCAAACAGAAGCGGCTCGTGAAGATGGGCGTCCCCGAACAGGCGGCCCGGGAACTCGTGCGGTCGGAAATGATATCCATATTCGAGGAGGCCGGCAAGATAAACGCCAAGAGGGCAGCCGAACTCCTAACGTCCACAATCACGTCCCTGAGGAGGGAAGGAGTCAGAGTAGACCGCATAGCGAGCGCGGATATGGTGAAGCTTCTGCGTGAGCTGGAAGGAATCCCAAAGGAGGCCGTTCTGGACGGTTTGAAGGCTCTGGCAGAAGGCAAGCCATACGCGACGGCCATGAAAACGGCCCGAATGAGCGCCCAGGAGCTGGCCGACGCCGTAGACGAGGTAATACGTACGGACATCGAACTTGTCAACAGGGAAGGAGAGGCCGCATTCAAGAAGCTTATGGGCCCCCTGATGGATCGCGTGCGCGGACGCGTTCCAGGCGAGGCCGCGGCCGAAGCTCTGAAGAGGCGGCTGAAGAGTTTTCTGAAGTGAGACACGCAGTGCGACAAACGCACGACCCCTTATTAGAGACTCTGTTTTAAATACAGACTTTGCCAACTTTGAGTGAGACATAGTGCGACAAGAGTGACATTATGAGCGAGGCCTGGTTTTCGCAGTTCGGATGGAACGAGAATCCATTTAAAATACAGCCCGATCCTGAGCATGTCGTTGGTTTCGTCGACCTGCGCGCGCGAATAATGGCTTACGTCGAGTCTCATGACCCGTTCCTCATAGTAGGCCCCACAGGCGCCGGCAAAACGACGCTCCTGTTATGGACGGCCACGCAGACAAACGCGCGATACGTATACCACAACTTCCTCGACGAGCGCAGCGACGCGTCCTTGAGACGCAAGGTACGCGGCGGGTTGCTGGGATTCTTCGACCGACGCCCTATCATAGCACTTCTGGACGAAGTACAGGAGATGGCGCCCGAAACAGCACGCTACCTTAGAGGTATCTTCGACCAACACGGCATACAGTCAGTGGTAATGGCCGCGATGACAGACAAGCTCCCCAACCTTGAAGAACCTTTACTCTCGCGCATAGGCGAGAGGAAAATATACGTGCGCAACGTGGATGAGCGCGAGTCCATGCAGATTATCAGGCAACGCGTCTTCGCGAAGGGCAAGGACAATCCGTTTGACGAGGATGCGCTGCGCATCGCGTTCGCATACGCGGAGTATTCTCCCAGAAAGATACTGGAGACCTGCGAAAAGCTATGCATCGACGGCGCGTCGAAGGGAAAGACCCGCATAGACGCGGACTTCGCGTCGCTCGTCCTGAAACCGAAGGAGCCGACGCTCGCCGCGGTCAAGAACGCCATCGTGACTCCTCCCTCCGGCGAGATAAAGCGTCTCGTGCGCGAGAAGCTCAGGAAGATAATGGAGTCCGATGCCGGAACGGAGATAAGGAAGACACCTCCCGCAACGCCGATAGTCCAGACCGTCAAGCCTGCGACCGTCGTGGACGCCCTTTCGCCGACACAAAGAAAAATATACGAGGCGTTGCGCGCCAAGGACATGACGACCGATGAACTGGCCCGCGCCGTAGGCATCACGCGCGCCTCGGCTGCCAAGCAGTTGTCGCGTCTCGCCCTGAACACGGATGCAGAGCTTCTGACGTCCAGGGGAATAACAAAACCTCTGGTGGTCCAGAAAGGCAGCGGCCGCCCTGTCGTTTACGGAGTGAACAGCTAAACAAGCGACTTGAGTATGACCTTCAGGATGGCCGAGTCGCTGATGACCCCAAGAACACGTCCCGCCTCGTCTATGACAGCAACTATCTCCACGTTGTTCTCATCCATGACCGTCATCGTGTCGAACAGGCTCGTGTGGGGGAACGCCGCCGCTTTCTTGCGCATTATCTCCGCGATTCTCTTGTTTCCCAGAGAGAGGAACTCTTTCTCGTAACTGACGGCGCCATGACGGTGCTGGCTCAATTCGAGAGATTTTTCCTCGAACGCCTTAAGCATGTCGTGGTGGGTGACGACTCCTTTGAGAATTCCCTCCTGCGCCACAGGAGCCCCTTCTATCCCCTTTTCCACGAAAATGTTGGCGGCTTCGCGGATCGTCGCCTGCGGGCTAAGCACAACAAAACGCTTCTCCATGATGTCGCGCGCTGTCAGGGTTTCGAGCGCGTGAAGGGCCTCCGGCCTGGGTCCGGCTCCCATGGCGCCGAAGATGCTTTCCATGACTTCCTTTGACGAACGGACTGACATCGTTAATCCACAGAGAGCTTAGTCGGGCCTCTTATAAAAGGCTTACCCATCGGCGAGGGGGATGTCGCCTGTACGGGCCCGGCGGCCGGAGCCTATGCGCAGCGTGTGCGGCACCGAACCGCCGGCTTCCACGCCCACATTGCGGAAGCTGAACACCTCGAAAACGGCCTGAGCCGTGTCTGTCAGGGCATCCGTCGAGTTCACGAAGACGTCCATTATCCAGTCGCCTTCGTCAGGACCTTCGGGTATCGTGTAGTTGTATTCGTACAGATAGCCATCTTCTCCTGACACGCTCACCTGCGAAATGTTCGTCATCTGGGATATGTTAACGAACTTCGTGCCGTTCACGGACGTTATGTTCAGGAACGCGCGGTCGATGAGGTTGCGCGTCGACGAATGCGTTATCTGGCTGCGTATCGTCACGACCTCCTGCTCTTCGAAGCTGACCTGGCCGACGAGCTGGTCGTTGTAGGTGTTCAGCGACTGGATGGTCAGCGTTACAGAGACGGCGCCCACAGTGAATGTTACTGTCGCGTTGCCTGAATTGCCGTCAAACGTAACCGTTGCGTTGGTTCTCCACGTTCCCGTGTCCGTCGTATCTGTGAAACGGAAGTCCGTCTCGTTGAAATAGCCTGTTGAGTTAGTGGTCGTGAAGACATGGTCGTGTTTGACGTACGAAGGCGTGGCGTTCTGCAGGCTCAACGTGATGTTGCGCGTTGAATTCTCCGCCTGCTCTGCGCCCAGAGCGAACGTCGGATCAGGGAACGTGTACGAACGCACGACGTAATCGTCGACCCATCCGTTGTAGAAGTTCGTGCCTGCGGCGCTGCCTATCGTGCGGTACTCTATCTTGTTCCAGGCATTCTCTATGTCGCTGGCTGTCGCGCCCACAGAGGCGTTCTTCGTCGCCAGAAGGTCTCCCGTGTCGTTGTAGACGTAGAGCATTACATGCGTGGCGTTGAGCGAGGCTTCCAGATAGCCCTGGAAAGGCGAGTCGCGCGTGTCCGTCCCTGACACGGCTGACGCGCCCACGACGTCGTCATCATCCACCCTGCCTTCTACGTCGACATCAAGCGCGGCCTGCCTGCCCGTCGCGTGCGCGCGCAGCTTGTCCGGTACCGCATCCACGGACTCGACGAGACCGAAGAACGCTTCAATGTCCGCTGGAGTGAGGCCGCCGTTCGTTATGGTGCCGTTGAAGTGGAATCTTGTCGAGTTGCCGCTTACCGACGAGGACAGCGTCTGCTCGCGCACGAGCGGGGTCGCGACAGGACATTCGTTTCCGGTCTGATTGAACTCTATCCGTTTGTCTGTGGAATTCCACCTTATGTACGAGTTGGTCGGGCTGCACGTGGCGGCCGGCGTCGCCAGCGAAGGGTCTGCGTCGTACGCGTCGTAGAACGCGAAGACGTTCGTGCCGTTGCTCTTCGATTCGGCGGCCGGATAACCGTAGTACATCGTCATCACGCGCGTAGAGGACGCGGGTATCGTAGGCATCTTGACCCAGATTTTCGTCGTCGTGCGGTTGGTCGTCGTTTCTATCCAGTACGACAGCTCTGCGCCGTCGGCATCCACGAACCTGACGTCAGAAGCGTTCGCGTTGAGCTTTCCGGCGCTCGTCAAACTCTGTGTGTTTATCGTCAGCTGTACGGGATGGTTCGTGCGCGCGACGGTGCTCCGGGCGTTCGATACGGTGATGTTTTGCCTGTACTCGAAACTGTGGTTCCACCAGAATGGGAACGTGAGGCTCGAAGCCGACGTGCCGTTGGCGAAGCGGACGCGAACGTCCATGCTTGTATTGGAAGGTACGCTGTATGGATCCACGTTGTTTGATATCGTTATCGTCAGTTCGTCCGTATACTTGAACGCGTTAGACGTCGTTTCGTCGAACGTGTTGCCTCCTGACCCCGTGGAGTTGATGGCCACGGTGCTCCAGTTGCCAAGCTGGTCGTCTGCGGCGAGAGTGTACGACGTATGGTTCAGCCATCCGTTGTTGAACCCGACGAGCAGGTCGCTCTTCACTGTCGCCGAGGGGTCGCGTATGCGCACGCGGCCCGTTCCGGCGTTCACGTACTGTCCCCGGCCGCCTGTCAGGCGGTAGTCTATCTGCGGACTGGGGCCGCCGCGATTGAAGACGTCCACGGGTATCGTGGTCGCGTTGACATAGTACTGGCTGTCGATGTCCAGCACGTTCGTGGCGTTCGCGTCGTTGCCGTTCACGGCGCTGCTCGTGGTGCCTCCGTCATAGAAACGCGCGTCATACTGCCAGCTCTCGTTCAGGCCTGGCGTGTTGTTCGTGTATGTGTCGTTCGGGGCGCTTCCTGTGTTCACGTTCATAACGGCGCTGAAGCGGCCTGTCGTGGCGCTGACAGAAGAAGTGTTCTCGAAGGCGCCGTTGCCGTAAGTGAAATTGAACAGCTGCACCGTCAGCGTTCTGGACGCATCGCCCGTCGGACTCTTGATTCTGTAGGTCCCGCCGTCCGAATGGAAGAGGATTGCCGTGATGTTTATGGTCTCGTTCTTGTTGTATATTTTCAGCGGCGTCCCGGTGGTCTCGCCGTAGATGTTGTTCTCCACGTTGGACGTGGCATTAAGGATTATCGTGTTGTTGACGACGAAGGTGGAGCCCGTCGCCTCTGCCATTGTATTGTTGAAATTGAAGGTCAGGTTTGCCGCTACCACGATGTGCTTGGCGGTCCATGTGCCCACGGCGTCTCCGTTGGGCGTTGTCCTGTCCCAGTTGATTGTCACGCCCGTATCGTTTCCCGTCGTCAGGTTCGTATTGTATTGCTCGGCGTTTGAAGGGTCATAGAGACGGACTGTCACGGAGGCGTTGATGCGCGGGGCATCATTGCGCGCGCCGACTATCGTGGCGTTGATGCGATTGATGTCGCCCCTCATCACATCGCCAAAGAGCCTCGCGTCCGTGGAGTAGTACAGGGTGCTGTCGACGTCTACGTACGTGAATGATGTCTGGTTTTCAATGTAGGCCCCCAACGCAGGATCCGTGGTGGTGTTCGGATAGTGTATGTGGAAAGCGTACTCTTTGCTCTCGTCCGTTCCGGGCGATGCGCTTGCGTACGAATCCCCGCAGTCGTTTGCGATGCGGTCCGACCTGACGCCTGTGCCGCCGCTCGAGTTCAGGGCGACCGACGCGTTCAGCGTGCAGTGGCTCGTTGTAGTGTTCATCTCAACGCGCACGCTCCGCGCGCCAAGGCCCCTTCCCCAGGCGTCGCCGAGAATGAAGCTGTATTCCAGCGGCTCTCCCCTGTTGAGGGTCTTGTTGAGAACCGTAACCACATTTCTTGCCCTCGGCATTCCGGCGTCCATCACGAGCGTCAGGGTCTTCTCTACCCAGAAAGCGGCGGCCCTGACAGGCGAGCCGCCGGGCGCCAGGTCGGTCTGTATCGGCACCTCGCTCGCCGTCTGATTGACGAATCCCACGCCTGTGGAGGAGAAGTTCGTCCACGACTCCCCGAGAAGCCTCGAGTTCGTCGAAAGATTCAGCGTCACGTTGTAGTCCTGCAGCGCCGCCGATTCAGGCATCGCCCAGAACACGCGGAACGACTTGTTCGTGGAGTTTACGGCCAACGGCGACCTGAAGACCTCATGACTCGTCCTGTTGTAAACCAGAAGCGTCATGTTGGCCGGCGCGGCGGACCAGTTGGCGTTGCCTGTCGGAATGCTCGCGTTGGCGCTCAGGTTGAACTCCATATACACCCTGTCGCCGAGGACGAACTTCTTTTCCGCGGCCAGAAACGTGCTGTTGGCTGTCAGCAATGACGTCACATTGGCCCTTGCCTTTATCCAACCGACCGTCTGTTTGGACTTCTCAAACTGGCAGTCCGCACCCGGCACCAGACCGAACGACGTGTCTGTCTGGTCCGAATCGCCGTGCCAGTCTTCGGCTTCTATGGCGCCGCTGGTGGAGACGACCATCACTGCCATGCGGAACGTGCCCGTATGGTTCAGGCCCGTTATCCACGCGCTTGTGGAACCCGTCCTGTTCCATGCGTTTATTTTGCCGAGGTCCGCCGTCCCGCTCACAAAATCCGTTCCCGTCCCGACAGTAATCTGGGTCCTGTTGTACGCGTAGAAGGTGCCTGTCTTGGGGACTCGCCACCACGTACCGACCGTATCCTTCCACTGACTGCTCATGTTTACGTCGTCCCACAGGAGGGCAGACGTCACGTAAAGGTTTCTCGTCGTCGCGGACTGTTCAATGTTGTAGGACAGGTTGAAATCCGGATTGTCGTTAGCGTTCCAGTCGCTCTGTCCGTCGTCCTGTATGAACCTTACCTGAGCCTCGAAACCGCAGGCTGCCAGTATGTTCGAGACGTTCGCTGTCGCGTTCGCGGGCACCGCCGTGACTCCGTTATACGTAGCGGCCGACACGTCATGCGCAAGCATGATAAAAACGAAAGAAACGACGACGACCGCCAAGATAGAACGTCCGGAACCCATTTCCACACCGCTAGAAAACGGATAGGGAGAGACCCATTATTAAACGCGTCAAACAGCGAAATGTTTTATACTGAAACCAAGCACTTCTCGTATGCTCGGCTTCGTGGAACGATATCTTGGATTCAGGGTAAACTGGACGAGGGTGGCGTTCCTCGCGGCGGCCGTTGTCGCGATAGCCGTCGCCGTTCTCGGCCTGCTTCCCGCGTCTCCTGCAGGCATTCCATTTGCGCCAAGCCAGACGGAATTCCAACGCCAGGAACAGCAGTTTCTGGAAAAGGTGGAGAGCGGCGAAGTGGAACCTGTTCTCACGCAGGAGGTCCGCGTGACGAGCGCCGGCTTTGACCCGCAGTTCGCACTGATAGAGTTCGTGCAGGCAACGCAACCCGGAGAGCGCGGGGTCGCGCGGGTGCTGATAAGGAACGCGGACTCGCGCGTACGGACTATCGTATTGGGACAGAACGACGTTCGCACGCTCACGCCTGGATATCAATTCACGTTAACGTTCAACGCACCGACAGAAATCGAGATATGGGACAAGGACGCGCCTTCTGTAAGAGGAAAGATTTTCGTCAGATAGGCCGACGAAAACCCGAGAGGCATCTCAAGATCTTTGTAAGGCGAGCGGGCTCAGCTCTTGGGAATATCCTTGGTCTTCGCCATGACGGTCGTGTTCACCCAGATTTTCTCCACGGGGTCCACGCGCAGCGACGAATTGAAGCCGAAGACGCGGCCAACCGTTATGTTCACCGTGTTAGCCGAGCCTGTGAAGTTTATCATGTAGACGCTCGTTCCGGTGCGGGAAACGGAGCTTGTGAATGTGCGGTTCAGGACCGATATGTGCAGGGTCATGTTTCCGGACGTTTCGGATATCGTGGATATGTTGGCCGCGGAAACGCCTGACGTGAGCGGCACCACAAAGACCTCATAACGGGTGATGAAGTTCGCGCTCGTATCCTTCTGGAGAACGCTTATGTTGTTCTTCGCAAAGTCCGAATAGTTGTAGGCGGCGTTCATGCCTGTTATCGTGAAAAACGACTGGTTGGCCGGAACGCTCGCATTGAAATCCAGCGCGTATGAAAGGTTCATCTGGTCGGCCAGGAAATCGCGGTAGGCCTTGAACGACACGTTATAAGGCTGGACGCGCGGCGCCTTGTCGGTGAAGTTCACGAACGTATGGGTTCGATTGGCCGTGACGCGAACGCCGACATCCGCGAGCTTTTGCACGTGCGAGCCCGCGTAGAGGAACGCCTGCGGGATGCCGATGTCCTCGCTTGTGGCGAGTTCGAGGTCGCTGGCAAAGACCCTGTAGTTGGTCAGAAGCGAAACAAGCGAGACGGCTATGAGGACGGACATCAATGTGAAAACGATTCCCTTTGCGACGTTTTCAGTCTTCCCTCTTCTTCGGGAAGGCGTAAAGACTATTCCGCGCCGGCTCACAAGGACACCCCGAGACGGACCTTGGCTATGGCCGTCATGTTCTTCACCTGCGACGACGCGGATTCGTTGACCATTATGGGAACGGGCCTGGACGCGTATACCGCGTCCCTTTCCTCCGGTATCATATTGACCGTCAACGTGCGGTCGAACGTGAGCCCGCCGGTGGGCGTTACGTTGAAATAGTCCACGATGAACGCATAGCGGACAAACGACGGCAGCGTCTGGTTCACAGTGGCGTTTATCGCGTCCGCGTTCCTCGAGTCGAACGCGCCTCTCTCCTCCATCACGGCCAGCGTGTCGATGGACATGCGTTCGAGGACGGCCTCGCTTCTCGACGGCTGTTCGACGGTGAAGGAGAACGACAGGATTGCAAAGGCTATTATGGCCGCGCCGATGAGCGAATCGACTGTGAAGACAAAGCCCTTTGTGCTGTTTTCAAGCTTCCCGCGCTGCGCTTGTGAAGCAGTAAAAACAAAGTTTTTGTCCATGTCATGGCCTCCACAGCGTCACGCGCAGAGTGCAGTTGCGCGAATTCTCCGTCATCACGTAGCGGTCTATTGAAATCTGTTCCTTGGCGCCCGCCGGCTGGGCGCCTACTGTCAGGTTCGTGGACTGGACCGTGCAGTTGGAGCCGCCGCTTGTCAGCAGCTGCACGTAAAGGCTGTTTGGTCCTGTCGAGAGGTTGCCGCGCAGGTCTTTGGCCGTCATCCGCGTCAGCGCGATGAGCTTGTCATCCGCAAGGCGATGGTCTCCGTATGCCAATCCCACGCTCTTGATATTCGTCGAGTTGTACCAGCCGTCGGGCTCTCCTGACGTAAGAACGAGCTGGTCGCTAAGCCCGATGAGCCTGTCCTGCGTTCTCCTGAACTCCTCGGAGTCTGCCACGGAATGGGATATGGAAGACTCCGCGTGCAGGACGCCCGCTATCGATATCGTGAATATGACAAGCGCCAACACGACGTCCAGAGAGACGGCCTGTCCCTTTCCCGACAGAAGGAGGGAAAACTGAAACCGCGTTTCAGATTTTCCTGCCCCAAGGGCGGGAAAATCGTTCGCACGCGGCGAGGCCGCGGCCCCGCCGTCTTCAGCACGTCTGCACATTCGTACCGTCCGCATTCCAGCACTTCACCTCTATATTGTCACCCGTGTTGTTGACGTTCACGAGCGCCGTTCTCAGATCCGCGTCCTTTACCTTCGCCGTTATCAGTCTCGCCGATATTATAAGGGTCTCGTTCCTCGGCCCCGGCCACGTCATCTCCACCTTGCGATATTTGCCGAGAACCTTGAACGTGGTCGCGTTCTGCACTCCCGCCCGGGCGGCTACCGTGATGTTCGTCTGGAAGCCCTTGCCGCCTATGGCCGCGGCGTCGATGGCGCCGGACACCTTCTCCACCTCGCGCTGCGCCGCAAACTGCTGGCGCGCCTTTTCGACGTTCAGGTTGCGTTCGTTGAGGGAAAATAATATGATTGAAGCGAGAACAAGGACGATGCCTGCCACGACCATGAACTCGATCCCTGTTTGCGCCTTTCCCGTGCACGAGAAGCTTCGCTTCTCGGCATGTTCGGCCTTCGGGCCGAACTTTTCGGACCGAGTCCGAAAATGTCGGGACCTGTGGGTCCCGTACACCCGCAGGAGGGAAACCGTTTTCACATTCAATACCATTAAATTACCCCGCAGACGGCCTGAGGCTCTGCACCTCAAGCGTATAGTTCATGGCAACAGAGCCTCCCGAACCGCCCTGGCTGACTCCCCTGAAAACGTACGTGCCTGCCGCGCCGGGCAGCGTCCCCGTAACGTTGCAGGCAGTCGTCGCCGTCACCGCGCTTTCCGCGTCCTTCGACGTCAGTATCAGCTTTATCGTCCTGTTGCCTATAGAGCTGGCCATCAGGTTAACCTCCCGCGGAATGTAGACGTCCCTGCGCGACGTCGTGTTTTTCGGCGCCGTGCACAGGAAATTCGCCATGTCCGCAAGCTCGTTCGCGGCCACGCGCGCCTCTGCGACGCGCAGCGAGGCTGTCTGGTTCGCGAATAGGTTCAGGGAAGTCGCGAGCACCACGACCAGCGCCGCCGTCAGGAAGACCGCTAGCATCATATACTCTACGGACGTCTGGCCGGCGCGCGACTCCATGTGCTAGATTGGAGGGCCTCATATAAAACCGCCCGGCCTCATTTGGCCGTTATGTTCACGGCCGTCGCTTCACGTTCGACCTCGAACGCGTAAGTACCGCCTACCGACGGCAGGCTGCCGTTGAGTTCGCATCTCGACGTGGCCGACACGAACTCGAGCCTGTCCTTGTAGCGCAGGGCGAACGCGACTGTCCTGTTGGCGACGGAACTGTTCATTGGGTCAATGTGAAGCGGTACGGGAAGCAGTACCTCTGTCTTCGAACCTTGCGGCTGAAGGCATATCTCGTTGGCCGCGTCAGTGAGCGACGTAACGGTAAGCCGGGCCTGGCTCAGCGAGCCCTCAAAGGAGCGGCCGCCCATGAAGTCTGCGGATATGAAGAACAGCACCGTGAAGAGCAGCGCGCCGATGAGGGAGATGGAAATATATTCTATCGCGGCTTGCGCTTTCATGACCAATCTAAGGCCGTCCCCGTATAAAACGGCCCGTCATCAGTCCGTCTGGGCTCTGGCCTTGAGTGTCGTCGACGGCGCATAGATGACGTTCGTCTCGGTATCGGTGTAGTTGAATGTCAGCTTTACGGAGTAGATGCCTCCTATGCTCTTGGTTATGCCGTGAAGCGTCGTGTTTATGGGCAGGACCCGCGTCGCCGTCTCTCCGGGGAACAGTGTTGCAGGCGTAACGTTCGTCACCAGTTGCGTCAGCGTGGACTTGTCTATTTCTGTTACGTTAATCGAATTGAGCGTTATCTTGTTGGCGCCGTTGTTTTGGACCACCACGGTGAACGTATCGTTGACGTTGTCCCCGCCCGTAACGCCCCATTTGTGGCCGATGACTGCCAGCTGTTCGAACTGTTGCGAAAGCGACGAACCCGAGCTTGACAAGGAGAATCCTATATCGCCTATGTTGAGGCTGAAGATGGCCACGCCCACGATAACCACTATGGCGATGGCCCACGCGTAGTTCATGAGATACTCGATGGCGGCCTGTCCGCGCCTGTTCCCCGACGGTATCTCAACACCACGCCTGCTGGCGCGGTTCATTAGATACTCGATGGCGGCCTGTCCGCGCCTTTGCATTTGCCGTATTGGTTTTCCTGCCGTCCTTTTCATAGTAGCCGTCAACATTTCAGAAGAACAGAATAAAAAGACGCTCAGCCTGCCTGCACCGTGCCCGTGAAGTTCCTCGAAGGTTTGAATGTCAGGCCGCTCACGTCGTCTATGTACGATACGGTTACTTGTATCTCGTACGACTGGCCTACGTTTCCGCATCTGATGCCCCTGCCGCCTGTGGACGTGTTCCTGCATATCTGAGTCTGCCCTGGGAATATGTCAGGCGTACCTGTGCAGTCCGTGAGGACCGTCGAGCTCTCGTTGCTGGCGTTAAGGTAGATGTCCTTTATCTGCCCGGCGCCGTTGTTCTGCACGGAAACGGAGAAACGACCTTCGCTGTCGCACAGGTAGCCCACGACCGCGAGCTGTTCGCCTGCCTGCGTTATCTGGGAAGACTGCGACGTCAGGGAGTTGCGGATGCCTCCTATATTGAGCTGGAAGATGGCGATGCCGACGATGATTATGAGAGCTATGGCCCACGCGTAGTTCATTAGGTATTCGATGGCAGACTGTCCCTTCGGGGAGGGACGCCTGTTGTCGTGGGGTTTGTTGGCAGAACGCATACTCTTCATGCCTTAAAGTAAGGGCTCTGTATATAAATGTGGATGAGTCCTAGGGAACTTATGCCCCCGTACGTGACTGCCGCATTCGCCATCCTTCTGGGCTTCGAGATTCTGGCCGCGTACGCAACTGCCGCTACCGCGCTGCGTGCTGGAGGCGTCTACGGCAGGAGTCTCCAGTCTATTCTGGCCGCCGTTCTGTTCCTCGCCTGCGCGACTGCCGTGCGTCTGGGCTTTTACACCGGAATCCTGCCCCGCGCAGACGCGCTGGCCGTGGAGTCCTGCTTCTACACCTTCGCGTTCCTGAACTTCCTGCCCGCGACGCTGATGTGGAGAGGACTTGGAAGGGAGCGCGTCTCGTCCATCTCGGCCAACATAAAGGAGTTCTACGGTGAGATTACATGACGTTCACTGAAATCCTGTATACGGGAAAGGCCGTCCCCATGTTCGCCTATGTGACGCTGACGCTCCTCGCGTTTTTCGTCCTTATGCGCAATCCGCGGGCGCCTCTCAACCGCATCTTCTTCTTTCTGGCGATGGTCTCCTCGTTCTGGAACGTGGCGATGTTTCTAGTTCTCGGCTCGCAGACGCCTGAAGAGGCCGCGACGAACTGGAAGCTGTACGAACTGGCCGTCCTGCTGCTCGTTCCAACGTGGGTCAGTTTCGCCCTGCGTTTTGCCGGCAAGAGCGTCGCGCCGTCTCTCGTGTACGCGCCCAGCATGGCATTCGTTCCGCTGCTTTTTTTCACGGACCTGCTCTTCAAGGGAGTGACGCACGACGGCGCGTTCTACTATGAAGTGAACGGAGGAACGATGTTCGCCGTGTACAGCCTGTATATCCTCTCGTACATCCTTTACGGCCTCTACAAGTTGGTCGGCGCATACTTCTATTCCGCGGCAGAGGACAGGATGCGCATAAAGTGGGTGACCGGAGGGATAGGTGTCGTCGTTCTGACAGGCTCCATCGATACGCTGCTCTCGTTGAGCGGCGCGACCGTACTGCCCATCGCCCCTGCAACCTCATTGATCGCCGTGGCGGCGATTGCCTATTCGTTCACTGTGGGTGAAAGCGCATGAGCGACATCGGCCTGCTTCTGGGTCTTTTCGGGATTGCCGTGGGCCTCGGAGCCATAGCGGTGCTTTTCTTCAACGCCGACCGTGCCCTGCCCGCGTACAGGAGGATTAACGAACTGTTTTCCATCGTACTTCTGTCGATGCTTGTTGGCGCGTCTAGCCTTCTCCTTGGATTCCTGCTCTCTATTGAAACCTACCCGGATGCGATAGCCGTCGTCTCGCAGATGGCCGGCGCTGCCGTCATCATATACGCCGTCAGGAACGCGGAGGCGCGCTAAGCGCTGAGTCCAACCAGCCCGGCGATGAGGCCTTTCGCCACGAAAAAGACCGCGAAAGACGTGGCCAGGAAAAAGGGCACGAACTTCAGCCCGACGCGCATGCTGCCGTCCTTGACTATCCCTATTCCGAGAGACGTGAAGAAGCTCGTTATCGCTATGGCGGCGAGGAAGAAGTTTCTGAGCATATCTGCCGGAGGAACCGATGTGGAAAAAGACAGCAGGCCGAGAGGCGAGCCCCCTGTTCCCTGCGCAGAGGCGACGGCGAATATCTCGCCGCTTGCCTCGACAAGATAAGACGAAAGAGCGAACAGCAGAGGAGACGCCACGAGAGCCGCGAAGCCCAGGAAAAGCGTGTATGTTGTTGTCGATGCGCGTATGTCGCGCGTTATGTTCCGCATGTCGTTGATGTTGCGCGCCATTGCCGTGCATACTGTGTCGACGTTGACCCCGCTTTCGACGCTGCGGCACAGCGTTTCGATCGTCTTCGCATAGAGCTGCGATTCCACACGCGCGCGCGTGGCGCGCAACGCGTCCACCATCGAGACGCCGGTGTTCATCTCTATGACGGCCGTCGACATCTCGACACCGAGCTGCCCGAACTCGTCTGTCATCAGGAGCTGCATGGAGTCTTTTATCGGCAGTCCGGCCTTCACGTTGGACGCCAGCAGTTCGAGCGCGTCTGTCAGCGAATCCTCTACCTCCCGCGCCTTTGCGTAAGCCATGTAATCGAGAGCGAACACCGTGCCAACGAATATTATCACAAACGCCAAAACGGCGCCCGCGGCTGTCACCAGCACGCTCTGCGTTATGAAGAACAGCGACAGCGCCGCGGCGGCGCTCAGGGGCAGGGCCATCTTGACCTGCAGTTTCATCCACTCCGCGGGCTTAATGCGGAGAGACGTCTTCTCCAGCCTGCTCCTGACATAACTCTCGTAACTCAAGCGCTACACCTCCACAAGCGGCCTCCTGCTCCTCAGGAAGCCGATGGCCGACGCGTGGAACATCAGAAGGAAGAACGTCAGCATGTAGACGAGCGACTCCGTTATCGCCAGCCCTGTGAAAGTGGACAGCATGACCATGAGCGTCAGCCCCATCGAAGGAAGAACGATTCCCACCATCAGGTAGAGCGTGGCCCAGAGATTTATCTCCTGGCCGTACGCCTTTACCTGGGCCTTCGTCTCTTCTGTCAGGTTCTCTATGACGACGGAGAGAAGCGTCGGTATGTCAGCGCCGCTCCTTATTCCGTTGAAGATTCTCAGCATCGCCGACTTGTATAGCTTGCTCGTGTTCTTGCGCATGCTGCGTTCCATGGCGTCCTCCAGCGGCGTGCCGATTCTTATGTCCTTGACGATTTCATTCATCTCTTCAGAAAGGTGGCCGTAGCCTTCCGTGAGGAGATCGAGGGAGTCGACGAACGACATTCCCGCGTCGAGTTCGACCGATATGTCGCGAAGCGCGAAGAGCAGTTCGCGGTCGATGAGTTGCGCGCGCTTGTGCGCCTGTACCTTCGGGAAGCTCATCCAGTACAGCAGCGTCACCGCGCCCATCGACAGGCCTGCGATGAGGGAGAACCCGAAAAACTGCAGGGCCTGGCCGGCAAAAATGGCCAGGGAAAATACGGTCAGGAACGCCAGGGAGCCCATAAGGACCGCGTTGGCCAGTCCCAGCGTCGCATACTCATCGGCCGTTTCTTCGGCGTGTATCGCGTCGAGATAATATTTCAGGGAGGGGCTGAGCTGAACCATCGCCGCCGCAGGTCCCCTGAAAAACCGCCGTGTGAACGGCAGCGTCTTGCGTATCGGAAACGGAGGGATCATTTACCAACCTCGTTCAAAACAAGTAAAATTGCCGCGCGTTTTCATGTCAGACACCTTCAGCGCCGCGGTCTCCTTCAGGAGGCTTGCCCCTGCTCATCGCCCCGAGCAGGTCCTCCTTGTCCGTGTAGTACGCGTTTATGACCTTCGACACCTCTTCGATGCTCCTGACATTCTCCGCGAGCATCCAGTTGAGTATGCGCGTCTTCTCTTCAAGGTCCTGATCCATCTCCTGCCTGGTCATGCCGCTGAAGAAGAGCAGCTCTTCGACGAGGCGGGCGCTCTCTCCCACCCGTTCAAGAGCGTCCTTGCGCGCGTTCCACCTGAAGAGGGTGTTTGCCTTGACGTCGACGCGTTCAAACGAGTCGCCGGTGGATGTGATCTCGGCCACCTCAAGGGTGCGCCTGAAGCCCAGCCGCTTCTGCCTGTACTGGACGAGCGCCAGATGCATGGAAGCCATCATCGTCTTCGGCACGTTGATTGGCGGGTTCAGGAGACGGCGGAAGATGCCGTCGATGCGCGTGGCGTGGAGCGTTGAGTACGTCGAATGTCCTGTGTCCGAAGCCTCGAACAGGGTCTGCGCCTCCTGCGAGGTGCGGACTTCTCCCAGAACGATGCGATCCGGGCGCATGCGCATGGCGCTCAGCATCAGGTCGAGCACGGTTATCTGGTCCGCCTTTTCCCCGACCGACGCGCGCGTCGTAAGCGGTATCCAGTGCAGCGTCTCCGGAAGGTTCAATTCGCGCGCGTCCTCTATGGATATTATCCGCTGCTCCGGAGGGACGAACAGGAGAACGGCGTTGAGAAGCGACGTCTTCCCCGAGGCCGTGCCGCCTGCTATGAGCATGTTGAGCTCGTACTGCACAGACGTCCACAGAAGCGCGGCCACCTCGGGCGAGAGCGTCTTTATGTCCGGCGATATGAAGTCCACGATGGTCCACGGGTTTCGCCTGAACTTGCGTATGGTAAGCGTGTTGCCTTTGGTCGATATGGGATAGAGCGTCGCAGTGACGCGGTCTCCTGTGACGAGCATGGCGTCGTCCAGAAGGGGCCGCGCGATGTTTATCTCCTTGCCGAACCGGCTGGCTATCTTCTCGGCCAAATCGTCTATCGCCTTTTCCGTGGCTATCACTACGTTCGTAGTCAGCCAGCCGTACTTCCTGTGGTAAACCATCGCAGGCACGCCCGAAGAGTTCACGCAGATTTCCTCAAGGCTGTCGTCGTGCAGGAGCGGTTCCAGTTTGTCGAGCCCTATCATCTCCATGAGCAGCCGCACCGCGAGCATCTTCTTCTCGCGCGCGCCGAGATTGGGCATCATAGTTTCGAGGATGTCGTAGGTCGTCGATTCGAAGCGCTCTTCCACGTTCCTGTATTCGTCTACGGTCGTGAACTTCAGGCTCGTGGGCTTGAACCTCTTTATGAGCTGGGAGCGTATCTCGGCCTCTGTTCCGGGTCCCGTAGGCGTCAACGCCGGGTACTTCAGGATGTAGGAAGGGGTTGCGCGCCCCTCCGTGCGGCTTATCTCGATTTCCATCGGCACGCCGCGAACGGCTATTGTATAGTTCTCGAAGACCTTTCCCGCGTGCGTCGTCCGTTCGTGCACGTCTTCAAGCAGCCTGCCGATGATTTCCTGAGGAGCCTCGACCATAAGGGACCAAAAACACTTTATATTGGGCATTATATAAAACTACTTGAAACAGCGGTTTTAGAGTTCTTACGAACAGCGGTTCGTAAGTTTGCGAATGCACGTTCGCAAATACCTCGTCCGCTCGTTAACTAGTAAGGACACGGTGATCACGATGGTATTGGGGTCTCAGAGTCTCGAACCGGAGAGTCGCTTCAGGCTGGCCCTGAAAAGGCTCATTGGGGCCACGACAGAAGAGGAGACCAAAGAGGCCATCATGGACCTCGAGGAGTCGCTGCGGCTGATTCTGGAGAAACGGGACCGCGAGTGGAGCGCTCTTCTGCAGGAGAAGGGCGCCGGGGCGCCGTCGTACCCGCAAGACATGAAAGGGTTCGCTGCCGAGCTGGCCCGCGAGGCGGCGGCCGCCGTCGAGGCCAAGATAGACTCCAAGATATCTCAGATACGACTGCCTGCGACTGAGGGACCTCCGCAGATAATCCCCTCTTCTTCAGAAAGCGGTCAAAGACTTGACACGATCGAAGAAAAGATAGAACACTTGCGCGAAATCGTCAAGGGCGAACTGCAACCAGAAACCAAGGAGACGCTGAAGAAAGAGATCCGCACAAGCATCGAGGGCCACATGTCCGCGGACGACGAGCTCGCACGCATGATAGCGGAACTTGTCCAAGAGCTGCGCGGCCAACTGCTCGCCGAGCTGAAGACCGAGCTTACCGAAGAGGTCAAGGCCGCAATAAAGGACGAGATAAAAAACGAGTTGCGAAAGGAACTTCTGTGACGTCTTGGACGTTTCCTAGACCCACTCCATTCTTCTTATTTCGTATACGCCCGAATCGCCGAACCATTTCTTTTCCGCTTCGAGCACGCGTATTCTCTTCCCGTTGTATAGAGGGCATGCTATCACAAGCGACTCGGCTTCCCCTCCTTCGAACCCCATATGTATGCCTGTTCGTTCCTTTATCGCTTTCAACTCTTCCACCGCGCGCCCGTCCACGACGCGCCCGAGCCACTTCTGCGTAAGGCCTTCGGCCGCGACAGCCGTGACCATCACCTCGAAGCCGTCCCTGAGCAGCAGCGGCCAGTACTCTTTCTCGTCGACCTTCCACAACGGGTTGTAGCCCTTGAGTCCCAGACGCCCGCAGATTTCCACTATGCGCGTATATTGGTAGTTGGACGCCAACGCGCCCGTGACGATGCCGTCAACCTTGCCTGCCACGCGCTTGAGAAGCTCCTCCAAATCCGCGAGCTCCTCTTCCTTGACGCCCTTCGTGTGCGCCACCAGAATCGGAATCCCAAGAACTTTCGCGATCTCCTCTGTTATCCAGACGTTGACGTGCTGGAACATGTAGCTGTGCTCGTTCGCCGAACGCACGTTCAGCAGATAGTCTATCGTATGCCCCTCCTTCTTGGCGAGATATGCCGCATACATCGAATCTTTTCCGCCTGAGACGAGAGCCGCGAGACGCATGCCCCACATAACGCAGAAAGGCATAAAAACGTACGGCCGTCGATGTTTACGCGCGCCGCTGTGCAAAGGTTTTTATCTTTATGCGTGTATAGCACTGTGTGGAGTGTGTGGAATGAACCATCCCGCAGGGGATGATGCAGTCCCAATACATCATTGGATACGTGTTCTGCAGACCGGCGAGCGTTAGCTTTCGGGCCGGCTTTCCGGCGAGAGTTAACCCACCGATTTGCGCTGTAAGAGCGGGATGCAGTCGTACGAAGAATGTGGGGGTGTATCAGTATGGTATTGATGGCAGTGCCATTTAGCTGGGACGAGGACGAGAGCGGAGAAAACGGACCGCCTGCCGGTCCTTATGTTGGGCCTTTCCAACTTAGGGAACAGATCCTGCGCGAGAAGAAGATGGAAGACGCGCACAGGCTGCATTTCGCGATACAGAATATCCGCGCGTCGCCCGGCTACAAGTTGTTGGACGACCAGTACGACGGCTTTAAGTGGCGTCTCGATAGCGCATCGCAGTCATACGGCCATGTAGAACTCGAACAGTGGCTCGAACCGACTCTGGACGTCGTGCAGGACGGCTTCAAACGGCTCAAGGAACGCGGCGTCGACCCTGTGGCAGGCCTGAACATGATGGGCGTCGATCCTGACACGCTCAGGGAACTCGAGGAGCTGATGCGCAGGCACGACAAGAAAATCGAGAGAGTGGTCACGCGGAAGAGCGAGGAACTCATGGAAGAGATTGACGAACTGAAGGAGTACGAGGAACGGCGCGACGCAACTGCCCGCGACGACGGGCTTAACGCAGCCATTCTCGGCGGTTGGGGACTCGCGGGCACGACCCTCGCAGTGCTGGGCGGCCAGATAGCCGAAAAGATAGCCGGTATCGGCGAAGGCGTGAACTCCAATACCCTCAGAGCCATAGGCTACGGCATGACAGGCAGCTCGGCCGCGACGCTGCTTGCGCTGGCCGCGTACGAATGGAAGAAGAATGAGATAGACGCGGGCATAGAGGATACCAAAGAACTCATGATCGACGGCGCCGCTTATGCGGCAGACGGGTTCCGCGCCGCCCGAAAGAAGGTTGCCGGCGCGTTCGCAACGCCTCCGGGCGTTCTCGACTGGTTCATAGGCTCGCCGTCAGGCGAAAGAAGAAAGCACGGCAAGAACGGCCGCGGCTCGGACTGAAACGGGAAACGTCGCAACCCCATAAACCCTGTAAACAAATGTTATACGGCGATTGGCGATGGGGTATATAAATAGGCGTAGTCCGCTTTGGGTGGTTAAAACCGACGATAGCTTTATATACCACCCGTGGCAATATAATCCCAGCGTATAGGGGTGTCACTATCCATCGATGGTGATGCTTCAAGGGGTGTGTGATATGGCGAATAAACCGATGATGGCAAGGCTGAAGGCCGACGTCAAGGACGGCAAGGGCGGGTTCATACCTTTCGAGGCTCTGGACTCCGGCATGGTAGTCTTCCTCAAGAGGAACAACTACGCGATACAGGCCGTGCGCGAACAGAACACGTACTGGTACAAACCAAACCGTCCGAGAGGCCTGCGCGCGGCGGCGTCCTAGTTATGGTCAAACGTTCACAGAGGCCGAAAACCGTGAAAGTCAAGGAGAAGGCGAATCAGATGGTTGGCCGCGCCAAGACTGCCTCGAAAGTGATGCACGGCAAGTTCAAGTGCCCGGACTGCGGCTCTTCTCACATGCTCGAAGACTCAAGCCGCGGCGAGGTTTCTTGCGGCAACTGCGGACTGATTCTCGAAGAGAACATAATCGATCTCACCCAGGAATGGCGCGCGTTCGACCAGGAGCAGCGCTCCAAGCGCGCGCGCACGGGCGCCCCGCTGACGCACACGAAGCACGACAAAGGCATGATAACCGAGATAGGCCGAGGCTCTGGAGAGCTTTTCAAGGTCTCCGCACGCAAACGCGCGCAATATTACAGGCTCCGCAAGTGGCAGAAGCGTCTCATCGAAAGCAAAGACCGCAACCTGTCGTTCGCTCTCTCAGAACTGCAGCGTCTCGTTTCGTTCCTCGGACTGCCGAAGAACGTCCACGAGGAAGTTGCAAAACAGTACGAGAAGGCCGTTGACAAGGGGCTCGTGCGCGGCCGCTCGATGGAGAGCGTCGTCGCGGCTCTCCTATACGCGATATGCCGCGAGTACAAGACGCCCCGAACGCTGGACGAAATCACGGATGCTTCTGGCGTGGACAAGCGCGAGATCGGGCGCACGTACCGTTATGTGTGCAGAGAGCTTGAGATACGCATACTTCCCTCGCAGCCCGAAGACTACATACCGCGCTTCGCCACGATGCTCGGCTTGTCTGACAAGGTGCAGGCCGGCGCGATGGAAGTTCTCAGGAAGGCGAAGAAATACGATCTCGCCTCTGGTAAGGGTCCGACCGGCGTGGCCGCGGCCGCTTTGTACATCGCCGCCGTGCTCGCAGACGAGAAGCGCACGCAACGCGAGGTCGCCGACGTCGTCGGCGTCACAGAAGTCACGATACGCAACCGCTACAAGGAGATAGTGGACAAGCTCGGCATCGAAGAGGAGGTCGAGAAAAAAATCAAAGAGGATGAAGATTGATTTTTTTCACATTTTCCGCCATGCGTAAAATCGAGAAGAAGATTAAGGAAGATGAAGATTAGGAAGGAGTTTCCATCCGTGGGGATAAACATGACTGGACATGTCTTTAATCTGGACGAGGAAGTGAAAATCGCCAAGAAGGTCGGACTTGGAGAACTAGAAGGTATGATTCAATCGATGATAAATGACAATACAGTCGAAGCGGCATGGGACCTATACAGGGCGCGCAGTATCGCTTTCCAAGAACTTTCTGGCAAGGCTTACGTTCCTCAGTGAATCAGTTACGTCTCCATAACAAGAAGAAGGTGGGTAATCGAATGACGCGCTCTGACTTTGAAGGATTGGGTCCCGAAGAGATAAAGAAATTCGACGCCGTTCTTGACAGACATCGAATACCAGAAGACTGGGGCAATCCATTCGTCGTACACAAGATAGGAGAAGACGTCTACCTCGTAGGCAAACTTTCTTACTACGCAGGAAGCGGGCCCTCTACGTGCAGAGGCATCGACAAAGCGATAGACACATTGGATAGCATAGCCGCGCCCGTCGGAACTAAACAGAAAGCTTAACCGCCTTCACGACCTCGTCGAAAGGCGCGTTCGTCTTTATCGCGGTTCTCAGGAAGTGAGTGCTGCCGCACTTGTAGCCTTCTTCAGCGAGCGCGCTGCAGACGGCCTCGATGGAAGGCGCTGATATTTTGAATTTTTCTGAGATGTAGTGCGTGTCGTAGTAGAACGGGAACTGCGGCTCGTGGCCCGTTTCCGTGACGAAGTGAGCCTCGTTCGAAAAGCCGCGCTTCCAAAGCTCGTCGGCCGCGAGCGTGCAGAACTCCTGCGCGTGCAGATCGCCGAGATATATCTCGCCGATGAATTCTGTCTTGCTTTTGCAGGCCTCGCACGCCGTGTGCAGCCCAAGACTTCTCCACCCGCACGCGAAGCAGTGGCTCACGTAACCGAAGTCGCGAAGCGCGGCGTTCACGTTCTTGTTGCCGTAGCGCACCTTCGAGTAGACGCGGAAATAATGCCGCCGCGCGTACGCGAACAGCGGAACGATCGTCTTCTCCGCCTCGAAAAACTTGCGCATGACAGCCGTTATCAGTATCCGTAAACCAAGCTCGCGATTGTAATCGGTATAAAGCGAACGCAGACCGTACCGGCGTCTGCACACGTCCGGATAGCTGCCTACAAGAGGTCCCAGATCCGTGGCCGTGAACGCCAGAAAGCCGCGGAAAGAGAACGAACGCACGGCGTTGCTTACGAATTCGATCGGCGAGCCGAAGGGATCGATGTCTATGAAATCGAAATGCTCCTTGGCGAGCAAAAGCTTTCCGTCCGTGTTCGTCACGTTAAGCGCGACGCCGTTCTGCTTGGCGTTTTCGCGCATGACGGCGGCGGCCTTTTCGTGTGAGTCGTTGGCCGTTACGTCAGCGAATCCCGATTCTTTCGCATAGCGCAACGCCCGCACGCCCGTGGCCGCGAGCAGGTCGCACACGCGCATCTTGCTCTTGGGCAGCTCGGTGAACGCGTCCGCCACGGACGCAGCCGCGACTGAAATGTTGCGGTCGAAAGCCATCTCCGGGTTGTAGAAGACTTCCCCTTCTTCAGGTCTGGCCACTTTCGGAGTTAGTATGTTTACGGAACCTTCCTGAATGTGTGTGTAAGGCATGCAATAAAGTTCGGAGCCTAGAATAAAAGCTATCGCGCGCTCGTGTGCTCCTTGACTTCTTCCTTCTTGATTTCCTTGTCCTTGGACTGTCCGGCAGCGGCCAGCTTGCGCTGCATCTCTTCCTCCTCTTCCTTGTCGCCTTTCTTGGCCGAGGCCTTGTAGGCGAGCGCC
The DNA here is from genome assembly GCA_016432325.1 of Candidatus Aenigmatarchaeota archaeon. GTDB lineage: Archaea > Aenigmatarchaeota > Aenigmatarchaeia > PWEA01 > JACQIF01 > JACQIF01. The sequence continues at coordinate 454,644 of CP066684.1, forward strand.
TCCTTCTTCTCGGCTATCTTCACGTTCACGTCGGGGACCTGCTCCTGGTCCACGCGCTTCGTGGCTTCCTCGAAGTTCACGCCGAGGTCGTTGTACAGCCTGCGGACCTCGCCCACGAAGCGTCGCACGTATTCTGTCGTAAGCGCGATGTAACGTTCGGAGACGTCCTCGACCTTCTTCTCGTTCATCTTCTGCCTCATGAACAGCACGCCGTCCAGAACGTCCTCGTAGAACGGGTTCACGAGCTTCGGCTCGGTGAGATGCTTCTTGAACGCGCGCGGCAGTTCCTTCGGATCCTGCGGCAGCTTGTTCACGGCCTTCAAAGCCGCGACAGAGGCCTTTATCATCACTTCATATGCGCGCTGGATGTCCGAACGCTTCCTGCGCACCTCGAGTTCGCGGAGTATCTTCTCCATCTCCGCGACGAACGCCTCCGCCTTCTCTATGTAAGGATCGATCTTCGAACTCTCGACGTCCTTTATCTCGCGGTGCTCCACGGCCTTGCGGAACTTCACGACGTCGTCGAGATAGTCAGCGTACTTGGAGTCTATCAGGCCCGGCTCGACCAGATATTTCTTCATGTCGCCTGCCGCATGCATCGGGTGCGGAATGTCGCGACCCATGTACATCAGAACGGCCTCTTCCGCGCCTATCATGGCGAGATACAAATCTTCCGCGATGAGCCACAGTTTGGCGCTCTTGGCGCGCGAGATGCGCCTCGGAACGTCGCCCCATCTCCTCTGCGAGGCTTCGGGCGTGGCCGCTATCTCTCCCATCTCGAGAAGGCGCTTGTGCGTGAGGAAGAAGCCCGTATCGTACGTCGGCATGCCGTCCTTCATGAGCTCGTAAGCGAGAGGCGTGAACGCGCGGACCATCTTGACGAACTCCGTTATGGTCCACACGGGCTGCGACGCGATGCGCTCGTCCAGCTTGCGGCCCGTGTCGTATATCCAGTCGTCCATCTCCACGCGCTGCGCGTCCGTGAGCTTGTCGCGCGTGTCGTCGACGAGTATGACGAAGTCGAGATCGCTCTTCTTCTTGAACTCCCCGCGGACCGTCGAGCCCCAGACGATGACGGACTTTATCCACGGACCGTACTTGTCGAGAATCTTCTTGGTGAACTTCTTTGCCAGTTCGATGCGCTCCTGTCGCTGCCTCTCAAATTCGCGCTCGGCCTTGGTCATCTTCTTCTTGGCCTTGCCGCTCTCCGGAGATATGGGTTTCAGAGTCTCCTTCTTTGCGGACCGTTTAGAACCCTTCTTTGCCACCATAATCACCGTGTCCTGCCTATCGTCAGAACGGTATCTATAAAAAGACCACTTCTGCGCGCCCAACTTATCTAAATTCCTCTCTGGCCCACGTCTCAAGCTTCCTGGGACTCTTCTTCACCAGTTCGCCGGACATCCAGCCGTGCGCCAGTTCAGGGAACTCGAGAGTGCCCTCTATCGGCTTGAACATGTTCCTCTCCATTATTCTCTTTTCCAGCTCGACCTCTGCGGGACCGAGGCCGAAAAACTCCGGAGGCAGTTCCTCGGGCGGTATCCTGGCGTCGAGCATCTTGGCCATCGATTTGAGGGCTATGATAGTTTCTCCCCACCGCTGTTCCGGAGCGCGGCCGCCGCCCCACTCGTATGTCAGGTATCCTTTCTTGAAGCCGCGCTTGCGGAGCTCCCACAGAAGCTTGTACAGGTTCACGTCTCCCCGTTCGACAGGATGCATCAGGTGATTGACTCCGGGATGCGAATTGACGTCCGTGTTCACCACGAACTCTCCTATATCCAGAGGGAAGCTCTTGGCTTCGTCCCAGGGATCGTAGCCGTGCATGGCTATGTGCTCCCAGTCGATGGAAAGCCGTATGTTCGGGTGGCCTATTACCTTTATCACGTGGTAGATGTGCGTCGGGCGCATGAGCCTGAACCTTCTCTGCCCCCTTCCTTCGCCCCCGCGGGCGTCAGGATTTTCAAAGAGAATCATCACGCCTTCGCTGGAGAGCTTGTTCAGATACTTCTCGAAGTGGCCGCGTATGTAGGCGCCTGCGACAGCGTCCACCATTTTAATCTGGTCGTCGCGGTGGCCTTCAATCAGCTTGTCCGGACTTGCGCTTCCGCATATCGTAGTCCACATCGGGTCCCCGCGGTCATACAGCCACCACGCCACTATGCAATAGGCCATCCATTCGGTGATGTCTTCGTTGAAGTGGCCCTCTTCCAAGAGTTCGCCGTGCAGAAGCTCGTGGAACTTCTTGCGTATCTCTTCCTTGTCGTCCTTCTCGAGCCCTATCTTCTTCATCACGGCCTCGAGCGTGGGCTCCTTGTTCCCCGCGTACTGCAGTTCCCTTTGCGCCCTTCCGGAGAGCGTGCGCCACATGTCTTCAAGGTTGTAGTTGCGCGCGAACTCCGTGATGTAGTGTTTTTTGGCGCCGGCGCTTTTTTTCAGCGTCTCGTATATTCCTTTGCCGTCGGGGCCCAGATACCTCCGGTTTGACTTGTAGACTCCTTCGTGAATCTGCGGCTGAGGATAGACGGCTGCGTGGAAGTTGACGTAGAGGGCTTTCAGGTCCTTCACCATCTTTATGTATTCCTTCAGAGAGAGGTCCGCGTGTTCCCATATCTCCTTGTCCGCCTGCGTGAAATCGACAGTGACGTCTCCGTGTATCGCCCATTTCATTCCCTGCGCTTCTGAAAGGTGCTTCAAATCGTCCTTGTCCTTGGGCGTCAGGTGGTTGTAGCTCTCTATGTCTATGCGCATCACGTCGCAACCCTTGCCGAGGTTGCTCGCGACTTCTTCTATGACTGTCGCGCGGTCGGCCGTGGGCAGGCCGGACGTGACGCCGACAAGGAAGTTCTTCGATTCTAAGCCATCCCACGCCTTCTTGCGCTCGATCGCAGGGATTGACGATTTTATCTGTTCGCGCACCTCGAAGAACTTGGAGACGTACTTCTCCAGCTTGCCCTTGACTTTGAACTCCCGCTTCAGTTCGCTCACGGTCTTCTTGCCGAATATTACCTTGCCGTCCACGAGCACCACAGGAAACGCGTCCACCCCTTTCGTAAGCGCCATTGCTTCCTGACGCATCGACGGATACTTGTCAACGTCGTACTCTGTGAAGGAGACTCCGTTCTCTCTGAGAAAGTTCTTGACCTCTATCGAAAGACTGTCATCCTTGACGTATACGCGTACGACAGCCATTCGTCAATCTCCCCCATATCCAGCCATGCGCATCACTCGCGTTCGAGCGGGTATCTCTGCAGCTTCATCCCGCCGGTCATCTCCTTTATCGCGTCGTAGAGCGCTATCGTCTCCTCTTTGACGGTCTTCTCAAGGACGTCTTTGACAGTCGAACCTCCTGCCAACGAACCTCTCAGATAGGTCTCTGCGGTTTTCGCCGATTCGGACGCGGCCTTGTGAAGCTTCCTGACGACCGTCTCTTCCTCCTCGGCCTCTTCCTTCGGCGCCTCCATCTCGCGCTCGCCGCGGAACTCCTCGAGGCTCTTCATCAGCGCGTCCTCCTTATCCTTTATCTCCTTCTTCTTCGCGATTATCTCGTCTGCGCTCTTCAGCGAACTGTCTATCGTTATCCGCATCCCCTCTATCTCCTTGCCGCGGTTGACGACCTGGTCCCTGCGTATCGATATTTCGATGTAGATGTAGAAGGGGTACGCCTCCTCGCCTTCCATGAAAGTGCGCGACTCCTGAATCATCTGCCTGCCTGGTATGAGAGCGCCCCTCCACGCCGCAAGATCGACGCCTGCGACGCTCGTCATGTAACCCTCTATCAGCATCGGGTTTGAAAGAAGATCCGCCGGAGCGTGCTCCGAAACCTTCATCTTGTGCATGGCGTCTATGTACGGCCTCAACGATGCCTTGTAGTTCTCGAGAGACGCGTTTCGCGCGTTCAGTTCCTCCCGCAGGACGCGCACGCGTTCTTCGACGGCCTTGCTGAACGTATCGCGCCACTGCTGGAACTGCTTCCACTTGATTTGCAGGATGCTCTTCTCGGACTTAGATATCTTCAGGTCGTCGATGTCGCGCTCGCTCTTTATCTTGAAGAAGTCGGCGACGATCGACGGGAACCTTCCCGCGCGCGCGAGCTGGAACATGCTGTTCGGGGACTGCATGTCTATGAAGTCCATGTAATCGGACTTGAGAACGTCGAGATTGTTCTTCCTGTGGTGTTCCAGCGCGTTCTCGAACTTCCTCAGGTCGTGCTTCAGCAGCTCGAGCGCGTGCCTCTGCTCGCCTATGTAAATCATTATCTGCGCGAGGCGCCCTTCTGTCGCCTGACGGCGCTGCATCACTTCGGCGTGGTGCGCGGTCTTGGGGTTGATGTAGAGCCAGTCGTCGGTCTTTTTGACAGTATACCCGCGCTTCACCAGCCAGTCGAGCATCCCGAAGTAGGCCTGCTGCGTCGGTATGCCCAGCTCTGCCGTTACCTTGAGTTCCTTTTTCATCGTTCGGCCTCCTGTCCAATTGGGTTCAGAACGATTTAAACGTTGGAGAGAACTAATCCTTCTTGCCGCCGGCTATCCACCAGACTCCCAGCGCGATTATGACCAGGAAAAACGCCAGTCCGAGGCCTCCGCCGATACGGATGTTGTTCAGGCCTATCAGTTCAGGGCCTCCTGCTGCTATGAAGATTACGAGCGCTATCATTATGAAGACCGCGCCTGTCCATTTCGGGTGGGATTCCCAGATATGCTTGCCGCCGCCCTGCTTGATACCTGTCGCCTCGGCCATGATGAGTAGCGTCAGGACGGTCGCCACTATTACCATGAAGCCCAGCACGACTCCCTCCAAAAATGGGAAGAGCGTGCCGCCCAGAGGCAGCGCCAGGAAGCCCGCGAGCAGCGCGATCATGCCTCGGATGGACTTGTCCTTGGGAACGCTCACGTGGTCGAGGATTCCGTAGACTATGGCAATGGCCAGGAGAAATGGGATTATGTAAGCGAATATGCCCGCGTCCGACAGAGCCTGCACGCCGCGTTCAACCAAAGCCATGGTATCACTTGACCCGGAATCTATATAAAACGCTATGTGTTTTGAAGTTCCCTCGCCGCTGGCGAAGGGAACTATATGCCTACTTGCCGCCCTTGCCGCTCCCCATGTACGCGTAATAGAGCATCTGGAAGATGAACAGGAGCGTCAGCAAAGTGATTGCGTTTCTCGTGCCTATCAGAGGCACCTCGAAGTCTCCCAGAAGACCGAAGCCGAAGGTCACCAGCATCAGAAGTATGATTCCGGCGCCGATTATAGTGAAGTGCGGATGCTCCTTGAGGTTCTCCGCGCCCTTGCCCCTCAGGCCGAATACTTCAAGCAGGAAGGTGAGTATGAACAGACCCACGAAAACCCATACCAAGGAGATGAAGTTCGCTTCGAAGAAGGCAACGAACGCGCGGTTGGCCGCGGCGAAGAACGCGAAGACCAGGGCGAGCAGGACGTTCACGCCGTTGTTCTGGAAGAGCGCGAAACTCTTGTTCTGCTTGCCGACCGTGGCGAGTATGCCGTAAACCGTCGCGAACGTGAAGAAGAGCGCGAGCCATTCGACAGGGACGCTTGGTATTCCAGTCGCGCTTCCAAAGAAGCCTGAAGTGTGGGACATTGTCAGGCCTCCAGGTCGTCTATCTGGCGCTGAATATCGCGGACGAGCCGTTCCTGTTCGTCCAGCTGTCTTTCGAGGCTCCTCTTCCTTCTCGGATCAGTCGCCGCGTCATAGTCCCGACGCACTTCCACCGTCTTTTTCTGCTCTCTCTCCAGCCTCTTCTTCAGCTTCTCTACGTCCTTGCTCCTGTCCCTCTCCTCTTCCTGGTCCTCATGGCGCGACTTCAGCTTCTCCCCGAATTTCTGGCCGAGCTTGAAGCGGGCGCCGACATCGGCCGGATGCCAAATCCTCGTAAGGAAGAAGTACCCGAGACCGAAGGCTATCGTAGCCCACAGCCAGACGATGAGCCAGGACGCAAGGATTCCGTACCATCCCGAATAGACGAGCATGATGTAGACGGCCAGGCCGAAGAGCGTGCCCAGCGCCTTGTTCTCCTGGAATGTATGCATCCCCCGGCTTATGATATAGATGTAGATTAGCAGCACTATGTGCGGCACGAAGAACGCGAAGAGCAGGTCGTGCTGCGGGACGCCTGTTATGCAGCCGTACGTGTTCGTTCCGACACAGTCCGGTACCTTCAGCACTTGACGGAGAAGGATGTCTGCGATGTCGTTGCTTCCTGTTCCGAGGTTGTGGAAAGACATTGGACCACTTTTAAGACTGTTTTAATTGAAAAGAACAGAATATAAAAAGATAAAGGGAGGGAACCGGGTTTAAAAAACGGTTCTCCTCTAGGCGGGCGGCGGACGCAGAGCCGCAGGCCACCTTACGTGATAGTTGTCCACTACCGTGTTTGTGGCCGCGTTTCTTTCAAGTCCATCGTACACGAGTTGCGCATCCGGCAGTCGCTGAGCCAGCTGCTCCTCGAATCTCCTGCCGCTGTTGCCGGGATTGCGACTCGCCCATTCCCGAACAGCCGTTCTCTTCTCTTCTGGAGTCTGCACTCTTTGCAGAGCCTCCACGTAGAAAGGCTCGCGATTCTCTCTCGGCTGATCCGGAGGCAAATCTATCAAGTCCGTTTCCGCGTCAAACCGGCGCTCTGTGCGCGCTCTCCAATACTGCAATACAGTTGTCATATCTAGTGCTCCTCCTCTCCTTCGATCACGGAATCGCCTCGTGTTCCTCTGCTTCCGTAGCTGACTGTCCTGTGTCTGAAGGCATCGAATGCCCTGTTCGAATCCAACATCTCGCCAAGCCTTCTTCCTTCCTCAAGTCTTGCGCGGTCTGTTTGGTTTCTCGCTTGCCATGTCTGATAGGCAGTATAACCGAGCGCCAATACGCCTATTGTTATGGCGCCTCCGGCTACCGCACTTTCTACGTCTACCATTTTATTACACCCCCTCGAGTCTCCTCAAGATCATGACTAGTTCGTGCTCGGTCCGCGCACGCCGCGGCTCCCGTAGCTCACGTGCCTGTGCCTGTATGCGTCGAATTGCGTCGCGTACTCGGCGAATTCCGCCGCGAGAGTTTGGTACTGCTTCTCCATCGCGGCGAATCTCTTGTTCATCTTGTCAACATCCGGCGAGTCCTTGCCCATCGGCTTGCCCTCGGCGGCGAATATGCCCGCGAGTTCCGCAACGCCCGGCACCAACGCGATTGTGTTGAAGAAGTTCGTGTTCAGGGACTGGCCTATGGCGAATTCGACAGGCATCCTCCCCTTGTCGATGAACTGCATCTGATTCCATGAGGTCGGTATCGCATCGTTCCTCTGTAGAATATCCAGGTACGGGTTGTCCTCTTCGGCTGGTTTAAGCTTCTGCATGACGGTCCTGTAATTGCTCAGTTCTGTTTTCATCGACTCTACAATCTTTCCCAGATGACCAATCTGCCTGCTGTTATCTGCCCCAAGCTGTATCATCACTTCTATCGGATCCTGCTGTACATGCACCATATCACTTCACCCCTGCAATGCGTCTGGCGGCCTTTGTGAGGCCGCGCAGCGCCTTTGAAACCGTCCTTGCGAATTTTATTGCAACCATTTGCCACACCACTGTCACTTTATAGTAGCTACTAGTATATATAGCTTATTTCGTCCTCGGAAACGCTTTTAACGGGCTTATCGGAGCGTATTGAGCCTGTTCCTACGTTTAAGGCGCCCACGGGGTCGGTCTTGCCACTATACGCCAAGGCCCCATAACACGCCAGATCTATGACTTCCTTGGCCTCCGGAAGGCCGTATCCGGACATGTCGCGCCTGTGGAGCTGCGTGGTGAACATTACAGTCTTCAGAATGTTGTCGCCTGTAACGGCTTTGTTTGAAAGGTCCTTGAGGCCGTTGACAACCGCAGTCACATCGTTCTGGCTCCTGTGAACGTTAGTCGCCACCATGATCGCGACAGGCGAAAAGAGCCCTTCCTTGCAGGGGCGCGACCCGCGCAATTCCCTTACCATCTGTTCCACAGGATCTATGGCCATACGCGTAGAACGAACGTAAGCTATTTAACCACCACTTGGTAGATAGTTTAAATATGGCTTTCCTGTCACCCGTAAACAATCTTCTGCGCTATCTTCCGCGCCGCAGGCAGCCTCCTGTGGTGGCGCGCGAAGAACTTCTTCATCAGTTCGATTGTTACGGCCTTTAGCTCGCCTGTAAGGAGCTTCCCGGACGCGTACGACTCGCGCACGCGCTCGACCTTACTGTCCGAAGGCTCGAAATACTTCAGGAGCTGGAACGCAACGTCGACGTCCGGATTGCCCCCGTGCTTCCTGTGTTCGTCGACCGTATCACGTCCTCCTGAAAAGGCGTATTTCTTTATCTTCTGCTCCACGACCTCCGGAGTGTCGTCCAGATAGATTGCCGAGTTGGGGTCAGAAGAGGACATCTTCGAACTGGGCCCGCCGAGGGCCGGCACGTGTTTTACGTAAAGAGACGCGGGAGGCACGAAACCGTACGGAAGCCTCGCCGCAACGTCGCGCGTCGCGCGGATGTGCGGGTCCTGGTCCAGAGCCACAGGAACGATGCCTATTCGCGGCCCGTCGAGCTGAGGATATAGTATGTCAGCGAGTTGCAAAAAGACCGCGGCCATTTTTCCGGGGTTCAAGTGACCATAAATGGCACGGAACGCATTTTCCGTGAACTTCTTGCTTATCTCGAACGCCAGCTCGTAATAGCGCGCGGGCATGCGCGACTGCACGTAGACGCATTTCTTCGGCACGCCAAGGGCAAGCACGTGCGCGGCGTTTTCCAGCGCGTAACGCTTAGCCTCTTCCATCGTTTGTATGCGCTCGCGCGACACGTACGCGTCTATGTCCGCGACGGCAAAATACGTATCAGCGCCCTGCTTCTGGAAGAAACGGACGAAGTCGATTATGCTCATGTGGCCTATGTGCATGCGCCCTGAGGAGGCGATGCCTGTCATGCAGTACGTGCGTTTTCGCGTACGCAGCGCGTTCACAAATGCGTCAAAATCCCTGTGGGCCACTGCGATTCCGCGGCGGAAGTAGACGTGGTCCAGACGCTCGCGCGCGGACAGCGTCTTGATGCCGAACTCTGCGAAGAGATGTTCGTAGTCGCTCACGGCGTCGTTGCTCCACGGGTCCAGACGTTCTGCCATGGGTTAAGATGGGTTGTAGAGAGTATAAAAAGTGGGATGGGACGATGTCACTTCAGCACCTTCACTTCGATCGTGCAGGGCGTGGGCAGCTTGGCCGCGGCGCGCCACAGGGCTTCTCTGGCGACGGCTTCCTTATCCTTTGCAACGCGCGCGATTATCAGCGTCTGTCCGGCGCGCACGCGGGCCGCGAAACCGACAGGAGAACCGAACGAGCGCCGCATGCCTTCCTGCAGGCGGTCAGCTCCTGCGCCTGTGGCCATGCTGTTTTCGCGCATCACGTGATAGGGGTAGGGGACTATTTTGAAGAAGTATGTGAGAGCGTTGTCGGCCAGATATTTGTTGGCGTTCGTGCGCGCGGCCTCAAGGGCGTTGTGGCGTATCTGGACGCTGCGCGAAGCGACGAGTGCGACCTCCATGTCGAACGCGGCCTTCGAATCGCCGAACTGGAACTGCCTTATCTTCGGCTCCGGGACGCCCACGACGTACGATTTCTTCGGCACGCGCCTAGAGATGCGCGTGTAAGGGCGCTTCGGCTGCGTATAACATTTGGCCGGCCTGAGTGACATCAAAACACCTGCAGGGTTTGCGTGAGCCAACGTATTTAAGGCTTCCCAACCCGAGGACGGACGCCTAAAACGGGAGTTTTGAGGACGGAGCGCGGGAAACCGAAGCGCGCCCCGGAAGAGAACCATATAAACTTTGCCGCCTATACAATTCTATGGCCATCGCATCGGCGCCCGGGAAAGCAATCTTGTTCGGCGAGCACTCCGTGGTATATCCGTCGCCATGGATGGATTCGCAGCCCCACAAGGCGCTGGCAGGCGCCATACAGGAACGGGTCTATGTCGAAGTCGTTCGGACAGATGACGGCGTGCTCAACGTCGGCACATCAATAGGCCTGCGCTGCACATCCCAGAAAAAAGAGCTCTACGAACTGGCTGTGAAGTTCAGAGAGGCGTTCGGAAGGCAGCCGCGAGACATTGCGGCCCTCAAGGCTCTTCACGAAAACGACGCGGATGGTCTGGCGCCGATAAAACTCATAGCGGCTCTGTCAGACATAGACGGCGCGCGCGTTTACGTGGGCAAGCCTCCAACAGCCGTCCCGGCCGGCGCGCACCTCGGCAGCAGCAGCGCGGCCTTCGCGGCTCTGGCCGGCGCTCTTCTCGAAACCAAGACCGCGTTCGATACGGGCAGTGTCAACGAGCTGACGCACGCCGGGGATGCGCTCGTTCTAGGAGCGCCTTCTGGCATCGACAACACCGTCGTCTCGTACGGCGGAGCGGTCCTGTATACGAAATCAGACCCTTCAGTGGCCGGACGCATCGACCGACTCAAAATAAACGGGCTGGAAATGGCCGTCGCGAACACAGGCATCGTGTCAAAAACAGGAGACATGGTTGCGAAGGTTCGCATGCGCCTGGAAGAGGACGCGAGCAAGATGGCCCTGATGGACCGGATAAACCAGATCGTGGCCGAAGGCTTTGACGCCCTGAACGGCGGGAACCTGACGAAGATAGGACAGCTCATGAACCAGAACCACGATATCCTCTCGAAGTTCGGACTTTCGATACCGCAGATTGAGACGGCGCGCGCGGTAGCACTGAACGCCGGCGCTTACGGAGCGAAAGGCACGGGCGCGTACGGAGGCGGCTGCGTCATCGCGGTGGCGGAGAATCCGCAGAAAATCGTCGACGCGTGGCGGGCGAAAGGACTGGACGCGTGGGTCACGAAATGGGGAGAAGCCGAAGGTGCGCGTGTCGAGGCCTGACCTTAATCTTAAATCCTTTCTTTTCTAACAACGCATATGAAAGCCACGGCCGTCGCTCCGTCGAATATCGCGTGGGTCAAGTACTGGGGACGCAGAAATGACGCGCTCGTCCTGCCGACGAACTCCAACTTCTCAATGACATTCGGCCCGACAAAAACCAATCCGGAGGGTATGCACACGACAACGACAGTCGAATTCTCAGACGCGTTTGATATGGACACCGTAATCATAGACGGGAAGGAAGCGGACAGAAACGCATACGACCGCACTGTCGCGCACCTCAACATCATAAGAGGTTTGGCAGGCGTCAACTACAGATTCAAGATGGAATCACGAAACAACTTCCCATACGGAGCCGGCTTCGCTTCCAGCGCGTCCGGAGGCGCGGCCGAGGCGTACGCCGCGTCCGAAGCCCTGGGACTCAGGCTGAGCAAGGAGAAACTCTCCGTTCTCGCCAGACTATCGGGCTCCGGTTCTGCCGCACGCTCCGTGCACGGCGGATGGGTCATGTGGCAAAAGGGTGAACGCGAGGACGGCGAGGATTCTCACGCGATTCGGGTGTTCGATGAGAACCACTGGCCAGACGTGCGTGTGCTGGCGACTGTCCTCGACGACAAAGTGAAGGGAGTCCGCTCGGCAGAAGGAATGAAGGAGAGCGTCGAGAGTTGCCCGTTGTACGCGCTATGGCCGTCAACGGCCGAAAGCGACCTGAAGAGGCTCATACCGGCCATAGAGAGGCGCGACTTCAGCACGGCTGGACTTATAGCCGAATATAACTGCAGGGCGCTCCACGCCATAATGCTGGCGACGCGGGAAGGCCCGAAGGACAGGCCTCTGATATACTTTGCCCCCGAGACCATAGCGTTGATGAAGCAAGTCCACGCATGGCGCGCGGAAGGGCTCGAGGCGTACTACACCATCGACGCCGGGCCTAACGTCAAGGTAATCTGCATGAAAGAAGACGAAGCGACCCTGACAGATAGGCTCAAGTCTCTTCCCTTCGTGAAGAACGTTATTCCGACTCAACCAGGGCCAGGAGCGAGGCTCGCGGATGAGCATCTGTTCTAGCTCCCGGTCGATGTGTAGACGCGCGCCGCGACAAATCCGGGTTTCTTCTTCTCCACTTGGAATTTCTTCCCAAGATTCCGCACATCGATAACGACGTTCGACGTAGCCATCTTTTTATTCGCCCTGTCGAAATGTGTGGGCGTGGGCTCATTTAAAGTTGTTGAAGAGGCTGGCGGAGTCGCGTGCGCATCGTGCACAAGCAACGATGTCGTTCTTCTGACAGTAATGCCCATTTCTCCGAAGCACGCCAAAGAACGCTACGAATACGGCTGCACGTCCTGCGGAGATACGTTCACGGTTTAGACACTCTGTAATGCAGTTGTATCAAGTTCTGGCCGAGTTTCTTCACGCCGAGCAATCTAAGCTTGGCCTCGAAGTTGTCGTCGGCGAACAATTTTACGCCGCGTCCGAAAACCAGAGGCTCCACGTCCAGTATTATTTCATATATCAACCCGGCCTTCATGAACGCGGCGTTCGCCACGCCTCCGCCTCCGATGAGCGCCGTTTTGAAACCCTTCTTTTTCAGAAGCGCGACTGCGGCCTTCGGGGTTTTGGCGTATGAAACACTACGTTCGTCTTTTCTGTGCCTGCGCGTCAGGACGACGATGAAGGGGTTGCCGATTTTTTTGAGCAGGCGTTCATCGCTTTTCATTAGTTCGTAGGTTCTCCTGCCGATAATCAGGTTCCCGAATCTTTTAACTATCCTTGCGTAACTGTTCCATTCTTCTTTCGACCACGGCGTCTCGCCGTCGGGCTTGGCCACGTAGCCGTTGGCCGTCATGGCCATGTAGAGGATGAGCTTCATACGTCTATTTCGCTACCCCGATATAAACACCCGCCTGTTATTTAGATTAACCACTCTCGGTGGTAGTACAGGCCGCGGTCCTTTCCACGCTTACCACCGTGTACGAGAACCAAAGGTTCTCGGCATGTCGGAAACGTTTGCGTTTCCGTACACGGTGCATGAAACTGCCGTTTCATACCGCCTTTTCCACGCTTACCACCGCGGTGGTCGAAAAAGCTTGACATTCCCGGCGCACCATAAACGGCATGGATGCGACGCAACGACGCAGGAAGGTCCTTCTCAAGGCGTACGAGATGAACAACGGGCCGCAAAGCGGGGCGGCCCAGCTTACTCTGGACTACTACGCAGCGCTGAGCGCGCGACCGCACGGCTACCACGGCCCTCCGGAATGCCTGCTGTTTGACGTCCATCCGACGATATACTATCCGGCTTTCGTGGCACAACACGCGAAGGCAAATCTTATATACTAGATGTGATAAAATATGATACGTGATATAACTATGGACGGTCTGGCGAGGACGCGAAAGGTCGGGGGATCGCTTGTCGTGACCATACCCAAGGAGATAGTAAAGGAGGAAGGCCTGCGCGAGGGCGAACTCGTCAGGATAGACGTCAAGAGGCCTGTGACATCCGGTTTCGGCATCTTCAAAGGCGCGAAGCCTTTTTCCCAAAAGGAGGAGATGAAGTGGCATGACGTCTAAGCTTGTCGTGGACACTCACGCGTGGATTGAGTACTTTCTCGGTTCCGAAGCGGGCGGTAAAGTGGCCGGTCTCGTCGAAAACGGCGGCCACGAGATTAGCACAAGCGTCATGACTATCGCCGAGATTACAAGCACGCTTAAGAGGCGCAACCTCGACGCGGACAGGGCGCTGCGCACCGTCTTGAGCCTTTCCGGCGTCTTCCAGATAGACACCGAGTTTGCCGCAGAAGCCGGCGTTCTGCACGCGGATGTCAGAAAGGACGTAAAAGATATTGGCCTCGCGGACATCTTCGTTCTGCTCACAGCGCGCAAGCTCGGCGCCAAGGTCGTGACAGGCGACCCTCATTTCAAGGGATTCAAGGAAGCGATGATGATAAGGTGAATTCGCCTCAGCCGCGGGCTTCCAGCCGTTCCATCCTGTCAATCAACAGCTGTGACCAGCTCTCGAACTTCTCCTTCTCCCCTGTTAACTCGTGCGGCTGCATGAATCTCAGTTCCCCTATTCCGGCTTCCCGGCGCAGGGCGACCTTCGGCTCGTCTACTTCAAGTATCCAGACGGTTCCGAAATGCACCTTCCCCACCTCGTTTGAATCGTCGTTTATGAAGCAAACCAGTATCGGAGGCTTAAGCGGCCTGGCCTCGAGGCTTATTTCTTCCTCTATCTCGCGCCATACGGCCTTGAGAAGGAATTCCGGTTTGTCCTTGGAACCCACCAGCGCCCTCTGTTCCAGGTCGCGGGCATTGACGTGGCCGCCTATGCCTATGGAATGCTTGCTCTTGAGCCGCTCCTCCTGTCCGCGCGGCGTTCGCCTGTAGGCGAGGTAGCTTTTGCCGCACTTCACTATTGCGTACACGACTATCTGCTTCAGGCTGGCGTCTGTTTCGGCCTGGCTCCTCGGCACGAAACGGGTGCTTTCCTGGACCTGTTGCCAAAGGTCGCTGTCGTAGAATACGCTATCGTTGCGTCGCCCGATAAGGGAACTCGCGAAACACGCCACCATCTCTTCCAAATGCCCCACCATCGAAACGTTGAACAATCTGTTATATAATCTTACCTTCAGGATTTGCTTGTCGCGGGCGACCACCGGCTTATATTAAACGGTGCCTTTATGGTAGCCGCTCTTGGGCGACTCGGTGTGGTATGGATGAAAGGCCTTTACGTTCTCAAACTCGGCGGCTCGCTCGTTACTGACAAATCCTCGGCAGAACCGAAGCTGGCTCCTGACGCGCTGTTGAAGAGACTCTCGGCCGAGATACGCGACTTCTGCGCGGACGGAGCGAGCCTTATCGTCGTGCACGGCGCGGGCTCTTACGGCCATCCTCTGGCGAAAAGCAGCGGCATACACGAAGGCATCAGGACCAAGGACCAGCTCGTGGCGTTCGCCGAAACCCAGAAGCAGGTGAACGAGCTTGCAGTCAACGTCGCCGGTTACCTCATCAGAGCCGGCGTTCCTGCGATGCCTGTTCAGGCGTCGGCCTCGGCCGTGATGAACTCGGGGAAGCTCGAAAAGATGGACGTTGACGTAATAAGAGATCTTCTCGACATCGGCATGGTCCCGCTTCTATACGGAGTACCTGCTTACGACAGAACGAACGGTTGTTCGATATTGTCAGGAGACGAGATAGCGCCTTACCTTGCCCGCGCGCTTCAGGCAAAACTCATCGTCCACGCGTCCGATACAGACGGCATCTTCACCGCGGACCCGAGAAAGGACAAGAGCGCGACGCTCATAGAGCTTGTAACGCGCGACAACCTCGGCGAAGTGCGCAAGTCTCTTTCAGGCTCGTCGCACGTTGACGTGAGCGGCGGCGCGGAGCGCAAGGTCATGGAGCTCTTCAACTTCGGCGTCGAGTCGTGCATAGTCAACGGCTTCACCGAGGGCAACATATTGCGAGCACTGAGAGGCGAGCGCGTCGGGACGCGGATAGTTCCGTGAGGTCGACGACGCAACGTTTCTGAAGATTCTTATACTGTTTCCGCCCAATAGGCGCAGGCGAGCCTTTGCCCGACGGCGCCGCTCGTCCCGTTTGTGATACGCATGTCCGGCGACATCATAGAGTTCATTTCCGAACACGGCGTGGAAATCGCTCTCGTATTGATAGGCCTCTGGGTCGTTTACTCCATATTCCAGCCCATAGACGTGTTCAACGAGGAACGTTCGGTCGAAGGGGCGGCGACGAACTTGACGAATGCGATTAACGAGGTTTACCTGTGCGGAACTGGACAGGGGAAGGAAGGGTGCGCGACGACAAAAGAGTTTATCGTTTCGATGCCGCAGAAGAATGCTTTTGAAGGGGGTTCTAGGGATCCGAGATGGGTTGTTTATTGGAAGAGGGACCCTGCAAACGTACACGAACCGGGTGATACTAACCGAGTCGGCGGACCAGACGATGAATTCATTCGTGTAAGTACTCTTGCCTGTCAGGTTCAATTCCCGCCCGTTGCGGCCCAATGCGGTCCTGGGGGGACAAAGGGCGCATGTTACGGCGCATACGAAAGAGAGAATCTCGAACAGAAGCCTCTCGCCGCCGCCAAGGAGGAAAACTGGGACGGTGTCAGAAACTTCTGGTTGGCCAGCCCTTGTTGGGCAAAGATGGAGGCCTACTGGGATGAAGGAAGGGAACAGGTCGGGTTAAGATTCGTTGAAAATCTGCGCCCCGATGGAAAGTACAGCTACTGCTGTGACGAGAATCCTGAAGCCATTGCGGCGTTCTGTAAATTGGAGACATTTGAAAGCAACTGGCCAGAGAAAGGAAAAGCATTCCAAGACGGCGGTAGGAGCAAAGAGCCGCTGAATGGCTGCGATTACACGGATTAGCTATGGTCTTCGCATCCGTTGCTTTTTGCCCAAGCCTCACCTTGTCCAGAAGCAACATCGATAATTCTATTGACGTGCATAATGTCAACTCCCCTTCCACCCGGCTCTGGATATTTTTCATATGGATATTCGTCGGATATCATAGACCTATCGACAATTACCTTCAGTAAATCCCCGTCGTGAAATGGTAGCGGCGAGCGTCTTTCGAGATTTTCTACCACGATCTGGGTATCGTAGCATTTGGATGGGGGGACGCCATGTCTCAAAACCATGTCCGAGTAACCTGCCCAGCCACAGTCCCATTTATCCGTGCTGCCTTCGTGGGGACCACAGTTCCCATCGCTGCGATAAATCGCAAACGTCATTATCTTCTCTCCAGTGATCGGCGCGAGCGCGCTCCCCAAGTCAGGCGCCTTCACTTCTCCGTGCCCTCCAAACGCACTGTACACGGCCGTCCCGCCTGCAGCCAGCAGCAACGTCGCCGCTCCGGCAAACAGCCCCTTGGTCATGTGCACCTGCGCGCTGTCGTTCATCAGGAAAGCGGGCTTGCGCGCGCGCTCCTCCTCGGTAAGCTCGATGTCCCAGATACGGCCAAGCGGGTCTTCGACGCCGTCGCCGTTGAGAACGCCCGGCTTCGCGCCGAACTCTTCGCGCAGGTCTTCCATCATTTCGAGATGACTTAGCGTGTCTACGAGTCTATAGTAGATGTCAGGAAGTCCTCTTACGTCAGGCGACTCGTAGGCTTCGCGACCGAGTTCGTATTGTTTTACTCGGTTTCTCAGAGTTTCAGAACTTCGGATAACCGAACGGGCCTCTGCCCTCACGGCTTGGGAACGTTCTATGACATCATCGATATATCCGTGATCGCCGAGAGTCGGATGAGAACGGACAATGTAGAGAGGCGACGCTCTCTTCGACAGCGGCACGTGGGGCCTTACGAACCTCGCCTCGTGCTGTATCCGCTTTGTCTGGTACTGTTGCATAACGCCACCTTTACTACCGTTTGGTCGTCACCACCCACAGGGGACGCATATCCTACCTTACTATGGGTGTAGGGGTATATATACGTTACCGACAGCGTCAATGACGTACGCGTCAACGGCGAACGACGTACACGGCTTTTTAAGGCCTCTTGAACAAAGTTGTCTGTACAGGGGGGTTGGAAATCTACGACTTAGCCGAAGCCCTCCAAAGCTTATAAGCGTGAGTGCGGAATAGGGTCTGGTATGAAAGGGGACGTCGAACTGGTGGTATTGATGAACAAGACGTTGATGACGTTTTTGGCTGTGTTGACGGTTGGACTATTGGTGAGCGGAGCCCGGGTTGCCGCAGACACCACGACAATCTCGACCCCTCAGACTATATGGGACGATACTGTATACTTGATAGGGCCGAACGCGGACCCCGCGCCCATCCAAGCAAGCGCCGGTTCTGTGGCCGTAGCCACGCAAAAGGTCTACAATGGGATTACGATTCCAAGCCCCGCGACTACCGTGACGTACGATCCTGGTTCCAACACAACAAATACGACAACGGTCAGCTATTTGGTGGAATTCGACGTAGAGTACCACGATGTTCCCGGACCCGCGATTGGAGGGCTTCCATGGACTAACCGGTTTGACATAATCGGCACCGTCAACGATGTTGTAACATTCAACCCCGGTCCGCCAGCCGGGATAAGCGGATCCGCGAGCATTAGCGTCGCCCCGTTCACAACTGCCGGCACATACAAATTTACTTTCACAGGCGAGCAGGGCATAACAAACTACCATGTTATAGTCCAGGTATGGAGAACCGTCACGACCGCAATTACGCCAGGACCGCCCTAGACGGTAATATTAAGAAGGCCATTCTTCTGTAGACCATGGGGTCCAATTACCCAAGGATAGCAATTGCGCTCTTGCTCCTATTTGCATTCGTCGGCATCTATGTACTGGCAGCGCCTCTTGTTCTCGATGAACAAAGAAGATGCACAGAGGCTTTCGGCAGTGCCTGCTCGGACACAGATTTCAACGACGCGAAGAACATTCCCACAGGCTGCAGAGGCGATAGAAGCCTCACCGAATCTCAAGACGCGCACGTCCAGGATGCATACATCAATATATCACGAACAGGGAGCACACGAGTTCAGGCAGGAACTATATTAAACGCCACATGCGATTTCCGTTTGGTCACCGGGGGAGCTGTGGGCGGCGATTTCGTCAACATATACTACTACAATGGAACCGACTTTGCAACCATAGCAAGCAGGCGGGGTTCTGATTTCGGTCTAGACGCCGACATTGCCAGAAACTTTTCTGCAGACTTCACCTCGAATTATACGGACGGAGAGCATTTCATCAGATGTACGGTCAACCAAATAGCAACGACAAACTTCTGTGCGTCAACGACCGACGGCAGCTACTCGGACAACGACGACGTCAACTTCACCGTATTCGTGCCGATAAACAACACGCGCTTCGGGGCGAACGTGACGAACGGCACGAGCCTGACGCGTTTCGTCAGCGCGGCGCCTGAAATCTTCTCCGACTGGAGCAAACGACCGGGCACGCTGGCCGTGCTGGAGCACAACGGAACCGGAACGAGGATAAACTACACGGCCACGACGTACGCCAACAACTTCTGGGCCAACCGCACGTTGAATGTGACGAACGGCACTGAATTCAGCAACCTTGGCAGAATCGTCTTCAGAATCTTCGTGCAGAATACAACTAACGGGGTGTTGGTAGAGAACAGCACAGACACGTTCGCATACACCCTCTTCGGCCGCTCCAACCTCACGACGATAAGCACGCCTACATATGCGTACGTCAACGGCCCGCAGAATACCGCGTGCCGCGCCATCGACAACGACAACTCGACAGCGATTCCGGACTTGACATTCTTTTTCTGGGACAACCGAACGGGCGTCCACACCGCGCAGGGAACGGCGCAGACGAACAGCACAGGCTGGGCATCGCGCTCGATAAACATGCCGACGACTCCGGGAGTCGTGTCCATCAGGTGCAACGTCACAGACGACGCGGACGTCTTCTATAACGCAACGGCGAGCAACGAGCTGAGCCAGGACGTGACTCTCGTGAACCTGACTCTCAACGCTTCGACCGTAACGGGCAACGTCAACTTCGGCTCTGTCGAGACGTTCCGTTTCGACGTGAGCGGCAACGCCACGACGATAAGCGCGACAGCGAACGTAACGTTCAACAACATAACGGACGCCGGCCCGCGGGAAAAGGTAACGACGACAGAAAACATGGTGCTTGTGTCGAGCCCGAACGCAACGTACCACAAGTACGAACTCAACTACACGCCGCCGAGGTCCGGCAATTATACGGTCCTCTTCTCGGCCACGGCAGGCGCGAGCGACCAGAACAGCACGGCGAACGCGACGCAGACGTTCAACGTCACGTTCGGTTCCGTGGCCGTAGAGTTCGAGAATCCGTTCCGCGTACTGACGAACCAGACGTTGAACATAACGCTGCGCGTGCGCTCGTTCAACGGCGACGTTTGGAACGTCTCCATAGACACGAATATAACGAACCAGACGAGGATGAATATAATAGGCAACGGTTCCTTCATCAACGCAAAGTTCAACGTCTCGACTGCCGTGTCGCGTACCCAGAACTACACGGTGATCGTGAACTACACGGGCCTCACAAAGATCGTGCTCAACGCAACGCCGACGAACGGAACTGCGAACAACTCCATAATGGGCGCGTTCGAAATAGTCCAGCCGAAGATAGAGTTCTCCTCCAATCCGATAAACGTCAGCGATTTCATAACCATAAACGCCACAGTGGCGGGCAACGCGTCTCAGGTAACGGCCCTTTACCTCAACATCAGCAAGGCGTTCGATTCTGGAATAAATGCGAGTGCGCTGGGCGTTTCGATTACGCGCGCGGAGAACGCGACCGCCCTCGGGTTGAGAGGATCGAATGTCTCGTCGAGCGCCAACGGCGGCTCTGTCTCGTGTTCGCAAGCGGCAACTGAAGGCTCTTGTAACGGCCTCATAGACGGCTCCACGACCACCAACCAATTCCCAGACGGAACTGAAATAAACATTACACTCAACTCGTCCGCTGTCGTTGACAAAATCACCATAAGAGGGTTCACCTCCGGCAGGGTCGCGAACTTCTACTATCTGGATGGAGCCACCTTCAGGAACATATCGGCGATTTCCCTGACAGGCGACGTGGCGACGCACAACGTGACGGCGTTCGACCCGTTCCGCACCAGCACGATAAAGGTGAACTTTACCGGACCTTCAGGCACGATACCGGTGGCGGAGATAGCGGCGTTCTCGCCGCCGGCCTCGCGTACAGGCACGGAATACGTCTATTCGCTCGCGTTCCAGAATGCGAATGTCTCGGGCTTCTACAACACGACTGTATACGCCACAGTAGGCGGAGTGAACGTAACGAACACCACAAACTTCACGGTCCGTTTCGGAACGCCGACGTTTGCGTTCGTTCTTGACCCTTCGGCAAGCGTGGACGAAGGGGACACCATAATTTACAACGTCACCGTCACTGCCGTGAGCGGAGACGTGCGCGACGTGAACTTAACTCTCAACATACCGAACCTCACCGTCGTGAACCGCTCTTCCACGCAGGACGCCCTCTACAGCAACATCAGCGTGATATTCAGCGGAGGCACGAATACGACGTCGTGGAACCTGACCGCGAACAAGTCGGGCTCGACAGTAACGTACGTGACGGCCAACTCGACAACAGGCAGCGGCACCCTCACCAACCAGTCCGTGACCGTTACTGTAACGGGACCCGACACGACCCTCCCGATAATCCAGGACTTCAATTTCAACGCGACCTCCAACATCACGAGCAATCGCACGAACGTGCGCTCTTCCCTGATAATCTGGGCCAATATCACGGACGACAGGAGCTTGCCTTCCGGCACGTCGGCAACGGCCGGAGGCATTGTCGAAATCGAATATCCGAACGGAACGCTGACGAACCGAACGATGCAGTGTCACGCCTGCCCGTCGCCGACAAACACAGGCGGCGTCTACAACCTCACTGCCAATCTCACCACAGCCGCGGCAAACAGGATAGAACTCGACATAACAGGCAACTACTCGGTTCGCGTCTTCGCGATAGACGTAAGCGGCAACCAGAACGCCACCTCGACGAAGAATTTCACGGTCGGCACGAACTATACCGTCCGTCTCGTAACGAACCTCCCCACTTACAACAGAGGCGACAACGTGACGTTCCGCGCGTTTGACACGAACGGCGTCCGCGTCTCTAACTTCAACATGACCGTGAACGTAACGCGCTACAACAGCACTCTGGAAACGGTTCTGGGAATAACAAACGCCAGCGTGTCAGAGTTCGCGTACGTGTTTGCGAACAACGACACAGTCGGCAACTGGACGGTCGTCGCGCGCGCAGACAGGCTCAGCAACGAGGGAAACGTGACGTTCACGTTCGACCTTTCAAACGAGCTTAATGTGTCAATAATAGATCCGGCAGAGAACACGCAGTACAACACGCAGGCCAAGGTCGTGCCCATAGAGGCCTATGTGCAGGACAAGAACAGCAACAACCGCACGGACGCGACGACGAACGTAACGGCGAACTGCTTCGGTTCGGACGGTTCCACCAGACGAGACTTCTCCATCGCGTACGCGGCGGCGCGCCTGAGCTACAGGGCCGCGGATGTCGACAACGCGCCTTGCTTCGCTTCGAGCACCGCAGGCGCCACATTCTCCGTGACCCTGACGGCCAACGACACGTACAACAACTCCAAGACTGCCACGCTTTCTCTAAAGACCGCGGCGGCGGCCAGCTCTTCGCCTGACAGCACAGGCGGAGGAGGGAGCGGAGGCACGACAAGCGGAGGCGGCGGAGGGGGCGGAGGTGGTGGCGTAGAAGAGAAAATAATCAAGATAGGCGAGGAGGTACACGAATTTGACTTCGCCGTAAGTGAAGCTTCTGTAACTTTGAAACAGGGAGAAGAAACGCCACTGACAGCCAACATAGCCAACAAGGGCAACGTGCCGCTCAAGGTTTCAATAAGCATAGACAAAGAGTGCTGCCAGATAAGCGCGATAGACTATGCGGAGGTAGGCGCAGGAGAGGCCGTTCCGTTCAGGATAGACGTTCGCGTTCCCTTGAACACCGACATGGGGGCGTATCTGGTCACTCTGACCGCAACTGACGCAGAAACCGATAAGAAGAACGCTCAGTCGTTCAAGATAATCGTCGAAAAGAGCGATCTGGTGCTGAAGATAGAACAGCTGAACCAGGCGGTCGGAGAGCTGAACGACGAGGTGCGAAGATATAGGACGCTCGGCCTCGACCCGTCTGCTCTCGAACAGAAACTGGCAGGCGCGCAGGACAGCCTCAACAGCGCGTTGCAAGCCGTGCAGAACGACGACGAAGCGTCTCTGGAAGCCAGCGTTCGGCTTGCGTCCGAACAGGTCGGCGACGTCGGCATCAGCATAATCGGCCTGCGCATCCAGGCATTCCTCGAAGAAAACAAGGAAGCGATTGCCGGCGGAGCCGTGTTCGTGCTCCTCATGTGGTATGTCGTGTCGCAGATAGCGCTCCCTTACAGGCAGCTCAACGTTACGCTCAAGGAACTGAAGAAGCAGGAGTCTTCGTTCGTAGAAGCGCGCGTGCAGGCCGAGCACCAGTACTTCAAGAGAATGATAGACGAGGCTACGTTCCGCCAGATAATGTTCCGCGAGCAGGACAAGGTCGTGTCGTCGCGCGCCAAGATAAAGAGGGCCGAGGAAGAGCTGCATTCGCTGGTGCGGCAGAAGCTTAGTCCGACAGTATTCGTGATGTTCTACGTTGGCGTGGCGCGCAGCCTCCCTTCGAATGTCCGTACGTTCACAACGAACATGCAAGCCAGACTTTCTGGGAAGCAAGTGAAGCCTCAATCCAAACCTGTTGCGAAGCCCGCTTTCTTGCCCAGACCGATTGTCGCACCTAAACCCATCGTGCCGGCGAAGCTTGCGATACCGGTCAGGACAGGCTGGCTGTCAACATTGTTGAAATCAAAGCCGTCTGCTCCTGCAGTCTCAAAACCTGCGACGCCTCTTGTAGCCGTGCCTAAACCAATCGCGCCGGCTAAACCCGTCGCGCCTGCAAAACCGGGTTGGCTGTCCGCGATGTTTAAAGCAAAGCCCGCTCCAATGGCTCCGAAGCCGACGGTACTTATCAAAGCGCCCGTTTCTTCCAAGCCCGGATTGCTTGCAGGGCTGCTGAAGCCGAGGCCAGTGACGCCTAAACCAATTCCCTCAGCGCCGAAGCCTGCGGCGCCTGCCCGGCAGACCGAGCCTTTCAGGCTGTTCAAGCCGAGACCTCTGGTAGCCAAACCGTTGACACAGCCTAAGCCGCTGTTTGACATGTCAAGGGTCATCGCCGCAATGCACGTGCGCGCCGCGAAACCGGCACCAAGGCCCGCGATTCCCGTAATCAAACCTGTGACCAAACCGCTGATCGTTCCGACGCGATTCGTCTTCAAGCTTCCGGCGCTCGAACTGTTCGCCAAGCGTCCCTCAAAACCGCAGGTTTTTGTACCTAAGCCCGCAGTCAAACCGTTACTGAAACCGTTGTTGGGCAAGCCGTTGTTCACATTCGCGGGTAAAGCGCCTGCTCCGGTTAAGCCGCCTGTTGTGACGCTGAAACCGACCTATGCCTTACCGAAACCAGCCGCAACGCCGCTAGTGAAGTTAAGCCGCACGTCGGTTTTGCAGAAACTGGGTCCCTTCGGCAGATGGCTCGACGATGCGAGACGCAGAGCAGAGATGCGCGCACTTGAAGGCCGCACGAAAAGAACGCTCCAAAAGCTGGACAAGATGAAGAAACCCGAACCCGAGGAGGACTCGGGAGCGCTATGATTCGTAGACTACGCCTAAAGCGGCGATATTAAAACCTCACGGCCGGCGGGAGAGGTTTTATATTGGGCGCGCGCAAGGTAAGCATGGCCGAACGAATAACTTCCGGCGTCATCGGATTGGACGAAAAGATAGGTGGCGGTTTCGTAAAGGGTTCTGTAAATCTCATAACGGGAAAAACAGGTACGGGCAAGACCGCCTTCTGCGCGGCGTTTCTCTACGCAGGAGCCCAGAACGGCGAGCCCGGCGTCTACATCACGACAGAAGAGAGCGTCGACGACATCAGGGCCGACGTCACCGAGATGTTCGGCTGGGATCTGGAAAGCCTGGAGAAGAAGAAGGCCGTCAAGATAATTTCCCTGAAACCGATATTCCCCACAAAGGCAGCGGAGGACCTGAATCGCCTCATTCGCGCGTACATATCGAACCTTCTCGACGACATCGTGCAGGCCGTGAAGGACACGAAAGCCAAGCGGCTCATCATAGACTCCGAATCCATGATAGAGCTTTTCGTGCAGGACGAATATCTGGCGAAGGTCGCGCTTATGTCGATGATAGAAAAGATAAAGGAGACGGGGGTTACGGCAATAATAACAGGGACGATACCCGAGGAGTCCGAGGGCCTGAGCGGCTCCGGCGTGGTGGAGTTCATCGTCGACACCGTGATAAAGCTGGACTTTGTCCCCGTGGCCGAGGAGTACAAGCGCACGCTCACCGTGCGCAAGATGAGGCGCACCGATCATTCGACGCTGATACATCCGTTCACCCTGGGCAAGCAGGGAGTGCAGGTGGTGGAGATTGAGTAGGATATGAGAACGGGGAAGAGTGCGGAGTTCTAGAGCGCGCTCGGCTTGACGACGATCCCTTTGTCCGTAATCTCCATGGGGAACGCGCCCTTCTTCTGGTTCGTGCGCCGCATCTTCTTCACTTCGAGTTGCCGATACGCACCATCGCCGGCCCCGATGTAGAAGAGGCGAATGACGCCGTCCGCGACGTACTCCTCAACGCCGAAGCGGGACGCTTTCACGTCCTCGGGCATCTCGCCCGTAAGTATCGCTGTGACGCCAGTGGACTTCAACGCCTGTATCAATTTGTACAACTGCTTGCGCACCTCGTGCTCGTCCTTGAAGTAGAGGCCGAGAACGCTCGTCGAATCGATAGCAACGCGCGTGACTTTGTACGCGACAATCTCCTCCTGCATCAGTGTCGTGATATCCGTGGTCTGGAACGGATCCCTGTACTCGAGGATGAGCTTGCGCTTTTTGATGTAATCGGTCAGGTCCCAGCCGAAGACTGCCGCATCGTCCATTATGTCCTGCGGAGTCTCTTCGAACGTGATGAACATGCAGTTCTCGCCGTTCTTCAGGCCTTCCATGATGAACTGCGTGCAGAATATCGTCTTTCCCGTGCCTGCATCGCCCAGGATCATTGTCGCCGAGCCCTTGACGACGCCTCCTTCTATGAGCTTGTCCAGACCGGTCAGGCCTGTCGAGACGCGTTCTATGTTGTTCTTTGGCATTTACGGGTCGCCTCTTCGATCAGCTGAGTTGTAAAGCATCCAACCACGAACCTTATTTAAAGTTGCGGCTTATAAATATCGTTAAATTCTGGCAGGCCTGAAACGTGTATTATAAGGATGCGGGATTAACAGCGGGTGGGGATGTGGTGGCAGGAGTCGACGCCGACGCAAAACTTACTGAAGCGCGAAAGAACGAACACCTCAAGGTCGTCGCCGAGAACAAAGTAGAATGGGGAGAGACATGGCTCGACGACGTCGTGCTCGTGCACCAGACCATGCCTGAAATCAACCTCGACGACGTCGATACGTCCGTCACATTCTTGGGGCACGCGTACGCGCTTCCTCTCAACATATCCGGAATGACAGGCGGAACCGCCGCAGCGAAGCAGATAAACCGCGGGCTCGCGGAAGCCGCGCAGCGTGCGGGGGTCTCAATGGGCGTCGGCTCACAGAGGGCGATGATATCGAACCCCGCCCTTCTCGATACGTACGCCGTGCGCGATGTAGCGCCTGACATCCTGCTTTTCGCAAATATCGGAATCTCGCACGTAAAGAAGTATTCGCCGGAACAGATACGCGCCGCTGTTGAGGCGATAGGCGCGAACGTCCTTTGCGTGCACCTCAATCCGGCGCAGGAGATTTTCCAGAACGAGGGCGACTGGGACTTCAGCGGCGCGGCCGACGCCTTGAAGACTTTCTGCGAAAATGTGGGCTATCCCGTCGTCGCGAAGGAGGTGGGCCACGGAATATCCATGGAAAGCGCGAAGATTGTCAAGGAATGCGGCGTCGTGGCGATAGACGTCCAGGGCAGCGGAGGCACGAGCTGGGCTTACATAGATTCGCTCCGCTCTGGAAAAGACGCCACCAACTTCAAGGCGTGGGGCGTTCCTACCGCGGCGGCGATATTGGAATGCAAGGGACTCGGTCTTCCGGTCATAGGTTCAGGCGGCGTACGCAGCGGCACGGACATCGCCAAATGCATAGCCCTCGGGGCCGATATGACAGGAATCGCGCTCCCGATGCTCAAGGCCGTCAACGCCGGCGGTCCGGAAGCTGTCGTACTGTATATAGAGAAGCTGAAGACCGAACTTAGATACGCGATGTTCCTTACCGGCTCGCGCAACATCGAGGAACTCAAGAAGGCGCGTTACGTCCTTACGGGCCGTCTGGCCGACTGGGCCAAGCAGAGAGGGCTTCTGTAGCGTATTTAAACGTGAGGCATGAAGTGATGGTATGGCACAAGAAGTCTTGAAACAGCTGTTTCAAACTTCCTTACGGTGATGATATGGCACAAGAAGAAGAAAATCGCAGGATGCCGGCAGGAATGGCCGGTCTCACGACGTATACCGATGTCAATCCCAACAAGATAAAGCTCAAGCCCGAATACGTCGTGGGCATAGTCGCGGCTCTCGTTCTCGCAGAACTGGTTCTTTACATGAGCGTCGTGCCCATCTGACCGCCGCGCAACACGATATTTATAGGCGTCGCCATTAACACTTCTTCGGTGGAACCTTGGCAGAACTGGACATGAAAAAGGTCAAGAACGAAATAGCGAAAAAGCTCAAGGCCGGGGATATCGAACCGCACGAAGCGCAGATTCTTGAGCAAAGGGCGCCGGCCGCGCACGCCATCGCAAGCGTACCTGCGAAGGGCGGTCATGCGGCGAAGAGCTACGTCAAGACAGGCGTGCCCGGATTCGACGCACTGTTCGAAAAAGGCATTCCAAAGGGTTCCACCATACTCATGGCAGGCGGCGCGGGCTCAGGCAAAACCATATTCTGCCTGCAGATGGCGGTTTATCAGGCAACCCACGGGAAGAAATGTTTCTACATGAGCTTCGAGGAGAATGAGGAGCACCTGATGGAGCACATGAGGGACTTCGGCTGGGATCCGGAAGCGCTCATCGACTCCGGAATGCTCAGGATAAAGAAGTTCTCGCCGCTGGAAGTCGGAGAGCGGATGGGAGCCGTGTTGGCCCGCGAGCGCGGGTCGGTTCCTGTCGAGCTGGCGCCGATGATCCTCGGAGAGGGGTTCGAGCCCGATTTCATAGTCCTTGATTCGCTCTCTGCCGTGGCCTCGGCGTTCCCGGGAAAGGACGGTTACTACAGAATCTACATAGAGCAGCTCTTCGATTTCTTTGAGAGTCTGGGCAGCACGACGTTCCTGATAGCGGAGACCACGCAGGTGCCTGAGATATTCTCGCCGACGGGCATAGAAGAGTTCCTGGCCGACGGGGTCATCGTGCTCTACAACATCAAGCGCGGCGACACGAGAGAGAGCGCCGTGGAGGTCCTGAAGATGCGGGGCTCGAAACACGAAAAGAAGATAGTGGCGATGCAGATAACGGACCGCGGCATCAACGTCTATCCCGAACAGCAGATATTCGGCGACATCAAGGGCTAGACCGTTCCGGACAGCGTGCCTGTGCTGTTGAACAGCGTGGCCGAACTGATTTTCGTGTAGTAGAACTCTATCGATACGTCGTATGCGTACGTGCCTCCAGACAGCGCCAGAGGCACGGCGACGTTTATGAAGTCCGTCGTCTTGCCCGGACCCACGCTGAGAGACACGTTCGTTCTGTTGGCCAGATTTCCGTCTGCGGTCCTCGCGTAGATTGCCGTCACTGTCACGGGGTCGGCCAGCCTGTTGTGCAGCTGCACCTGCAGGTCTCCTGACGTGGAGTTCAAGCCGAATCTCGGTATGTCTATCTCCGAGAAACCGGTCTTGCCCTTGGTGATGAGGCCCGATGGGGCAGCCATTGTGAACAGCACCACTCCAAGGATTATGAGCACCAGCAGGGCCCAGCCGTATGTGGTTATGTACTCGAGAGCAGCCTGACCGCGGGAGTTCATGATTGGTTCTGGTCTGCCCGCTATATAATGTTTTTATTCGGGCTTGGCGCACCATCTGCATGCGCCGCCCGCCGGGCCAAGTGGCGATGGAGTACATCATAATCGTCGGCATAGTCCTGTTGCTCATCGTGCCGCTCGTGTTCTTCACCAGCTCATCGTCCACGTCCCAGAAGAGGTCTGCGGACGCGGAAACGGCCGTGACGCGGCTGGCGACGGCCGCGGAGTCCGTATACTCGCAGGGCGTGGGAGCGCAGCAGACCGTTTCCGTATTTCTTCCCGAAGGGGCCAATCTCGAAGATTCCACCATCTCCGGCCGGCTGATAAGGCTGCGCGTAGTAACGGCCGAAGGCGACGAGTACGACGTCGTCAGGCTGCTTCCTTTCAACATATCGGGCGTCTTTCCAAGCGATACGGGCTTCCAGCAGATTACCGTAAGGACGTTCGCCAACGGAACCGTTGGAATAGGCGATGTCACAGAAGCGCCTGTGGCGGCGTTCTGCGGCGACGGGATAAAGAACGGCTCCGAGCAGTGCGACGGTTCTGACTTGGGAGGCGCCACGTGCGTCAGCCAAGGCTACACTTCAGGGACGCTCTCCTGCGGCGGCTCGTGCACGTACGACACATCCGCGTGCGTAAACGTGACGTACACCTTCACCTATGTGAACGGGTTTGTCGTTGGCAACGGAACCGTGGCGTCGTTCGCTTCGTCTCAGAGTGCTTCGGACAGCGGAGCCGTCGCGACGTACACTGAAACGAACTTCACCACGTTCGGGTCTCCTTCTGGTGTGTCAAATATCACGCTCAACGCCAACGAGGTAACGACGGCTTCGAACGACTGGACGGACGAGGAGAACACATTCTCCTCGGACAACCTCTACGCGAGGCTGAACAATCTAGATAACAAAAACTTCATCGTCGGCCTCGACAACACGACCGACAGCGGAACTATTACGTCTGTCGTAATCAGCGTCGAGCAGAACATAAGCGACCCCGGGGATTTGGACGACGAGTTCATACTGACGCCCTTCATCGGCGCGACGGCAGGCACGGCCTGCGCTAACATAGACGGCACTGCCGCGGACGCCTACATAGAGTGCAACGTGACGAACAACCGTCCGGGAGGCGGCTCATGGACCTTCGCAGACCTCAACAATACACGTGTCCGCGTCAACATCAACAAGCTCGGCGGCGCGCCTGTCTTCAGCGTGGACCACATAAGGCTAATCGTGACTAGAACGACGGCAGCCACGCCAGATGTTTCGTCGTTCACGTTGAACGTCACAACCAATTTCACGTCCGTCCCGTCAGGCTCCGTTCAGGAACTGCAAATCCGTTACAACGTCACGAATGACACGTTCGCAGTGCACGTGTGGAACGGCACGAGTTTCAACAGCCGCGGGACGCTCGACTCGACCGCGATGACGAACTTTTCATACGTTCTGACCGCATCAGAGTACAACAGCGGAGCGCCGCGTGTGAAGTTTTTGGACAGCGCGTTCAACGCGTCGCAGGGCGTGCTGCGAATAGACTATGAACGCGTCAACACGACAACGCCGTGAGCTTTATGAAAAGGGTTTGAAGCTATGAAAGGACAGGCGGGCATGGAGTTTCTTGTTGTCATAGGCATCATGCTCGTCGTCTTCCTCTCTCTCAACATCGCGTTCATCGACAGGGGAGGCGACGTCTCCGTATATGCGCGCAACGCCCAGATGCAGGAAGCCGTTGAGAAGGTCGCGGGCATGATAACCGCGGCGCACGCAACGCACGGCTTGAGGGTTAACACGACACTGCCGTCGTTTGTGGAAGGCTGCGAACCTGTGTATACCGTACATGCGAGTTTGTTCGTAGCGGTCTGCGGCGATGAGGGCTTTGCGTCCGGCTTCATAGGCAACGTCACCAACGGAACATCATCTCCTCCGTTCTCAATCAGAGAAGACATTGCAATCAAAGGCCTTTCAGACGGCAGGGTTGAGGTGACGCAGAGATGAAAGGGCAGGTCATAAGCGCGGACTTCGTCGTCGCGTTCTTCATATTCCTTGCTATAGTGCTGGGCCTCTTCCTGTCATGGAACGGCGCCACAGACACGATTGGCCAGATCTACTCCAGAAACGCGATGCAGAGGGCAGGCGGACTCGCGGCCGATTCGCTGGTGAGAAGCCCGGGGGAACCCGACGACTGGACGGCGGCGAGCGTGACGGCTCTGGGTCTCGCCGACGACGCGCCCAACGTGCTGAACGCGGACAAGGTGTCCCGTATGCTCAACGTGCCTTACGAGACGTCAAGAAACATGCTCCGCATGCCGACGGACTTCTCGCTGGAAATAAACAGGACCAGCGGCGCCGCATTCACCGTAAACAACACGCAGGCCGTCTACGGCACGCAGCCGTTCGCGAACGCCACGAACATCGTGGTGGTCCGCAGGCTCGTGGTGATGGGCGGCATCCCCGGAGTCCTGACTATGAAGGTGTGGGCATGACGGTTAAGAGCGGCAGCGGATTCGCAAAAAGGCCCAAGGGATTCGTGATAACCATGGACGCCATGCTGGCCGCGGTCGTCGTCATAGCCGCAATCGCCTCTGTTTCAAACTCCCTCGAGGTAGGCCAGACAGACGTCTGGAAAGAGGACTCCCTGTACAGATACGCGCAGGACGTGCTTCTCGTGCTGGACAGGAACGGTACGTTCACGATTGTGGCGTCCTCATCAGCAGGCAACGCGACCCTCGCCGCCGCGCTGGACGACCTGATGCCGGTGAACCTCGGCGCGAATGTGACGCTGAGAATATACACAGACGCGAACAACGACGGCGTTTTCGAGGAGCGAAGCGTCAACGCCGCATACGCGGCGTCTGCGCCAACGGGATGGTCCTCGTCGCAGGCAGTGGCCGCGAAGCGAATCTATACGAAATACAACGACTCGTCGCCCACGAACAGCGAATACGGCGTCGCGGTGATAAACCTATGGACGGCGGTATGATGGACAAGGGGCAGCTCTTCACGGTCGTTGCGTTTTTCCTCGTCTTCTCGCTGGTCGCCTTGTCCGCGGCCTTCTCAAACGTAAACCTGGAGACCAAGCGGGACGCGAACGTCCTGACAGATGCAACCAAGCTGGCGTACGCGTTCGACACGGCGAAGTACAGCATGCAACTCGCGACAGGCGTGAACGTGACAAAGAACAGCACCCGCCTGACACTGCGGGACGACATCGACCGCACGACAAGCTACCAGACCTTCCTCTCCAAACTTGAGAGCTTCGTGAATTCGAAGTTCGAAGACCGGACGTTGACGGTTGATTTCGTCGACACGTCAGGCGGCGCAATGGACTGGAACCAGGTCACAGGCTTGGACGTGGTGCCGTTCAACATCACTTACGTCTATCCGATAGTCGGCGGCGACATCGAGATTCGTTCGTTCAATGACACCGCGCTGGACCATCTGGAAAGGATGGATGTGGACATCTCAATGGACGCGTCACTCGTCGCCAACTCGACCTTCTGGGCGCCTGAGAACGACTGCAGCCCTCCGGGCTCGCCCCCGTCGTGCCTGCCCATACGAATCGTCATCAGAGGAAGCAACGGCGTGACAAAGGACAGCGGAGAGTCAAATCTCGACCTGAGCCAGCAGTCCGTCTCCACTCACCTCGTTCAGGGAGGCGCCGGAAACGTGAAGGTCACCATAGGCCGCTCGCCTTCCACGGACTCGCGCTTCATACTGATAGAAACGAGCGGCGTCGCGGCGCACGTGAATACGATAATGACGTTCGACACCGAAGGCTATCGCACTCTGAACCCTCCGGCAAGATTGAGGGTCTTCGACGCGGTGGCTTATATAGAGGGCGACGTCTGAGTTATTATATTCCGGCTCACAAGGGATACCATGCCACGAAAAAAGGGAGCGACGTCCGTAGACGACCTTCTGGACCTGATAAACGAGCGGCGTAACGTAGAGCTCCACGAAGCGGCGACGGTTCTCAACGTGGACCCGGACACCATAGAAGAGTGGGCCGAGGCTATGAGCGACCAGGGCCTCATGGAGATAGACTACGGCTTCGGAAAGGTCACTCTCAAAGCCATCGCGCCTGCGGCATTCGAAGAGAAGGGCAAGGAGGCGATGGTCAGAAAAACGGACGTGTCCAAGAAGGCGACGACCGCCGAGCAGCGCGCCCTCGAGATAAAGAAAAAGGTTACCTACACCGCGAAAGACATCGAAGAGCTCGGGAAGACCATAGAAGAACACGGCAAAGAAGCCGAAGGAATGGTGTACGACGTCAAGCAGCTCTTTGCCGAAGGGGAGAAGTTCCTCAACGAACTCGATTACAGGAAGATAAGCGCCGAGCAGCGGGAACGCGAGATGCTCGAAAAGTTCAACTCTCTTGAGACGTCGCTACACGCGTCGGAGAAGCGGCTGGCCCAGATAATAAAGGAGTTCGAGCAACTCGACGCGACCGTGGAAGACATCTTCAAACGCGCTCACGCGCACGACGAGGAGGTCCGCGCGCTCGAAACGATGAAAGGCGAGATAACCAAGGACATGAAGAAGCTTGAAAGCGAGGCCGGCATCCTGATACACTACGAGGAGAAGGTCAGCCCATCGGTCCTCCAGACCCTGAAGAGACTCGTGATGCGCGTGCTCGAAAAGCTGGAGTACGTGCTGAAGAAGAAGGTCGACGTCTCGGCCGCTCACAAGGAAACGCACGAAACCATACAGGAAGCGCGGGAAAGGTTCGGCATTGAGCAGCCCGAAAAGGAGTTCGTGGGCGAGGAGGAGACGCCCACTGTTGCGGAGAAGCCTGAGCAAACAAAAGACGCTGGCCGGACAGAAACTCAGAAGCAACAGCAGGCTCCCGAAAGCGGCGAGGAGGCAAAGAAGGACGAGACTACCGCTCAGCAAGAGGGGACCAGTAAACAGGTTTACCGCTCAGAAAGTCAAGAGGGGACCAGTAAACAGGTTTACCGCTCAGAAAGTCAAGAGGGGACCAGTAAATGGCCGAGAGAAAAGAAGAACAAGTGATGAAGAGGTACGTCGTCGCGGCAGACGACGTGATAGCCACCATCGTCATATCAATGAAAAGCGAGGACTACGTGCCGCACTACACTCTCTCTTTCGACAAGCTGCAGCCCGGAACCGCGGCAGTCCTGAAGGCCATCCGCGAGGAGATCGTAAGGACCGTAGACATAACACCCAGCGAGCTTCTGGACCCCAAGATGGCGCAGCTGGTCAAGGAAAAATTCGTCCAGAGGTCCAGAGAAACGCTCGCCTCCCGCATGCCGACTCTTGACGAGACTACGAGACGCTCGCTCGCAGGCTCGCTCGTCCACGAGATGTTCGGCCTCGGAGACATCGAACTGCTCATAAGGGACGACGACTTGGAAGAGATAGTCATAAACGCGTCGGACGAGCCCATGTGGGTATATCACAAGGAGTTCGGCTGGCTCGTGACGAACCTGAAGCTGCAGGGAGAGGAAGACATACAAAACTACGCTTCCATAGTGGGCAGGCGCGTCGGCCGCCAGATAAGCACTCTCAACCCGCTTCTTGACGCGCACCTGGTCACCGGAGACCGCGTGAACGCGACGCTGTTTCCCATCTCAACGAAAGGCAACACGCTCACGATACGAAAGTTCGCGCGCAACCCGTGGACCATCACGCACTTCATCGATCCGTCATCGAGAACCCTCAGCGTCGATCTCGCGGCTTTCCTGTGGACGTGCATCCAATACGAACTCAACATAATCATCGCCGGCGGAACCGCTTCGGGGAAGACGTCTTTCCTGAACGCGCTGGCACCTTTCGTCCAGACCAACCACAGAATCGTCTCCATAGAGGACACGCGCGAGCTTCAACTGCCGCGCTTCGCCCACTGGGTTCCCCTGACAACGCGCGAACCGAACCCCGAGGGCCGCGGAGAGGTGTCGATGCTCGACCTGATGATAAACTCCCTCAGAATGCGGCCGGACCGCATACTCGTGGGAGAAGTGCGCCGCCAAGCGCAGGCCGAAGTGATGTTCGAGGCCATGCACACCGGCCATTCGGTGTATTCGACGCTTCACGCGGACAACGTAGACGAGATGCGCTCGAGACTCATCAACCCACCAATCAATATACCCGAATCGCAGCTCGAGGCCCTGCATCTGGCTGTCGTGCAGTTCCGCCACAGGAGGCTGGGCATACGCAGGACTTTCCAGGTGGCTGAAATCGTGCCGACGGCCCACATCGGCGAGAAACGCGAAGTGCACTTGAACATGCTCTACAGGTGGAATCCTTCAACCGATGCCGTTGAAAAGGCCAACAGCAGCATACGAACCAACGGCGAGATATCGGCGTACACGGGCATGACGACCAAAGAGATAGCGGACGAAGTCAAGGAAAAGGCGCAGCTGCTCCAGTGGATGCTGGACAACAACATCAAGACGGTGAACACCGTGGGAAAAGTGGTTGCTGACTATTACAGGAACAAGAGCGAGACCATGGAATACGCGAAGAGGAACGCGAAGCCGCGCGACATATTCTCCGAGGATCTTCTCGTGGAGCTGCGGGCCCGCGGCTACATGAAATGAGGGGATCTAGTGAAGACGCAGAAGACCGCTGTCAGGTACGCGCCGAGTGACACCCGAAGGGTTCCGATGTTTCCTGTCTCGATGCGCACAGCGAAGGCGATAGGCGAACTGTTCCGCGGCGTCGGCGGCAATCTCGTCACGCGTTCCTCGGCGCTTCCAATGCAGCTCAGGCAAGCCGACATGAACCTCACCGCCGCGGAGTACATGGGCTTCTCGCTTTTCGTGGCGCTCCTGTACGGCATCGTGAGCACAGCCGCCTCCGGGCTTCTCGAGTACAGGACGACGGGAGGCGCAACGCTCGTCACGCCTGCCATCGGCGTCGTGATGTTTATTGTCACCTTCTTCTTCGTCTCTTCCTTCCCCCGCGTTTTCGCCATCAGGGTTGCCAAAGAAACGGAGAAGGACATGCTGGGCGCGATGCGCCACCTCCTGATAGAGGTTCGTTCAGGAGTTTCGCTCTTCCACGCCATGGTGGGCCTTACGAAGGGGTACGGCCGCGTCTCCGTGGAGTTCGACGCGATAGTGAGGGACATCAACTCCGGAATGAAAGAGGTAGACGCGCTCAACAGGGCGGCGGAGAGGAACACGTCGATATTCTTCAGGAGAACCGTCTGGCAGATGGTGAACTCGTTGCGCGCGGGCAGCGACGTGTCGACCACTCTCGAATCCATCACAGACGCGTTCACGAAGAACCAGATAATACGCATAAGGCAGTACGGACAGGAACTGAACCCGCTGACGATGCTTTACATGATATTCTCGGTCATCCTGCCGAGCCTGGGCATAACGTTCCTGATAGTCCTGTCTTCCATATCGGGTCTCGCGATTCCGCCTGTCGTGCTCCCGCTCATAATAGTCGTGCTCGTTGTGTTCCAGTTCTTCTTCATCGGCTACGTCAAAACGCGGAGGCCCAACGTCACCGTCTGAGGTGCTGACATGGCTTCAAGACTCAAGCTTCATGAAGCGGTAGGCGAACTCGTTCCTTACAAGAACGCGCTGGCTACGAACCTCAGGTATGCCGGATACGAGGACGTTCCAGTGCTTACCGTCGCGGGCTTCATCTTCCTCTACTCGGTTGCTCTCGGCTTCATCGCGTTCCAGATAGTATCGTTCATGAATCTGGGAATATACTACGCGGTCGCCGCGTTCATAGTGACCGTCGTGGTCGCCCAGGGAATCGCCCACTTGTTCATCATCTTCGAAGGGGAGAAGCGCGCGGCTCAGGTGGACGAGATACTGCCCGATGCGTTGCAGCTGATAGCTTCAAACATGCGTTCCGGCATGACAATCGACAGGGCGATATGGCTTGCAGCGAGGCCGGAGTTCGGCCCCCTGCAGCAGGAGATAAAACGCATCAGCACGGAGATGCTTGGCTCGTCTACGGCGCCCGCGGCCTTGGCAAGCCTGCCGCGCAGGATAAAATCCAAGAGCCTGGAGCGCGCCGTAACCCTGATAACCGAGGGCCTCAAAGGCGGCGGCGAAATGGCTTCCCTCCTCGACCAGATTGCGGCCGACATCAGGAGCTTCCGCATCCTTCAGGAGGAGGCGCGCACGAACATCACGACGTACACGATATTCATAGTCCTGTCCGCAACCATAGGCGCGCCTGCCCTGTTCGCCATATCGAGCGTTTTCATAAGCCTCATGGGCAGCGTGCTGGCATCCAGTCCGCTGCCGACCGCCTCTGCCATAACGAGTCCCCTGCGCATCACAGCCCCCCAAATAGACCCGGAGAGCGTGCGGGTATTCTCTCTGGTGACCATAGGCGTCATAACGCTCTTCGCCTCTCTTATCGTGGGTCTCTTGAGGACTGGCGATGAAAAGAACGGCCTGCGCTATGCTCCGCTCATGATGGTTGTCGCGCTTCTCGTGTTCTTTGCCGTGCGCTCCATGGTCTCCGGGCTTCTCGGAACGCTCGTTCCGGTCTAAAGTTTTATCTCCCTTCCGCCGATCGGAAACCCCTTAGAACCGCGGTTTGAAGTTTACCGCGCTGCGCGTTTAAACCTTTATAAGGAGACGCGGCGCACTCTTCCCGATAACATGGGAAAAGGCAACAGGCTTCCCGCCCTAAAAGGACAGGCCGCAATGGAGTTCTTGATGACCTACGGATGGGCCTTGCTTATAGTCGTGCTTGTGGCCGCCGTGGTGTTCCTCGTCGTGCGTCCGGCGGGCCTTGTCGGCGAATCCAAGGTGAGCTTCTCCGGAATCGACGTCACGCGATTCGGGGTGGATTCGGCCAATGACGTCCTGCTCATGGAAATCCAGAACATACGCTCGACGAGAGTCAACGTGACGGCGATATATGTGGAGTCCGCGACAGGCACGCAGATTGCGAAGACCGACAAGGCAATAGAACTGGCCTCCGGGAAGAGGAGCACGGGGTTCATAAATGCTACTTTGCCCGTGTCTGTTGAAACCGGCGAGTCCTATGCGTACAGGGTCTTCATCGAGTACTATTACAGCGATCTCGGCCCGACGAACAAGCTGAACAGCACAGGAACGCTGTCAGGAACGGCCTCGTGAGTCTTTTTTATATCCGCTCGAGACCCAACTGAACCCATGTTCTCCGAATTCAGAGAGGCCGTGCTGGAGACGCTGAAGAAAGAGGTTCCAGCACGCGCGGAAGATTTGGTTGAACCTCCGGAACCCAAGAGGTTCCGAGGCTCCGGAACTTCGTTCCGCGAGCCGCCTGAAGGCATGGGCGAGCTGGGCTATCCGTGTTTTGGGCTTGCCAAGGAGCAGAAGAAGAGTCCTGCCGATATCGCTAAAACTCTGGCCGTGCGGCTCAAGACAAAGACGCCAATATCAGAAGTGCGCGCCGTCGGGCCTTACGTGAACTTCTTTGTGGACTGGAACGCGTTCGCTTCATCAGTCAAGCAAGCCTCGTCCAAGACATGGGGTTCCTCGTCCGTCGGCAAGAACAAGACCGTCATCGTCGAATACTCTTCGCCCAATGTCGCCAAACCAATGCACGCCGGCCATCTGATGACCACTGTCGTGGGCGACAGCATCTACAGGCTCCTGCGCGCGCAGGGCTACAAGACCGTACGAATAAACCATATCGGCGACTGGGGCACCCAGTTCGGCAAGCTCGTTGTCGCATACGAGAAGTGGGGAGACGAGGCCGCGCTGAAGAAGAACCCGATAAAGGAACTCGTGCGCGTCTATGTGCGCTTCCACGAGGAGGCCGAACGCAACGACGCGCTGGAAGAGGACGCGAGAAAGGCGTTCGCCCTTCTGGAGAAAGGCGACAAGAAGCTGCGCGCGACGTGGAAGCGTTTCGTGGAGCTGAGCCTCGAGGAGTTCAAACGCACTTATGCGGAGCTGGGCGTCGATTTCGACGCGTGGACCGGCGAGAGTTTTTACGAAGAAATGCTTGGCGACGTCATAGAGGACGCGCTGAAGAAACGCATCGCAGAGGAAGAGGCGGACGGTTCGGTGGTAATAAAATTCGGCGATTTGCCTCCGATGCTGATACGAAAAAGCGACGGCTCGAGTCTCTACGCGACGCGCGATTTGGCGACTCTGCGCTATCGTGCCGCGCACTACAAGTTCAACAAGTGCGTTTACGTCGTCGGCGCTCAACAAACTCTTCATTTCCAGCAGCTGTTCGCGGCTGTGTCGCGGCTCGGCTACGCGGATCCGCAAAAGTGCGTGCATGTGCCTACGGGATACATCAACCTGCCTGGTGGCGCGATGTCAACGCGCAAAGGTACGGCCATCCTTGCCGACGAGATTCTGGAAGAAGCGAAGAGACGCGCCGCGAACGTCATAGAAGAGAAGAATCCTACGATAAAGAACAAGAATGCCGTCGTGAACAAAGTGGCGATGGGCGCCGTGAAATACACGAACCTCGCGCAGCACCGCGGCAAGGACGTCACGTTCGAGTGGGACAAAGTGGTTAATCTTAGGGGAAATTCGGGCCCGTACCTGCAGTACACGTACGCACGCGCGTCTTCGATACTGCGCGAAGGGAAGGCGAAAAAGGTCAAGCCGAAGTATGAGGACGCGAACGAGCGGCGGCTTCTGCTTAAGATATCGAAGTTACCCGACGCCGCCGAGGCCGCTGCTTTGAACCTGACGCCGCACGTAGTCGCCGTCTATCTGCATGAGCTCGCGGAGCTGTTCAACTCCTTTTACGAGAACTGCCACGTACTGAAGGAGAAGGAACCCGTACGTTCGTCACGACTGTTGCTAGTAGGCGCGTTCAGAAACACCATGGGCCGCGGGCTGGAACTGTTGGGAATTGAGCCTTTGGAAGAGATGTAGCGTTGTCGCCAGACTATTTCTTGCCGAATCCGCACTTCTCGAGCCACGCGTTCCATTTCTTCTCATCCTCTTCGGTGAGCTTGTGTTTTTCCGCTAAGTCCAAAAACAGTTCTCCCCATTCGCTTGTGCACGGCAGGGCTTCCGCAGGCGGCGTTGTTTTCATCATGACGATAGCGTCGGGGTTCGCCTTCGCCACTTCCCTGGGGCCGCGTGCGTACGTAAACCTCTCTATCACTTCTTCTATAGAATTGTATTCGTGGTCCATGTAGCTCCCTCGCGTACCGCTTGTTCAGAAAACGTTATATAAACCGGCGTTCGACGGGCGACGAACGGTTCTGCCTAGTGCGTCCTCGTGAGGATGAAGTCGACGGCGAGCCTCAGGTCGTCCTTGGCCTCGCCTTCAGGAACCCACGTGAGCTTCGTGTCCAATGCGTGCCGCGCTTCTGCAGCAAACTTCTCGGCGAGCTTGGTCGCATACTCAATACTGCCGTACTCCTTCATCTTGTCCAGAACCCACTTGACCTCCTCGCGGCTCTTCTGCTCACGCGTCTTGGCCATTATCTCGTTGAGGCGCTTCGTGTCTGCCGCGTTGGCGCTGCGCATCAGGTGACCGAGCATCACGGTCTTCTTGCCTTCGTAGATGTCGTTGCAGAACTGCTTCTTGAGGCCCTCGAAATCACTCGTAATGTCGAGCACGTCGTCCCGTATCTGGAAACAAAGGCCAAGAGGCCTGGCGAAATGGAATATCGAATCGACCTGCTCCTTGGTGGCGCCGCCCAATATGGCACCGAGCCTCAGGGGACCGGCTATCGTGTAGTAGACCGTCTTGCCATCCATGATGAAGAAGACGTCCTCGTCCGTGAAATCGCTCTTCCCTTCCTTTATCCATTTCATCTCGCACGTTTGCCCGAAGCACGTCCTCATTAGTATGGCATGGAACTCGTCCATGAGCTTGAAGGTCTTCCCGTGTCCCACGAGATCGGCGTTGTCTCTCAATATCTTCCACATAACCGCATGGAGAGTGTCGCCCGCGTTTATCGCTATCTCAGA
Organism: Candidatus Aenigmatarchaeota archaeon; assembly: GCA_016432325.1. GTDB lineage: Archaea > Aenigmatarchaeota > Aenigmatarchaeia > PWEA01 > JACQIF01 > JACQIF01. The sequence continues at coordinate 495,068 of CP066684.1, forward strand.
AGGGTACAGCCTGTGGAGCGCTGGCTTGCCCCTTCTCTCTTCCGAATTGTCCTGCCAGTCGTCGTGGCCCAGAATCCAGTCTTCCGACACCTGCATGGCCGCGGATGTGCGCACGGCCTTTTCGCGCGGAACGCCGAGCGCCTCGGCCATGATCATCAAAAGTACGGGACGTATGTATTTGCCTTGCCTTTCAGGGTACTCGCGCGTGACAGCCCAGTGATATTGTTCTTCAGGCGCATACCTCTCGTTGAACAGATGAATCTTTGCTACGTCGCGCGAGTGCTTCAGATAGTGGTCTATCTCCGCCCAAATCGCGGGCTTGCGCTCCGCGAGGACCGATTTGAAAGTCTTCTGAGCCAAAACCTGGCCCGTTCCGTTCACCATACCCTCACACTCCTACCGTTAAGATTGAGGTTATATAAACGCCGCCTACGACATTTAACGAGCAGCAAGACTGTGCGCATCGCGCAGACTAAACAGAGGCTATAAATAATAGGGCGACCCTATCAGAATTAACATATATTGCTAATATTGGTTGAATGGGTATGGCAGATCTGGTACAGATAGTCTTTGTAGAAGATCCGGCCGCGCTGGACAGGATGAGGTTCCTGCTGCGCCAGCACATCCCGCACAAGGTCTACTTCCTTAAGGCGACGGAAGAAGGGGAGCTGGTGAAAAGCGGCTCTGTCACGCGCCCGCAGACCAACACGCCCGCGCTGATAAGAAAGCAGTTGGAGAAGGAACTCCCAAAATGGGTAGCCGATAACTCGAAAACAATCGAGATTCCGTTCTTCGACATGTCCCGTTGCCTGCCGCAACTCGTCGGGATAATACACGAGGAGCGCAAGCAGGAACGCGAGGTTTACATAAACATCCACGGCGGCAGTCGCATACTCTCGACGGCCGCGATGATTGCCAGTGCCATAGCAGGCGCAAAGGTCTTCTGGATAGAGCCTGCCAAATGGACTCTCAAGAAGTCAGGAGACTACGAGCTGCGCGCTCCGGTAGGCGCGAAAGAGGCCGTGGAGATAACGGTGCCGATAACGATTTCCGTTCCCCAGCCTCCTGAGAGCCGCGTGCTCGCGTATCTCCACGCGAAGGGCGGCTCCATCACAGGCAACCTCTCTGAAATGGCGAAGGAGATAGGCCTCGAGCACCTCGGCGTGGCCGTGAAGAAGCCGAGCTCTGCCGTCGTCAAACTCTCGAAGATATGCGGACGCCTGAAGGAGAAAGGCCTTGTGCAGACGCGCAAGCTGGACAGGAAATCTTTCCAGGTCGTCCTTACAGAGGAAGGCAAGATACTGGCAGAGATATCGTCGATAATGGAAGACTAGACGTCGCGCTCGATCAGATACGCGGCGAACGCGCGAAGCTTTTCTTTCGCATCTGAAGGCTGCAGAACGCCGTCAACATCGGCCCATGCATCCTCCACGAGTTCGCGCGCCTTGCCTCTGCAGTACTCTATTGCGCCGTATCTCCTGATTATTCCTATGGCTTCGTTACGCAGCTCCTGGTCGGAAGTATGCGCACCGAGTATTTCCAAAAGGCGTTCCCTGTCTTTCGTATCCGCGTGTTTCAGCGTATGTATCACGAGCAATGAACGCTTGCCTTCCGTCATGTCCTCGCCGAGTCCTTTCGCTTCAGAGACGCCGCTCGGCGTAATGTTCAATATGTCGTCCTGTATCTGGAAGGCGACGCCTATCGCTTCCGCGAACTTGCCCACGGCCTCTATCTGTTCGTCTGTGGCGCCTGAGAGGAGGGCGGCCAGACGCGCCGACATGCGCGCGAGGGTTCCGGTCTTGTAGGCGCACATCTGCAGGTACTCGTCCTCTGTTATTGCGTCGGCGTTCGCCATGCCGCGGTGCCACGCAATGTCCGCGGCCTGTCCGTAACCGAGGTTGAGCATCTCCTGCGCGTAGATGTCGTACGCCCGCGCCCGAACGTCCGGAGACAGGGACGCGGTGTTTTTTACGAGGGGCAGGAGAGACCAGTAAAACATCGTGGAGCCTGCGTTAACGGCTATGTCCACGCCGTACTTGATGTGCGTGCACGGCTGCCCGCGGCGTAGTTCGCTCGAATCTTCTATATCGTCGTGTATCAGAGTGCCGTTGTGGACCATCTCCGGAATCATAACGAAATCATTCACGCGCTTTGGGTCGCCGCCGAAAGCCTCGACGAGCAGCAGGAAAAGGGCCGGACGCCATCTCTTGCCCCCGCGATAGAGCATGTCCCACACGGGCTCTGTGAATGCTTTCCGGATCGCCTCCTTGTTGTATGCATAGCGTGGGACGCCAAACACGCGATTCAGGTGTTCGTGCGTCGGTTCGCGCGGGAGGTGTCTCTCCATCACAGCGTCCACCAGAGGCGCCGTTGATTTCATTATCTCCTTTATCTCCACATGCCGCACCGGCTGTTACAAAGAAAATCAGCTATAAATCCGATTCGTTGGTGTTAACGAGCCGCGCTGTTATGCGCGATGCCGCCGTTATGAGGCGTCCCGTTATTGCTGGCCCAATATCAATACGCGTTCCGCGTTTCCTTCTTTTTATGGTCAAGTCAACACCAAAGAACAGGTTGTCGTATGGTTCTTGTGCTAGGAATCGATGAAGCCGGTCGCGGCGCAGTGATAGGCCCGTTGGTCGTGGGAGGCGCACTCATAGACGAGCGTGACGTACAAAAGCTCAAGGATCTCGGCGTCAAGGACTCGAAATTACTGACTCCCGAAAAGCGCGAACGCCTCTACGCGGAACTGAAGAGGGTCCTCAAGGATTACGTAACAATCCACATCTCGGCCAAGGAGATAGACGAGTCTCGCGAACGCAAAAATCTCAACCAGATAGAAGCCGAGAAGATGGCCGAGATAATAAGGGGTCTTGGAGCGGACGTCGCGTACGTCGACGCGCCTCAGGTGAGCACCGGAAAGTTCCGTGCGTATCTCGAAGCGCTCGCGAAGAACCACACGAAGATAATCGCCGAAAACAAGGCCGACGTGACATACCCCATCGTGAGCGCGGCGTCAATAATCGCGAAGGTCGAGCGCGACTGGGAGATAGAGAAGATAAAGCGCGCGGTCGGCGTTGACTTCGGAGTCGGGTACACGCATGATGAACGCACGATCGCCTTCCTCAAAACGCTTTTGGATCAACATGGCGAGTTTCCCGATTACGTAAGGAAATCGTGGATAACTTCCGAGAAACTCAAAGAGGCAAAGCAGCAGAAGAAGCTGAAGGACTACTAGGCGATCTCCACCAGAATCGACTTCCCGTCCTCGAAGACTATCTGGCGGTAATCGCCGTCATACGTTCGTCCGTCGACATGCACGGTGACGTTGGCGCCGCCGATTGGGTTGGCGCCTATGGTCGCGTCCCAGATGTCAAGGAACTCGCCGAGAGTGAACGTCCTCTGCACGGGCGACTCGACGTGTATCGTTCCGCTCGTGTCGTGCGTGTGCAGCCAGTACATGCAACCCTTACCGGAAGGTATGCCTATGCCGGCCGGCACTTTCACCGCAGAGTTGCCTCTGAGGATTTCGAGCCGCGGATGTATGTGCAACGCCGTGCCCTCCATGGACTGGCATTGTATCCCGCTTATAGCAGGGGCGGGGGAAGACGAACCCGTCTGGGATGACGGCGAAGAGAGGAAAGCGAAACCCGCGGATGAACCCACGAAGAGAAGGCCTACAAAGATGGCGGACCACTGGGTTTTAGTGAGCCTGGGCAAACCGATGTTAATCTTGTCGTGCGCAACAGGCGGTTCTTGCGTCCCCTGTTTCTGCTGATGTTCCATCCTGTCCTCCGCATCGTGCGAACGTCTTGACATTGTTACGACCTCTTTGGAATCGGACACGCACCGTTGTTGGCTATGTCCTTGGACAACCAATAAATAGGCGCTGTCAGGAGCGCGATGCTCAAAATGCGCAGCTCCCAGCCCTGGAACGGAAGCGCGGCCAGCCCGCCTGCGACTCCCAACAACGAGAGCAGTCCTGTCGCGCAGGCCGGACATCCGGCGCCAAGTGCGCCAAGCGCGAACCCGCCGAGGCCAGAACCTCCTTGCTTGGCGTTAAAACCGTACGCGCGCACGCGATAAACGAGAAGAGAAACGTTTGTCCCCACGAGGGTTGCGACGATCATCACAGACGCGGCCGTTTCTATTCCCGCGGACTGCACGAGGCCCAGAACGAGAGCAACCAGTATCTGTGCTATCCTTTCAATCGGGTATCCAGAGGCAAGCGCTGTGGTTATGAGAGGCAGGTTCGTCAGAGCGACGTAGAAGACCAGCGTCAATGTGGACGCGACGAACGTAATTATATGATAGGACGGTTTGGAATACACCTTTTCAAGAGATGAACGAAGGACTTCCAAATCCATAGTATCACTGTTCTCGCCGATTGTTAATATCTCACTTGAGCTCTTCGTCTATTATGGGCTGGAAGGCCTCGAATGGCTGCGCGCCCACCAGAGGAACGTAGCCTTTCTGGTCGGTGCCTACGAAGAAGGTCGGCGTGCCGCCCACATCGTACTTGCCGCCGTCTGCGAGGTCTCTCAGAATCAGGGATTCCTTGTCATCGTTGTCCATACACTGCACGACGCGCGCCGCGTCAAGCCCTTCGACTTCACTGAGCCACAGTTTGATGTCCTCTTCTTTCAGGTCTATGGTCCCGGCCCCCTGTTCGGCCTGCTTCTCGAATATGATGTCGTGAACTTCCCAGAACTTGCCCTGTTCTCGCGCGCATTCTGCCGCTTCGGCCGCAGGCCGCGCACCCGGATGGAACGAGAGCGGGAAATGCCTGTATTCGAATTCTACCTTGCCCGTATCGATGTATTCGGCCTCGAGCTGCGGGAGCGTGTCTTCCACGAACTTCCTGCAGAAGGGACACTGGAAATCCGAGTATTCTATTATCCTGACCTTTGCGTCTGCGCTGCCCATTGAAGCCGCGTCCACGTCCGTCACCTTTACGCGCGAGTCTCCGCTTCCCGCGGCAACGCTGTCTGCAACTCCGCCTGAAACCAGCGCGGGTGAGAATATTACTCCCAGAAGGAACGAGAACGCGCTGAGACCTATCAAAAAGACGGCCGCCCACTTGACTGTTCCGTGAGGAATGACTATAGCGTTGTGCTCCGCTGCCATGGAGAATCTGACACTCCGAGCTATTTAAAGAAGGCTGCGCGCCTTACTCCTTTATCAGAACGGCGTTCACGACCCCGTCCTGTCCGGGCCGCGACGTGACGCGCGCCTTTCCCGCGGACGTGACGATGACGGCGTTCTTCGTGACTATGTTGCGGCGGACGAACTGCGAGTCAGCCGGGTTTGCTGAAACTGTCTTTATCTCGGCCTTCTGCGACTTGCCCGTCTTCGGGTCTATGACGTTCGCGTAGCTTGCCGAGAGGACGTTGAACTTGAGAGTTCCGCCGCGCGTGCGCACGGCCTTCACTTTCGCCGGGCCGAGTTTGGTGAATATGGTTTCTGAGGCGAAGTTGTACTTCTTCTTTTTCCTCGGCACGTTCAGCACGCCGCCTGTCGGTTTCCTCATGCTCTTGTTTCTTGACATCATGGTCTCGCACTGAACTCGCAATAAAGGTATAAATAGCCCACGGGCCTACGGGACGCATGAGCAGACCACTCGACGCGCTGGAAAACGCCAAGGGCAAGCGCGTGCTCGTGAGCCTCAAGGACGGCCACGAAGTCACGGGCACTCTCAAGGCGTTCGACCTTCACCTGAACCTCTGGCTGGAGGACGCGGAGAAGAGGACCAGCGACAAAACGACCAAGCTGGGGACCGTCGTCGTAAGAGGAGACAACGTGCTGCTCGTTTCTCCAGAATAGAACGGGGATTTGAATGGAAGACGCTTATTCGATAAGACGGAAATCCGACGACAAGAGGGACGGCGCGGAAGAAACGATTGCAAGGGCAGACGTTCTGATAAAGGAACTGCACGCGGATGATCCTGTTGTCGTGGATGACTTCTCGATTGACGTGAAGCGCAGGCCCGGCGAGAAGCATTGGGGGAACGAAGAGAGGCAAAAGCGCAGGGCGTATCCCAAGTAAGGTGGTTTGATTGTCCAAAGGAACCCCGTCGTTCGGCAAGCACCAGAGCACCACTCACATGCGCTGCCGCCGTTGCGGGCGCTACACCTATCACAAGGCGCGAAGCACCTGCGCCGCATGCGGTTTTGGCAAGACGGCAAGCATGAAGACCTACGGCTGGAAGAACAAGGACATCCAGGGCCGCAGGAAGTGGTAGTCGAGGTTCTAGGCGATTAGATGGGAGAAGTAGCATTCACGATGACTATAACGCCCGAACAGGACGCGGACCTTGCGCAGGTCAAATCGGAACTTCAGAAGATGTTTTCTCCCAAAGACCTCAGGGAAGAGCCGATCGGCTTCGGCATCAAGGTCATCAAAATCATGTTCGTCCGCGACGACAAGAAGGGCCACGACACGGATACCGACGTCATCGAGAACAAGATTCGCACCATAAAAGGCGTTGCGGACGTGCGCACGGATGACGTGACGCTGCTCTAATTATCGGGCCTCCTTTGCGGCGCAGGGCCGAACACCTCGTCGAGGGCCTCGTGAACGATCTCTGGATGGTAGCCGTCCCGCGCTATCAGGGCGTGCGCTATCCTGTCGCGGCCGTGGGGCTTGTGAAGACGCGCATAGTACGTCAGCATTTCCATCAGCGGATCCGAAGGCCGCTTTCTGCCCGGAACCAGAAAAGACCAGCCGAACGCCACTGCGGCGATCAACAAAGACAAAAGTCCTCCTACCATCGCAAACTGTGCGGCAGACGCCGAGGCGGCCTGCTTCTGGATGCTGTTCTCGGTAGCGTTATGTTGGATGCCAACGTTCGTGTAAGAGCCTCCCGAACCGCTTTGCGGAACCGTCTCCCAGACCATCGGACCTTCGGATAGTTCGCCCGACGGGAGGGCAGACAAACCGGGCGGAGGAGAAGATCTTTGTTCGTGCCGCGGTTCTTCTGGCACTGTCTGTTCTTCCGGAGGAGCTGCTTGTTGAGGCGACGAACGCTCGGCCGTGACGCCGGCCAGCCAGATGGCCAGCGCAGGCTTCGCGCTGCCGTCGGCGCGAACGAGACCAAAGTGCCTCTCGCCCTCACCGTAGTAGTTCGCAATGTCTGCGTCCGGCGCATCCGTCCAAGAACGGTAGATGAGCGCCTCGACACCCGCGCCCTCGAGGGCCGGAGAGTCGGAGAACAGAGCGTCGAGCACGTTCGCTTGGTGTCGCGCGTAGGGCGTCTCGGGGTAAGAACTGAGCGCGATGTCGCTGACGAAAACAGGCTTGCCGAATGTGTCGCGCGCCTTCCGTGCGCCATCGAGAAGGTCGTCTGGAAGACCCGTGTAGGCGTCTGGAGAATCCCTTGTGGAGCCCCGGAGCGCCTGCAATCCTATGGAGTCAGAAGCAGCAGCGGCGCGGTCCCATGTCTTCCAGTCCTCGCGGCCCCAGTTGCCCAGTCCCATAACGATCTCTGAAGGGTTATAGGAGCTGCGAAAAAATTGCGCTTTCTCCTCCATGTAAGAGTCCAGCGGCTCGTATGTCGCAACGGACTCCTTGTTGAATTCCGTCTCAAGAACGATGACAACAGGACGCGAACCCATCTGCGCGTTGAGGTGATCCGCCAATTCGCGCGCAAGCTGGTCCCATCCATCCATGCTTTTATTCACGCCGTGGATCGGCGAATAACAGCCGTTCTCCAGACACTCCGGCGAGATGTCGTCGCCCCAATAGAAGAACTGTATGACAGGAATTACACCGGCGTCGCGGGCCTTTGCCAGAGCGTCGTCGGTTCCTCCCCAACCGAACTCCTCAATCCAGGGACCGACCCACCAGAGGGCGTAGTCCGGCTTCGCGCCGGCCTCAACCTGCTCGTCTATCGACGCGACATCCATGCCGAAATCAAGGCCGTCGGCCGCAGAGGCCGGCGTCGGGAGCAGCACGGCTATCGCAAAGAGCACCAAGGCCCACCGGCTTGACATCCAGACCACCCATCAACAATCCCTGCAACTATTTGCTTTCCTGAGAAGATAAAACTTTTGTCGGGCCGGAGAATCAGCAATACTCGCAGACCTTTCCTTTGATGACCTTGCCCTTCGCTTTCGTGTGCGCCTTTGCGTACGCGTTCTTGTCCTTCGTGCAGCAGAATGTCAGGCCGAGAGCTGAGACGCCCTTGCCCTTCACGGGTTTGCCGCAGAAGTCGCATTTCTTTCCGAAAAGTCCAAACACGCAATCTCCTCACTTTATCTTCAGCGCTTTCTTCAACGCGTTCTCGTCCCATCCGACTATTATCGTGCTGTTGTCTATTTCGACCACAGGAACGCCCATCTGGCCGCTCTTTTCCACGAGCTCGTTGCGCGCCTTGTCATCCTCGAGGACGTTGACCTCGCTGTACTTCACGTTGTTGGCCTTGAAGAACTCCTTCGTGCGCTTGCACCACTGGCACGTGGGGGTCGTGTAGATTTTCACGGAGGGCATGCGAAGAATATGTGAAGACCGTATTTAAACCTTGCACGCGCTCTCCTGCGAGATCGACTGCAAGAAGAAAAGCTTCAGACTGGTCGAGCCTTCTGTGAAGTAAGCCCGAACTGGCTATTTCCTACTCGTCTTCTCGTAGCTGTCCTCAAGGCTAAGGAAGTCGCGTATGATTCTGTCAAACTCCTTCTTTGTGAAATCTTGTGGGTAGGTAGGCGTGCCGAAAAGCCGGGCCTTCTCAATGCCAGGCAGATATTGAGGGATGCGGACGAATCCCTTCGCTTGTCCCGTGCGCAGGTACAGGTCCACCTTCGGTATTCGCCAGAACTTCGCCAGGCCTTCAAATGTTGGTTGTTGTCCTGTTTCGGCGCAACGCGTCAGGGCGCGGGCCAGTTCCTTGTTCCCGTTGTATGGCGCCAGAACGTGTACTTTTTTACCTTCGTGTCCATTTACTTTTTTCAGGGCGCTATGCAGTTTCTCCTCGTCGCTGTGTTTTGAGAACAACACATCCAGTTCTCCTACCACGTCTACCTGAATATCTAGCTCTTGGACTACTCTGCTACCGCACACCTTGCTTGCACCCATCAAAAATGCGTCCATAAGAGGTGCAGTGTCCTTCATCGGTCTGTCAAGGTTGTACTCGGCCATGACACCAAGCGAGAGTTCGTCCACCCGACCGCCCTTGCCGAAACACCATCCGATCAGCTCGATTATCACATCGACGCTGGCGGCGTAAACTTCAAAGAGGGATATTCCACTCTTGGAAGCCCAACGCCTGTGCCCGTCTGGAGCGTATACAAGATGGCCTACTGACGCCAGACGATTTCCCATGACACAACACCCTCTGGAATACAAAACAAACGGGCCTCACGTATAATCCGTATATACCGTCTTGTTGAGCAGGTCCTTGATGCACGAAATGGCGGCATTGCAGCCTTCGCCCACGCTCTTCCCGACCTGTATGTTGCCGCCTGTGCAGCCGCCTGCGGCGTAGACGCGAGGAACGTTCGTGCGGCCGTCCCTGTCCGTGCGCAGGAACACGCCCTCATGGTCTATCCCGAGCTTGTTGGCGAACGCCATGCCCGAAGCGGTGCCGACGGCGACAAACACGCCGTCGAACTTGAGCTTCTCGCCGGTGTCGAGCTGTATGTAATCGAGCATGCCGCGCGCGTTGCCTGCGAACGATTTTCCGGAGATGCGCTTCAACGTTACGCGCGCCTTTTTAAGCTCGGCTTCGAGTTCCTTCGTGAACGAGAACTCGCTCAGGCCCAGAATCGTTATCTCTTTCGTATATGCCGTAAGCTCGAGAGCCTCTTCGGCAGCGTAGTTCCCGGAGCCGATGACCGCGACCTTCTTCCCCTTGTAAAAGACGCCGTCGCAGGCCACGCAGTAGTGGATTCCCTTTCCGACGTACGCGTCCTCGTTGGCAAACCCGGACTTCTGGAACTTCATGCCAGCGGCGATTATCAGGGCGCGGGAGGTGAAGGACTTGTTAGTGGCAGTTTTGACTGTGAACGTCTCGCCATCGCGCAACGCGTGAACGACCTCCTCTTCCACCATCGAAACCTTGTACTTCTTGGAGTGCGCGATGAAGCGGTCTATAATCTGCGGGCCGGCTATCTTCTCGCTGAATCCCAGATAGTTTCCTATCTCGTGCGACTTTTCGAGAGACGAACCGTGAGGGAAGCCGAGTATGAGAACCTTCAGCTGGGCGCGGGCCAAGTAGAGTGATGCTGAAAGACCCGCAGGCCCTGCGCCGATGATGATGACGTCGTAGTCTGGCATGCGTCGGTCTTCTCGCGTCCAGAATATAAAGGATGTGCGTGCGCCTTAAATCCGTTTCGGAGGAATCGTCTCGACTTTGGGTGCAGAAAAAACCGACAATTCGGGGTAGGCGTTTCTGATCGCCTTTTCCGCCTCTTCCACGCTCTTCATGAAAAGCGGGTGGTTGACCGCAGACGTCCCCGAGGCTAGCACGGAGGCTTGGATGTAGTATCTCTCGACGTCTTCTACGCGTCTTGCGCTGGCTATGTCGGTGGCGGCTTTCATGGCCTTGCGGCGGTAGTTGCGGACCGTGGCGTCTGGAACAAGCGCGTCTATTTTCGCTCTGTCAAGATTGGTTCCATGGGCGGCGTAGCGTCCCAGCACGATGGCCGCGCCTTCGGCTGCAGTTATCCACTCCTCCTGCACCACATACATTCCGTTGGCGTATCTGAGGTAAGAGCGGCCGCGGGTCGTGTGATAGTTTGGTTTTTCGTCCTCTATGATCTCTTCCAATCGGGCCATGGTCACGCGCCTGCCGCTCTTGAGCTGGATGTCGCTGACTAACGGTCTGGACATGTCCATCGAACCGAGGGCTTCGTCGTCGAGGTGCGCGTCGAGTCGCCTAGCAACTGCCAGCATTCCCAGTCCGAACAGGTCTGTGTTGAATCCTATTTTGTCGAGCGGCTTGAACTTTTGCGGCGACGATAGGACGTTGCGAATGCCTTCGTAGTATGCTGTTTGCTCTATCGCTCCCGCTCCTATCTCGCAGCCGGCGAACTCGGCCGCGTTCAGAAATGTAAGCGTCTCGTAGACGTGGCCTTGCTTGGCCGATTCTATCGCAAGGTTTCTCAGGTGTTCCGCCTTCCTTGCTGGTTCGATATCAATCGTCTACGCCACCTCGTATCCCTTCTTCTCCAGCTCCTCGGCGAGCTCGAGACCGCCTGTTCGTGCGACGCGGCCGTCGACCATCACGTGCACGCTGTCCGGCTTGACGTAATCAAGAATACGTTTGTAGTGCGTGATTATAAGAAAACCTGTCCTCGGTCCGCGCATCGCCTCTATTCCAGACGCGACTATGCGCAGGGCGTCGATGTCGAGTCCGCTGTCTATTTCGTCGAGGACCGCAATCTCAGGCCGCAGGACAGCGAGCTGCAGAATCTCCATGCGCTTCTTCTCGCCGCCGGAGAAGCCCTCGTTCAGGTAGCGGTTTGCGAACGCATCGTCTATATTGAGCTCGCGCATCTTCTGTTTCAAATCCTTCATGAAGTTCATGACGTTCAGACCCTTGTCGCGAGCCTTCGCCGCGGTGAACAGGAAGTTTGCGACAGTGACGCCGGGGATTTCGCTCGGATACTGGAAGCCGAGGAACAGGCCGAGGCGCGCGCGTTCATCCGGTTTTGCGTTTGTAACGTCCGTTCCGTTGAACAGTATACGCCCGCGCGTTATCCTGTACTTCGGATGACCCATCAGAGCAAACGCTAACGTCGACTTGCCGGAGCCGTTCGGGCCCATCACAGCCTGCACGTCTCCTTTGTTGACGGTCAGCGAGAGCCCTTTGACTATCTCTTTTGCATCGACGCTCACGTGCAGGTCCTCTATCACGAGTCCGTTTTTCTTTGCGGCCATCAAGCACCCTCTCCTGGAACGTCTTCGGTGGTGGTTTTGGGTACGCGCGCTCCTTCGTGCGCGAGTATGCCGTGTTTCATCGTAACGAGCCCGAGCATCGCGCACTTCATGCGTGTCGCGCTTATCGGCACTCCTAGCATGCTCACGACGTCGTCTCTCTCAATCCTTTTCACGTCGGCGAGCGCCATGCCTTTGATGCGTTCGGTGAGCATCGAAGCCGCGGCTTGGCTTATCGCGCAGCCCGAGCCGCGGAACCTGACATCTTTTATGACGTCGCCGTTGAGCTTCGCCATAATCTCTATCTCATCGCCGCAGAGCGGATTCTGGCCAGAGTGCTTTATGTCCGGGCGCGTCAGCGCTCCCTTGTTGCGCGGATGCCTGTAGTGGTCCAGAACGTTCTCCTGATACATCTGTGAGCTCATCATACGCCAAACACCTTCTTCGCCTTTCCTATCGCCACCACCAGCGCATCCACGTCGTCGCGGGTGTTGTAGATATAAAAAGACACGCGTGCGCACGCGCCTACGCCCAGCGCGTTCAAAAGAGGCTGCGCGCAGTGATGCCCCGCGCGGACGCAAACGTTGTAGTCGTCCAGAACGCTCGCCAGGTCGTGAGGATGAACGCCTGCCAGATTGAAGGCGACGACTCCGCCGCGTTCGCGCGGGCGGCCGTAAATCGTAACTCCTTTTATCGTGGAGAGCTTTTTAATGGCGTATTCTGTAAGCATCCTTTCGTGTGTGCGCACGTTCTCCATTCCAACGCCTTCCAAATAGCCGATGGCCGCCGCGAGCCCGACAGCGCCCGCGACGTTGGGCGTGCCTGCCTCGAACTTCCATGGAAGGGCATTCCACTCGGCATTCTCGTACGTGACGCGCGAAATCATGTCCCCGCCGTACAGGAAGGGCTCCATCTTCTCGAGATGCGCACGTTTGGCATAGAGGACGCCTATGCCGGTGGGTCCGCACATCTTGTGCCCGGAGAATACAAGGAAGTCCGCGTCTCCGACGCGCGCGGGCATGTGAGGAACGCTCTGCGCCGCGTCCACGAGCACGCGGGCGCCGACCTTGTGCGCCTCTTTTATGATGCGCGAGATGTCATTGACTGTTCCGAGAACGTTCGAGACGTGCGTGACGGCGACGAGCTTCGTACGGGATGTCATGAGCTTGCCCATATCGTCATAAACGAGTTCTCCGTTCTTGTCTATCTCTATAAACTTCAGCTTCGCGCCTGTCTTCTTGCAGACGAACTGCCACGGCACGAGGTTCGAGTGGTGTTCCATGCGCGTTACGAGAATCTCGTCTCCTTTTTTCACGTTCGCAAGGGCCCAGGAATACGCGACGAGGTTTATCGCTTCTGTCGCGTTGCGGACGAAGATTATCTCTTCATGCGATTGTGCGCCTATGAAATCCGCGACCTTGCGGTGAGCGGCCTCGTACGCTTCTGTCGCTTCCTCGCTTATCCTGTAGACGCCGCGATGAACGTTGGCGTTGTATTTCTTGTAGTATGTGTTCATGGCTTCGATGACCTTATTCGGCTTCTGCGAAGTGGCTGCGCTGTCCAGATAGACCATGCGCCCGGAGAGTATTGGAAAGTCTGAACGGATGCGTCTCGCGTCTATTCCTGTCGTTCGCTTCATGAGCCGACCTCCTTCGATATCTTCTTAACCGCTTTTACGGGCCTCAAACCGAGCTTGTCTGCTATAAGTTCCTTCACGCCTTCGCGAACGCTCTCTTCCATTATGCCGTCGACGATCGGAGCGAGAAATCCTTCCACGATAAGGGCTTCTGCGTCCTCGCGCGAGACGCCGCGGGACATCATGTAGAAGAGCTTGTTCTCGTCTATCTTTCCTGTGCTGGCGCCGTGCGAAGCGCGGACGTCGTTGTTCTCTATCTCCAGGCTCGGAATGGAGTTCGAGGTCACGCCGCTGTTCAGGTGAAGCGTGCGGTCGTTGAGATGCGAGTCCGTGCCTCGCGCTTCGCGCTCTATGCGTATCAGACCGCGCGTGAGAGACGAAGACGAATCCTTGAGCACGCCTCTTGTGTCCACGCGGGCTCCTGTGTTCTGGGCGGCGTGCGCGCATCGCGTGATTATCGAGAAGTTCTGGCCGCCTGTGCCGAAGTATGCGCCGCGGATTGTCGCTGACGAGCCCGCGCCGGTGAAGGATGCGTCCGTCTTCAGTCTTGTCGTCTTGCCTCCCAAGAGCGCGAACGTCCAGTTCACCCGCGAGTCGCGGCCGCATTCGATTCTCTTGCATGAATGATCGCATGTCGCGTCGGAGAAGCGCTGTATCGTTACGAGATTGACCTCCGCGTTGTCCGCCGCGCGAACGTCCAGCGTTCCGTAGTGCACAGGCGCCGAACCCTCGAAGATTTCGCATATTGTTACACGCGAGCCCGGCTCTGCAACGATGACGGAGCGCGAAGACGCGGGGTCAAAGGCCGTGTGCTTCACTATTATGGGGACTTTGGACTGGAATCCTGCAGGGACGCGCACAAAATAGCCGTTGGTCCATGTCGCGGCGTTGAACATCGCGAACTTGTCTTTTGTTTCCGTCGAGAAGAACTTCTTCAGGATGCCTGCGTAGGCGTCGAGCGCGGCTGGCATCGGTCTCGCGTCGATCCCTTTCGGACCTCCTATGAATACGCCGAACTCCTGCGGCTGGACCGGAGCAAATCCCGCGAGGTCCGTATATTTCCACTCCTCGTCTTTCTTCGTGGGAAGAGGGGCCTTTTCAAAAGACTTCCACGAATCGCGTCTCAACGATGTGGTCCACGAAGGCTCGTGCAGTCGCGCGACGAACGCCTGAAAGTCGATGGGCTGTTCCGAACGAGTGACCACGAGAACTACCCCACAGCGCCTTCCATTTCCATCTCGACCAGGCGGTTCAGCTCGATCGCGTACTCCATCGGCAGTTCCTTGGTGAACGCCTCTATGAAACCCTTGACTATCAGGGCCATTGCCTCGTTCTCCTTCAGGCCGCGCGACATCAGGTAGAAGAGCGCCTCTTCGCTTATGCGGCCCACAGTCGCCTCGTGACCGATGCTCACGTCGTCTTCGTAAATCTCCATGTATGGAACCGTGTCACTCGCGGATTTCTCGTCGAGTATCAAAGCGTCGCATCTCACGGACGACGTAACGTTCTTGCATCCCTTTCCGACGCGCACGAGCCCGCGGTACGTCGTGCGGCCGCCGCCCATGCTGACCGATTTGGATATTATGCGCGATGACGTACGCGGCGCGAGGTGAATTACCTTCGCTCCCGCGTCCTGATGCTGGCCTTCTCCGGCGAAGGCTATGGACAATATGTCCGCTTTCGCGTTTTCACCGCGCAAGATTACGCTCGGATACTTCATAGTGACCTTGGAGCCCATATTCCCGTCAATCCATTCGACCGTGGCGCCTTCGTGCGCGATGGCGCGCTTCGTCACAAGATTGTAGACGTTCGAGGACCAGTTCTGTATGGTCGTATAACGCACGCGCGCGTTCTTGTGCGCTATGACTTCAACGACAGCCGTGTGCAGCGCATCTTTGGCGTACGTCGGCGCCGTGCAACCTTCGATGTAGTGCACGGACGCGCCTTCGTCCACTATTATCAAGGTGCGTTCGAACTGTCCGGCGCGTTCGGCATTGATGCGGAAGTACGCTTGCAGAGGAATCTTCACATGCACGTTCTTGGGAACATAAACGAACGAACCGCCTGACCACACGGCGCTGTTCAGAGCCGCGAACTTGTTGTCCGCGGTCGGGACGATCGTACCGAAATACTTCTTCACGAGTTCCGGATGCCGCTTCAAACCTTCATCCATCGAGAGGAATATCACGCCCTGAGCTTCCAAATCGGCGCGCGTCTTGTGGTAGACGACCTCGGAGTCGTACTGCGCGCCGACGCCTGCAAGAAACTTCTGCTCCGCTTCAGGGATACCAAGCTTCTTGAACGTATCGCGTATCTTTTCCGGAACGTCTTCCCAAGAGCTTTCGCTCTTTGCCGAAGGACGGATGTAGTAGATTATCTCATCGAAGTTTATCCCCGACAGGTCCGCGCCCCACTTGGGCATCGGCTTCTGCAAGAACGTTTTGAAAGCCTTGAGCCTGAATTCAAGCATCCAGTCCGGCTCGTCTTTCTGTGCGCTGATTGCGCGAACGACGCCTTCGCTGAGGCCTTTCGGAGTCTCGAAGACCGGCTTCACGTCATCGTGGAAGCCGTATTTGTACTGTTCCTTGCTCTCCAGAAGCTCTTGTGATAGGCGCATGGTTCAAGAGTATAACAGTGTTATATAAACCTATGTTTTTCACGTTTGAAATAAGGTGTACGAGCTTGAAACAAACGCGCGTTCACAGAGGCTGAACAAACGTCTTTTATATTTCGGCGCGTTGACATCAGATTCAGTGGAATGATGGACACGGTCTCTCTGAGTGCCGAAGAGATAAAGAAGAGGTGGCAGGTGCCTCTTGCGATTCATGGCTACCGAGGCGTTGAAGTCGACGAAAACGAAACAGAAACGGATATGATAGCCATCTCTGCCAACGTTGCGTTCTGGAAGTTGCGCGACAGAGACGGTCTGCTTATCTCGGCCGGCATGGTTAAACAAGAGGACGGTGCTCCTGTTCCTGTCGAGGAGGTTCATCCCGTTGGTCTGGCTCATGAGTACTTCGAAGGGCTTTCAGAGTGGATGCAGCTGAACGGCAGTCCCATGAGAACTATGCAGACTATCAACGGCAGGTCTTTCTTCGCTTACAAATTCGACAACTACAAACTGCACAGGCTGTTGAGGATGTCTGCCCAAGAGAGACATGTGGCTTGACCATCGTCTTTAAATAGATATGTACCCTCTTCAGAGTAGTGATAGAATGGCCGACCTCAAACACGTGAAACGCTGGCTGATGGAAGAGGCCACCGATATAAAGAAGTCTTGGGGGCCTCTGCTGGCTCCTCATGACTATGACACAGTTGTTGAGACGCACAAGCTGGCCAACACACTAGACTGGGAAAACGGCAGACGTGGAGGCGTTGCGTTCTGGAAAGGTTATGGAACCGACGGAGTTGCCGTCCAAAACCTCAGGCAATACAGCGGCGGCGCCGGTATGTCCACGACTGGTGTATTGGCAATCGGTCCTGCAGACGACTACTTCGAACGCCTAGGATACAACACCACCAACCTCCGATTCGCGAATGATCTGTTCGGGATTCCATTAAGATCTGGCCAAAACGGCTTGACAATCAATGGCATACGCCGCAAAGGGATCGAGTATTCTGAAGAGGCGTTCGGCAAGTTCCTGAGGGCGAAACTCAGACCAATACAAGTAGCCTAAACCCCGACAAACCTCGCCAGCCTCGAACGCGCCTCTTTTTCGTCTTTCGCCTCTACGATTGCGCGGCCGCTCGCGAACAGTGAAATGCGCCGCGCGTCAGGCCAGACGTGCAACACGCCGTCGAACAGTTTCGTTTTGAATTTGCCTGAAAGCGTCTTGTCAAGAGACGGCAAGTCCAATCGCTTGTTTAGCCTCATATGATACGCGTCTTTTGCGCACAGAGCGACAATAGTTTCTGTCCTCTCCAGATACTCGTACTTCTTTTGCGCGCACGCCGGGCAGTTCTTGCGCGGAGGAACGTCCGTCTTTGTTATCTCCTCGTGTGAAATGTCTATTAGGGTGCCGCCGTTCGACCCCTTCAACGCATGCTCTGTCTGCAACGCCGCCACGCGCGACGCGGTCTCGTTGTCTATTCCAACGGTATCGCAGGTTTCGAGGGGTCCCGGCTCCCGCGGAATCAAACATCTGAGGCACGGTTTCCCTTCCGGCGAAAAAGCCATCACGATGCCGCGGTCCTGCACTGCGCCTGCGTAAACCCAGAGCACGCCGTTCGCCAAACAGTAGTCGTTCAGAAGAAAACGCGCCGCCATGTTGTCCGTGCAATCGAGAACGACATCCGGTTTCCCAAGAAGCCGGCCGATGCTGTTCGCGTTTACGTCGTCGACGACGCCTTCTATTCCGAGCCGCTCGGCAACAACCAGCGCCTTTGCTTTTCCAACGTCGTTCTTATTGTACAACTTCTGGCGCTCCAGGTTTCTATCGTCGATGAAATCCCTGTCTATTACACGAACACTCGCGCCTGCTCTGGTTAGAAGCCCGGCCGTGCGCGTTCCTATGGCCCCCGCGCCAACAATAACGGCTTCTTTCCGCGTCTTTACCACCAGCAGTGGTTATGACATGAAAGGCTTAAAGCCTTGCTGCGCGTAAGATGCGTATGCCGATACTGTTGTTCCTGTTCGGCGCGATAGACATAATAGCCGCGATAATGCTGTGGCAGAGCGGCTGGTTCGGACCGTCGTGGACTCAGCTGGTTGGATGGGTGGTTCTCGTCAAGGGACTCTATTCAATCGGAACGTCCTATCTCAACAAGTTCTATTTCGATTTTCTTGGGTGGGCCGACGTGGCCGTAGCGGGCATAATACTCGCGGGCTGGGCAATACCATTCTTCTGGGCCGTTCCTCTGATAAAGGGAGGCTGGACCATGCTGAGCGTCTACGCGAACCGCCTTACAGGGCAGTCTTAATATAGTGGTTCGGCTCTTCTACACGCGGAGATGTTATGGCAAGCATAGAAAATCTGATAGAGACGGTGGAGGCCGTCGCGCCGGATGCGCAGATACACACGTTTCTAAGCTCACTGCAGGCGCACGGGGCTGTTCCTGTGATAGACGGCAAGAAGATAATCGGAATGGTTTTCGTTGACGACGTCTCGAGGCGCGAGTATCCTGTAACCTCAAAAGCATCGACTGCAATGACAAGAGTCTCTTCGATAGACGCAAAGAGCGATGTCGTGGAAGCCGCCGCGGCTCTGATGAGACTGCGCGGAAGAGCGCTTCCTGTCACATCCGCAGGCTCCTACGTAGGCATTGTCGCCGAGACCGCGGTGATGCGTGCTGTTTCAGGCGTCAACAAGCGCGTCGAGGAAGTGATGAACGAGCCTGTGACGATAACGGACGACGCGAATGTCGGCAAGGCCCGCTCCACGCTAAGGGACCAAGGCATAGGCAAGTTGCCCGTGGTTAACAGGAACGGAGACCTCGTCGGCGTGGTGGACTGGCAGAACTTCGTCGTGCTTGAGAAACCGAAGGAGTCCATGGGCAGGCGCGACCAGAGGGGCGATTATCTCCAGGATTCTAAGATAGACGTCACAGCCGTGATGGACGAGTCGCCTCTGACAGTCGAACGCGGCACGAGCGTTGTGGACGCCGCGAAGAAGATGGATTCGAGAAAATGCACGTACGCGATTGTCGTTGATGGAAAAGCTCCCGTAGGAATCATTACGTGCGAGGACATTCTTGAACTGCTCGCCGCGCTCGTTCCGCGCGAGGGCGTGTACGTGCAGATAACGGGCGCCGAGGATCTCGATTCGTTCGACCGCGACAAACTGCATTCGAACGTCGATGAAACCGTAAGGAAGCTGGCGCGCATCTACGCCGGGATCGAATATTTTGTGCTTCGCCTGAAGAAACACGAAACTCAAGGAAGCAAGACGAAGTTTTCCGTTCAGGCGCGCCTTATGACTCCGGTAGGCGTGTTCCGCGCGCACGCGCACGGCTACGATCTGGCCGCGGTGACGGACAAGGCGATGGACAATCTCGAGCGCATCGTGAAGGAAGACCATTCAAAGAAAAAGAAGCAGATGAGAAAACGCTCGGAACGTGCGCAGAAGCGGCGCTAAGATTTCAGGTATTACGCGCCAATAGCGCAAAAGGTTCTAAGAGAATCCCATCATCCACGTCTTGAACTTCTCGAAGAAGCCCGAGTGGCCGTTCGTGTACTGCTCTCCTGTCAGGGACGCGGCGAGCCTGACGAACTCCCTACTCGACGGGGCCGACGGCCTGTGGTTTACGACAGGCGATTTCTTGTGTATGGCTTCCTGCACGCCCACGTCTTCGGGCACGCGCGCGAGTATCGGCGTCTCCAGCATCTCTTTCACTTCGCGCTCGCTCAGCTGCGCGTGCTTCTTCTTCGCATCAACGCGGTTGAGTACGACGCCGAGGGTTTTCACGCCCAGCTCCTCGGCCAGTTTCTTTGTCTTCAGGGCATCCGTTACGGAAGGCAAATCGGGATTTGTAACAATCAACAGGTCGTCCGCGGCCTTCAGCGCGGCTATCGTCTCGTTTCCCAGTCCGGCCGCGCAGTCCAGAAGCACTATGTCCGTGTCGGCTGTGGCGTCCTGCAGCGCCTTCGAAACGCGTTTCGCGTCTGTGCCTTCCAAATCTTCCAGGGAAAGCGAGGCCGGCACGATTCTCATGCCGCTCTGGTGTATATACATCGCCTCGGTCAGGTACGCGTCGCCTCTAAGAACGTCGTGAAGCGTCACCGGATAAAGGGGGATTCCCAGATGGAGAGAAAGCGAGGGCGTGGTGAGGTTCGTGTCTACGAGCGTTACGTCCTTTCCAAGCTTCCGCAAAGCCAAACCTAGGTTGGCCACAGTGGTAGTCTTTCCAACGCCTCCCTTGCCGCCCGAAACGGCAATAATTCGTCCCATTTAATCGCCAGTTCTCCCGAAAACGCAGATCGGTGTAGTACCCTAACTACCTTTGGGAGCTATTTAAGCATTTACTGCGCCCAGAGCGCGGTAAATTTGTTTCTTGCGAGACGCGATAAACTCAAAACCGCTGTTTTAGGCGTTCTCGAGGCAAATGTTCGGAGGCCCGCGCGGCTTCTGACACGGGTCTCTGTTCAGGGAACCAAGAATAAACGAACGTCTCCAGATCGGGCCTGTATTTCAGGACGCTTTTCACGAAACCTGCGTCGTCCCTTACATGGGCCGTCTCTTCAACATCGCGAATGACGAGCCTTCTCTGCGTTTCTGTGAACTTCGGAAGGCGCGATGAACGCGCGCAGGCGTCAAGCTCCCCCAAAACGTTCGCATAATGACCCAGCCAGTCTTTTGGCATTCATATGTTTGGGTGCAAAACGATTTAAATGGTGATGGCGGGCCTCTTGGAAAGACGCGCTTTCCAAAGGCCCGACCTTTGAAATTTATGGCGGGCCTGGTGGGATTTTCCATCGTCGCGCCGGTGTACGGGAACGGAGTTCCCGACATGCCGGAAATGCCCGGCATTTCCGTGCACAGGCGGACTTTTCATGAAAGCTTTGGCGCGTATATCGAGCGAGCGCCGATAGGCGCGAGCGCGCCAAAGGTTTCGAACCCACGGCTTCCAGATTGCTTCTTTCATTCGGGACAGTGCCCGTCAATGCTTCCAACGCATGCATTAGAAGTCTGGCACTCCATTAGCTCCGTTTTCGCCATGCGTTGCCGCCAGCGAAAAGGCGCCCAAGCTGAGTTACAGGCCCTTGGGTATCTTAGCATATTGACTAAATAAAGAGGGTGTCTCTGGTGGTGCCTGCTCAGGCGAGGTCATATCCACTGTTCTGAAGTAGTGCCTTCGATCTTTTAACTTCTTTTATCTTGGCCATACGGTTTCTTGCATCTGCTTCTATTTAAATATCTCATAACATCGTTTTGCATGCTAAGAAGCGGCTCCTTTCTTTGCATGAGACTGGACGAGGGAGGCCGTCTCTTACTCGAAGATTTTATATCGAAAAGGGCGTTTCGCTGCACAGACCGACTCATAGACATGCTTGTCTTTTGCCATAGGCCGAGGAACATTGCCGAGATACGTATTTTCATGAAAACCCAGCTCGGTTTACGCGGGGCCGAAGGAGAACAGTTTTTAAGAGAACTTATAGAGAAGGATATTATTCGGCCGGGAGCAAAAGACGAAAGGGCTCTGAAAGCGTTCTCTATGTGGAAAGGATACAACTGGCGGGAGCCATTTCTGCACAATCTTTTGACAAGGGACTATCCGTTCGTTGAGCGCGGTGTTGGATACTCAGAAATGGACAAAGAGACAATGATAAACTACACCAAGAAGAGCAAAATGCCGAACGCATACAAAGAGTACAAAGGCGTCTTGAAAATAAGGCTGCCTCCATGCTCTACTGAATTAGGAATGTTCCATGAAGCCATAGAGGGAAAACTATCTCGTAAATCGGAAAGGATGACGTTGACGTCCCTATCAGATATTCTGTTCTATACGTTTGGAAAGGTAGCCGAACGTCAAACGCTGCCATGGGGGAAGTATATCTTGAAAACAAGCCCGTCGGGAGGCGCGAGGCATCCCACGGAAGCATATGTCTATGCTTCCGAGGTAAGCGGTTTGAAGAAAGGAATCTACCACTATTCTGTGAAGGACCATGCTCTCGAGGTTTTGGATGGGGTAAGACGTGAGACACTGGAGGCCGCCATTCCAGAGACCACCAAGTCTGATACCAAAGCCATCGTCTTCCTAACTTCCCTTTTCGCAAGGAATATGTGGAGATACAGAGAACCTAGAACATTTCGTACACTATTCTTCGACGCGGGACATGTCATACAGACTCTACAACTGGTAACCGAATCGCGTGGTTTTGACGTCGAGTTACGTCAACCCTTCAGTACACAGAAGTTGGAATCCTGCCTTGGGCTTGATATGTATGCGGAGGGGGCAATCTCATATGCCGTCATTAAGTAAATATTCTGTTCTGTCGCGATTCTCGCGTCTTATGACGGTTGCGAACAAATGGTACCTGCGGGATCCGGTATCCAACCATGAGACCGAGGTGCCCATCAGATTGTTGAGGAGCACGATTGGTAAACTCAGCGCTGCCGGGAAGATTCCGCTGTCTACAAAAAGTCCACGAGACCGATGGATCGCACACGACTGGTTCCATTCTCTCCACCTATATGCCGAGATGAGAGGAGGCTATCCCAATGGATCAAATGGAAATGATGGAGGCATCCGATTGTTTCCAAACAGACAGCGCGACAAGAATGTCGTTAGGTTGCCGTCTCCTAGGTTGCTACCTCTCATGGACACGGCAGATGTTCTATTAAAAAGACGAACGTGGAGGGCCTTTAAAGCGGATATGATAACATCTCGCGATCTGTCGGACGCCCTCTACTATGGCGCCAGACGCTATCCGCTCCGGTCACTCGACGTATACTTGATTATTTTGCGCGTAGACAACATACCACGAGGAGTATACCGTTATAATGCGGATGCGCACCTCTTGGAAACTGTGAGGGAAGGGGATTTCACGGATTCAATATACAACGCGAGCCAGAGACAATATGTAGATAACTCAGCTGTCGTTTTCCTGATTTCCGCAGATTACAGCAGAGCAATGCGTGATAATAGAAATGCGGCCGCGTATTCAAATATTATGATTGACGCGGCCAGGCTGGCCCATCTCATTATTCTGACGGCTACTTGTCTAGGCCTAAAAAACTTTTTAACGCCTGCTATAAAGGAGAGTATAACAGACGACCTGTTGACCTTAGACGGCTGGTCTAAAGGCTCCCTGTACCTTGTCGCGATAGGCAGATGAAAGGAAATATAAATAGAAATTGTTGTATCTGGAAGCATGCAGGCGAATCGCGTAACGGCCTCTATACGCGTTTCAGCTCTGATCATGCTCCTGTAGAAAGCAGCCGGTTATGCGGCCGTTCATATGTTATTAATTACTACCGTCTATGGTGTCCATATGGAATACGACTTCCGCGCGGTCGAGAAGAAGTGGCAGGAGAAGTGGGCCGACGCGCGCATATTCGAGCCGGGGGCAAAAGGCAAGAAGTTCCTCTTCACCGTTCCCTTTCCTTATACGTCCGGTCCTTTGCACGTGGGCCACGGACGAACTTTCACCATAGGGGATTTCATCGCCCGCTACAAGAGAAAGATGGGGTTCAACGTCCTGTATCCGATGGCCTTCCACATGAGCGGCACTCCCGTCCTCGCGATTTCGCGCGCCATCGAGGCGGGAGACAAGAAGACGACGGATCTCTATACGGATTACGTGAGCCTCTACGACCCGAAGAACGCCGGTTCGATTATTAAGAGCTTCAAAGACCCGTGGAACGTCGCCAATTTCTTCGCGTCTGTCATCGAGAAGGACTTCCGTTCTATCGGCTATTCGATAGACTGGACGCGCACGTTCAACTCCGGCGAGCCGATATACAACGCGTTCATCGAATGGCAGTATCTGAGAATGCGCGAGAAGAACGTGATAACGAAAGGCTCGTATCCGATTCTGTACTCTCCTGACATGCAGAACGCCGTTGGCGAGGACGACATAAAGGACGGGGACACGGATCCAGTGGATCTTCAGGAGTACACGGTCGTGAAGTTCAGGATGGGAGGCGACGTTCTTCCTGCCGCGACGCTCAGACCGGAGACGGTTTTCGGCGTCACCAATATCTGGGTAAATCCCGACGCGTCTTACGAGCGCGTGCGTGTAGCCGACGAAACATGGATACTGTCCAAGGAGGCCGCGGCGAAACTGCGCCATCAGAAAGAGAACGTCGGGCGCATCGGAGACGTCAAGGCCAAAGAACTGATCGGAAAGGAGGTTGAGATACTCGGACGAACGGTTCCCATACTGCCCGCGACGTTCGTGGACGCGGACCACGCCACAGGCGTCGTCTATTCCGTCCCGGCTCACGCACCTTACGATTATGCCGGACTCGTCGACTGTCAGAAGAAAGGGCTCGGTGTTGGCGTAAAGCCGATAAAGATTGTAGACATCGAAGGTTACGGCGATTGTCCTGCGGAAGAGGCGTGCAAAAAGTTCGGAGCAGGTACGCAGGCCGACGAGCAGGCGCTTGACGAAGCGACTAACCAACTCTACAAGGACGAGTTCTACAAGGGCGCGTTAGGCAAGAAGTGCGGAGAGTTCGCAGGTCTCAAGATATCAGAGGTCAAAGATACTGTGAAAGCATGGATGCGCAAGAAAGGCAACGCCGACGTCTTCTACGAGCCGTCGCGCCGTGCCGTAACGCGCGACGGCCGCGTCGTTATAGGCGCGGTTCTCCGCGACCAGTGGTTCCTCGACTACACTTCGAAAGAATGGAAAGAGAAGACAAAGAAGCTCGTCGACGGGATGGATATCTATCCGGAAAAGTACAGGAAGTCCTTGCGGGATCTGATAGACTGGCTGGAAAAGAGGCCGTGCGCGCGCAGGCGCGGCATCGGCACGAAACTCCCGTGGGACAAGGAATGGACGATAGAAAGTCTCTCCGACTCGACGCTTTACATGGCCCTGTACACGGTAGCTCCTATAATCAGAAAGGAGGCGCGGCCCGAGCAGCTCGTTCCGGAAGTCTTTGATTTCATCTTTCTGGGCAAGGGCGCAGCAAAGGACGTTGCGAAGCAGAGCGGCGTCAAGGAGCGTGCGCTCAAGGAGATGCGCGAACAGTTCGAGTATTGGTATGCGGTGGACCAGAGACATACGACGCCGGCTCACCTGTCCAACCACCTGTCTTTCTACCTGTTGCATCACACGCTGCTCTTCCCGGAGAAGTACTGGCCCCGCGCGCAGACGCTCAACGAGATGCTTCTGGGCGTGGAAGGCCAGAAGATGTCAAAGTCTAAGGGAAACGTAATCCCTCTTCTCGACGTCTCGCGGAAGTACAGCGCCGACCTGTTCAGGACCTACGTCCTTTCGGCGGCTGACATAGACACGACCATGGACTGGTGGGAGTCGATAGTCGCCTCGACGAAAGGGAAGCTCTACCAATTCGTCGAACTGATGGACGCGGTCTCAAAGGCCAAGCCCGCGAAGAAAACGGAAGGCGCGGACAGGTGGATGACCGGCCGGTTCTACCAGAGGCTGGCGCGCGCCAAGACCGCGGCAGAGACGTACAAGATACGCGCGTACGTCATCGAACTGTTCTATGATATGCTGACTGACATCGCCTACTACAGACGCCGTGTCGGGGACGAGCGAGCGATGCCGGTGATACGCACGTTCGCAGAAGACTGGCTGGTTGCTCTCGAACCTGTGATGCCTCACCAGGCCGAGGAGTTCTGGGAGCGGTTCGGCAACAAGCCGTTCGTTTCGCTCGCTAAGTGGCCGAAAGGAGGCGCGACGCTGGACAGGCGCGTCGAGCTGTCAGAGGATGTCGTGAAGCGCGTCCTCGAAGACGTCGCGGAAATCCGCAAGATAGCGGACATAGAGAAGCCTCGGCGCGTCGTTCTTTTCGTCGCGCCTGAGTGGAAGAGGCGCGTGTACGCGCTCGTTCGCGCAGGCAAGCAGCTGAAGGACGTGATGCAGGACGCTGAGCTTAAGAAGTTCGGCCAAGATATCGCGAAGTATGTGCCCACGTTGCAGAAGCGCGTGCACGAATTGCAGGCTGACGTGCTCACAGAAGACGAGGAGTACGAAGCTCTGAAGAGCGCGGCCGAGTTCCTGCAAAAAGAAACCGGAGCGGCTGTCGAGATAGTGCGCGCGTCCGCGTCGAAAGAACAGAAGGCGCGCGCAGCGGACGTGCACAAGCCGGGGATATTGATTGGGTGATCAGGCTTCTATCATATCAGGATCCTTGTATGTGCATAGATGGTCCTTGCCTGCGAGTCCGGCAACGAATTTCTTTACTTTGGGGTCCATCCAGGACGCGGGCTCTTTGCCCACATGCTGCGACAGGAAAAACATCGCTTCGCATCCGAGCATGCGCCCGACATCCTGACTTCTCGGCGTGTAGTCCAGATCGAGTCTCTTCAGAGTTGGCCGTATGTCGTCGATGGGGGAGCCGACTTTCTTGCCAAGAATGGCATCGAACCTGTCCCAAGCCTCGCCGTCTGCTGTCCTCGCGATAGTCGCGTGTCTCGTATGCGGCCCGCTCTCTATTAGCTGCGTATGTGTTTCCATCGGCTCCTGCTCCTCGCGCGGAATCGTCGGATACATAGAAACCTTGACATATCCCTTGCGCGTATCCCACACGTGCCACAGACGGGTGTTGTTGACAACAGAAGCGACATTTACGCCGTCGACGTTGACTCCTCTGGCCCACGATTGCGGAGGCTGCACGAGCACGCACTCGTCAAGAACGGCGCCTCTCTCCATATGAGTTCCGCGGTCTGCGACATATTTGGCGGTCAAGAATATGTTTCGATTCGCATAAACCTCAGTATTGACAGACATCGATTCCCTTTAAACGCAAAACTATTTAAGCGTGTATATGGAACTGAAAGCCATTCCCAAGCAGACAGACTATCGGCGATCTATGTCGGACGCAGGCGTTTTGGTCGTTAGTTTCGTCCAAACTTCTTCGAACGCCTAGCGTTCGAAGTTTTCGGATTGCGTCCGAAAATCTCCCAAACATCAACCATCTCGGGGTTCTTGAACAACTTTCCTGCGTGGGCCAAGCCGCCGGTTTCCAGAATCTCAAGATAGGCGCCGTCAGCGCGTGCGTCGTCTTCAACGAACACCCGTCCGTCTCTCGTCATGACGGCCAGCGGTGTCTCCAGTCTTCTTTCTATAACTGTGCTCTCCATCGAACGGGCGACTCCGGGGATGCCGGCACTGACGAAAGGAACGACTACGCCAGGACACGTGGCCAGAGGGGGCATGTTGATTTCGTAAGTTCCCTCGGCGCCTCCTATGGAAGACATCTCGGAAAAATCTCTGGTGGAGCCGTAGAAACTGAAGCGCTTCTTGCCGTCCAGCAGCGCCGCTGCCATCGACGGCACTTCCAGGTGGGCTATCTTGTAATCCAAGTGGTAGTGGTTTCGTCTCGTTTTCCCTTCAATGACGGCGTTGAACACGGTCGATTGTCCAACGCGCCGCACGTCCCCACTCGCGGTGCGCAGTGTCCTCATAACGCCTGCAGTTGTAACAGAAAGAATATAAGCACGCACCTTTACGGGTGTTTAACGTGTTAGGCGCCTGTCGCTTCCTGTCTCGTCTCTTCCTGCATGCCTTGGCGCGTCTTCGCGCATTTTAAGCTCTCGTCCCTCGGTTTTGCGTGTCGCTCTGTAGAACGTGTAGATGCCAGCCGCAACGACAATCGCTTTTTCCGGCCAAAGAGGATCGTAAGTGTCGAGGACCGTTTTGGCGTAACCGAGTTCTTCGAGCATCGCACTCCCGACTGGAAACGCCTCTAATCTTTAAATAACTGGCGCGTCAACTCGACCACACCGAAACGGATGTTTCCGTACATACATGAAGGAGGTTTGCAGATGGTATCCAAAGGTTCATTCGTCCGTATTACATACGTGGGCCGCATCAAGGAAACCGGAGAGCTGTTCGACACTACTGACGCGGAAATCGCGAAAAAGGAGGGAGTGTTCAACCCGAAGATGAAGTACGGGCCCGTTATGATAGTCGTAGGCGAAGGCAAGCTCGTGCGCGGGCTCGATGAGGTTCTGGCGGAGATGAAAGCAGGCGACGAACGCGCGCTGGACATCCCTCCGGAAAAGGCGTTCGGCCCCAGAAGCGCCGACCTGATGAGACTCGTGCCGCTCCAGGAGTTCAAGAAACAGGGCTTCCTGCCCCAGCAGGGGATGCCAATAACGATGAACGGTCTGCGAGGGCGCGTGCTGAGCGTGAGCGGGGGCCGCGTGCGCGTGGACTTCAACCACCCGCTTGCCGGAAAGGCTCTGGCCTACACCGTCCGCATCGAGGAGCAGGTCGAAGACAAGCAGAGGCAGGCCCAGGGCCTGTGCGATTTCTACGCAATGGACGCCAAGGTCACCCTGGCTGGAACAGGGGCTGAAGTCTTCCACGAACAGGAACTTTCTCCCAGAACGAAGAAGCAGCTGACAGACGAGCTCAAGAGACACGTGGGCGTTGCTGATGTGAAGTTCGTCCAGCCCGAAAAACCCAAAGAGGCTCAGGCGACAGAGAAGGCCGCCTGAAGCCGCGTTCATCCGCGCTCTATGAATCTTGACGTCAAGAATGTCATCAATTTCCAGCACGCTAGAAATGTTTATATACCGGCTTCTTGAAATGTAGAGCACGCTTCTGCCGACGCCAAAGGCGCTGGGGATGCTTGACCTGCTTGATGTCAAGCGGGTTTTGTCAATTATGGAGGTTTTGAAATGGCTGTGATGGATGAAAGCGCCGCTGAAAAAAAATCGCGAAAGGCTAACCCGAAACTCGATGAGGATTTGAAGAAAATTCTTGAATCCCGCAAGGCTGTAATCAAAGTCGTAGGCGCCGGAGGCGCGGGCAACAACACGATCACCAGAATGGCTGCCGTGGGCGTCATCGGCGTGGAACTCATAGCGGTGAACACAGACGCGCAGGACCTGCTTTACACGGACGCGGACAGGAAGATACTCATCGGCCGCGAGCTGACGCGCGGACTCGGCGCCGGCGCAGACCCGAAGGTCGGGGAAGAGGCCGCCAAAGAGAGCAAGAAGGACATCAAGGAAGCTCTCGAAGGATCGGACATGGTATTCATAACATGCGGATTAGGTGGTGGAACAGGAACCGGATCCCTTCCAGTTGTGGCAGAGGTGTCGAAGAGCATAGGAGCGTTGACAGTCGGCGTAGTGACGCTGCCTTTCACGATGGAAGGCAAGTCGCGCCGCGAGAACGCCGACACAGGCATGGACAAGCTGAAAAAGAACGTCGACACGCTGATAGTCATACCGAACGACAAGCTCTTGGAGATCGTTCCTGACGTATCTCTGACGACCGCCTTCAAGGTCGCGGACGAAATTCTCGTCAACGCGGTCAAGGGCATAGCAGAGCTCGTCACGAAGGCCGGTCTCGTCAACCTCGATTTCGCTGACGTGCGCGCGGTCATGGGCAACGGCGGGCTCGCCATGATAGGGCTCGGCTCGAGCGACACGGAGAACCGCGCGATGGAGGCCGTCGAGAAAGCGCTGCACAACCCGCTGCTTGACATCGACATCGAAGGCGCCGGAGGCGCCCTGATAAACGTCATGGGCGGACCCGACATGACCATACGCGAGGCCCAGCAGATAGTCGAATACGTCTCTTCAAAACTCGATCCGGAGGCCAAGATAATCTGGGGTTCCCAGATTGAGGCGAGCATGGGCGACGAAGTGCGGGCCATGATAGTCGTCACCGGCGTGAAGAAGAGCCAGCTGTACGGACCTATCGCGCGAGACATAACCACGCAGAGAAAGCGCGAGTTTGCCAACATGCTCGGGATAGACTTTGTGACATAGTCTACGAACGATTTTCGAACGGAGGTTCGAAAACTTCAAACGCCGTGCGTTTGAAGAAGTTCGTGGATTTGAAACCGAGGATTTCATAGTCCTCCCTTAGAAAATCGCGCCTGACCGAAGAGGTCGGGCAAGGACCCAGTTCCAGTGTGTGGGTTCGTGTGGATGTCCGGGAAGGCCGAACCTTCTCGGCACTCACCATTACAGGTTCTTGCGCGTTGGGAAACGCCTATACGGTTCATTCGCTGGGTCAAAGGAACCTAAAGCTCTTGCTTTAATCTTCCCTCCCGCGGTCGGGAAGCCTTTAAAACCCACTAGGCCGCGACAGGGGGTTTTATATAGCTTACCTTTCAAGTTCCTTTGTTCCTTTTCTAAGGACGCAATCGCTTAGGTGGAGCTTTAATGAACGAAAACAACCAAGAACAGAAGAAAGGAATCGTGGCGAAGATACGGGACTTCGGCAAGAACGCGATGCGCGTGCTGCGCGTCTCGTCGAAGCCGTCCGGCGAAGAATACCTGGCCTCGGCGAAGATAACCGGCATAGGCCTTATTATAATAGGCGTCGTCGGCTTTATTATCTTCCTGATATTCCAGTTCCTTGGAATCTTCTGAGGTGGAAACGTGATACTGACGATACGGACGACGATAGGACGGGAGAACGTGGTGATGTCTGAGATAGAGGAACGCGTGCGCTCCAAGGGCTACAAGGTCCGTGCTCTCTTGCATCCTGAAAAGCTTCGCGGCTACGTTATCATAGAAGGCGAGGAGGACGACATCAAGCTGGCCGTTTCAGGACTGCGCCACGTGAACGGCCTGATACAAAAGCCCGTCACGCTCGAACAAATCAAGCACTTCATAGAGGAGAAGAAGGGCGCGGCGATCGAACTGGTGCGTGGAGACATCGTTGAGATAGTCGGCGGCCCGTTCAAGCACGAGAAGGGCAAGATAACGAAGGTCGACGAGTCGAAGAACGAGGTCACGGTTGAACTTCTGGAAGCGGCGGTTCCGATACCAGTGACTATTACGGCGGATTCCGTGCGCCTGCTCGAGAAGAGCAAGGACGTCATACAGCAGAGCCAGGAAGGCGCGCAGAAGAAGGAAGAAGAGTAGGCCGATTAGTTCAGGAAGGACTTTTTCAATCCGATCTCCGCCCGGACTCCTGTTATAACTTCGATGCCAGGAAGCCCGTGTCCCTTGTAGGCATTCCATAAAGCAAGCCTTTCTTGCGCCACACCGGGCAGCCACACATTCTCCAGATATTTTTCCAGTTCCGTGTCGTCGGCGAACATGAGACTCTCCTCTTTCAGAGGGGGTGGCACTTCCCCGTCGGCGGGTTTTCCAGATGCCCATTCGCGTACGTTTGTAAGGCCTGTCCAGTGGGCTCTTGCGTGTATAATATCCTGTCGAGTGCTTGGAACGCCGATGTTTTCAAATACTGCGAGAGTTTTGCCTTCTATATTCCTGTAGACGTCGTAAGGCAACCTGTGATGTGCAACGCTTTGCTCGACATTGTTCTCCATGCCCAGCTCGCATATGTAATAGCCAGCGTCTGTTAGGACGAAATCGGACGCCAGGGCAACAGCCGCCGCGTTGTTTTGCTCCGATCTCCGCGTATCCACAAATCCTATATCGGCGGCGTCGGCCCACTGGTCCAGAGTGTGCGCCGCGGCATCCATCGTAGAACTCATAATCATCCCTGTCAGGCTCCTGTGGGCGAACGGCCTCCGTGAGTAGGCCGCCTTTCCAATTTCGTGGCCTGGATACGGACCTAAGATCGGCTTTCTGTCTATCTCAAGCAATAGCATGGTGGATAGAGTATACGCCCTCTTCACCTCTTTGGGGGTCTCGGCATCTTCGTGAGGGCATAACGTTTTTATAGCGTCGAAGAGGTGAAGCGCTAAGCTGTCTGATGTATCTCTCAGGTCCGCATATTCGATGGGAAATCCTCTGGAAGACGAATCGAGGAGCCATTTCGCATCCTCTGTCGCCCTGATAAGCTTGAGCTTGGACGCTTTGTCGTATGGCATGCCATGGAGAAAAGGCCAAGTTTTAAATAGTTATTGCCGCAAGGGCTGTAACTATAAAACGGCGCACCGTTTTAAATAACCGTCGCGCTCGCCCTATCCTTTCATGTCCATCAGATAGCGCGCCGGACCCAGACTCCTCAGGCGCTCGTTTTTGGCAGAAACTTCGCGGGCCATCTGTTCGCGCTCGTTCCGAAGCTTGCGGCGCACACCATCCGTGTAGTTGCTCGCTATCTGCACCGCGTACCGCGCTCCGTTGACTATCTTATTGATCCCGACTCCTGCCATAGGATAGCCTACTGCGTCACCGTCTTCTGTGAAGTCCGTCAGCATTCTGCACAGCAGGTTGTCCTCCTGTCGCGCTGAACGCAGCGTCTCGTTGAACACGGGAACTCCTACGACAGGAATGTCCGTTTGCGCGGCCACGCGCTTCGGCAGGTCTATCGCCTCTTCGTCCGCCAGCACCACGATGGCAGTCGCGCCTGCGTATTCGATTTCGCGCAGCGGTTCGAGCAGATTGTGCAGATCGGGAGAGGCCACCGCGAACTCTTCGGAGGAGCCCGCGCCGAGCATTCTCGTAACGTATCTCTTCGCGTCGTTGAACTGTTGTGCTGGTATCTCGGCTTCGCGCGGCGTGATTATGCCGACGAACGAATGGGCCTTCGCTTCCACGAGTTCGTCGAGATTCCTATAGTCGCGTATCCTGTTCCGCGCGTCCACATCAGCGAGCGCCGCCATCTGCGTCGCCAGCAAAGCCGCGCTCTCGGCCTGACCTATGCCAACGGTTCCGACAGGCACGCCGTCAGGCATCTGGATTATAGAATAGAGAGAGTCCATCCCGTCGGCGGCGCGAGTCCTTACAGGAAGTCCGATGACTGGCAGGACGGTTTCAGACGCTGTCATGCCGGGCAGGTGCGCGGCGCCGCCTGCGGCGGCTATGCTTGCCCAGAAGCCGTCCTCTTCCAACGCGCGGGCCTCGCTGCCCATCGCGCGCGGCGTTCTGTGCGCCGACAGGACGCGGGCCTCGTAAGAAATCTGCAGCTTGTCCAGGACGTCGAACACGCCGCTTATGTTAGGAAGGTCCGAATCGCTGCCCATCCTCACTTCTATACGCTGGTTCATCACGCTTTCATCTCCTGCAATCTTTTTATCCTTATCGTGGACTCCATCGCCTGTGCGCGGGCAACCACGTCTTCAAGGGGCGCGTCTTGGTTACCGAGAACGGTCAAGTGGCCCAGTTTTCTCTTGGGCGACGTGGTCTTCTTTCCATAGGTGTGCATGTGGACGCCACGGAAGAATCCAGCTTCCTTCATGTCCACTTCGTATAGTCCTGAATATCCCTGCGGGCCCAGTATGTTTACCATCACGGCCGGCCGCAGAAGTTCGGTGCTTCCGAGAGGCATCCCTGTTATTGCGCGCAGGTGCTGTTCAAACTGCGACGTCGGGCAGGCCTCTATCGTGTAGTGTCCCGAGTTGTGCACGCGCGGAGCTATCTCGTTTATCATCACTTCGCCGGCCCTGACGAACATCTCTATACCGAACACTCCGGCGCCTCGCAGCTCCTTCAGGGTTTTCGCGGCCAGCGCTTCCGCTTTTTGCGCGGTGGCCTTGTCCATCCTCGCCGGCACGATGGTGGTGCGAAGTATGTTGTCCTCGTGTATGTTCTCCCCGACAGGGTACGTGCGTATCTCTCCGTTCGTGCCGCGGGCCGCGATGACAGAGACTTCCTTGTCGAATTCGATGTACTGTTCGACCATCAGCCGGCGGCCGTTGAAGTGGGCCAGAGCCGTGTCTATCTCCCTGCTGTCCTTGATCAGATAGTTTCCCCGACCGTCGTATGAATCTGTTCGTGCCTTGAGCATCAGTGGGTATCCGAACCATTCGGCCGCGCGCACAATGCTTTCCGAACTTGCAACTTCCCTAAAGTCGGGAACAGGAAGGCCGCGGCTTTGAAGGAAAGATTTCTGCCTGAACTTGTCCTGTACTATTTGAAGGGTGTGGGAACTCGGATGAACTTTCTTGCCCATATTCTCCAGCTCGTGCAGCGTCTCGTAGCCGGCCAGCTCTATCTCGTAAGTCATCACATCAGACTGCTCGGCCAGCTCTCGAATCGCCTTGGAATCCTTGAAATCAGCGACTATCTGTTTCTTCGCGAACGGCGCGGCAGGGCATCCTTCCGTCGGGTCGAGAGTCACGAGTTCAAAAGGAAGTTTCTTGCGCACGATCTCCTCGCCCATCATCCTGCAGAGCTGTCCGCCGCCGATGACGCCGACTGTGATGGGATGCATGCTCACAGAACGCAGAAAAAAGATATATAGAAGGAAATGGTAGCCCCGGGAGGATTTTCTGTTGCGCGCATCCGTTGCCGGAAGGCGTAATTCCATGAACGCTTTCGAGCGTTTACATATTGTCTTTGGCTCGAAAGGGTTCTTCGAACCTCCGTCCACTGGTCTCTCCTCGCGTATGAAATGAACGCAATCAGAGCCAGTTATCCTTTTGTGTAACCGTTGCGGAAGCGGGCTTCCGTAAACGCTTTTGCGCGGTGCACGAAACGGCTATGCCGTTTCGGCATGCCGGAAACACGCCGTGTTTCCGTGCAACGTGCGCAGAAGGGTTTGGCCACTAGACTACGGGGCTATCCGAATCCTTTGTCCTGCAACAAGTACTTAAAGAGAATTCTTTCGACGCGCTTCCGGCCTCAATAAGGATAGGGCTGACTTGGAGGGGCTTGCTCTTTCTGATCAGGTGAAGTTGGTTGTGATGGCGTCTGGCCATCCGGAGGTTGGATCTGCGGTTCGCGCGGCCCGGCTTCGGCGGCTTGCTGGCCAACGCATCCTGAAGCGAGCAGTATCAGAAGCAAAACTATCGCGGAAAGGGTTTTTGCGTGCCGTCTCAATCAACCCGCCTCATCCCTTGTACCAAAGATAGGAGGCGCCTATCAGCAGCAGAACGCCCGCCGCCGCGTGCACAATATGATAGGCGCCCAAACCGATCGACTCGTGGTTCAGAGGAAACGGAGGGGTGTGATCCAGGGCGAGATAGAGGCCTGCGACTACAAGTACAACGAAAACCGCGAGCTTCCCTCCTTCAAGTCTCATGCAAATCCATTGCCGCCCCACGATAAAAGGGTTTCTTATTTCCGTTAGCGCGCTTCGCTAACGTGAGCCGATGTTTCTTTTATCCGCGCCCGCGAAGTAGACGACGGGGTGAGCGTTATGTCATACAAGAACGTAGAAGAGTTGCCATTGAGCATAAAGAAAGACCTCCCGGAAGACGCGCAGCAGATGTTTGTAGAGGTCTTCAACAGCGCCGAAGAAGCGTCTGGAAAGGGGAAGCACGGGAAGCCGAACTCGTCAGACGACGCGCAGAAAGCCGCGTGGGAGGCCGTGAAGAAGAGCTACAGAAGGGAGGGGGATTCGTGGGTGAAAAAAGAAGACGACGATTAGTTTCAGTACGGGCGCGTGAGGAAATTTTGGAAGCGGCGTTGCGCGAACCGTCCT
This sequence comes from Candidatus Aenigmatarchaeota archaeon, assembly GCA_016432325.1. Classification (GTDB taxonomy): domain Archaea; phylum Aenigmatarchaeota; class Aenigmatarchaeia; order PWEA01; family JACQIF01; genus JACQIF01. The sequence continues at coordinate 530,459 of CP066684.1, forward strand.
TTTTAAGCGGACTTACCGGCGGCTGTTCCTGCAGGCGCTGCGTCCAGCATGGCGGGCTTGGCCATTGGTGGGTCTCGACAACTCGACCAGAAGCTCGTTGTGCTTCCTGAGTATCTCGTCGTTCGCGGCATGCAGGGTGGACGTGAACTCCTCTATCTCCCCGAGGGCGCTGGTATCGTTGACAAACTCGTCGACTCTGCGGACTTTCCTTAGGCTTGCCAACGTATTGATGCCGAAGGATTTCAGGTCCGTAATGGACGCCAGATATCCAGCGTATCTCGTGTCGAAAGGAGACCCATCCTGAGGAAGCTCGCTTCTCTGTATTCGGGGTAGCCCTGCGTCGATGTTGTACATGTTCTTCAGCAGGCCGCCTGTCAGGAAACCGCTTATCGGATGCGCACGGGCTCGCGGGGCATCCATGCCGTCTGCATAGTAGTCGTAGGGTGACGTATCCCAGACGGACGTGAGAAGCTTCTTTTGACCCAGCTCGCCTGTCATGTAACCAAAGCCCAAATTGGCTTCCAGATTGGGCCCCTTGCGAGAGTGCGCCGTCAGGACCTTCGGAACCCAGTCCGAACGGCGCTCCGTCACCCTGTCGCCGAAAACGTTAAGTGTCTGCTTCCCCCATGGCTTGATGGGAAACTCCGGATCGAATCCCAGCACCTGCTCCGGCGGTCTCTTGGCCTTTTTGACCATTCCGTGCGCTCGCATGGAAAGCGCGGCTGTGAAAATGGGCATATACGCATCCAACGCAAAACGATACGTCGCTATCTTGTCCACCGAGTCGCACGGCGTCACGACCATCAACGGGGCTTCGCCGAAATGCCTCTGCCGCAGGGATTCGTGCTCGTTGTCAGCATGAAGCGGGTGCGCGGACTCTATCGGCGGCAGGTCGAACGGACGGTAGCCCTCGCGCTCTGACCTGCCGTTGAATTGGTGGAAGAACTTCTTGTAAAAGTGCCAGCGGGCATTGTATATGGACTCCAATATCCCTCCTCCGGGAATCAGGGTTATTTCGTCGCCATATTTTTTCCTCACGTAAGAGGAGACGGCCTTTTCGTGCCTGTTGCCCACCGAGACTGCGATGTCTGATATGCCTGCCGCCCGAAGGCACCTGATTTTGACGTCAAGTACCTTTTCCCCATCCACCTCGGCCAGACCTTTCGGAACCCTGCCGCCGGCGAAACGCCTGTTGTTCCCGGCCGTAAGAATGACCGCCTTGGCCTCTTTCCTTGCGTTCATGGCATTATTGGGTTGCTTAACGTCTTAAGGACCTCTGTGACCGCCAGACGGGTTGTCTTGCTGGGGGTCCAGCAATACAAGAACTTCCCCTATCATGTCGCCTCTCTCTGTGAGAGAGACCTCGAATAGCCTGTTGCTCACTTTTCGCGTCTTGACGAAGCCGCTGTCGCGCAGGCGCGTGAAGGTCTTCGACAGTTTGACTATGCCAGAGCTGTTCTTTTTTATGTTCGTGCCCAGCGCCTTCAGGCCTATCTCCTGAGCCATCGCCGCCAGGCGTCCGCGGACGACCCCCCCCCTCTTTCTCATGTAGACAAGGACGTCGCTGCCGGGTCTCGGAGGAAGGTCGAGACCTATCGGCAAGTCTATCTGCCGTGTGCCTACGGCGCCTGTGGGGGAGAAGAATTCGTATGCCCCGTGCTTGTCCGCTCCCCACCTCGTGGGCTCCACCCAAAAGACCTTTGATCCGGTGAGGTTGGCGGCCAGCAACGTCGCTATCGAGAGCGGTATGCTGCAACCGTGGATGTTTATTATCACTTCCTTTCCCTGCCTTCTCTCCGTCATCATCAGCTCGACCAGCTTGGGGAACGAGTCGTGAAAGTCAAAGAACGACATCTTCACGTGGCTTGTGGTCTGCGCGACCCAGCCGAGCATCTCTTTCTTCAGCGTCTTGACCATCTGTTCCACGGTCTTTCTCTTGCGATCGTCGTCCTCCTTCGCGGAGATGAAATAGACCTTGTGCGGGATGTAGCGCCTCAGCAGGTACTTGAGCCTCGGCATCTGGAGCGACGACCCTAAGAATATTATCTGCACAGTTTCCGCTTTCATCCAGTATCCCCGCGGACTCCTCTAGCCACTCTTTCAATAAAGGCTTGCATTAGTATTTTGCGTTAATGCGCTCTTATAGGCTAATGTTATCGTCAGAGCCGCCCCGTTACTCGCAGCCTCTTTAATGGGCCCGCGGGGAACTAAGCTGACCGGTCATAAGGGGGTGATTTTTATGGCTGAACTCGCTGTAGCCAGGATCGCGGAGCACGGCGGAATAGACGAAGAGACTGCGCAACAACTGTTCGACATGTGGACAGAGGAGAATGCAGGCGGACGGCGCCACTGCTGGCCTGTCGTGGACGAGAGGCACCTGAAAGGTGAGCCCGGTGTCTAAGAGCGGCTGCCTTGGCATAGGCGCCTCTTTCGGCGTCGTTTCCCTTGCGTTTGCCACGCGGGAGACCCGGTTCCCTGCGAGCAGGGAGTCCCTGCTCGAACACCTGAAGAATCGCAAGATTCTCTGGACGCGAAAGAGGATAGTGGATATCCACCGCGTATTGCTCGAGACCGACGTGGACAACGTCGAAAGCTTCGCGGACCTGCTCTCTATAGTAGCGAACTACGAGGATCCAAGGATCAGGAAACTGAACGAATTCGGATGACTCTCGCGTGGTGATTCAATGGGCTACTCAGACTCTCTCGCCAAGTGGTTTTTCGAACACGGAGCAGTTTCTGTCGCGTGCGAGGAGGAGCTTCTCTGGTACGCGGACCACCCTCCTGTGAGGCTGGATGTCCAGAGACTCCTTTCCGACGGATCCGGCGCCAAGATAGTCGTGGATGGCATGGCGCATATCGTACGCGAACGGAAGATGAAATACGAACGCATACTGGGAGCGAAGCAGGAAGACGACTCTCTTGCGCTGCGTATCGCAGACAAGTTGAAATGCGGACACTCCCGCAGATTCGCGTCCGACACGAACGTCCTTATAGTTTCCGGGTGTCTCGGCGATTGCACTACCGAAACAAGAAAGATTCGGACTCTCAGGGACCTGGGAGCCAACATAGATAATCTCCTGTCGGTGTTCGATTACCAGCTGCCTGAGGCAAGAGAACGGCTTGACGGGAGAATGCCGCCGCACAGAAACGAGAGATCCCTGAACTATCCGTGCATGCCGTTTGCATTGCTGACGTTTAACCAGCTGGCCGCATACGCCGAGAAACGCGGGCTGTGGCCGGCAGACACGCTGTCGGGCCTGAGAAGCGTCCACGAAGAAAAGATAGCAGAGTCTATCCTGACAAAACGAGCATGACTCAACGCCGACTGCACATCAGGAGAACAGGGTTATCTCGTCTTCTGTCAACCCTGCATTGGACAGCTGCGCCGCGAACTCGGGGTCGTTCCTGACCATCACGGAAAGGAGCGGCGCCACATCGCGCACGATCTTCCTCGAGGACGCGTGCACCTGCGGCGTCAGCTTCTCGCAGGCCGAACGCATCGCGTTGCGCCTGGCCCGCGTGCGCGCGTAGGCGATGAGCCTCTGCGGCGGTGCGTAGCGCGTGAACTTCTCGTACGCGCCGCGCTTCGCGAGCGCGACTCCGCCGCACATCACGTCCCGCATGTATTTCATGAATCTCCAGTTTTGGTACTTGCGCACGCGCGAGTGCATCACGTCCGCGGCGGCCAGCGCCTCGAACGCCTTTGCGATTTCCTGCGGATCCCCGTATTCGTTCGTGATATTCTGCTCGAGCCACCAGAACATTTCCTCGGTGTCCTTGTCTATGCGTTCTATCGCGTCGACGGCCGTCGTGAGCGTGCGCGTCTTGAATATTATGCGCATCGCCTCGAAGACGTTCTGCTCCTGCTCCCTGTAACCGAGCGCGTCGGCGTGTCCCTTTTCTATCTTCTTCCTGCCGATTGAAAGGGTCTCCATGTCGGTCAAAGCCGCGCGGAAATCCCCGCCGGAGGTGCGCGCGACGTGTTTGAGCGCGTCGTCGTCGCATTCTATTCCTTCTATCTTGCATATCGTGCGCAGGCGCGCGACCATGCTGTTTAGATGGACCTTCCCGAATGGAATCATCGCGACGTGGCTTCGCAGCGTCTTGAGCTTCTCGTCGTAGGGATCGTTGGCAGTGAGCGCGACGGGGAAACGGGATTCCCCGAGAATCTTTATCAGCGCGCCGACTCCTCCGCGGTCTTCCTTGCCGGAAAGGCCGTCTACTTCGTCCACAAGAATTATCTTGCCTCTGCGAAAAATACTCTGCTGCCTTGACGCACCTCCCAGAAGCGCTTGCATGGCCTCGGCATTGCGGGTATCCGACGCGTTTATTTCTATTATGTCAAGGCTTCGCTCCCTGGCCAGCGCGTGCACAAGCGAGGTCTTTCCTGTTCCGGGACCGCCGTGAAGAAGCGCGGCCTGCGAACCCGGCTGCCAAGAGTCATACCAGTACAGGAACGCGTCCATGGCCTTCGACTGTCCTATCATTTCGTTCAGTTTCTTTGGAGAATACCTGTCAACCCATCTGTTCGTAATGAACCGCCTCCGTCAGAATCCACTTTCCTTACAACAAGCGGCGGCATCGCCAGCACCGCCATCAATATTCCGTGTGCGTCTATCCCCTTATCCGTTAGGACGTATGAATACAACAACTTTTCACGACCTTCCACGCGGAACCTGTCCGTATAGCCTGTCTCGGAAAGCGTTCCCAGCGCGTGTCTCACGACACCTCTGACAGCCGTGTCCTTGCGCGTGTCTACTACCACCTCGTTCATAGGAAGGTATGTATGCTCGAGGCCGTCGCAACTCCTTATTTCGTCGTACCCATCCACTAGAGCGCTGGTTAGACGGCGAACATTTATCGGGCTGCGCGGTTTCATGCTCCTAACGGTGGCAATATAACAGTTACTCCTTTCCGAAATAGAAAGAGGGGCCGGCTCAGGACGGCATATGATTCCTTCAAATTCCTGAAGACACGTGTCTCTCGAGCGCCTGATAGCCGCAAACTCGCCCGGCTGCATCTTCTTTGTCATCACAGCACCCCGAGCTTCGCAAGATACGCCTCCAGCTGTATCATCTGGTCGCCGCCTGAATCGATGCGGAACTCGCAGTCTCCGAGCGCCTCAATCATCCTCAATTTCTTCGCCTCTTCCACCGTCAGACCGTATATCGTGCGATGTATCTCTTTCACGACATCCTCGCCGGATATTCCTTGGTTCACGAGAATGTCGTACAGCTTCTTGCGCGCGTCCTGGAAGTTCCTTTCCACGGCAAACATAACCATCTCCTTCACGTCCTCGGGACGCGCCTGCGCAGCGACTGCGTATACGCTCTCATCGGTAACTTCTTTTCCATGCACCGCGCACGCCTGCAGCAGATTTATCGAGCGCCGCATGTCTCCCTCGGTGATGTGCATTATCGCGTCCAGTCCTTCCGTCGAGATGCGAACGCCCTCTGTTTTGGATATGTGTTCTAGCATCTCCTTTGCTTCGCCTGCTTTCAGGCGCGAGAAGCGGAACACGGCGCATCTCGACTGTATCGGATCTATGATTCGCGAAGAGTAGTTGGCGCTCAGAATGAAGCGCGTGGTGTTGGTGTAGTTCTCCATCGTCCTGCGCAAAGCCTGCTGCGCTTCAGGCGTCAGCGCGTCGGCCTCGTCCAGAAGTATTATCTTGAAGGGGGCATTTCCTATAGTGCGCGTCCGCGCGAAGTCCTTGACCTGATTGCGTATGACGTCGATGCCTCTCGCATCAGACGCGTTCAGTTCCAGATAGCTGGCCTTCCACCCGTCGCCGTAAAGTTCGTGCGCTATGCAGAGGGCGGCCGTTGTTTTTCCCGTGCCGGCCGGCCCGGCGAAAAGCATATGCGGTACGCCTTTTTCTTTTACAAATCCTTTTAGCCTGGAGACTATCTCCTTGTGGCCGACAATCTCGTCCAGCTTCTTAGGCCTGTACTTCTCCGACCAAATCTCCAAACCCACACCCCACTTTAAGGTTTATCTGTTGGCCTCTCATATTTTAATACGTGTTAAGCAGGGGGCCGTTTGCAATGGTGATTCTATGATAATCGCGGTCAGCGGCACTCCCGGAACAGGGAAGACCGAAGTTGCGCGTCTTCTGGCCGCGCTCTTGGACTACTCATACATAGACCTCAATGAGCTCTGCGAGCATGCAGGCCTTATCTCTGGAGTGGATCGCGCGCGCGACGCGAAACTGGTAGATACGAACAAACTCAAGACTCTCCACGTCTCGGACAACGCTGTCGTCGACGGCCATCTGGCGCATTACCTGAAGGCAGACGTTTACGTGATACTGCGCGCAAATCCTGACGTCGTCAGACAGCGAATGGAGCAGAGAGGATGGAATCCGAAGAAAGTCGGAGAGAATGTGGAAGCAGAACTTATCGGCGTGTGTTCTGTGGAAGCGCGCGAACTGTGGGATAACGTAATGGACGTCGACACGTCGACGCTCATGCCTCAAAAGGCCGCGCGGATGATATACAACTGGATCATGCGCAAGCGCTTCGCGAACGACCCGATAGACTGGACACTGAAGGGGTACGAGCCTTAGGAAAGTTTAAGTATTAGGACGCCGTTTTCTTCGCGGGGATGTGGATGAATCTGATGAACACCGCAAAAACGTTCGCGCTGCTCAGCGTACTCACAGGAATCCTTCTTGCCATAGGTTACTACGTCGGCGGCTCCTCTGGCGTGCTCGTCGCGTTCGCGCTTTCTGTCGTGATAAACTTCGTCTCGTACTGGTGGTCTGACAAGATTGTGCTGAAGATGTACGGCGCCAAGACTGTCGAACGCAAGGACGCTCCGTGGTTGCACGACACAGTCGAACGCCTCTGTAAGGACGCGGGTCTTCCGAAACCGCCCATCTATCTCGTACGAACGAATGCGCCCAACGCCTTCGCGACAGGCCGCAACCCGCAACACGCGGCAGTTGCCGTTACAACCGGCCTCATGGACGCCCTTGAAAAAGACGAGGTGGCGGCCGTGCTCGCGCACGAAATAGGCCACGTCGCCAATAGGGACACTCTCATTTCCACGATGGCCGCGACTCTCGCCGGCGCGATAACGTGGATAGCTCACGCGGCCCTTTTCGCCGGAGACAGGAACCGCAGCGCCGCCGGTGCGCTCGCCATGATGATAGTAGTTCCCATAGCCGCCTCTCTCGTACGTCTTGCAATCTCGCGCTCGCGCGAGTTCGGGGCCGACACGTTCGGCGCGCACGTCTCCGGCCAACCGCTGAAACTCGCATCCGCGCTGCAGAAGATAGAGCACGCCGCGCGCGGCGTCCGCATGAACGCCGAGCCCGCGACGGCGCACATGTTCATAATCAACCCTCTGACCGCCGAGAACCTCGCAGGCCTGTTTTCCACGCATCCGCCGACGGCCGAGCGCGTCAGACGGTTGAAGGAAATGGCCAAGGAAGGGTCCTAGGGCATTTATATACTTGTTACTAGCTAGTAGTACTAGGTGTGGTCATGGAACGCATAGTCTACGGCATAGGCGAGGTTCACGACTGGGCGCCGCGGCTGGACAACGCGATGGCGGCATTTGCTTCCATCACGGCCAAGATGTCGCCCGACACGGAGGAAAGCGGTCTTCTCGCAAAACGCGCCCACACGTTCAGAGCAAGCGCGGACGGCACTTCCAGGCAAATAATGAAACGAAATCTGGCTGCAAGAAGAATTCTCGACTATATCCAACCCGAAGTGGTGTTTGTTGAAAGGGGTTCGGATGGTCTCAGGGCTGCCGGGTATGGCGGCTCCGTGGTTCAGATGGACCCCTATGTTCCGGCCATGGCAGAATACCAGAAAGGGGTCGAAAAGTCGACGGCGAGAGTGTACGAACTGGCCGGCGGTCTGAGAGAAATCTCCGATATCTTGAGAACATCCGTCTCCGAGGAGGAAATCGAGGAGTGCAAGGCCCTTTCCGTGGCGATTGCAACAGAAGCGTTCCGTGAGCTGACAGAATGCCAGAAGACACTGCCTCCGTCGGAGGAGCGCGAGCTCGTCTGGACAGACGTCATAGACAAGAACTGGAGAAAGAACGCCGTTGTCTGGGTCGGCGCCGCGCATCTCCGATCAGACGCGCTGCCTTCTCGGCTCATGGAACGCGGGATTGAAACGCGCGTGCTTCACTCTGATAGTATGGAATAGGCGAGCGCGCGTGGCGTTTAAGTAGATTCCTGTGTTCTTTCATAACATGGGACCGGAGAATCTGAAGACTGACTGGAACATTGCGACCTCTGATGTATCCATCCCCGGCGGCTATGCGCTGGCCGGCGTGTGGACAGGTTGTTTACTTCAGCCGGGAATCCCCGACGAGGTGAGGATGTCGGGTGCTCTGATCGATGCCGCGCTGCTTTTCACGTCCACACTCATATTGGGGAAGGTCTATGGCGCTTACAATAATATCGCTAAACGTATCGACGAAACGGGACCCAGTTTCAAGCACATGCGTCCTGGTATATTTAGAAAACTGTCACGCATAGCGGCCGAAGAGAGAGGCAAACTTGCAGAATACAACGCCGCGCTGAAGGATTACGAGAGCCTCATGCAGACGCCTTGATGGCGTTTAAATAGACTTCCGACAATGAGTTCTCTGATTCCAATGTCCAAAGACATCGCGTACGCGCGCCTGTTCAGCAGCGTATACATCTGCATGCACTGCAACGCCAAGATACGCGCGCAGGGCGCCAAGGTGAAGCTGGGGAAGATTAAGTGCAGGAAGTGCGGCTCGAACGCGCTGCGCGTCAAGAGCAAGGAGTCGAGGGGTTAGGATGGAACAGCGCAAGGTAAACGTCACCGTGGACCACACAGAGCCCGCGTTCTTCGCCGACACGCTCACCGTGACGCACGGTCAGGAGAAATTCATTCTGGACTTCACGCAAGCAGTACCGCGCTTCGACACCATAGGCGAGGAGCGCCACCAGACAATCAACATCAAGCACAAGACACTCGTACTGGATCCGAAGGTGGCAAAGTCGATCCTGAATGTTCTGAAGGAAAACCTCGAAAGATACGAGCAGAGGTTCGGCCAGATAAAGACTCCCAAGCCGAAGAAGGCCAAGAAGACGTCTGAGAAGCAGGCTCCGTCGAACGTTGCGAGCTATATAGGATAGCATCGGAAACCTTTTATACCGTTCGCGCGTACACGGCGCATGGTTCTGGACAAGATTGCCGCGTACGTGAAAGAGCACGGCGTCACTAAATTCAAGTACCACACGTGGCGCAAGTTCGACAACGGCCGCGGGGAAATACGAATACTCGTATTGGACGACGGCGTGGCGCGCTGCGAATACCAGTGCGCGAAGTGCACGAACATCGGCTACGTCGAGGCCGAATGGAAACGCCCGTTCTCGACGGCGTGCGCGAAGTGCGGCGCGAAGATTGCGGTTCCGAAGCTGCGAGACGCCATGAAGCGAGAGATGAAGAAAGGGTCTGCGGAAGCGGGCGGCGAAGAGTAGGCTATATATTCCTTTTCTGTCTCGACCTTAATCACGCCCCAGTGGCTCAGTGGTAGAGCGCTTCCTTGGTATTCAGGAACGAACAGGAAGAAGTCACGCGTTCAATTCGCGTCTGGGGCTCCATTTATATCTCGCGCGCCAACTCTATGCATGCGTGTGGCTCTGATGGTTCTTGTGCTTCTGACAGCCGGATGCATTTCCGGTTCTGAATATCAAAGCCAAGGTCAAGACTTCAGAATGCCGGCACAAAATGAATGCTCCGGCAACGGTACCGTTCCTCTTGCGTCCCCGATGCATCTGGACGACATCGGCATGATAATACCGATGGGCGACATGATAGGTTCGCACGTCACACCAATCGACCACATGTACTTCTCCCCGGCGGTTTTCCATTCCCCGCCCGACACCTACAACGTCTACGCTGACGCCGACGGAGTCATCGCCGGAATAGGGCGCGAACCGCTCTCGCCGGAAAACCAGTACGACAAGTACCGCATCGAGATAAGGCACACGTGCGACTTTTACAGCATATACAATCTTCTCACGAGCCTTTCCGAAAACATCACGACCGTCACCGGAACGATCGAACCCGGTAGTTACTCAAACAAACCCATCCACGTCAAGAAGGGGGACCTGCTCGGTAAAATCGGTGGGCAGACCTTGGACTTGAGCGTCAACTATGATGAGGTCGTTCTCTCTGGATTCATCGTGCCTGAACATTACGCGGGCGAATCGTGGAAAATCCACACTGTGGACCCGTTCGACTATTTTGAGGAACCGGCCAGAACGCAGCTCCTTGCGAAAAACCTGAGGCAGGTTGAGCCCTTCGGGGGCAAGATTGACTATGACATCGATGGTCGGCTCGTCGGCAACTGGTTCGTCGAGGGAAGCGGAGGATTCCCTGCGAGGTACGTAGAGGACTCCTGGAAAAACCATCTTAGTTTTGCGTACGACCCCATCGATCCAACGCACATAGTCGTATCGATAGGGAATTACGAAGCCCCGGAGAAAAATAGGCCGACAGACGCCACGCAACTGCAGTACGGCGTGCGCGGCAACGCGCCTGATCCAAAGGACGTTTCCGTGACGACCGGCCTCGTAAAGTACGAGCTCGTTGGTTCAGAATATGTACTTGGCTCCGAAGAGCCGTGGGATCACACGAGCTATGCGAGCGACATAAAAGCTGTAAGCGGAGATATTGTCAGGGGCGTCGTGTTGGTGCAACTGACTTCAGACAGGAAACTGAAGTTTGAAACGTTCCCCGGGGCGTCCGCGGCTCAGGTGGACGGCTTCACCGGAAACGCGCTGACTTACGAAAGATGAGCGCTATTTCGGGCTTTAATACATGCGGCGCTCACGCATCTTATGAAGCGCTCCAAATCACGCGTCACTCGGCCCGCGGCTGCGAAAAGTACCGAGAAACGCGGTCGTTGGGGCAAGAAGATAGTGATACCGAAAGACCGCATTCCATACATTCTTGCCGTTCTTGTTCTTACGGGCTTGTTTGCAGCAGGCGGGGTAGCGTCAGGACAGTCTCGGCTGGACATGAACGTGTTGAGCGATCCGACAGAACTCGCACACGTGCAGAGCGACGTGTTCCCGCAGGAAGGTTTCAAGACAAAAGTAGTTCTTGGCGACGCCATTCCGAAACTCGTCGAAAGCGGCGTGATAAATTTGGACAAAATAAGGGAGCTCTACGGCGACAGGCTAACGGAAGAGCAGTTGAGACTCTTCACAGAGCCGACGAACGAACATCTTGTTCTGACTCCGCAAAACGCGAACTCTCTGATAAACCCGTTATGGGCTCTAGGAATCGCAAACAAGAATCCTATTCTGGATGAGACGCTGGAATACGAAGGCGTCGGCAATCTTGCCTCGACAGGCGGCTGGTCTCTTGCTAAAGAAGATGCGATGACATATTACAACAAACTCGAAATAGTCAAGCTGACTTCAGAACAGCAAACCGTTTTCGAGAAAGTGGCGCGAAGCACGTATCGACCGTGTTGCGACAACCCGACGGCGTTCCCGGACTGCAACCACGGCGCGGCGCTGCTCGCGCTGCTGGAACTCGGCGCTTCGCAGGGACTGAACGAGGACGAACTTTACACTTTGGCGCTGCAGGCGAACACGCTGTGGTTCCCGCAGCAATATTTGTCGACCGCGACCCTTTACAAAGCGGAAGGCAAGGATTACTGGAGCGACGCACGCACGATAGTGGGATTCGATTACTCCAGCTACAGCGGTTGGGCGAAGAATGTTTATAAGCCCTTGCAGGACAAGGGATTGTTGCCGAAGGCGGAGGGTGGTGGAAGTTGCGGCGTATGAAAAGTAAAAAGTCCCCGTACATTATCATAGGCGCGGCCATCGTCGTAATCGCGGCTGTCGTTCTTTTCCCTTTACAATCCGGCTCGTCCGCCCGTGTCATCCAAGCGGCCGCAGGCTCCGAAGAAAAATTCGCGCTCCTGAGCGGCGCCACGACCAACTTTTGCGCGGGCCCACAGATCGTCGACGCTGTTGAATCCGACCGCCTTCAAGGCTCGTGCTGCTCTGCGATGGACATGCACGCGTATGCCGAACAGGCTGAGGGATTGAAGAAGTACGATTCAATCGACATCATTCCCAGCGATCCTTATGACATTCCCAAAGAGTGGGCGCGCGAGATGATTGAAGAAGACAAGACGATTGTCCTTACGGACGAACAACAGAAAATTTACGACGATGCCATCGAAATGTCGCACGAAGGCGGTCCGTGCTGCTGCAAGTGCTGGAGATGGTACGCTTACGGAGGGCTGGCTAAGAAGCTGATAACCGAGAATGGATTTACGGCTGAGGACGTGGCGAACGTGTGGAATCTCTCTGACGGATGCGGAGGCGCCGGCCACGCGGAAGGCATGGAGCCGACCTGAATTGTCAAGAAGTATTACCGTCCGTCCCTCAGTCTCTCTATATCGGGCGTCTCTTTGCCGGCCGCTATATCGCGCTCGACGGCGGCCATTATGTCCGTAATCGGCACGCGGACCGCCACGTAGCCGCTTATCTTTCTCACTAGCCGCCCCTTCTCGTCATGCGACTCGTCAAACATAGGCATGATGGTGCTCCTCACCCAGTAGATGCTTCCGTCCTTGGCGCGGTTTCTCAGGTCTCCCCGCCACGCGCGCCCGTGAGTTATCTCGTTCCACAGGTTCTGGTAGAACTGCGGCGAATGGAAGCCGGATTTTCCGATGCGGTGGTTCTGGCCGATGAGCTCGTCGCGGGAATACTTGGATATCTCGCAGAATTTGTCGTTGGCGTACGTAATGTTTCCGGCGACGTCGGTGAACGAGACTATGGACGACTGGTCGAGAGTATTGTTTATGCTCTCCAGACGTCTGAAAAGTTCGATGCGCTTTTCGGTGGCTTCGTGCTCCTTCGCTTTAATCTCCTTCTTCAGCTCAGGCGCGCTCAGTTTCATGGCCAGTTTCAGGCTCACGGTCATTCTGGAAAATGCGCGCGCGAGGTCTCCTATTTCGTCGTTGAGTCCTGTAAGAGAAGGGTCGACGCCGTCCTGCGCGCGCCCGGTGCTGATTGAATCCATGATATCGGTCAGTTTCTTGATAGGAGCGATAACCCTTGCGGAATAGTACGCCATCACCACTACCAGAGCGAACAACGCTATGAAAAATATGCCAAGCAACTTCAGTTCATACGACGCGACGTTTACGGACACCCAAAAGAGGGCCGGGACGAGAGCAACCAGCAGCGAGGCGAGGACGAGCAGAAGCTCGATGAGTTTTTTCATCAGTCTATTGCGCGCGCGGCGTTTATTAACATTCCTTTCAGGTACTCGTATAGTATTTCACATTTCAAATCTTTATAAGGCGGTTCTGCAAACGTTTTTTATGGTCAAATACCATCCCGTCAGCCCCGACGGTCTCACGAAAACCGGCGCAATCGTCGGCCTGATATGGTGGGCGCTCGCACTGGGCTGGCACGGCATGATGGGCATGCCCTCTATGATGGGACTGCTGTACAGTTATCCGTACATGTCCATGATGATGCAGTCGCTCGTGTTCGTACTCCTCGTCGGCGGAGGTGCGCTGACCGGATGGTTAGTCGCGGTTGTCTACAACCGGTCTATAGGAGCGAAATAGTTCTTAGCGTTTCAAAACGTTTTCCGAATTAGAGGCAGTTTAATGGCCGACATAAGAAAGGCACTGCTCGCGTTGGCGTTCATCCTGTTTTCCGTATTCGTCGTCGGTCTCTTCTATTTCCTCGTGACGCCCACGGAACTCGTCTCTTTGCCGCTGGCGTACGCGGCCGGGCTCTCCATGATATTCCTGCCGTGCACGCTGCCTCTGGCGTTCATAATCGTGCCGATGGCGATGCGCGAGAGCCCGAAAAAGGCGTTGGTGATGTCACTGCTGTTCGGCGCAGGCCTCGTTATCACGATAACTTTGTACGGAATCGCGGCCGCTCTCCTTGGAGGAATCTTCAACCTTCAGGCCGCGAACATAATATTCCTGACCGTCGGCGGCGTCACGGCGTATATTTTCGGTCTTTCCGAACTGGGTATTCTTCGCGTCACCGGGCCGGTTTTTGGAATGTCCGTGCCAAAAGTCGTTCAGCAACACGGAGATTATGTGAAGAGCTTCTTCATGGGCCTCCTGCTGGGCAACATGGGTGTCGGCTGCCCCAACCCCGCGTTCTACGTGCTCCTTTCGTACATCGCGGCTTCGGGCAGCGTACTTGTTGGAGCGTCGCTGGGTCTTGTTCACGCCATCGGCCGCGCGACGCCGCTTCTCTTCCTGGCGGTTCTGGCGATTCTCGGTTTCGATTACACGAAGAATCTGGCCAGAGGCTCGGAGAGGATATCGCACTGGATGGGGTGGGCCCTGATCGTCGTGGGTGCCATTCTTTTGATGACAGGCGGCCCGTTCAAGCCATGGTATGAAGAGAGCGTCTACCACGAGAGTGTCAACGACTTCCTGCTCGGCGTCAGCGGCGGCCGCATAGGCGAGCAAGGCGAAGAGCCAGTGTTCGACGTGCCGTTCGTTCCGCAGTTCCTCGCGCCTTACGTCTTCGTGGCGCTAATCGCATTGCCGCTGGTTCTAAATAGGATAAAGAAGAGGAGGGACGAAGATGGCTAAAGATCCTGTATGTGGTATGAACGTCGACGAAAAGGGTTCGGCGAAGGCACAGTATAAAGGCAAATCCTACTACTTCTGCAGTCCGACGTGCCAATGGGCTTTTGACAGAGATCCAGAACGGTTCGTTGGAAAAAATCCGAAGTCGTGATGATTATGGTAAAAACTGTCAAAAGAGGCGGCAAAACATACAACGTCTGCGAAGCCTGCGACTACGGTTATTTGGACGAAGAAACGGCGCGCGCCTGCGAGGCGTGGTGCACGAAACACAAGAGCTGCAATCTGGAGATAACCAAGAAGGGCGAGTATCTGGGAGACTAGACAACGGTTAAATAGACCCCATTCCATCTTTTTCCGAGGGCTCGTGGTGTAGCTTGGTCTAGCATTGGAGCTTTGGGTGCTTGCAAGCGCTCGCTTAACGGGTGCACAAACCTCCCGCCTGCGGGCAGGAGGAGCAGAAACAGCTTCCGACCCCTGTTCAAACCGGGCTTCCTTAGAAAGAAAGCACGGCTGCAAAGAAACGCGGCCACCGTGATTCGTCAGGGCGAGCCCACCATATGTCTACATATATGCTATCTTTATATCCTGGTGTGGACATATAGGAGTTATGCCTTACACAGAAGTTCAGGAAAGAAACGGAAAGAAGTACTATTATCGCGTTCTGTCTGTCAGGCGCGGCAAGGTCGTGGCGAAGAGGCGCGTGTATCTTGGAGCGAGCTTGGCTAGGAAGGAGCTGTCGAAGAAGGAGGCAAGCGCCGATAGAGAGCTGGATGTTCTGAGTGGTTTGCTGAGCACGAAGGAATTGAATTTCTTGGATGGCGTCAAAAGGCGTCTTTCCCACGAACCGAAAAGCACTTCAAACAACAGATACGAGTACTTCGTCTCTCTCTTCACCTATGATTCCAACGCCATTGAAGGCAACACGCTGACCCTTGAGGAAACCGCACAGCTACTATTCGAAGGAATCGTCCCTCCCAAATCCCTTAGGGAGGTCAACGAAGCGCTAAACCACAAGAAAGCCTTTGACGCTTTGCTCGCATATAGAGGAGACATGAGCAAGAAGCTCGTGTGCAAACTTCACGAGCTTGTCGTAAAGGACACCTTGAGAAAGGAACTGGAACCGCAGACAGGCAAATACCGCAGCGTACAGGTTTACATCAGGGGCGTTGACTGGTTCCCGCCGAAACCCAAGAACGTCCCCCGCGAGATGAAGAATCTGCTTTCGTGGTATTCGAAGAACAGGAAGAAACTGCACCCTGTGGTTCTGGCGTCTTATTTTCATGCTGCGTTCGAGATGGCTCACCCATTCGTTGACGGAAACGGACGGGTAGGGCGGTTGCTGATGAACTTCATTCTTAGAAAGAATGGCTATCCCATGGTAAACGTTCCAAACAGAATCAAACGCCGTTATTATGCGGCTTTGCAGTCTGCGCAGACCGAGGGAAATCTGAGGCCCTTTGTCGAACTGATTCTGGACATTTACAGGGCAGGCAAGGTTGTTTTATGAAGGATCGTCGTCTGTCGCGCCAGCGTTTTGCGGGTCGGCGGCGTTCGCCATTGAGTGACCCACCGCATTTATTTGCGTATGCCCATTGTTCTGCATGGCAACCAAGGGTATCTCTCCGAAACTTTTTGCGCCCATCGCATCCGCTAAACGCGCATGCACGGGAAAGCGTTCCCGGCACATCGGGAACGGTGGTTCCCGAATGAAAACTTTCATGAAAAATCCGCTACCGCACAAGGGAATCTCGCCTGTAATCGCCTCCATAATCCTCGTCCTGATAGTAATCTCGCTTTCAGGCGCGTATCTCGTCTTCACCGGGCGCCTCGCGAGCACGCAGACCGCCGCTGCCGAGCAGCAGGCCTCGCAGGTGCAGAAGCTGACCACCACGATATTCTCCGTCGGCGACATAGCGGGACAAAGCGTGGGAATCGAAAACATAGGCTCCGAGGACTTGGAACTCAACTCTTTGCGCGTCACGCTGGATGGCGCGACAGTGAACTACACGATGGACGGGACCATCGAACCAGGACAGAGAGGGACGCTGACGCTTACGGGTCTGTGGATGTTCGGTCCCGGCGAGCACGCGCTGCGCGTCTCCGGAGCGGCCAAGAGCGATTCGACGACCGTGCGGGTCAAACCGAATCCCGATGAACTCGCACTTGACATGAGATTCAACGAAGGCGGTGGAACAACAGCAAGCGACTTTAGCGAAAACAATAACGACGGCACGCTAAAAAACGGAACAGTCTGGAGCGCTGGCAAGTTCGGAACGGCCGTGAGTTTCGACGGCACCGACGACTATGTGACTGCCGCGGATAGCGGACTTCCGACAGGCAACGGCGCGCTCTCTGTCGAGGCGTGGATAAAGCCGTCTGTACTCAGCGGATACATAGTAAGCTACGGCGACGGCGTCACGAATGGGAAATGGTTCGAGATTCAAATGCACGGCGTCTACGGACTGGTCGTATCGTTCGGTGGGAGCGGATGTGACATTTTGCCGAGCGGCGTATCCATACCGACTAACCAATGGCGCCACGTAGTCGCCACGAAACCATCCGGATCGAGCGTCGTCAGCTTTTATGTCGACGGAGCGTTTGTGTCGTCAGCGTCTCCCAGCAGCTGCACGATAAACCTAACGCCCGCCGACAACCTAAAGATAGGCAAACACCCGACAACGGGCTCCTATTTCAAGGGACTGGTTGACGAAGTGCGTATCTTCAAGGCCACATATACGCCTGACCAGCTCTACGTTCTGGAGAGGGTCTGAGTGGATGCGCTTGTTATCGCATTAACCGTGTTGCTGTTCCTCGCAATCGCCGTGATTTTCCGCTATCGCGACATGTACGCCAGGGAACGCTCCTCCAAAGCGTCGCTCGCGACAAAACACGGCCTTACGTTCGAACAGCTCGCGCCTTTCTCGAAAGATTTCCCCGGCAATCCGCGCGCGTTCCGCTTCATCGGGGATCCTGTCGACGGGGTGCTGTTCGGAGACGACGAAATTACGTTCGTGGAATTCAAAACAGGGAGCGCGCGAACGAATGACAGGCAGAGCAGGATAAAGAAAATCGTGGAAGACGGACGCGTCGCATGGAAAGAAATAAAAAGATGAAACCGGATTTGACAATGAAACGTTTCACCGTCCGAAACACATAAAACGTCGTTTTAACTGCAAAAAAGAGGCAAAAATGGTTGCCGGTTGGCTTTTTATACGTCCGTTGTGTATGTACGAATGTCGAAAAGGGGGACAAAATGCTTCTGAAATGTGACATCTGCGGTATCGGCCTCAAGATGGAGACCATAGGCTTCGTTCGACACCCGCATCCGGCTGATGGTTTGGAAGCCATCATAAGATGCAAGCAGTGCCACAATTCGACCAAGGAGAAGTCGCGCGGCAAGAATTCGTCTTACATGATTTTGGAGTAAACGGGGACCGATTTTTATATCCGGGTTTCTTTAAGAGCAGATAGTCGAGTCTGTGGCGCCCTGCTTGGCGACTACCTTTATCGTGTTCCCTGAATAGAAGACGTTGGCGGGCGCGCTTATGTGCGTCAGCGAGTACTGAGCGCGGCTGCCTGCGGGCGTCCACGTCACGCTCGTGAGCGTGTTATTGACGAAAAGCGTCAAATCGGCCGTGTCTATCGCAGTTCCAAGGTTCCTTATCGTTATGTTGTCTGTCGTGCCGCATGTCAGGGCTTCTATCTTTATCTGTTCGCTCGTGGCGCCTGTTACGCGCTGCGTTCCTGCCGTGCCACTCTCCGTGGCGGCACTGAACGCGCGGTTGGACCAGACGAGGAATGCGCCTGCGAGAGCGATTACAACTAGTACGATGAGTACTGTGGCGAGTATGGGCGCTACTCCCTTGGAACGCATTCTATGGGCACCTCGAGGAGTCTGTGAAGCCCTGCTTCGTCACTATCTTTATCGTGTCTCCCGACGTTAGCGTGACGGAGTCCGTAGTCGCAGTGGCGCCTGTGGCCAGAGTCGGTGCGCTCCATGTCGCAGACGTCAACACGTCGTTCTTATAGACCGTCAAATCGGCCGTTGTTATGGACGACGTACCGACGTTTTTGACGCTTATCTGCGGGGTCGCCGTGCACGCCATGCTAAGGATGGCCACTGCTTCCTGCGTGGCGCCTGTGACGCGCTGCGATCCTTCTGTTCCGCGCTCTGCCGCAGAGGTGAACGCGCGGTTGGACCAGACGAGGAATGCGCCTGCCAGAGCTACAACGATTATGACGATGAGAACGGTCGCGAGTATTGAAGAAACGCCTTTTCGCATGGGGATTACCTCTTCTTTCCGCCTACGGCTTCCTCTATCCTGACGTAGATGGTTATGAGGATTATCACGGTCAGCGTGCTCAGAATAAGCGAGGTTCCTGTCGCTATCTCCAGCGTGCCTCCGACAGTAAGGGCCGCCATGACGAGCGCAAAGGCCGCCAGAATGGTTACGGAAATGCTGTTTATCGTCCGCAACTCCTCGAAGCGCATGCATAGACTTCTTGAAAGCCCGTATATAAACATATAGACCGGAGGCTGGACGAGTCAAAAAAGAAGGAAAAAGAAAAATCCCAGCGCCTATGCGCACCTGGAGGACGCGCCTACAGCAGCGCCAGCGACCGTAACGCGAACCGCGTCACCGGAAGCTAACGTAACCGTTCCGGTCTTGGTCGCGCCGACCGCTACCGTTCCTGTCCAGCCGGCACCCGTTGGCGTCACGGCAACCTCGTTCACGTAGACCGTTACGTCGGTCACGGCAAACGAGACGCTGCCCGTGTTCCTTATGGTCAGGCTGTTGGCACTGCACGCAAGGGCGTCTATGCTAACCGCCTTCTGCGTGCTTGCTCCATAGGTCTGGACGTTCTGCGTCCCTGTCTGCTGCGTCTGCGTCAGAGTGCCTGTGCCCCACAGCAAGAATGCCGAGGCCAGCGCAATCACAACGAGCACTATCAGCACGTTGGACACTATGTCCGAAATTCCTTTGCTCAAACGTTTCACCTTTTCTTGGCTGCCTTGGTTCCCAGTCTGGCGTTTATCGACAGCAGGATAAGGGCCATCAGCAGGTTGACGACGAGCGTCAGTCCGCTGACTAGGTTCATGTATCCGCCGGCGATGGACGCCGTCACGACAAGGGCCAATGCGGCCAGTATGAAAGCTGAGACGTTGCTTGACGAAACGAACTCTTCGGCCTTCATGTGCGGAATTGGGATAAGACGGTTTATAAGCGTTATGGGGGGTTATAGTCCTTATGCCTCTCTCTCGGTCTCTTCCTTCTCGCGCTTCAGCTTCCTTACGGTCGGCACGAGTCCGTCAACGTCCGTTCCCAGACGCTGAGCGAGCGTCCGAACGACGCGCACAGCGTTCACTTTACCCGTTCCTTTAGCCATTCGACAGCCTCCTCTATCTTTTCCCTCTTTATTGTGCCCTGTCCGAGAACAGGTGTCCCGCCTCCCTTGCCGCCAACCGTCGCGAAGAGCTCCTTCAGGATGCGGCCGACGTGATAGTCGCGCGCCGCCAGCTCGCCGGCCGAAGCGAACACAGGAGCGTCCTCGGCGGTTTCGCCTATGAGAAATATCACAGTGTCTTCGCGCGACAGTTCCCCGCTCATCTTCTGCAGGGCGCGCGCGTCTCCTGCGACGTGGGCGACGAGGACGTGCACGTCACGGATCTCTACGAACGTCATTCCTTCCGCGGCGCGCTTTGCCCTGTGCCCCATCGCCTGTTCGGCTTTCTTTCTCGCATCTTTCAGATCCTCCGCGAGCTTTTCTATTGCGTCCGGAACCTCCGCCGACCGTACGTTCAAAAGTTCGCCCAGCTCTTCCAGAACGCCCGCGCATTTGGATTCATAGTCCTCTGCCGCGCGGCCTGCCACGAAGTGCACGCGCACGATACCGTCCTGCACGCGCTCTGTCCCTGTGATTATTATCTTTCCGACGGTTGACGTGTTATCCGAATGCGTGCCTCCGCACGCCTCTATGTCATGATTCTCGATGTTCACTATCCGTATGTCGCCCCAAGGAACACCCCCCTGATAGATTCCAAAACCGTATTTCGCTTCGGCGTCCTCTGTCGTGTGCACGCTTTTTGTTATGCGCCTGCCCTCGCGAACTATCTTGTTCGCGCGCTCCTCCAGTTCCCCAAGTTCTTTCTCTGTCAGCGGCTTGTAGTGAGTCACGTCGATGCGCGCGTGGTCCACGTCCTTGAGCGCGCCGTGCTGCCAAGCGTGCGTTCCGAACATCGCACGCGCGCAGCCGTTGATGATGTGCGTGGCATCGTGGTGCTGCGTTAATTGCATGCGGCGCGGCTCGTCTACTTTGCATCTTACACGGTCTCCGCGCGAGAGCGCCTTCGCGTCCGCGACCTTGTGGAATACGATTCCGTTGTCCTTCTGAACGTCTGTGACGCGAACCCCGCCTATCGTTCCAGTATCGTACATCTGGCCGCCCCCTTCGGGGTAGAAAGCCGTTGTGTCGAGAACTATCCATTCGCCCTGAACGTCCGCGACGACAGCGTCGTGTTCCAGCGTTCGCGTATAACAAAGCTGCTTGGTCGGCGCCAGACTCTCCGTAGAGAACGTCCTCTTTTTTCCCGCTGCCTTCTCTTCCATGTGCTTTTCCGTGACGCGCGCGTAAAAATCGGCGGGTATCGTGACGTCTATTCCTTCTTTCCTCGCCTCGGCTTCGATGAGCTCTGGCGTGACTCCTTCGGAATCGTAGAGCGTTACTAGCGTTTCGTCCGTTATCTTTTGTTTGGACGCGACCAGCGCGGTCACGCGCTTCCTCACCTTCGCTTTCGTATCGGCGAACTTCTTCAGGTCCGTCTCTATTATGTCGCGGACGCGTTCATCGACCACGAGCTCCGGGTGCATCGCCTTGAGCGAGCGCGCGTGCCAGTCCATCACGTCGAGAAGCGTGTAGTCGAGTCCGTACTCCTCTATCAAGCCGTGCGCTCTGCGGAGCAGGACGCGCAGGTTGTAGCCTCCGCCGACATTCGATGGGAGTCCGCCGTCGACGAGCGCGAAGAGCAGGGCCTTCGCATGGTCTGCGATTGTGTAAACGGCTTGCAACGGCCCGATTCCTTTGTTGAGATTGTCAACGCTGACACGCAAGGCCGATGCGATGTCGCTCTTTGCGCGCTTGGCATCCAGAACGTCCTCAAAGTTCAGCGCTCCGGATATTCTCGAGTATCTCGCAAACAGGTCTCCGTCATATTCGATGCCTTTCTTCATCTTTTCCAGAACGGGCCCGAACGCAGAGTCGTATGACGTCAGCGTGCCGTTGAGGTACCAAACCCAGCGGTCGAATCCTGCGCCCATGTCCACGACCGGTCTTGTCAGACGTTCGCGAACGCCGTTGGTCTCCAAGAACTCCGTGAAGACCGTGTTGCCGAGCTCCAGCCCGTTCGCATGGTACTCCAGAGAGTAACCGAACGCGCCTCCGCCGGCCCACGCGTCCTCCTTGAACGTGAGCGCGTCGGGCTTGATCCCCAGAACGTTCGTAAGAACTTCCCAGTCCAAACGTATCGCTTCGTCTTTCCAGTAGCCGTTGCCTTCTGGTATCGCGTGCTGCCCCAGCATCACGAACGCCGAGTGGTGGCGACCTGTGACGCCTATGTTAGGCAGGTCCGTGAAACGCAGGCAGACCTGCGGCACGATGAGAGGATTGTGGGGCAGAGCAAACGTGATGCCTTTTGGAGTGCGCCTCTGAAAGTTTATTATCGACGCTATGTTGAAATAGAGGTCAGGGCGCCATCGGCAGATGACCGGATAGCGCGGCACGCTGGTGTGACCGTTCTTGATGAAGAAACGCTCTACTTGTTTCCACGTTTCGTAGTAGTCCCAGTCCTTCCTGCGCACTCCGATGAACGAGTAGTCCGCGCACGGGTTCTCTCCGCAGTTCGCCCGCGACGCGTCAAGAGTCCAGAAAAAGCCTTTGCATTTTTCGCACTGTCTGCGCGCGAAGCCTTCCTTTTCGAAGAGCTCGACCTTCCAGTACTTCTTCCAGTCCTTTTGGAGTTCTTTGATAAGGGCGGATTTGTCCATAGGAAATCTGAATGCTAGCCAGCGATATATAGATATACGCGCTACGCTGTTGCATGAGCAACGACGCGGCCAATTAGAAAAAAACGAAAAATCAGGTCATGCGATTGGCCGCTGTCACGGCACGGGCCGTGATAGAATGGAGAGCCCACTCGCGAAAGAGTCGAGGCCCCTCCTGATAGCGGGATTCGCGATGAAATTCACCGGCCGCATGCTCTCCCCGCCTGCATAGTTGTTGGCCAAGGCGCCAAAGTATTCCGCTATGCACATGCCGTAGTCCTTCTCGATCCAAGCATCGACTTCGCCTGTCCCGGCTGCTGAAAGCTTTGCGTTAAGTTCTGCCATGGTAACATCTAGGACGCATGCGTAGACCGTCTGGAATTCGTTGGTTCGAGGATTGTAATGCTCGCCTATGAACCGTAACGGATCCTTTCGGAGAACGGAGACCGAGACGCCTGTCTCTTCGGCAACCTCGCGGAAGGCCGTCGATTCTAATGGCTCGGGCTCGTACCGATCCGCAATAAGAACGGCCGCCCTCTGGCCTGCGACACTTGCGAGATCAATCTTGCCCGGCTCCCACTTCTTTTGTAACCCGCGGCGTTGCAGGAACACCGTACCTCTATTTGTAAAGAGTAGAACAATGACCGAATCATTGGCCAACTGCCCTTTGAATGCCCGCGGGAAAACGGCATCCTTTCCATGGGCGAACAACGGTTCCTCTAACGTAACCGCACCCGTAACTTGTTGCCGTAACCCGATTCCATCGGCAGTTACCGATTGGATTTCGAACCCTTCTGCGACGAGCACTGGCGTCCTAAGGCCATCCACAAGCCTCTCTCTGAACTTCATGGTTTGAAATGTTTCTCCGGAGCATATATGATTGACTCCGTCGTATCTGCTGGAGCCCGAGAGTCCGGATTTGGAACTATGGCGGAGAAAAGGACAGCGACAAGACCGCCTTTCATCATGCGCGGAAAAACCATTTCCGCGACATGGGAGACGAGCATCAAACGAGTCCTGAGGTCAGGACAAGCGGTTCCGAGCGAGCGCGGCGGCATGTGCCTCGACGGTGTGCCCTTCGAATACGCCCTCGGCGACAAGAATTTCAGCTCGCAGCTCAAGAAAGACTACCAGACGTTCGAGAGAAAGCCGTGGACATCCAACAGAAAGGATATTCAATTCTGACTATAGATTCCACTGTCGAGGTAAAAAAAGCGGCTCCCATCATCCGAACAGTCCGGCGAGTCCTTCAGCTGCTTCCTCTTCCTTCTTCTCGTCTTTCTTCTCTTCCTTCTTCTCTGCGTGCGCTCCTGCTGCTGGCGCTGCGGCCGGCGCGGCTACTGCGACTGGCATCGCGGCCTTCTCTATGGCGGCCTTGATGTCCACTCCTTGTAGCGCTGCTACGAGCGCTTTGACGCGCGCTTCGTCCGCGTGCTCGCCTGTGGCGTCAAGCACTTTTTTAAGGTGCGTCTCGTCGACGGGCTTGCCGGCGCTGTGGAGCAACAGAGCTGCGTGTATATACTCCATTTTATTTCACCTGTTCTTTTTGTTCTCCTTCTGGAGGAGCTTGAACCGATTCTTGAGGGACCTGCGCCTTGAGCGCGACGAACTCGCGCGCGTGCTTCGCGAGAAGCTCTTCGATGACGCCCTTCTCGTACGCGCCGCTCTCGACCGCGACAGCGCGCGCCTCGCGGTAGGCCTTTTGTATTGCGAGCGGGGCCGTCTGCGCGGTGATGTATCCTGCGTTGAGCGAGAGGTTTATCGCGGCGGTTATCGCCTGCGCCAGAGACGCGTTGAACGCCGCCTCGTCGATGCGCAGAACGCTCTTATCGTAGACGAGCCCGCCTTCATAGACAGCCACCATGTCGAGCCCGATTTCCATCGGCTTGATGCTCAGCATGTTCAATACGTTAACAATCTCCGGCTTGATGGCTTCGCCGTACTTGGTGACGATTTTGTCTTCCATGATGTGAATCTTTCCGCCAACTACTTTGGCCTTCAAACCTGCGGACGAGAACGTGCCTATCGCCGGACCCGGAGGCATGCCTGTGTCGCCACCCTTGACCAGTATGTCTTTGGGCGCGATGTCTCCTGCCTTTGCCGGAGCTTCTGACTTGTTCTGCTCGAGAAACTTGAAAAGAGAGAACGGGTTCATGTCGCTGAATATCATCGCAGGCTGGACGTGCGGCTTTGCGAGATATTCGTCCATCGCCTTCAGTTCTTTCTGGTTGAGACCGTCAATCGCGTGCTGGAATATCGCCTTTTTGGTCGTAAAAATCTTCGCCTTGCCGTCGAGCTTGAGGCGCATCTCCTGCAGCTGCGCGGCCGGCAGCTTGTGGATGTTTATCAGCCCTATGACCGAGTGTTTCTTCACGTTTTCCTGGACCGTCGCGACGCCCTCGACCTTCGCGGGGCTCAGTCCTTCGCGGCCTTTGCGTTTCGCTACTGCGTGAGACATCATACCACCCTTATGCTCGGTCCCATCGTCAGCTTGACGTACACGGAACCGAGTTGCTGTTTGCCTTTTGGAAGATTCTTTTCCAAGGCGTCTAGTATCGCGCGCACGTTCTCCTCTATCTTGTGGTCTTCCATGTCCTCCTTTCCGACCACCGCGTGTATCAGAGGCGTTTTGGGGCTTATCACGAGAGTCTTGGACGCGGACGCTACCAGAGTCTTGAGGTCTGCGCCTGCGGGGAACGGGCGGGGCATCTTTCCTCTCGGAGCGAGCACCGGCCCGAGACGCTTGCCGACCTCGGCCATGAGCGACGCCTCGGCCAGAAGCAAATCGTAGTCGGCGAGATGCTTGCCGCTTTCCTTGTCGAGCTTGAGCAGGTCCTGCTTGACGAGAACGTCTATTCCTTCCACTTTTCGCGCTTCCGGGGCCATGGAGTCTGCGAGCACGAGCACACGACCTGCTTTCCCGCGGCCGTGCGGGAGAATTACGTTCGCCGTGAAGCGGTTCTCGGTCTTGGCGAAGTCTATGCTCTTGAGATTGATGGAGAGGTCCACTGTCTGCACGAAGTTGCGCTTCTGTCCTGCGCGAGCCTTCTGGATAGAGCCTAGTATGTCTGTCTTCTGCTGTTGCTTCGCCATCTACTGGTCCCTCATAATCGTCTGAGCTGTAGATATGAAACCCGATGGTTTCATGAACAACCTCCTATCCGTCAAGAACGCAATGGCGTCCGGATAGTGAACGGTTCGACCTTTCTGGTCGCTTAAGGTATTTAAGGTTGTTTTGCGCGCGTTCGCCCGCGAACAAGGATTTATAGATTTCTATCTAAGGACTGTTATGGCAATCCCGTCGGCAGGCGCGGCGCAACCCGCAGGAGGCGCGGCAGAAAGACCGTCGCCGCTGTTCTATCACCTTCCTGAAGACATCGAGATCATGATTGGTATAGTTGAAAAAGCGCTGCAGGAAAAACTCCACATGGACGAAGCGTATCTAATAGCGCCTCTCCGTCTCTATCAAGAGGATGAAGTTGCGCCTGAAACAAGACTGCATGTAGATGCACGGACTCACTGGGAAAACAAGTACAGGCTCAAATGGTCCAGAGACGCGCCTTTTAACAAAAACTCGGCGAGAACGAGCTACACTCAGGAAAGCAATTCCGACAGAGACCAGCACGAACGCCCTTCGATTGGAGAGCTCGTACTCGACGGCAAGAAACCATCCAGTGTTGTTTTCTATAGCCTCGACGAAAAGAAAGACAGGAAGCTACTGATCGATTTCCTCAGGGCTGGCTACAGAGGCTCGTTGCAGTTTTCCCTATCCGCTCTCGACGATGTCGATATCTATCACTTCAGCCCACAGTTTGTCAAGATTGAAACGGCTCACAATGTGACGCCGCCTAAATTGTCCAGAGTTACAGAATTTGTAGAGGTCCTGAACTTGCGGAAGTTCGCCGCTCACGAGCTTCCGGAATGAACGCGCTCGCGCCTGTACACGTGCCTCAGCACTTCCTGCCACATCGGCTCGATGCCTTCGCGCGTAACAGCCGAAACGGCAAGCGTCCCTTCGACTCGCGCGACATCGCACTTGTTGTAAACGGCAATAATCGGTTTCTTGTAAGTCGCCTTGATTTCCTTGTACAGGGCTTCCTGCTGTTCGAGAGGATATGTATCCGTCGGGTCGTACACGTAAACGATAACAGACGCCACGTGGCTCAGAGCCGCGATAGCCTGCTTCTCTATGCGGTTCCGGTCCTTCAGCGGGCGGTCCAAGAGCCCCGGCGTATCGACTATCTGCACGTCCCCGTAGCGGCCTTCGGCATACGAAACCATCAGGCCTTTTGTAGTAAAGGGGTACGGCTGTATCTCAGGGCGCGAGCCAGTCAAAGCCGCGAGAAGGGAAGATTTCCCAACGTTCGGCAGGCCTGCGATGACGACAGTAGGGAGATCCTTGAGGTTAGGCACATTCGTGAGCATTGCCTTGCACTCGATGAGATACGCCAGGTCTTTCTTGACCTTGTCCACTGTCGCGGACGCGATGCCGTAGAATTCTATGCGCAGGCGGTTCATCGTGTGGAACTCCCTCGCGTTGCGCAGGCGGCCCGTGTACTTGCTTTGCTGCGTCCCGATCTCCGCGGCTGCCCATTTCAAAGCGCCCAGCGCCTTCTTGAAGCGGTCTACGTCCACGAGCACCGCGACGAGGTCCTGCTGGAAAGGCGGAAGCTTGTCGTATGAGAACGTGTTCGTTACGACCTCCTGCAGCTCTGAAACGAGAACGTCGCCTGATATTCCTATGCGTATGCTCTCTTTCTCGCGCGCGGCCCAAAGCCTCCCTCTCTTTTCCTGTTCTTCTGTCTGGCCTTCCGCCGCCCGCACCACAGAGGCGCGCTTGGACGCGCGGCTGAACGCCCTGTCGAGCAGTATCTTCTTCGTCGGCACGTCGGGCATCCGTATCCTTTCGGTCACTTCTTCCATAGCGTAGTTTCACCCTTTCTTGAGACGCGACTTCTTTGCTAGCAACTGCGCCAGACGGCTTTTAATAGGCAGCGGCGTCACGCTTACCATGTTCGGCATTGGGTCCCCCGGCAAGACGCGTTCCCAGAAGAACGTGGCTCTGTACGTCGACGGTCCCAACCTTCTTCGCAAGGAGCTCAGCACAGACCTCAACGCGCTGCGCGAGACTGTAAAGAAATACGGACGGCTCGTGACGGCAAAGGTTTTCCTGAACCAGTTCACCCCGCAGAAGATGATTGAAGCCGTGGCTAACCAAGGGTGGGAACCCGTCGTCGTGATGGCAGGCGCTGCGCGCGAGGAGAAGAGCGACGTGGACGCGATGATGGGCGCTTCCATCATGGAAGGGGTTCTGGATGCGAAGGTCGACGTCATCGTGGTCGCTACCAGAGACGCCGACTTCACGCCCGTGGTTTTGAAGGCCAAAGCGTACGGGAAGGAGACCGTAGTGATAGGCGCCGAGCCCTCGTTTTCCGTGGCCTTGAGGAACGCGGCGGACCATGTGGAAACGCTCAACGGCGCAGAGATGGCGTAAAGGTTTTCTTCTGGCACCGCGGTTTTTCCACACTTACCACCGCAGTGGTAGTGCCTGTTTTATATGTTACCAGAGACCCTAAGCTTGTATGGCGTCTGGAAAGGAACTGTTCCTGAATGCGCTCGTTGTAATAGCAGGCATCCTGACTGCGATACTGCAGATCTATCGCGCGGGCGATGTAGCAAACTTAGTCCTGTTGGGCGCGCTCCTTATGTTTGTCGTAGTCTACTTTATATATAATTGGCTACGAGAGTATTTCGATAAGATAGAAAAACTCGAAGAGTCTGCGAATAGACTTGAGGGGAGACTGGATTATATGAACGAACTGCATGACATCGAAAAGAGAACGGCCCTTCTTGAATACAAGGCCAGTCTGAAAGGCGCGATAGATCCCCGTTACATCATAGTGGCTATCATACTCTTCCTCTTCGTACTCTACCTGAGAACCGCGGGCTTTATCTGACGAATCCGGTCGAAAACTCCGTATTACCACCGCAGTGGTCGAAAAAGCTTGACCTTCCCGGCCGCACAATATGGGCATGAAACTCGGTTACGCGGTCGTCGCAATTCTGCTCGTAGCTAACGCCTACCAGTTCTTGGAGAGGCCTGCGATGCCGCAGGAGGGAGAAGCCGTTCTCGTGACGGACGACGACTACTTCAGCGTCGCGTACTCCCTGATAGAAAACGCCAATGAGTCTTTATACGTAATAGCGTTCGAGATGAAATATTACAGGAACTATCCTGATTCCAAGCCGAACCAACTCGTAAACGCTCTGATAGCCGCGGAGAGGCGAGGCGTCGACGTGCGCGTCGTCACTGACGAATATCTCAACCAGTACGGAGACGACGCGACCGCGGTTGTGAGGCTTCTGCGCGCCAACGGAGTGGACGCGAAGCTCGACGGCTCTGAACGCACCACCCACGCGAAGGTGCTGGTTGTCGACGGAACGTACGTTCTGATAGGTTCGACCAACTGGTCTCACACGTCGATGGAAAAGAACGCCGAGGCGAACGTTTTGGTGCGCTCGAGAGGGTTGGCCAAGGATATGGAAGCATACTTCGAAAGCCTAGCATCATAGGTTTTATATCCGAATCCACAATCTTTCCACATGCGCTCAAAAGGCATCTCCCCCATAATCGCCTCTGTGCTGATCGTTCTCGTGGTGATAGGCCTCGCGGCGACGTACACGACGTGGTCGTCTCGCATCTTCGGTCAGGTCACGGAAGAGAGCGGCGAGGCCGTGACGCGAACGACACAACAGCTATTTTCGCAGTTCGACATACAGGGCGCGGCTGACCAGCGCGTCTTCATAAAGAACACGGGCACCTCGAAGCTCTCCCAGTCCGCGCTGGAGGTTTTCTACGACGGCGAACCTATCGCGTACGCCGCGGATTTCGACGTTCTGGAGCGCGACGAGCTGGGCACTCTCACGCTGCGCGGGCTGTGGAAATACGGCGCTGGAGACCACGCGCTGCGCGTCACAGCAGGCTCGTTCGCCGATTCTTCCGGCGTCACGGCGTCCACGGCGCACGGCGTCGCCGGAGATTGGAGGTTTGAAGAGGGTTCTGGCGCATCGGCTGGCGACTCCAGCGGCAACGGCAACACTGGTGCGATAGCCAACGCCGTGTACGCGACAGACACGCCGCACGCCTCTTCGCACTACGCCCTGAGTTTCAACGGCGCCAACAGCAAGGTATCCATTCCTCCAAGCACGTCGTTCAACGTCTATCCGGGCGTGCGAACGATTGAAGTGTGGATAAAACGCACTTCGGGCTGGGCCGTCGAACAGGAATTTTCCAACGTCGAGGTGGGTAATTTAGAGATCGTCGGCTGGAGCTATGAGTTTGCCTCGACATACCAAGACGGGCCTTCCGAGGCCAACTGCGGCTATCCAACCCAATGGAAGGCGAACACGTGGCATCATGTTGTAGTACAGCAGAACCGCGTGACTGGAGGACAGGGATACCTGCGCGCTTACCTCGACGGAATCCTCGTCTGCGACAGGAGCGGCCTATCGTTCGGTCAGGGACCGAACAGCTACCTGTATTTCGGCGCGCGCGGCACAAACAACGACCTGTGGCTCAACGGCCTCATGGACGACGTTCGCGTATACGCGGGCGCGCTGACGCCGGACGAGTTGTATGCACTGAAGCTCAAGAACTGAAGCCGTAAGGCCGGAGAGCCGAGGCGACCAGATTGTTTACGAAACCGGTGAAAAAGACCAGCGCAAGTACGAACACTCCGACAAGCACTATTGCAAACACAATAGTCCAGTTGAAGCCTCTCTTCTTCGCCGGCGCAACGGCCTGCGCGTGTTCGGGCCTCGCAGACTCCTCAACGACCCCTTCTTCGCGTACGTCGCCCAGAACCTCGTCCGCCATGCGGGGGTCATAACCGGCCTGCTGAAGAGACGCGCGTATCTGGTCTTGCGCGAAGCCTGCGGCGTACTGGTCTAGAATCCACTTGCGCATTGCTTCGTCTACTGGCATGCGTAGTTTGCGCCGTATCCGTTCTTAAACCTTATACCTCAGCGTCGCCGCGATTCCGCCTATCTGGTAGAGCTGCTCGCCTTCTGCGGTGTCGCGCGAAATAGGAACGACGCGCGCGCCTGTGGTCTTGGCCAGCTCTTCAAGAGCCTCGAGCATCTCGCGCTCGCCGACTATTTTCATGTGCTTCGAGCACTGCGCGCAGGCGTGTGACGCACGCTCTTCCTTTTTCACAATTACTTTCTCCGAATTTCCGCATTCGCACAGGTATTCAACTTCCTCCAGTTTCGCGTGTTCTGAAACTAGAACTACATCAGCCGCGCCCATTTCAATCGCGCGTCGCACGTTCTGCAAGCCGTACGTCGCCTTGCCTCCGCGGTTGAACTCGTCGAAGAAGCTTTTGACAATCTCTTTTTCTTTCGCTACCGCGGCCTCTTTCAGGACGTCCTGCGAGCGGTTGAACAACTCGTCGAGTCCGTGCTCGCCTGTGTAGCCCGTGTCCTTCACGGCGATTATCCTCTTCTTCAGCGCGTCTGCGAGGTAATCTCCATCGACGAACTTCTCTTTCATCGGTCCCGGACCGCCGACGATGACGCCGCGCACGTCATCGGCCTCGAAATATTGGCGAAAGAGCGCGGCCGCACGTTTCATGTGGTCTTCTATGAGCCCCTGGCGGACGCGCTCGAATCTGGCAGCGCTCTGACCGCCAGCCGCTACCTTACTCGGCACAGGCGAATCCATGTGACCAAGGAACGAGATTCGTTTGCCGCGCAGCAACCCGTAGTCCGCATCGTTCGAATCGATAACGAAAAGTCCGTAGACCTCCTTCTCCTTTATCATGTCGCGCAGAGGGTCCAGGTCAAACCGCTGGTCGCACCAGTAGAGTTCGGTGTAGAGCGTGTCTGGAGGCTCCAGAGCCCACATCTGCATGTCGTCGACACCTTCTTTTTCCGAGACGTTGCCGCAGAAAATCGCGAGTCCGTTATCGGGCGTGCGCTTGTAGAGCTTGAGGTGCTGGAGAATCTTTTCGAGAGAGTTGACGACGTTCTTGCGCGTGGCCTTGGACTTTATGTTCTCTGCGGTGCCCATCTCGTTGCGCAGCTGGTTCATCATGTCCGTGACGCTGGATTTCGCGGCGATGTAGACCGTGACGAGCTCCGTGTGACGGCCCTTCCTCTGCTCCAGATCTTCGATCAGCTTCTTCAATTTTCTTCGTTCTTCGGCTTTGTCGTCTTTATTCCCGTCAGACATAGTAACCACTGGATGAGCTATCCACTTAAATGTTAGATGCGCAGCCTATCTGCCGCATTGAGCTTCATGCGAATGGGCTGGAGATCGGTAAGGCGGTCGAAGAGGTTGTGGTAGTCGCCGTAGATGTGGTCCAAGCCGCCAAAATGGACCACCGAGTTTCTTTGTCTTCTCAGCAATCGTTCGGCAAAAGCGTCCCGCTCTGAAAGGAAGGCCTCCAAGTCAGGCGCGTCCCTCACAGGATAGGCTTCTAGCGTGTATTCCGCATCCGTAAATGCGCGGCGTGGAGGCTGCTGCAGCAATTTTTCAAACTCACGGCCCGGGTTGTTGTCAGGGATAGCCATGACCTGATCGATGATTTTGTCCGTCTCCTCGGTTTCGCAGAACAGCATGCCTGTCCGATGGCGCCGGCGATAGTCCCGCACGGCGCGCATGTTAGAGAACATGTTCGTGAGGAACAAGCGGACTGTCTCTGGATGGGCATCTGGATACTCGACAACCAGTTTCCTCTGCTTCTCTTCCAAAACGCCGTCTTTGGACGTCTCGTCCAGATATCCCATCGCTGTCGCGTAGTAATCGGGCGTGGTCTCGACGCTTATCACATGCGGCTTGAAGGCGTTGAAGATTCGCGTCAGTCGTCTGTACGCTCTTATGTCCGTGTGGTCCTCGCCTACCAGAATTATCCTGGGCATGCGAATGCTTGCGCAGGAATCTTTAAAAACCCGTTTTAAGCTTCCCCCTTCAGAGAGGGAAATCTGTAATTCTGCTCAGAGCTCTATCGCCAGCTCCTTGCCGAACTCTATCTTCTCTGCGTTCAGCACGGCATAGAGGTCCTCGAGGAACGGCTTCGCGCGCTTCTCGTCTACGTTCATTACGAGCCGTTTCACAGGAGCCTTCATTGACAGGCTGCGCTCGGACTTCGCCTTGCGCACGGCCGATATGATTTCCAACAAGGAGTCTCCGAAGGCTACGAACTCCGCGTCCACGCGCGCGGCATCGGGCCAGATTGTCTTGTGTATTGAGGTCATCTTTACGCGTTCGCGGAAGTATGATTGGTATATCTCTTCAGTCACGTAAGGCATTATAGGCGCGTAGAGTTGCAGAACGGAAAACAGCGATTTGTATAGTGCATGTTGCGCCGCCCTCCTTTCCAGAACGCCACGCTTGTCCGGGTTGTATATCTTGTCCTTAACGATTTCGAGATAGTTGTCCGCAAAGACGCTCCAAAAGAGACGGTCGGCGATACGGCGCGCGGCCGAATAGTCGTAGTCGTCGAACGCGCGCGTTGCGGACGCGAACGCCTCCTTGACTTTCTCGAGCATGTAGGCATCAAACCCGCTCGTCTCTTCTTCTCCTGAATGGTCCTGCAGGTTTTGTATGGCGAACTTGGACGCGTTCCACAGCTTCGTGACTGTCTTCATTCCTGTGACGAGCTCTTTCTCTTCGTAATTGTAGTCGTCGCCGAGCTTCGCGCTGGCCGTCCAGTAGCGGAGCGCGTCGCCTCCGTACTTGTCCATCGCTGGCTGCGGTTCCACCACGTTTCCGAGAGATTTTGACATCTTCTTGCCGCGCGGATCCAAGACGTGGCCTGATATCGCCGTGGTCCTCCACGGAAGTTCGCCTTCCGAAACGTGGCTGCGCACAACGGTGTAGAAAAGCCATGTCGTTATGATGTCATGCGCCTGAGGACGCAATGCCATCGGAAGGTTTGCAGAGCCTTTCGGAGCGAGTGAGCGAACGATTTGCGGCGTTGTGGACGACGTGGCCCAAGTGTCGAGCACGTCTTTATCGGGAACGAAATCCGAAGAGCCGCACTTGCAGGCGCGCAGGGGTTTGTCCTTGAGCGGGTCGACGGGCAGCTGTTTCTCGTCTGCCGCGTTCACGCTCGCGCAGGCTTTGCAGTACCAGACCGGTATCGGCACGCCGAAGTATCTCTGCCGCGAGACGCACCAGTCCCACTGCAGGTTGTTAATCCAGTTCTCGTAACGAGCGCGCATGTGCTCGGGATGCCACCTGATTTTGCGACCGTTTTCTATGAGCGCGTCTTTGATCGAAAGCACGTCGATGAACCACTGCTGCGTGTGCAGGATTTCGATGTCCGTCTTGCAGCGTTCGTGAACGCCCACGGTGTGCGTTATCCTCTTCTGCGAGACGAGCAGGCCTTCCTTCTTCAGGTCCTCGATGATGGCGCGACGAGCTTCTTTAACATCCAGCCCTTTGTATTTTCCCGCGGACGCGGTCATCTTACCGTCCCTTCCAACGGATTCCACGAGCGCCAGGCCGTACGCTTTGTACCATTCGACGTCCGTCTTGTCGCCGAAGGTGCAGCACATCACAGCGCCCGTTCCTTTTTCTTTGTCGACGCGCGCGTCTGTTTTGATTTCTACATTTTGATCGAAGAGCGGAACTGTAACGGACTTTCCAACGAGCTTCGTGTAGCGCTTGTCTTCGGGATGCACGAACACGGCGACGCAGCTCGGCAAGAGTTCGGGACGCGTCGTCGCAATGACAAGGTCCTCGCCGTCGGTGAGTTTGAACTTCACGTCGTTGAAAGTGCTCTCTGACGCACGGTCTTCTATCTCTGCTTGCGCGATTGCAGTCTGGCATACAGGACACCAGACGTTGGGAGCGTCCTTGCGATAGACCTTTCCGTTCTTCAGAAGCTCGAGGAACGAGGCCTGCGAGACGCGGCGCGAGTTGTCGTCTATCGTAGAGTAACGCAAAGAGAAATCGCAGGACATTCCCACGCGCTTCCAGTCTTCTATGAACGCGGGTCTTATCTCGTCGAGCGTCCTGAGGCAGAGCTCGATGAACGATGTACGGTCCATCTTCGACGCGCGCACGTTCTTCAGTTTCTCTATCAGCCGCTCCGTGGGCAGTCCGTTGTCGTCGGTGCCGAACGGGTAGAGAACGTTGAAACCGCGCATGCGCTTGTAGCGGGCGATGAAGTCCTGCTGTGAGTATGAGGACGAGTGGCCGATGTGCATCTTTCCAGAGACCGTCGGCGGTGGAGTGTCTATGGAAAAGACGGGCGCCTTCGCGTCCGGCTCGTACGCGTATACGCGCTGCTCGTCCCAGAACGCGCGTATGCGGGGCTCGGCCTCCTTCGGGTCATAGCGGTCTTGCATGGCTGAAGTGTGAGCGCAACGAATAAAAATAGGTTCCGCGGGGCGAATCGCGGCGATTTCGTGCGTTTATATACTTTCCGCAAGAAGCCCTCTCTAAACTTTGAATAGTGACTACCATGGCCGAGAAAGAAGGACACAGCGAACGCGTGCAGCAGCTGATGAACAATCCGAAGAACATCCGCAACATCGGCATCGTCAGCCACATCCACCACGGAAAAACGACCCTGACGGACAACCTCGCCGCACAATCCGGCATGATGTCCGCAGAACTCGTAGGCGAGCGCATGCTCACGTGGATAGACACGCAGGAGCGTGAAAGGCTCATGACCATCTACGGCGCGACCGTGACGATGGCCCACAGGTTCGACGACCAGCAGTACCTTATCAATCTTCTTGACACGCCGGGTCACGTCGACTTCGGAGGCGACGTGACGCGCGCGATGCGCGCCGTGGACGGTGCGGTAGTGATGGTCTGCGCTGTCGAGGGCATAATGCCCCAAACGGAAACGGTTCTGAAGCAAGCGCTCGCCGAGCGCGTGAAACCGATACTCTTCATCAACAAGGTCGACCGAGCCATAAAGGAACTTCAGCTCACGCCCGAGGCTCTGCTGCAGCGTTTGGAAAAACTAGTCATAGAGGTCAACAAATTCGTGCGCAACCACGTGGAACCCGAGTTCGCGGACAAGTGGGCGTTCTCCGTGAAAGACGGCTCTGTCGCGTTCGGAAGCGCACTGCGCAAGTGGGCCATAAGCGTGCCTTACATGAAGAAGAGCGGCGTCACGTTCAAAGAGATAATAGAGGCGTGCGCATCGGGAAGAGACGAGGAGCTTGCGACCAAGGCGCCGATGTACACGGTCGTTCTGGACATGGTTATCCAACATCTTCCATCGCCGATAGAAGCGCAGCCATACCGCGTACTGCGTGTCTGGAAGGGCGATCCGGAAAGCGGTGTCGGCAAGCAGATGATAACATGCGACCAGAACGGCAAGCTCGGCGCCGTAATAACAAAGGTCGTGCAAGACCCGCACGCGGGCCTGATTTCAACCGTGCGCATATTCTCCGGACGCATCGTCGCCGGCCAGAACGTCTATGCGCTGGGACTCAAGAAACCCATCAAGGTTCAGCAGGTCACCACGTTCATCGCTGACAAACGACAGCCCGTCGAATACGCGACTGCAGGGAATGTAGTCGGCCTTGTGGGCATTGCCGAAGCGTCGGTCGGCGAGACGCTCTGCGATGCGGACGCGGTCATCGAGGCGTTCGAGGAAATAAAGCACATCTTCGAGCCTGTCGTTACGAAGGCGCTCGAACCCAAGAGGCCGCAGGACCTGCCGAAGCTCGTCGAGATACTCAGGATACTCGGAAAGGAGGACACCACGCTCAAGATTGAAATCAACCAGGAGACCGGCGAGACGCTCGTGTCGGGACTCGGAGAGCTGCACCTCGACGCGAAGGTCGAGCGCAAGATACGCGAGAAGGGAATAGAACTGCTCGCATCGACTCCGATTGTCGTCTACCGCGAGACGTGCACGAAGAAGGCCGGGCCTGTGGAAGGCAAATCCCCTAACAAGCACAACGCGTTCTACGTGCAGGTGGAGCCAGTGCCCGCCGCCGTATACAAGGCGATGATAGACGGCGCGCTGCCATCGAGCAAGGAGATGAAGAAGAAAGACCAGGCGTTCATAGACAAGCTGCGCGAGCTGGGCATGGACAAGAAGGACACCGACGGCCTCGAGCTGCTATACGAGCGCAACTTCCTGATAGACGCGACAAAAGGCATCCAGTATCTCAACGAGGCCATGGAACTCATCAAGCAGTCTTTCAAAGAGGTGGCCAACGAGGGTCCGCTCGGCCGCGAACCGGTCACCGGGATGATTATACGCGTGGCAGACGCGAAGCTCCACGAGGACGCGATACACCGCGGACCGGCGCAGGTCATACCGGCCGTACGCCAAGCGATAAAGAACGCGGTGCTGATGGGCGGCGCGACGCTGCTCGAGCCGCGCCAGATAGTTCTCATAAACTCGGACCACGAAAGCGTAGGAAACGTGATGAAAGAGGTCCAGACGCGGCGCGGCGAAGTGCTGGACGTGACGACGGAACTGGGCTCGACGAACGTGAAGGCGAAGCTGCCCGTGGCGGAGATGTTCGGCTTCGAGGCGGCGCTCAAATCGGCTACTGGCGGCAGAGGATTCTACTCTCTGGTCGACGTGACGTTCGAGAACATCCCGCGTGAACTGCTCGAGCGGACGGTCGTGCAGATACGCACTCGTAAGGGCCTCAGCGCCGAGATGCCGAGACCGGAACTCGGTTAAGAGACATTATAAAACATTGCGCCCAAATATCCACCGAGTCACTTTGCCCGTCTGCCGCGCATCGCGTACTTTGGTCCTTCTGGCGTCTTGACAATCTTTAGGATTTTTCTGTGTCCCGCAAGAACATTGAGGTAGGGGGCCACTTCGTTCGGCTTGATTTTGTAGCCGGCCTTCTCAGCCCGCTCGACTATATCCGGTATGCCCAAGGCCCTCCTGCTTCTTTTGATGAGATCAAACGCGTAGACGCCAGGCCTGAAAGAGTCGCTGTCGCTTTTTGCGCGTCTTCCCGC
Source organism: Candidatus Aenigmatarchaeota archaeon (assembly GCA_016432325.1). Taxonomy (GTDB): domain Archaea; phylum Aenigmatarchaeota; class Aenigmatarchaeia; order PWEA01; family JACQIF01; genus JACQIF01. The sequence goes on from CP066684.1 coordinate 568,061, forward strand.
ACGTCGCTGCGGGGTTTCCTGACCGTCTTCCTGTCGAACTTCATAGTCAAACTCTGTTCTCAGATAATCTCGTAGCTCCTGGTCGCTTTCTGCAATCTTGTAAATCTGCGTTCTCAAGTCCCGCGCATGTGAGTCCAGTTCCGAAACCCGCAAGACCATGCCTATGCACTCGGCAGCGCTCTGCTCGCGAGGCTCTGCGTATTTGCGTGCTAATCGCTGAGCCTTGTAATCCAAACGTGACTTCCTTGGCATTCGATTCCCCATACAATTGATTGGTGCAAAGTTATTTAAAACAATGAGCGCCGTGGACGACCTCTTAGGCCTATTGCATCCTTGCTACTTGCCCGACTTGACCGTCTCGACCGCACGGACGTCGCGAACTCGTTTCAGTTCCTCTTCCGAGAAGGGGGCAATAAAGACCAGCACGAAACCGTCTGGGTCACGGAAGGCCGCCTCGATGGTTCCCCAGTAATAGTGCCTAATCGGGACCTTGATGTTCACGTTTGCGTTCTTGAGAAGCGGGACCAATGACTCGACGCTGATCATCGCGGAGATTTTCGGCGTCTTCACCTGCTCCTTGAACACGGAGGAGTTCGTTATTGCAATGTGACCTTCAGCAATCTCAAGCTTTGCGCCGCCCGGAACCTCGAACGTCATCCCGCGGTAGCGTTCAGGAGCCGACGCTAGACCCTTCGGTAACGTTGAGCGAAACTTCTCGTCTCCGTACGCGAAGATGGGTCTGAATCCAAGTGACTCGTAGAACTTGCGCGACCTATCGAAGTCCCCTACCTTCAGGTGTATTCCAAGACCAGTAATCTTGCATTCTGACATTTCCGCAACCTCTTTTGTGTAGCTATTTTCTACCCCTCTAGCATTCAACTTGGTTTAGTTTCACGATCGCTTGATATTGTGGTTTGGCTCAATCGGCGAACCGATAACGCGCCCCAATATGCGTTGCCTCCCCGTTTTCAACCATTCCACATTCATGACAATATTCGGCCTCCTGAGCATTTAAGGCTAACACAAGAGGTCGAACAGCGCCCGATATTATTATTTAAGGTGGTGGTGGCCGCTTAGGCGGTTTTGTTGCGCAGGGCGCCAAATCCGGGAATTTCAAACTCGGCCGCTCCCTTGTAGTAGTCGCGTATCCTGCTGAAGAGTGTTTTAATCTCTGGATTTTCATACGACTGCGTCTTAGTCGCTATTCGTTTCAGGGTTCTGTCGGGATCCTCGTTGAATTCCACTTGGAAATGTTCGACGCCGACCTTGAATATCAGCTCGGAGGCGTCCGTCCTGCTCCGCTTTGTTGTCGATTCGGAGAAGATCTCTTCAAGATTGTCATCACTCAGGGGAAAATCAATCGGTTTCAGATGTTTTCCTATCCTAGGGATGATTCTAGGAAGTTGTTTCGCCAGAGTTTCGGCGTCGGGAAACATATTCGGCCACTCGCGCGTAAATATTTCGACCGCTTCAGACGTATATCCGTCGAGCGCCAGAGAGGCTATCGCGCCAGCCGCCTTGTTTCTTTCTAGAAACTGGCCTACTTGGTCTTCTGTGGGAGCGATCTTTCTCCTTAAAACATCGCGCCAGCCGTAGTTTATAGCAGCGCAGTATGCCCCCCTATCTACTTTAAAGAGTTCGACGGCGCTCAATCCTTCCAAGCCGTTCTCCTTCAAGTATGCGACAAACCCATCCTTCCCCATGGCTTTCCAACGACGCCACTTTGTATGCCGCCGTCTCAGAACATTCCTCCAGCCATGTCTCCTAGCGGCGTCGTACGCCGCATAATCCTTTTTTATGAGTTCGCCGGGGGTCAACTCGTCCAATCCATTCTCCTTCAAGTATGCAACAAACCTATCCCTGTCCATTGCCTTCCAGTTCCTACCTTTCTTGATTCTTATCAGAAGATCGGTCCAACAATACCTTCTGGCGGCATCATACGCTCCCTTGTCTCTATCGTCAAGCTCCTTCGGACTTAGTCCTTCCAAGCCGTTCTCCTTCAAGTAATTTACAAACCCATCCTTCCCCATGGCTTTCCAACGACGCCCTTTCTTCCGTTCCAATTTCAAAAGGTCAAGCCAACCATATACACGCGCGGCTCTGTAAGCTCCCGAATCCATTTCGTTGAGTTCCTGTGGATGCACTCCTTCAAATCCGTTCTCCTTCAGGTAGCCGGCAAAATCCTCTTTGGTCATTCTGCTCCAATCTCTCTGCTGGGTTCCAGGTATAACATCAAGCCAATCGTATCTTCTAGCGGCCTGGTAGGCCCCCTGGTCTTTTCTACTAAGCTCCCCATGGTTCAGCTTATTCAAACCGTTCTCTTTCAAGTAAGCAACGAATCCGTCCTTGTCCATCTCTTTCCAGTTTCTTGGCTGTCGCGCCATGTTCATGCCTCTCTCAGTTTCCCGAAGCCCGGTATCTCGAACTCCATCGCGTTTCTATAGTATTCGTGGACTCTCTTGAAAATGCTTCTAACTTCGGCCTTCTGTTGCGTGTTCACCATTCGTTCCAGCTCGGAAAGGACAGATCGTGGGTCGGCGTTGAATGTCGCCTGGTAGTGCTGGACTCCTATCTCATAAACAATTCCAGCGAGTTCCTTCCTGGTTGCTTTCGGCAAGTCCTTTGAAAATATCGTCTGGAGGCGGTCTTCATTGACCGGAAAATCCAGCGGCTTCAAGTGCTTTCCTATCTTGGGGACTATTCTGGGTAGCTGTTTTGCGAGCGTCGCGGCTACCGGAAAGGCGTTGGGCCATTCGCGCGCGAGTATGTCAACCACGTCGGAGGCGTAGCCGTCAACTGCCAGCGAGGCTATCGCGCTGGCGGCTTTGTTGTTCGCGAGGAACTTTTTTGCCTGGGTTTCTCTCTGGGCGATCTGTCTTTTCAACAGATCGAGCCACCCGTGTGTGCGAGCTGCTGCGTATGCCCCGCTATCTTTTCTAGCAAGTTCGCTGGGCGTCAATGTGTCCCATCCATTCGCTTCTAGGTAAGCAAGAAATTCTTCCCTACCAATATTCTTCCAATCTCTCCTCTTTCGTATTTGCCTTTTCAAAACGTCAAGCCAGTCATGCCTTAGAGCAGCTCCATACGCTTTATCGTCCCTTTTTTGGAGTTCCTCGGGGCTCAATTCAAACAACCCGCGATCCTTGAGATATTCAATAAATCCCTTCTTGCCCATAGTCTCCCAGTAATGTCCTTCTGTCGGAGCCCTCCTTAGGATGTCTGTCCAACCGTATTTCTCGGCAGCATAACTCGCATGCCTGTCTCGCTTCTTAAGTTCGCCACGACTCAGGCCGGCTAACCCCTTATTCGTCAGGTATTGTTCGAATCCCGCTTTCCCCAAGTTCTTCCAATCTACCTCTTCTTTATCTCTCTTAGTCCTCACAACGTCAAGCCAGCCGTGATTTTTAGCGGCTTCGTATGCTTTTTTATCGATTGTTTGTAATTCGCCGCGACTCAATTTGTCTAGGTTTCTTTTTTGCAGATACTTGACAAATCCTTCCTTACCCATCGCACTCCAATTCCTTCCACGTGGCTGCTCCCTTTTCACGATGCTAATCCAGCCGTTTCTACAGGCGGCAGAGTAGGCTCTCAAATCCCTCGTCTGCAGTTCGCCGCGACTCAACCCATCCAACCCCCTCTCTTTCAGGTAAGCAACGAATCCCTCCTTGCCCATCCCTTCCCAGTCTATTCGCTCTCTTTTTACAGCATCGATCCAGCCGTGTACCTTTGCGGCTTCGTAGGCAGCCGGGTCTCTTTTCCTAAATTCCCCACGAGGCAAGCCTTCCAAGCCCCTTTCTGCCAGATATTCGATGAATCCGTTTTTGTCCATCTCTTTCCAACGCTGTCTAGCCATGCCGAACACCTTTCATCTTCCCAAATCCAGGTATCTCGAACTCGGCCACAGCACTGTAGTATTCATGTATTCTACAGAAGATGTTTCTCACTCTCGGATTTTCATACGATTGCGTCTTGGCGTGCATTTTCTCCAGTGTTGCTGCTGGGTCTCTGTTGAATTGAAGTTGGAAATATTCGACGCCGACATTCAAGATTATGTCGGACGCTAGCATGTGGACTCTTTGTGGAACGTGTTCCGAAAATATTAGTTCAAGGTTTTCATTGTTTATGGGGAAATCCAGTGGTTTCACGTGCTTGCCTACACTGGGCACTATTCTAGGAAGTTGCCTCGCCAGCTCTTCTGCGTCAGGAAACACGCTTGGCCACTCCAGCGCCAATATGTCAGCCACATCGGAAATGTATCCATCGAACGCAAGTGAAGCTATCGCGTTAGCACTCTGGTTGCTCTCTAGGAATTGCTTTGCCTGCCTTTCTCTCGGGAACGTCTTTCTCTTCAGTATGTCCAACCAGCCGTGTTTACGAGCGGCTTTGTATGCACCGGGATCCTTTTCAGAGAGGCCTGTCGGGCTCAAGTTCTCCCATCCGTTCTTTTGCAGATAGTCAATGAAACCCCTCCTCCCCATCTCCTCCCAGTCCCTCGGCGCCCGGCGCGTTCTTTTCAATGCGTCCAACCAGCCGTGTTCGCGAGCGGCATCATAGGCGCCCGGATCCCTTCTCGCAAGCTCCTTGGGACCCAGCTCCCCCAGCCCTTCTTCCTCCATATAGGAGACGAAGCCCTCTCTGTCCATCTTCCCCCAGTTCCTTGCTTTCCGTTTCCCTCTCTTCAACACATCCAGCCAGCCGTACTTTTTAGCGGCACGATACGCATCTCCGTCTCTCTTCGCAAGTTCTGGGGGGCCTACATCGGCCAATCCGTTCTCTCTTAAATATTCGACGAACCTTTCCTTTCCCGTAACGCCCAAGTCCCTCCTGTCTGGGTTCTTTGCCTTCAAATCCATCCAAGATTCGTGGGCGGCGTCGTATACTAGAGGATTTCTTCTTCGAACCGTTGCTATGTCCTGTTCGTCCATTCCCCTCTCTTTCAGAAAACCGACGAATCCATCTTCGCCCATTTCCTTCCAGAACTCTTTGTTCCGCGTCATCACTTCCCCCTCTTCCTGTCGCCTGCAAAGCTCATCTTGATGACCCCGGGCGCGGCCTTGCCGCTCTTTCTCAATACGTAGAGGTCCATTCTGCTCGAACTCACGTTTGCGTGGTTGTCCTCACACTCGAAGCCGTAGAGCCTGAAGTTGTCCATCAGGTCGTTTCTGTCGGCATCGTCAAAATGCTGCGAAGGCACGACTACGATGGCCGAACCGTCGGACTTGAGAACGCGGTTGACCTCCTGCAGAACGATGGAACGCTCCTTTTTCGGCTCGGCTATGTGGAGGGCCAGAGAGAGGTTGACGAATCCAAAGCTACCATCGCGGTAGGGAAGCGACGAGAACGTTCCTTCGGCGTGTGTACTATATGTGAGGCCGAGCTTGCCGCGACCGACCTTGAGGTTGGCTCTGTTGATGTCCAATATATAGGTGGGATGCCCACCGTGATAAGCGAGCATGCCCGCGCCGCCCGCGAGGTCGAGCCAAGGCTCGCTTGGAGCCAGCTTCTCTGCCACAGGCACGTATATGCTGGCCGCCTTCTTCGCGCCGCTGTAGTTCGGGTACATCTCGGCTATCTGCTTGGCGACCTCCGGATTCTTTTTAATTCTTCGCAAGGCTCCATCGGTTCCTATGCTCGGCCACTTCATGTAGTAGTCGAGGACTATCCTGTTGGTCGTCTTGATGGAGTTTTTAATCTTCGGGACCGTGCTCCGCCCGTCCATGTTCAAGAGGTCCTCTCTGGTTAGCTTGTAGCCTGACATGAGGTAGTCGACCACGCGTTCCTTCGCCTTGAGCATGTCGTACTGGGCCTGATCGAGAGATTTCCTTGCATCGCCCGGATACTGGGCAAGGATGTTGTAGACGGTCACGCGCTCCTTCCTCATCTCCCCCGGGCGGACGGTTCTCTTTATGCGCTGGTTGTATTCGGCCGGTGTCCACGGAAGAGATAAATTCACGACCGCTGTGGCGGCCGTCAGGTCCACGCCCTCGTTCATGACTCCCGTGGAGATAAGAACCTTTGCGCGCGGATCCGTCTGGAACTTCCGTCTAATACTTTCCCGCTCGCCGTTGGCCACGTCCACATCGCCACTGATTGATACGGCACCATAGTTGGCGTAGCGTCTCTCGAGCTTGCCGACGATGCCTTCCTTGAGATGCGTGAAGACCAAGACCTTTCCACGCTTCGTTTCGCTCTCCACTATCTCGTCGAGCTTTTCGTACTTCGGCGAGACTGCCAGACCGTTTGTGATAAGGCTCTGGTCGGCAAGGGATGTATCGAGCAAAATCTTTTCCAGTTGTTTTATCTTCTTGCCGGGATGTAGCCGCTTCTCCAAGACGTCGTTGTAGGCCTCGAGCCAGCGACCGTCCATTTCAAGCATGACGTTCCGCTCCTTCCACTGGGGGAGTGCGTGACCTATGTAGTCTTGGGCGTTGCCGCGAATCATTTTCCTCTGTATCAGGTGCTTGAAAACCTGAGGATCGTTCCAATAGATTGCCTCAAACTTCTGCCTCGCCTCCCTGTTTATGTCAGGGCTGTCTGAGAGCGGATATTCTTGAGGCTCCAACAGATGCATCAGCATATAGACATCGCTGATGGTATTGGGAACCGGTGTTCCGGAAAGTAGCGTAACGTACTCAGGATCTTCCGCGAGGCTGCGGATACTCTGGCTCCTGATGGCGCTGGGATTCTTGGTGTTGTGAACCTCGTCGAGAATGATATGGTCGAACCCATTCCTTTTCATCTTTCTGATAAACCCGTCCTTCCCGTGGGAGAGGAAGTCATAGTGAACTATCGTCCATTCGCTCGTGCCGTCCCATTTCTGGTAGCTGTCAACCGTCAGGTCAAAGACTTCCTGACCTCTAGGATATGCCCATGTCTCGATTTCATCCTTCCATTTAGACTTGACCGAGTTTGGGCAGACCACCAGGGCCTTTGTGTCGGTGTCATCACGTCTTATGACATTGTCGACGAAGACTGCCTGAGCTGATTTGTACATGCCCATGTCATGGGCTATAAGGAACCTCTTCTTCTCATACGCGCTCTTGACGCTGACATATTGAAATGGCTGCAGTTTCATGTCTACCCCAAACGGTATGGATAGGAAGTTTTAAATAGGTCACCACCTATGGACGACGACGTCTAATTGACATCAATGGATCCACCACAAGCTGTGCCTATAGAAGCAACTGTCTGTTCGGCCGATGGTCGACCCATAGACTCTCTCACTCCGATATTAATATGGTTAGAGAATATCATTCATGCCGTCCCTACGCGACTGCCTTCTGGCAGGCCAGAAACAGAAGGCTCTTGAAAAGCTCAAGGACGCGGACCGCAGAGAGGCGCTCAACGCGCTCTTTTTCGCGGCCGCCCACTCGAAGGACGCGTACTCTCTCGTACTGGTCGATTCGGTGCGCGAGGCTCTGGACTACTTCCCCGAGGACGACAAAACGCTCCTCAGAGCGTGCGCCCTGCGGATGATGGAAACGAAGAAAAGGGACTGGAAAGAGCCTCGGCCCGTGAAATACTCGGGAGACCCTCTCAAACACTATCTGGACGCGTTGAGAAGCAACAAGCCGGAGGATGCTCGTTTTTTGTCGCGTGAGGTGCTGAAGAAGGTCGGACTGAAAACGCTCGCGGACTCATGGCTGCACGGGACAGTGGAAAATCCGGGACCAGCCGGCACGCACTTCGTCGTGGCGAGCGCTTGCAGGCGCACTCTGGCGTTCGCCGATTCTGAGACTACAGAACCTCTCCTGTTCTGGGCGTCCGAATATTTCGCGGGAAAGATTCCTCAGAAGACGGAGGAGGCCATAGAAGTGGAGGACTTCGAAGAGCTGACGTCTGATGTGGAGAGGCTCAAGAGGATATCGATGCGGCCCGGAGAAGCGTGTTCAAACATCGTTTTCATGCACAGGATAAAGCAGAACCTGAACGCCGTGGGACGCCACCACATCGCGCACCTCGTCGGCGTCGTGGAGGAAGCCGCGAAGAAGAGCGAAGAGGTTTCCCTGGTCGTGGGAAAGAAGGACGGAACTTTAAAAGGACTGAAAGAGGCGCTTGAGAAAGAGGACATGGGTCTGGTCGCGGCTTCCATGGGCGCGCTCGTCGACGAGAACTTCGACGACCTGTGCGTAGAACTGCTGCGATACGCGTCCGCTAAAAATGACCCGAAGGCTCTGATAGCCATGCACGCCGCGTGCGAAATCGCGAGAACGATGGCTCTGGACACGGCGCTGCCGCTCGCTCAGGCGACCGCGTATGTGTCTACAGTGTGACTTGCAGGGCGTCGCCGACATCAACGCCGTGCTTCTCCGCAAAGCCGCCCTGAACTTCTATCGCATAACGGAACGCGACAGGTGAGGCGTACGTCGGACACTCTTCTTCAAAACACGGAGGCAGGTTCCTGAAGAGCGCGACCACTTTCAAGTCGTCCGAGAGAAGCACTATATCCAGTTCTTGCGGCACGTCCTTCATCCAGAACGCTCCGCGCGCCGGCGCGCCGAAAACGAAGAGCATGCCTTCGTTCTCTTTTATCGTCGTATTCATGAGCCCGCGCTCGCGTTCTTCTGGCGAGTCCGCTATCGAGAGGCTGGTCCGATAGCCATCGTCTGTGGTCAGAAGCGCGCCTCCCGAAGGGCCCGCGAACTGCAAAGCGAAGACGAAGAGAGCGCCGAGGATGGCTATTGGCATGAACACGGCAAAAGGTCTCATAACAGCGCCCCGCACGCAGACATTGTTCTTGATATTTATATGGTCTTCGCCTATACGAAACCGTATGAACAAAGGCGTTTTGGCCCTGATTCTCGTGGGAGCTATCGTAATAGGATATTCCTTGTATGTCACGTACCAATCGGGAGCCGCTGACAGGGGAGTCGTGACGTGCACGACCGACGGAACGTGCGTATGGACGCAGCACATACACGCGTACGTTCCTGTGGAGATATGCGGCGAGCGCGTGGACCTCGGAATAGATGAAGGAGAACTCGGCGACGTGCATACGCACAAGGAGGAGAACGTCATCCACCTTCATACGGCGCTTCCCTACGATCCTCAAACGCACAACGTGACAAACGCTACGCAACTCAGGCTTGGAACGTTCTTCGACTCGATTGGAACGCGATTCGACCGGACGGGCGTGCTGGACAAGACAAACGGAGACGCGTGTCCTGACGGAACGGGAACGCTCAAGATGTTCGTCAACGGGCGCGCGAACGAAGAGTACGGGCAATACGTCTGGAGCAACCGTGACGTCATCTTCATAGCCTTCGATAACAGGACAGCAGACGAGATAGAAACCGAGTTGGCCGAGAACCCGATAGCGTTCCCGACTGTAGGAGCGGAGTAAGATGGACATGCGGAGGATTGTGTTCGCGCTTTCGTCTCTCGCGGCTGTCGCCGCCCCGGTCTACGCGCAGGGCGTTGTCATAGAGGCTCCTAACCTATCGCTTCCCATCCTGATCGGCCTCGCGCTGATAGACTCGATAAATCCGTGCGTCATCGGCGTGCTGATTCTGCTCATGACAGTCCTGCTCAAGGTGGGAAACAGGAAAGCCATACTGTCGAACGGCGCGGCTTACACGGCCGGCGTCTACTTCACCTATCTGATAGGAGGCATGACTCTTCTTACCGTGTTCAATCTCGCGCGAACGCTGACCGCTGTCAGCCAGGCGCTGTACGTCGCCATAGGGGCGCTCGTGCTGTTCGCCGGGCTCCTCGAAACGAAAGATTTCTTCTGGTACGGCCGCTGGTACAGTTTGTCGATACCCGCCGGCCTCGTACACATGGTAGAGGAACGGGCGTCAGGAGCTCACGCGAGTCTCGCGGCAGCGATGTCGTTCGGTTTCGTCGTCACGCTCATTGAACTGCCGTGCACAGGCGCTCCGTATCTGGCCGTTCTGACGTTAATGTCCCAGGGAGGTCTGAACTACGTGACGGCTCTGCCCATGTTGCTGCTATACAACCTAGTGTTCGTGTTGCCTTTGTTGGTGATAATATACCTGGCGTACAAAGGAATGGAGATGAAGAGGCTCGAGTCTCTGCGCAAGGAGCACAGGGGACTGATGCGCCTCGCGATAGGACTGGCCCTTCTGGCGGTCGGCGTGTGGATTGTGACTGCTGTTGCGGACGTATTCGTTCCGCTCGTATTGTTCCTGTCAGGCGCAATAGCGCTGATGGCGGTTTTGAAATATGTCTTCAAAGTCTAGACGCGCAATAAGGCCGAAGAAGGTGATAAAGAAAGGCGGCCGCGCGGAAGCGTTCGACCCGCGCAAGATATTCCGCGCGGTTCTCGGGGCTTTCACGGACGCGGGCGTCGAGGACGAGAGCCTCTGCGAGAGACTGGCGAAGGAAATAACAACAGAGGTCTGCAAGAAGTACGGCGGCAAGGACGTCGACTCGAGAGAGATAAAGAAGGTCGTCGAGCGCGTGCTCGTCAAACACGGCTACAAGCGGGCCGCGAACCTCTATCTGTTGCACAGGTACATGTGATTATTCGATTGAGAATATTCTCTTCGGGTTGTGGTATGTCATGGCGTCCGTCTGGTTCTCTGTCAGACCAAGCCCGGGCAGGAAGTTCTCCACAAGATCGCGATAAAGATACAGCGACGGGAATCCCGACGGGTGGCCGTCGAAGAGCTTCTCGCCGATCGTATGGGGCGCGTGGTCTGTACCGATGTAATCGGCTTTCCCGTCCTTTACTCTCTGCCTCAAATCAGCTACCGTATCTAAATCGCGCAGGGGAGGGTTCATCTTGTATATCAGGCCGTCCGGTCTCTGCAGCATCTCGTCTGTCCACATCAGATGATGCGGCGTGACTTCGACAGCGACGCGCAATTCTCCGCGAGCCGCATCTATCAGTTCCACGGACTCTGCGCACGATATGTGCGCGAAGCATACGGTTCCTTTGAAGTTCGCGTCTTTCGCCAGAAGCAACTGGTCTTTCACGGATTCAATTTCGGCTTCCTTGGGCCTGGCGCGGGCGTGCGTTATGGGTCGCGCCGGGTTCCAAAGCTCCGGCTTCAAAAGGCTCTCTTTCTCGCAGTGCACGACCACCGGTCCCTCGTACCGCAGATTCGAGAGCGTTTGCCACACCCGTTCCTGCGCCACTTCAGAAACTATTCCGAGGTTTCCGGTCGAATGGCCGGCATAGAGCTTGAAGCCCGCCACTTCGTCGCGTTTGTGGTAGTACTCTACGGCGCCTTGTATTTGGAGATAGTCGTCGATTAATCCCATAAAAAGATAGTAGTCGCGTTTTCTTGTGCTGGGCACCATCGCCAACCGCTGGTCCACGTTCAGGTCGAGGAGGATTGGAGGGTCTGCGTTCGGCATGTCTATTATCTTCCGCACGCCCTGCTTTTCGGCGACGGCGAACGTGTTTTCTATCGTTCCTTTGTGCGCCTGCTTGCCATGCCTGCAATGCGTGTGGGCGTCTATGCGATACGGTACGGTCATCCGTTCGTGAACGCAGGGAAAGTATTTAAGCCTGCTGCGCGAACGTCACGCATGAAGGCTCGCACGCTGGCGAAGATAGAGGGCATCGTAAGGCCTGTGATTTCAGACGTGATGTCGCCCGAAAACCTCATTCGGTTCTATTCCAAGGGCAGGCGGGATTTTCTCGAATTTCTGGGCGACGACAGGCCTGAGAGTTCGTATGTCCCGCCGGAGAGTCTGAAGCGCACCATGTGGGGACTGACGTTCCAAGGCCCGCTCATGAACGCCGCCGGGATGTTCAAGAACGGCGAGAGGAAGTACTACGAGGCCTCTGCGCGACAGGGCGCCGGAGCGTGGCTGGCCGGAACCGCGACCGCGTTGCCGCGGGAGGGGAACGAAGTCATGAGCATCGCCTTCCCATTCGTACCCTACGCCAGATCGCGCGCCGCTTCCAATTATCTGGGCCTGCCCAACGACGGCGATGCGACCATATCGCGCAGGCTCTCCACCATAGGAAAACTGGCGGGTTGCCCGGCGGGCGTGAGCGTGATGGGCGCGCCAGAACTGGAGGGCGATGGAAAGCTCTGGGCCCTTGTAAGCGGCATGAGATATTACGAAGCGGCCGGCGTCGATTTCATCGAGATGAACGAGAGCTGTCCCAATACAGGACGCAGACCGCAGGAGGACGGACTGGCCGAGCGTCTTTCTTACGTCAGGGACAACTTCCTCGCCTCGCGCAAGAGAAGGCTTCCAGCGATCGCCAAGTTCTCCAACGACACGAAGGTGGAGCAGGTTCCCGGACTGATGGATCTTCTTTTCGACACGGGGTTCGACGGCGCGAACTTCGGAAACACGTCCACGGACTACAAGAATCTCGAATATTCGATAAACAAAAGAGAGCGCGAGCTTTTCAATTACTTCACCAAAAAGTTCGGAGGCGGCGTGAGCGGAGCGCCTCTGAAAATAAGGTCGTTCGGTCTCGCGGCCGCGGCAGTGAAACACGTCAAGGAGAACGGCCCCGAACGCGAGTTCCATGTCTGGCGCACCGGGGGGATAAACGGTCTCTCGGATCTCGCGGCGTCTGACATGATAGGAGTGTCGATGAACCAGTGGTACACCGGTTATTTTGAACGCTTCGCCAAGCACGGCCATCGGGTGTATGCGGAGCTCTACGAGAGGATGTCGGCGAAAGAATAGCCATTTAAAGTTTGCGTGCGTTATGTGCTCATGGAATACAATGGCATACTTCTGTCGGGCCTTCCGTCTTCTGGCAAGAGCACTCTTGTTAAGCTACTCAACGAGCGCACGGGCTGGAACGTCCACTCGATAGGCGACCTCTGGAGAGAGAAGCACGCGAAAGAGGCGCCAGACGTCGCGTTCAGCGAATGGTGGCCGCGACAGCCTCTCGAAGCCCAGTTCGAGGTCAATCGGCACCTGCGAGAGTTGGCCGAACGGCAGAGCGTCATCGCAGACACGAGATTCGCGCCTCCTCTCGACGGATTGCCGCTGCTCAAAGTCTTCCTGACGGCGGAAGTAGACGTTCGCGCGGAGCGTGCCGTCGCGCAGAGAAGGTACGCGACGTTCGAAGATGCAAAGGCAGACCTTCTCCTGAGAGAGGCAAGCGAAGTGGATATTGGAAAAACCATGTTCGGCGCGGACTTCGACTATAGGAAGCCGGAGCATTATCACACGGCATTAAATACGGGCCTGCTCACACCGAAGCAGGAAATCGTGTCCGTGATGGCGCTGTTGGGGGAGAAAACGTGAAGGGAAACATCGCGATAATAGGCGTTGCCGTGGTCCTTCTGACTGCCGGAGCGTTCTTCGTTACGCAGAACAGGCCGGACACGCAAGCGATGCCTGAAACGATGGAGGGCTTGCACTGGCACCCCACGCTCGCAATCTTCATCAACGACGAACCCTATCCCGTTCCGGCTGGCGTAGGCATCACGCTGGGAAACAACGTAGACAACGACGTGAGCGGCATGCGCATGTCTCCGATACACACGCACGACGCGAGCGGCGTGCTGCACATGGAACAACCGTATCCGCGCGAGGATACGGTCACTCTCGGTTACTTTTTCAAGGTCTGGGGCGCGCGCTTCGACGAAACGTGCGTCATAGACTGGTGTAATGACGGGACGCGCGACGTCAAGATGTTCGTTAACGGCGAACGCAACTACGAATTCGGTTCGTACAGAATGCAGGACGGGGATGAGATAGAAATACGGTATGACGAGGGGGATTCGATGAATCCGCAGCTCACGTAACCACTCTGACGTCCACGGCCCACGCGCCTTTCTTCGAGACGACCAGAGGGTTGAGGTCGAGTTCGCGCACGTTCTCGCGCATTCCGATTGCTGAAACGGCCTTGATTGCCTGTCTTATTGCTTTCATGTCGACGCGCTCTGAGCCGCGAGCGCCTGCAAGAATCGGATAGCCCTTTATCTCTTTTACCATTTCGTCTGCGTCTTTGTCGCTCACCGGGCAGACGCGGAACGTGACGTCCTTCATGATCTCGACGAAGACTCCTCCGAGACCGAACGCTACTACAGGACCGAACTGCGGGTCGCGCTTCAGGCCGACGAGAACGTACGTACCTTCAACCTGCTCCTGGACGAGCGCTCCCCTGAACGTGAAACGCCGCTTGCGGCAAATCGTCCAGAACTTCTCGAAGGCTTTGTGCGCGTCCGCCTCGGAGCGCACGTCCATCACGACCCCGCCGACGTCGCTCTTGTGCACGACATCAGGCGAAACGAGCTTCATGACCACGGGATATTTGTAGCGGCCCAGAACGCGCGACAGTTCCACGGGCGTGCGGGCGATGCCGTAGCGCGGCGTGCGTATGCGATATTTCTTTGCGAGCACCTGCGAGTCTTCAAAGGTTAGAACCTTTGAAGGGCCGGAAACCAGAGGTTTCCGTGCATCTTCGAAAGACAGAACTGCCATAGACAGAAATGGCCAAGTCTGGTAAATAAAGAAGTGGTGCCCGTGGAGGGTTCAATCCCGCCAAGCAGCGGACAACCGATTTCAGAAGTCGTATATAGATTGGCGGCCTTCTATTTAAGCTTTTCTGCTATTACGACTGCGGTGCATGCAACTGCGGTTTCAAACCGCGGTTTACCACACTTACCACCGCGGTGGTCGAAAAAGCTTGACCTTCCAGATTCCAATATAATCGACGCGGTGGGGTCGCCAAGTCAGGTGATGGCGCCGATTTCAGAAGTCGGTACCCGAAAGGGTTCATGGGTTCAAATCCCATCCCCACCGCCTATAATCTTCTCTCGAAGAACTGCTTCATCTCCTTCCTCGTCCACCATGCAAAACCGTCAGGCGGATTCTTTGGTGAGAACGCGACGACCTCGGCAACGCGGTTGCCGTGCGTGCCGGCCTTGGGCATCTTTCTCAGGTCCGCGATAACGTATCCGAGCAGAGCCCAGTGGTCATCCTTCTTCTGCCAGAAGGATTCGAAGTTCACGATGCGCCAGCTCCTGACGCCGACGCCTGCCTGCTCGCGGACGACGCGGTTTACGAAAACGTCCATCGATTCTCCTTTGCGAATCAGGTTGTGGCAGAAGAAGAGCATTCCTTTTGGATGGTCCTCTGCGCCCGGCGGCCTTTCGTGACCCGGGATCGACTGGCGCCTGAACGCGACGGCTCTGCCGTGATAGGTCGGAATGATTTCAAAGGTCAGGTGGGCGCCGCCCTTGACCTGCGTGCGCATAGGTCTTCCAAAATTCGCTTCGTTGTGTTTCCAAGAATAGCGGAAGGGCATTCGGAGTGTTTCTTTCTGATTAAGATAAGCCTGTATAACACCGTTATATCTAAATCAGCATTCTCCACTCGAACCGAAGGTTAAATGAGTATAACAGCGTTATATTCGATGATTTTTGCTGTCCTCTTTTTATACAAGCGCGCGTAAAGCGCAGCCCGGGGTTGCAAATGACGTCAGTTCCTCTATACAAGATGTTTATCGACGGCAAATGGGTCGGCGCAGACTCAGGCGAAACCTTCGAAGTAATCAACCCTGCGAACGAACGCCCGATAGCCCGCGTGCCCAAAGGAGGCAAATCCGACGTCAAGAAAGCCATAGACGCCGCAAGGAATGCGTTTGACAAGGGCGAGTGGCCGCACATGACGCCTGCAGAGCGCACAGCCGTGCTCTGGAGACTCGCGGACCTCGTGGAGAAGGACGCTCCCAATATCGCGCGTCTCGAGTCCATGGATGTCGGGAAGACCATAAAGTACGCGCGGGACTCTGACCTTCCGTTCATAGTAGACAACCTGCGCTTCTTCGCAGGCGCCGCGCGCGCCATGGAAGGCAAGGCCGCGTACGAATATGCGGACTTCCACGCCAAGCGCGAACACAAGGGCATGGGCCTCTCGTTCATAAGACGCGAACCCATCGGCGTCGTAGGCGCCATCGTGCCGTGGAACTATCCTCTGTACATCGCCGTCTGGAAGATAGCGCCTGCGCTGGCAGCGGGAAACACTATGGTCATCAAGCCCGCGACGCACACACCTCTCACGACGCTCCGCTTCGCCGAACTCTGCGAGAAGGCGGGCGTTCCGAAAGGCGTTTTGAACGTGGTGACGGGCCCCGGCGAACTCGTAGGCGCGGAGCTCGCATCGAGCCACAAGGTCGACATGATTGCGATGACAGGCGACACGTCCACCGGCCGCAAGATAATGGAGTACGCTTCTTCGAACGTAAAGAACGTCCATCTGGAACTCGGAGGAAAGGCGCCGATGGTAGTTCTCCAGGACGCGGACGTCGATGCTGCTGCCGAGGGCGCTGTCGTTGGAGCGTTCTGGAACACGGGACAGGACTGCACGGCCGTAACGCGAGTCTACGTTCATGAAAAACTTTACGACAAGTTCACCAAGCTCGTCGTCGAAAAGGCGAAGAAGTTCCGCATCGGCGATCCTCTGTCGCCGAGCACGGACATGGGTCCGCTCATATCGGAACGCCAGCGCGAGCGCGTGGAAGACTACATCGCGTCAGGCATCAAGCAGGGCGCGAAGCTCGTCTATGGAGGCAAGCGTCCCGCGCACATGAAGAAAGGTTTCTACATCGAACCGACGATTTTCACCAACGCGCCCCAGCACTCCAAGATATGCCAGGAGGAGATATTCGGTCCGGTACTCACGATAAACAAGTTCAAGACCGTCGACGAAGCCGTCGCCAGCGCGAACGATGTTATGTACGGTTTGGCGTCATCGGTCTGGGGCTCTGACATCCGCGCGTGCCTTGAGGTGGCGAAACGCCTCGATTTCGGAACGGTCTGGATAAACGAGCACGGCGTTCTCGTTTCTGAAATGCCTCACGGCGGCTTCAAGCAGTCCGGCTTCGGCAAGGACCTGTCCATGTACTCGTTCGAGGCGTACACGCGCCTGAAGCACGTCTACGTCGATATGACCGGACGCGCGAGAAAGCCGTGGCACTATGTGGTGTATGGGGAACAGTAGATGAAGCGTGTCTTCCTTGTCCACGGATGGGAGAGCTCTCCCAAGAGCGACTGGTTTCCGTGGCTCAAGGATACTCTTGAAAAGAAAGGCTGCGAAGTTGTTGCGCCCGCAATGCCAAACACAGACGCGCCGGAGATAGGACCGTGGGTTCAGGCTCTCACAAAGGCTGTTGGGACGCCGGACAAGGACACGTACTTCGTAGGCCACAGCATCGGCTGCCAGACGATTCTCCGTTATCTCGAATCTCTTCCAGAAGGTTCGAAGGTTGGCGGCGCCCTGTTCGTGGCCGGTTGGTTCACGCTTGTCGGCCTCGAAACCGAAGAGGAGAAAACGATTGCAAAGCCATGGATAGAATCCGATATTGATTTCAAGCGCGTCAAGAAAACAACGAAGAAGTTCGTGGCTATATTCTCAGACAACGATCCTTACGTTCCGATAGGACAGGCGGCAGACTTCGAAATGACCATAGGCGCGCGCGTTCTGATAAGGAAGAGGAAAGGACATTTCAGAAGAGAGGATGGAGTCACGGAATACAAACTCATCTACGACGAACTGAAGAAACTAATGAAATGACGTCCTCGTAATTTCTCTGCGGTATTTCAACCGTCTTAAGCTTCGATGTCCGACCGGACACGAGCGACGCGCGTCCGAACGTCTTTTTCAGCACGCACAAAAGCTCGGCGTTCGCCTTACCTTCTGTCGGGCGCGCGTGCAACCACACGATGAGCGTGTCGCCGTCCAGAACGACGCGCTCCTGCGAAGAGCCGGGCTTTACGCGGACTTTTATTATCATCTACGCCACCGCATCGAGGATGAACTTCATTCCTATTAGAGCCAGTGCGGCCAGAACGAGCGTTTTGAAGGTCTGCTGTGAAACGCGCTGGACGACAAGCTTCCCCACGTAAGTGCCTACAAAAGCAAGTACAAACAAGAATGGTATCGTTGCGTAGTGCTGTGCACCAAGAAACCCGCTCGTGATGTACACTGGTATGCGTACGATGTCGACGCCGAGAGCTATCGCCGACGCGGTCGCCACGTAACGTTCCTTCCTCATGCCGAAGCCCGTCAGGAACGCGCCTCTCAGCGCGCCTCCTGTGCCTACGAGCCCTGCGAGGAAGCCGGAGAGCACTCCTCCGACGAACTCGTTGCGGCCTGTCTCGCGTATCACGAACCGATGGTTCGTGAAGGCGGACGCGGAAAACAGGATGAGGAATATTCCGAGAAGCAGCTTGAAAGCGCCCGCAGAAACGTAAGCCACGAGCAGCGCACCCGCCACCGTGGCGACGACACTTGGGACGCCGAAGCGCACGAGCATCTTCTTGTCGACTCCACTGTGGAAAAACATCAGGCGCGACGCGTTAGAGAAGATGTGAAAGATGGCGACAAGAACGAGTGCCGTACGGAAATCCACGAAGAAGAGCGCGAGCGGCTGGAATATCGTCGAAGAGCCGAAGCCCACGACTGTTCCGACGATAGCGGAGACGAACGCGGCTAGGAGGAATAACGGGTCTGCCATGCGCCTATTTTCAGGCGTTATTTTATAAAGGACTGGCCAATCTATACCATGCTCGTCCGCTCCTTAAACCCGGCGACGCTCAAGACGAACGTCAAATTCAAGACCATCTCGTCCGCGGCCGCTCTCAGGCAGGCCCAGAAGTGCCGCGAGGCTTTCGAGTACTGGCGCACGCTCGACGTCAACGAACGCGCGACGCGCATCAGACGTCTCGCGACCGTTCTGCGAAACAAGAAAGAGGACTATGCGCGCACGATGACGATTGAGATGGGCAAACCGATAAAGCAAGCGCTGGCCGAGGTGGAGAAGTGCGCTTGGACCGCGGAGGTTTACGCGGACAACGCCGCGCGATGGCTCCGCGACGAGCGCGTAGAGGCTGACGGCAAACGCCACTCTGTGACGTTCGAGCCTCTGGGCGTGATACTCGGCATAATGCCGTGGAACTTTCCTTTCTGGCAGGTTTTCCGCTTTGCGATTCCCGCCCTGACCGCAGGGAACGCGTGCATGCTGCGCCACTCTAATGTCGTTCCTATGTGTTCCTTGGCAATCGAGGACGCCTTCAGGCAGGCGGGCTTCGCCGACCACATCTTCAAATCCGTGATAACGGACCACGACACCGTTGAAGAATTAATCGCGAGCCAGCACATCGCAGGCGTCTCGCTCACCGGAAGCGTTGCTGCCGGAGCGCGCGTCGGCGCTCTGGCCGGTGCGAACATCAAACCGTTCGTTCTCGAGCTCGGAGGCAGCGACCCGTTCATCGTTCTGGAAGACGCGAACGTCACGCTCGCCTGCAAGAATGCCATGACCGGCCGCACGATTAATTCAGGACAGAGCTGCATAGCCGCGAAGCGCTTCATCGTCGTACGTGACGTTGCAGACGAGTTCACGGAAAAGCTCGTTCGCTACACGGAGAATCTGAATGTCGGAAACCCGATGGATGAAAGCACGGACGTCGGTCCGTTAGCGAACGCCGAACAGCTCGAGAAGCTCGACAAGCAGGTCAAAGACGCGGTGCGCAAAGGCGCGCGAGTGCTTACAGGAGGGCGGCGCGCAGGGCTCCTGAAGCCTTTCAATAAGGGATACTTCTACAAGCCGACTGTTCTTGCGAACGTCAAACCGAACATGCTCGTTCTGCGCGAGGAGGTGTTCGGTCCTGTATCCCCGATAATCGTCGTGAAAGACGAAGAAGAAGCTATACGCGTCGCGAATGAGAGCGAGTTCGGCCTCGGAGCCAGCGTGTGGACTCGAGACGCGGAGCACGGAGAAGAAGTCGCGCGGCGCCTGCAGGCAGGCTGCGTCTTCGTGAATAGTATAGTCAAATCGGACCCGCGCATGCCCTTCGGAGGCGTGAAGCGCAGCGGAGTAGGCCGTGAACTGTCGCACTACGGCCTGAAGTCATTCGTTAATATCAAGGGAGTGAATGTATACGAGGCATGACCCTTCAAGCGCCGTCCATCTTATCCGAGGTCCCTTTCATCATGGCGCTCCATTTACTCATCTCATCGGCAGTTTTCTTCGCGTCGGGGTACATTGAGCGGGCCTTCTCGGCGTATTCTGCGGCTTCTGCCAGATCGCCTCTCTGGCGCGCCTCTTCAGAGCGCCCCCAGTCCATTTCTATCTCATACATGATTCGTTCGTGTTCCACATGGGCCTCCATAAATCTGGCCTTGTATGACTGCCCTTCCTTGAAGAGGTCAAGCGTTTTCTTCAATTTCGCCAAATCGCGTTCGAAATCTTTGTCCATCTTACTATCTTAGCGCAAAGCTTTAAATCCGTCTCGTCAATCGAGTACTATGGCTCGTTATGTCGTTCTGGGCGGCTACGGGGGAATGGGGTCCGTTTGCGTAAAAGACCTGTTCGAGACCGCGAAAGGCGCCACTATCGTAATAGCGGGCCGGGACCTGAAGAAGGCGAAGGCGTACGCGTCCACGTTCCGTTCGCGCCGCGTCAAGGCGGCGGATGTTGACGTCACGAATGTGCGTGCGACAGCGCGTCTGCTCAAGGGCGCGGACGTCTGCATCAACGCCGTGCAGTACTACTACAATCTCGACGTGATGCGCGCATGTCTGAAAGCGCGCGTCAACTACGTGGATTTGGGCGGTCTTTATCACGTCACGTTAAAACAACTCAAGCTCAACGCCGCCTTCGCCAAGATTGGCAAAGTAGCCGTTCTTGGATGCGGCTCAACCCCCGGGATAACTAACGTGATGGCCGCGTACGGAGGAGCGCTGATGGAACGCGTACACCGCGTACATATCCGCTTCGGGGACAAGGACTATACGAACTGGGGAGTCCCTTTCGTGGTTCCATATTCGATGGATACCGTTTTCGACGAGTTCACGATGAAACCCGCGATATTCATGAACGGCAAGCATCGGCTCGTATCGCCGAGAAGCGGCGAGTCTGACGAAAACTTTCCATCGCCTGTAGGCAAGCTCCGATCATTCCGCATACTTCACTCGGAGCTGGCCACGCTGCCCGCGCATTTCAAAAGAAAGGGGATACGCGACATGGACTTCAAGGCCGGCTTCCCTCAGGATTTCGTAGACAAGGTCGACTTCCTGGTGGATCTGGGTTTCGCGTCCATAGAGCAAGTGGTCGTAGGCTCTAAAAGCGTACGGCTTCGCGACGTGATTGTAGCGGTTTTAAACAAACCCAAACCGTCGCCGCGCGTGCGCGTCATGGACGTCGAGATGCTTGTCGTCGAACTCGTCGGCAAGTCCAACGGAAAGAACGTGACAGTAAGAGTCTTCTGCAAAGCGATAACGCACGACAACATCTCCGCCGGAACATGGGACACAGGAACGCCTCCGTCCATAATCGCGCAGATGGTGGCGCGCGGTCTGCGCGTCCGAGGCGTCATGGCTCCTGAGACGGCCGTGCCGTCAAAGCCGTTTTTCAAGGAACTCAAAAAACGCGGCATTCACGTCTATACGGAAGTCAGGAAACACGATGTCTAGATGACGCGCAGCGTCGCTTTTAAGAATATCTTTGCTTTCCCCAGTTCCGACCTGCCTTTCGAAGTCGTTGTGTAGACGATTTCCCGCCCCTCCCGTTCGCGCCTCACGTAGCCTCCTTTCTGCAGCAGGTACAATACCTTGTATACCGTAACGTTCCCCGTTACAAAACCGAAGCGCTGCGTGACGAGCCTCTTTATCCGCGCGCCGCTCGTGCTTTTCATCGACAGTACGCTCAGAACGAACAGCCAGAGGTTCTCTTTCTCAACCTTGCGCGCGAGACGTGCTGACGGCTTCTGCATACGCGGCATGTGCGAGAGGCGCTTATATAGATATTTTACAGTATTGTAAAACATGGTCGTGAAAGCCTACGCGTACACGATAGTCTCCCCGCGCAAGATGGCGAGAGTGGGGACGAACGTAGAGGCGAGCGAAGGCGATGTTCTTCTGAAGCCCTTACTCACAGGCATCTGCCCGTCTGACACGGCCTACTTCACGGGCGCGAGACCGCCCGATGTCCTGAAACGCGCTTACCCTCTTATTCCATTCCACGAGTGCGTTGCAGAAGACACTTCAGGACGCGTTGTCATCCCTGTCCCCAATATCCCGTGCTACGTCCGCGACAAGAACCGCTCAAGGGATTCGTGCCACGCATGCCGCACCGACGGTGCAGGCGAAAATTACTGCCCAGACGCGCTCTTCTCGTCCAGCAATGCGCCCGGCTTCGCCCGAACGCTCTTCGCCCATCCCAAGGAGTGCGTGCTGCCCGTCCACAAGAACGTCCCACTCGAAGTAGCGTGTCTCGCTGAGCCCCTCTCCGTAGCCGTCCACGCAACGCGCGACGCCGGTCTGGAAAAAGGCCAGAGCGTCTGCGTAGTTGGCGACGGCCCAATAGGCCGGGCTAACGCCCTGCTCGCATACGCACGGGGCATACGAAAAGAAGACAACTACATCGTAGGCGTCTCTGAAAGCAGGTTGAAGAGGGCTTCAGACTATGCGACTACAATGAACGCATCGCACGATTCCATCGAGAGGGAGTTTGACACGGTCTTCGAATGCGTCGGGGGTGACAGCCACTCGGCCGTCCTGCAAAGGGCTCTCGGCTTGGTGAGGCCGGGAGGAAAACTTGTTCTCCTGGGCCAGGGCGAAGCGCTGCACACCTCGTCCCGCGCGCTCATGAAGAAAGGAGTTACAATTCTGCCTCGTGTGCGGTCGTCAACGCAGGACGTCGCAGAGGCGCTGTGGCGCATGACAGGCAAAGAGTTCGGCCGGCACGCGGCCCAGCTGGTAGGCGACAGCGTACATGTCAGGGACGTCTATTCCTTCGAAAAGGCATTTGACGTTTCTACGTACTCCGTAGGCAAGCAGATGATGGACTGGAGGAAACTTGAATGAACCTCATCGAAAACTGCACTTTTCGAACGGTTCGTTGCAAGAGTCGGTGATGCGCAATGAACCTGCCAAATAAGATAACGGTTCTCAGGTTCGTTCTCACGGGCGTAGCTCTTGTCCTTCTCTACCTCCCGGGATTCGAGGCCAAAGCAGGCGCGCTCGCGTTCTTCGTTCTGGCCGCGCTCTCCGACCAACTGGACGGCTACATCGCGCGCACGCGCAATCTCGAGACGTTCTTCGGCAAGATATTCGACCAGACCGCGGACAAGGTTCTCGTCAACCTTTTCTGGCTGGCGTTTCTTGACTTGCGGCTCCTGCCGTTCTGGCTCGTCGCTCTCAACCTGTTCCGCGAAATCGTCGTCGTTT
The DNA here is from genome assembly GCA_016432325.1 of Candidatus Aenigmatarchaeota archaeon. GTDB lineage: Archaea > Aenigmatarchaeota > Aenigmatarchaeia > PWEA01 > JACQIF01 > JACQIF01. The sequence goes on from CP066684.1 coordinate 591,185, forward strand.
CTGTGCGCGGCGCCGTGGCCGAGAAAGGCGTCATAATGAAGTCCGAGAAATCCGGCAAGTACAAGGCCGCGCTGCAGATGCTCGTGATATTTGCCGGCCTGTCGCTTGTCGTATTGACGTATCCGGGCTCGCTTCCTCAATACGCTTCGGACACTCTGCTATGGCTGGGCGTCGCGACAGTTGCCGTGTCATACTGGGCGCTGATAGACTTCTTCGTCAAGAACAAAGACGCGATTTTCGCGGACGCTTAGTCGTACTCTCTCCATCTGTGGCCGCACTTGGCACACGCTAAAAACCGAGTAGGCGGTTCGTCCGCTGAGCGCGTCTGCTGTATCCACCAGTGGGCCTCGTTGTGCGAGCACTTGGGACACTCTGTTTTCGTTATGGGCAGGGCGTCCATCTCCGTGTTCTTCTCCATCACCACGACGCTTTCGGAGGGCTTGGTCTGGATTTTTTCCCTGAGGAGCACGCGTTCGTTGCGCTTCATCGAACGGCGCGTACCGCACGCGCGGCAGGCTATCACAGTAGTAGTCTTGAGCTTCTTGGGAACCATTATCCCGCCGCACTTCTTGCAGAATTCAACGATGTTAAGCACCCGGAGCGTTCTGACCAATAGAACGTGGGTCGTATTTAAGCGTTTACGTCAGCCTGTCGCGGCCAATCCGCCCAACACAGACGCGAACGTGGCCGCAAAGAACACCGTCGCCAGTATGATGAGCACGACAATCGGTATTACCAAGCCCGCGAACGCTTTGAGCTTGCTCACTCCGTGAACTTGGGCGAGACCCACGACGTTGAGATATATTCCATACAGTCCCGCGAGAATTCCCACGAGAGGAATCCATGTGAGAAGCTGCGTCGCGCTCGTGGAGCCGAAGACGCGCACGGTTCCTTCGTACGTTCCCTTGCCTCCGAGGAAGCCCATCACCACCTGTATGACGCCGCTTCCAAGGAACAGTCCAACCAGCCCTCCGACGATAGAAGCGACTACTGAGATGGGAATCGAGTCCACGCCAGCGCCGACTCCTTTCAGGCCGAACAGGCTCAGAGCGGCCGCGAGGCCCAGGAAAGAAACTATCCCGGACAGCAGGCCGCCTATGGCCAGGTTTATCGCGGCGAATTTCGCAGGCTCCGCGTAGCCGCCTGTCACAGGCATCTTGGAGAAGAATTCGCTTGGGTGGATAAGAACGCTCTTGACGTTGTCAACGTATCCCATGGGACTCTGTTCGAGCCGCCGAATATATAAAGGTTGGATGCTATTTGGATGCATGGGACTTTTCGGCGGGTCTAAGACGAGTGCGGAAGATGCCCTGCGCGACGCTCTAAGAAAGGTGTGTACGGAACTCCCTGCAATGTCGAAGGTACTCGGAATTGGGGAAAAAAACGCGCGCTTCCTCAAAGAAGAGGTAGAGAAGGGCGCCACACAAAATCTAACATGGAGTACCGCCCAAACCCTGGCAGACAGCTTGGAGAACGAGGCGACTCGCCTCGATGAATTATCTAAAACCCTTAGAGACGCGGCCAAGAAGCCCGCCTGATTAAAGCTTCTTCACTCTTCCGGGCCTCGGCTCATAGCACGCTCCCGACTCCAGCAGTTCGTTTATCACTGGCTCGACGTGCGCCTCTGGCAGCGCGACTTCCTTTATCACGGTCCCGTACTCCGCGCCTGAGCCGTCGTCGAGACGCACGATTGCCGCAAGCACGCGCTCCTTTACGGTCTTTTTGTCTTCCGTGTTCTCGGCCGCCTCTGACACGAGAACGACTGCCTCGGCCAGCTCCGGGCTTATCCCAGCCGCGGCCGCCAGTTTCTTCAGTTCTTCCGTATCCGAGATCTGCTTGCGTATCTCAAGAATGCGCGCCTTCGCGTTCTCGAGCGCCTTCTTCTGCGCGGCGAGTTCCGCAAGCCTCAGGAGCAAAAAGTTCGGGTCCTCGACCTTGCGCATTATTTCAGGCTGTACGTACAGCTCGCCTTCGTACTTCTTTATCTTGCCTATCACGTCCACGAAGTCGCCTATCTCTATGCCTTCAAGGGGCTTGACGTTTTTGAAGAACTTGACGCGTATCGTCTCCGTTTCATCGTCCAGCACGAGAAAGCCGTACTGGTTGTCCTCGGAAACGAACTTGTTCATCACAGTACCGAGCACACGCGCGCGCGACACTCGCATGCCTTCCTTCGTTATCACGTAGGCCGATTCAAATCCCTGGGCCGCGTGATATATGCCTGCGGCAAGCTGCCCTATCTGCGCCTTCACTGCCGTCAAACGCGTGCGATCTGCCATTCAAATCACCTCATACTTTCTGCAAGTGCCCCATTCTTGGAGCGAACAACATTCCCTTGTGCTTCATTTCGTTCAATATCGTGTTAGCCGCGGTCTCGTCTATGCCCTTGTCTTCCAAAGCGGCCATTATCTCCTGTTCCGGTATGACCTTTCCGAGGCTTTTCTCCAGCTCTTCTATGGTTTCAACGACAGTGCGTATCCTGTTCCTCTGCGACGCGGATGTGCCGCCCTCGGCTTTGTCTATGTCAAGCTCGCCCGTTTCGGTGTCAGAACCCAGTTGACGAATAGATTCTTTCATGAGCCGTATCGCGCGTTCCGCGTCTTCGTCGTTTACTTCCTCCGCCAGCCTCAGGCGCGCCGAAGCTTCGGAGAGCCTCATCAGCGCCTCGTATTGACGCAGAGTTATGGGAACCGCACGGTGTTCGCCTGCCTGCCTGGCGCGCAGTTCCACGAAGAAGTTCTTGAACATCGCGGCGGCCTTGCGCGTCATCTGCGGCGACGCGGTTTTTCTGGCAAGCGCTATGTACTTCTTGAAGAATACCGTGTCCACCTCGGGCTTTACCGCATCGCCACCAAGACGCGAGCGTATCACGTGTTCCACAAGGCGCTCGTCGTTCTCTTTGTCCGGCTTGTCCTTGAGAACGAACTTCACGTCAAAACGCGAGAGCAGGGTGTCCGGTATCTCTATCTGTTCGGCAATCGAACGGCCCTCGTCGAACCTCGAGAACTTGGGGTTGCAGCCGGCGAGTATGGCCGTCCGCGCCGGAAGCGTCGTCTGTATCGTCGCCTTTGAAATGGAAACGGTCTGGGCGCTCATCGCCTCGTGGAGGTTTATTTGGTCCTCGCGCGACATCTTGTCGAACTCGTCTATGCAGAGCACGCTCTTGTTCGACAGGACGACCGCTCCGGCCTCGAGCACCCAGCCGCCCACGAACTCGTCGTCCTTCACTACCGTCGCCGTAAGGCCGGCCGCGCTTGTGCCTTTGCCAGAAACGTAACGTCCGCGGGGCATGAACTCCGCGACGTGCTGCAACAGTTGCGTCTTGCCCACGGACGGGTCGCCAACGAGCAGGATATGCAAGTCCCCGCGTATGCGCATTCCGTCAGGCAGCACCTGCGGAACTCCCCCGAAAAGCTGCAGGATTATCGCTTCCTTGACCTCGTTCAAACCGTACATCGAAGGAGCCAGAGAACGGACGAGCGTGGCGCAGGCGTCTGGTCTCGCCGCGAACTCCCTTATCGCGCGCTCGTCCTCGGGCGTGATTATGACCTCTTCGAAGTCCTGTTCCACGGCCTTTATAGAGTTTGCTTCCAGGAACATCTCGAGCTGCCTCGAGCGCACGCCGTCTATCTTCTTCGGCAGCTCGCGGACTATGCCCGTTATCTCCAGACGCGCGCCGGGATCCGTTTTCCTCTGGACCTTCGGAGTCGTCAGATCGTCTTTCAGGAATATCTTTATCGTTCCCGGCCTCTCGCCCAGAATCATCTCGAGGTTGTCCTCCATCACTATGTACCGCGCGTCGTGCAGCGTGCGGTCTATGAACTTGAAGCCTTTCTTGCGGCCGCACGAGCAGCCGTTCGGGTAGGAGAGTGTCTGCGCGACCTGGAGGACTTCGTGCCGCTCTCCGCAGTCCGGGCATTCGAATATCGCGTTCTGAACTTCGGGCATAACCTCGGAGGCGCGCTTTATCGTTCCTTCCAGGCGGACGAACTTGCCGATGTGCTCGCTTCTCAAATCCTTGATGCGGATGCGCACGTCATCGGGCACGCCTTCAAATCTGAACGTTATTCTCTTAGGCTTGTCTGTCCCGAGGTCTATTCCTTTCTGCGCTTCCGCCAAATCGATGAAGAATCTTTCCGGTGCGTGAAGCAGCACGTCTGAGAGAACAGGGTCGAAGCGGTCGAGGTCCGCATAGTCAACGTAGACGTGGTTGAGTCCTTCCGAAGCCGCGTTGAGCAACTTCTGATAACACATCTCGCGTATGAACTGCTCCAGTTTTTCTATCACGGTTCTCGCCGTCTTTGTAGTGGGCGGATGGTATTATACTGATATTTCTGGTGCAGTTCCGCTATGCCGCTAGCAAGCGGCTAATGAAACCCGCAGGTTTCACGTTGCCGCTACGAAGATATGTCCCCGACGAAGAGAGCAATTGCCGCGAATACTATATAAATTGCTTTTTCACGTGAACAAGCGGGCGTGAATACGAGAAACGGCGTGAAGCTGTTCCGGATAAATGTCTTATGCGGAGGGGACACTCTCTCTGTCTGTCACGAAGACCTTGTATGCGGTTGGCGAGTCTCGCTCGCCGGTTTTCAATATAACAACTGGTGCGTCAGCCTCTAGTTCACCGCTTCGGCGTCCTTCCAGATGGCCTCGAACATCGGCTGCAGGAGCTGTCCTGCGAGATTCTCGCTCTGCGACCAGATGTGCGTATCTTGCGTAGGATGCGTTTTCTCGTCGTGCGTCAGCGCGACCAGAGCCTCCTTGCCGTCGGCAATCGCGAAGCGTCCCTCGAGGTTCTTGCGTCCCTTGGTGTTGCGAACCTCGGCGTACGAACGTATGGCCTGCGCTGTCTGCGCGCCGGCGGACGTTATCGGAGCCGCGATGCGCACGCGGACGCCGCGCTTCGAGGCGTTCTTCAAAAGGTTGCCGTGGTTGGCCGCAATCTCTTCGAAGCCTTTTTCGGACGTGAGTATGTAGACGTGCGAAGACGCTTTCTTGAACATCGACTCGAGTTGCTGGTGCATTGCGTGCCTGCCTTTCAGAGAGCCCGTCAGGTCGGAAGACGAAACGGTCTCGACTCCTGTCTTGAAGAGCTCTTCGAGTTCCTTCAGAGAATCGCTCTTTTTCGCGCGCTCTATGCGGTCCGTGGCAGTTTCATAATCTTCCTTGTGTTTGTTCTTCGCGCGTTCCAGAGCCTCGCGCGGAGGAACGGCGACGTATTTTATGGGCTTGGAGTTCTGAACCACGACAAAGCCCTTGTCTGCGAGAGATTCGAGAACGTCATACGTGCGCGAGCGAGGCACGCCCGAAAGCTCGGCCAGCTGGCCGGCGTTCGAAGAGCCCTTGCTCAGAAGGGTCACGAAGAGCTTGCGCTCATACGAATTGAGACCCACCATCGAAAGCAGGTCCATCACGCGCTGGTTGACTACGCTTTTAGGCATTTACTGGTCCCTCACAACGTTTCTGAGCGGTAAATTCATTTTCAAATACACCCCTTGTTTTATCGGCGAACTGTGCGTTCGCACCTCTTTAACACGCAAACGCAGGTATTTAAACCTTACTACCATGCCGTGACACCGATTTTGGGCACGTTTTGGCGTATGTAGTTACTAGAAAGTGAACTATTTAAAGGGCTATTCGGTCTTAGCCGCGCCGTCCCTGACTCTCGAAGAGCGCCGCGACCCGTTTCAAATCGTCCGCGTCCTTCGGACCCTTGTCCGCGCGCACGCGCACGAGCCGCGGAAATCGAAGCGCATAGCCGGACGAGTACGTCGGCGACCTCTGGATTTCCTGGTAGCCGGCCTCGATGACCACTCGCGGCTTCAACGAAACGCTCTTGCCCTTCTCGGTTTCGATAAGAGGCTTGAGCGTTTTCGTCATTTCAGCGTATTGTTCTTCCGTCAACCCCGTGGACAGCATCCCGCACTCAACGAGACGGTCGGCGTCGCGGCAGGCCAGCACGTACGACGAAAGCCACCTCGCGCGCTTGCCCTCGCCCCACGTCGCGCCGACGATTACGAGATCAAGGGTTTCCATGATGGGTTTTACCTTGTACCAGCCGCCGACGTGCCGTCCGAAAACATAAGGCGAATCGAGCGCCTTCAGCATTACCCCTTCTTGCGCCATCTCGAGAGCGCGCCTGTAGAACGCGTCGGCCTTCTTCACGTCGTCCGTTACGAGCTGCTCGGCCACGACGAACTTGTTGGGAAGTTCGCGCACGGACTTTTCAAGAATTGCGCGGCGCTCTGTCAGCGGCTTATCCAAGAGTATTTCCCCGTCAACGAAAACGATGTCGAACAGGTTGACCTGGACCGGCACCTCGCGAACCAACTTCTCGATGTCGTATTTGCGCTGGATTCTTTGCGAGAGCAGCTGGAAGGGCTGCGGCTTCCCGTTCAGGACGGCCCACGCCTCGCCCTCGACTATGCACTCCTTCGGTTTCAGGGAACTCTTCGCAAACTCCGCTATGTCAGGGAACTGATGCGTGACGTCTTCGAGCCGCCGCGTGAATACCCATACCTTGTCGCCTTTCTTGTGAATCTGCGCACGCATGCCGTCGTACTTCATCTCTATGGCGACGCGGCCGTGCTCTTTTATAACGTCCTCGATTTTGTCCACGGCCAGGCCGAGCATGACCTGGACCGGTTTGCCGAGAGCAGGTCGCACGGCACGCAGACCGCGGACGCCGTCCTCCCGCGCGATCTCCGCGACTTCTCCGAAATCCGAAAGTATGTTCCACGCGTAGTCGACTGCCTCCGTCGCCTCTTTCTTTTCCTCCTTGCCTTTTCCGAAGTATGCTGCTGCGATTGCGTCTCTGAGTATTCCTTCCGCCACGCCTATGCGCAAGTCGCTGAGAACGGTTCGAACAAGATAACGCGCCTCAAGGGGGGTCGCTGCGGCAAGAAGCTCCCCGACAAGCTCCTGCCTGCGCTCCTGCGAAGACGAGCCTGTCACTGAAGGAAGTTTCCGGAGATTCTCGAATATCTTCTCGACGGTAAGCTGTTTCGGCGACAGCGTGCGTTGCCTCTTTTTTTCCAGCACGCCCTCCGCGACAAGACCGAGATCGCCTTTTTTGGCGAACATCTTTTCGATGTCCGCGGCGGAGAAACCCGACGCCTTTCCAATTATCTTCATCATCGTCTGTTCCGCGATGCCCAGCTCGCGCTGGTCGTAAGAAGGGAAGACGCGGCCCGTGAGCAGGAGAACGACTTCTCGCGCAGTCTTCGTCTTGTGGAGGAACTCTGCGATTGTCTCGGCCTTCTTTATCTTGGATTGCGTGCTTTCGAGCGCATCACAAACTTCGGCCAGTTCCGAATATCTCATGAGCCTAGTTTTGTCTTTGACTTTTATAAGCAGAATGAACCCAACGTTAGGCATGTCGCCGCATGCCAAGGGAGTCTCGCCCATCATAGCGTCCGTCCTCATACTCCTCGTTACGGTGGCTCTCGTGGCCTCGTACACGGTCTGGACATCAGGCGTCTTCGGCACGGTTTCCGAGAGCGGCCAGGAAGAGGTCACGCGCAGCACGCAACAGCTCTTCTCAGACTTCCGCATAGAAGGCCTGAGCAAGCAGGACGTCTTCATCAAGAATACGGGTTCGTCCAGGCTCAGCGTTTCTGCGTTGACTGTGTTTCTGGACGGCGAGCCCGTGACGCACGCGGCCGACTTCGACACGCTCGAAGCAGACGAAGGCGGCACTCTGACGCTTCGCGGACTGTGGAAGTTCGGCGTTGGAACGCACGCGCTGAAGGTGAGCGCAGGCGCGTTCTCCGATTCCACGGACGTCACGACAGAACCGGCCGCCGGCGCGGTGGGCTTATGGGACATGGAGGAAGGTTCGGGCACGGTCGCGAACGACGCGAGCGGGAACGGGAACACGGGAACGTTCGGCAGTTCGCCTGTATGGACGCAAGATACGCCGTCTGCGTCTTCCAAGTTCGGGCTGACGTTCGACGGGACAGACGACTCTGTGAACATGAACAGCCCCATCGTCGTAAAAGACCGCGTGACCGTAGAAGCGTGGGTGAAGTTCGGCGACCTCGGTTCGTGGAGGACGCTCTTCGGCATGTGCAACGATCCGAACAGCGCCTGCTCCGACGCGGACTACGACTACCTGCTTCTGAGAAAGCAGAACGACGATAAAGTGAGCTTCATTCTTGGCTACTACAGGACAGGAGGAGGCACATGCGGCTCTGTGTCGACTGCCGCTGTTACGCCGAACGTCTGGACTCACGTTGTCGGTACTATTGACATCGGCGCGGGGAGAAGCGAAATGTTCATGAACGGGCTGAAGATACCCACGACCGACGATTTGGCGTGCACGACCGCGAACATCAACGTCTATCCGTCCATAGGCGCGCTGGCGTACGGCAACAACGCTAATACAGGCCGAACTGAATTCTTCAAGGGTTCTATCGACGGCGTGCGCCTCTTTGACCGCGCATACGGGCCTGACGAACTTTACAACCTAGAACAGGCCTAACCGATGTCGCGTATGACGCGCTTGACTCCGCACGCCTGGCACTTCAGCTTCAGCAGCCTGTCTTCGCGAACGAACTCGGTATCCGGCTTGCCGCACGCGCAGAAGACGAACTCGTTCGCGTATTTCTGCAGCTTGGCCTGCAACTGGTCCTTGCTGAACTTCCCCTGGAATGACGCGCGGGCGCCTTGCATGTCCCCGGGCACGGCCATCTCGCGCGTGAGATATTTCATGAGATGCTTGGCTTCACGTCTCAAAGTGCGCGCCAGCTCTGCAAAATTCACGACGACGGTCATGTTCCCCTGATTGCTCACGACCGCGTCAGGCATCTCGAACCGTTCGTGCGCGCTCGCGCGGGCTATCTTCTGCTCGGCGCGCTTGAGTAGTGTTTCGTAGTCTTGCATGCGGAGCGTTCACAGAGGAGGCTTAAATACGTTTAACCCGATTGTTCATGCATGCGTAAAATCTACTTCGCCGGCTCCATTAGAGGGGGGAGGGGAGATGTAGACGCATATCGCGCCATCATTACAGATCTTCAGAAATACGGCCAAGTTCTTACGGAACATATAGGCGATAAAGAAATATCCGCACTCGGCGAGAACATAACTGCAAGGGCAATTCACGACAGGGACTTGGGATGGCTGCTCTCTTCTGACGTGGTGGTCGCCGACGTTTCAACGCCCAGCCTCGGCGTGGGATGGGAGATCGGAAGGGCCGTGGAACGCGGCAAGCCCGTGTTGTGCTTGTTCAGATCAGACGAGGGCAAGCGACTCTCCGCCATGATTTCAGGGTGCCCCGACCACACAGTAGCCGAATATAGCACTACCGAGGAGGCCACGGCTCACATAGGCACATTCTTCCAAAAGCTCGATGGCGCTCAAAAGAGCCCTATTTAACTTTTTCGCCACAACAGACAGCGTGGTATTATGCCGCGCGCGACGAGTTTCATCGAACTGCAGGCCAAGCAGGAGAGGCACGACAAGTTCCATCACAACGACATCTACCGCCTCTCGACGTTCGAGAGGATGAACCATTTCGGCCACCATTTTGCGAAGTATGTCGCACGACTCGCAAGGCTCAAAGACGAAAAGAATCCTCTCCCCGTGCTAAGCCAAACGCTCGCCGATACAACCATCGTCACCCTTTCCTCGGCATACAGCCTCAACATGAATCTCGACCAGACGCTCCAGGAAAGGCACGGCTTGCCTACTTCAAGAGGCACGTTTGGGTACAGCGGCGGCACGAACGGAAATTCCGCGATCGAGGACGTGCGCCTGTGGCTCCTTCACGAACTCGCGAAACCGACAGGCGACATAGCGAAGGTTCTTGAAGAACACGACCACATGGGACAGGGAGCCGTGAGAAAGGGTCTTGAGGACGGCGTCACGGACATATCGTACGTGGCGGTTTGCGGCTTCAACGGCCTGCATCTGGACATGGTAAGCGAAGTGTACGACCGCTGGGCTCTTATCGAGAAGAACAGGATTCTTTAGCGTCCGGTCAACGGATTCCAAACGTACTGTACTGCATACAGCTTCACGAAACCGAGATACGGAACGCTGAAAATAGTGCGGCCCTGAATCTGTGCTGGTGCAACGGCAGGCCTGTGAGGGGCGCACTGGTCGCAAGTCGGATTCGCGTCTCCGCGCGTTATGTATATCACGTCGGAACCGGCGGCCCTCTGTTGTATGTCGTGAGCGGTCAGCTCGTCCCATCCCTGCTTCTTCATGGCTGTGCCGTTCTCGTATTTGGCGACCACGCGATGGATGATGGGGCGGTCCTCCCATCCCTTGAAGACTATGATGTCCCCGAGCTCGTAAGAACCGCGGCCCTCTATTATCACCAGATCCCCGACATTCAGGGTGGGGACCATGGAAGTTGACGAAACCGTGACGACTGGAAAGCTCGTTCCCAGGACCGTTCCGAGAGCCGCGTTGAGAACGACGGCGGCTACGATGCCCAGAACGGCGTATATCACCATTCCCTTCCAGCCCTTTTCGTTGAGAAGTTTTTGAAATGTTATGCGCCGCTTTGCCATGAAAACCATCTGTGTTATCAGAGTGCGCGATATATAATATAGAAGAAGCGCCGTCTATTTCTTTGACGCTTTCTCGAACTCCATCCGCATCTCCTTGGTGCGCTCGGCGAGGTTCTTTGCCGCGCGCTTCACGGCGGCTATCGGGTCGTCGCCTTCCGTCTCCACGATAAGCACGGGGACACCCACTTCAGGATGGGTCTTTGCGTATGCGGCGTTCTTGACCTTCTTCGTGTCGCGCACGAGCTCTTGGCGCATCGCGTCCGCGAACGTGTGCCCTTCCCCGCCGAGTTCAATCTTCACCTTGTTCTTCGTCTTGCTTATCATCTTGAGATGCATGGTATCGCCACTGGTTATGACCGTTCTCTATTTAAGCATAACTACCAGTCCGCGGGTCCCCCGCGTCTGGCGATGATGCCGTCTTTCACAAGCATTTCATGCACATCCATGCGTTCTCTGCGGCCTATCCGGGCGCACTTGAGCTTCACGGGTTTCCCGCGGTCATCGAAACCCGCCACGCCCGCGTACTCGCCCAGTACCATCGGCCTTATCGCGGAGAAGTCGCGTTCGTTGAAACGGCCTGTCACACCGACGGGCCCGACGAGATATTCGGCATGTCCTCCGTTGTAGCCGAGTTCAACCGTTCTGTAGACATAGATATACGGTATGCGTGTCGCATTGCCCCACAGCGTGCCTGTTATGCTACTCTCAACGCGGCTCATACGGCTACCCGCGCGGCGCTCTCGAGCTCTCGCATCAGTTCCGCAAACTCGTCGGGGTTGAGAAGGGGCTTCCTAAACTCGCCGCGGTTCTCAACGGTTATTCGGGGGCACGCCGTGTTCACGTACGCGTCCGCGCGAATCGCGAGAAGCTTGTCCGGCGTTATCCTGTCCATCGTGAATATCCACGCCTTCTTGCCCAAGCGTTCGAGACGTTCCTTTATGGTGTACGGGTCGACGAAGTGTTGGCCGGGTTTTCCAGAAACCAGGACGGCAAAAGACTGCGCTTCGCGTGCCAGAGCAAGCGCCAGATAACGCTGTTTGAGGAATTTCGTGTAATCCGGTTTTGTAATCTCCGCGCGTTCGAGATCGAGCACGTAGAAAGGCTTGTCGACGCGAAGCCCAATTCCAAGAGGATGGAAGTGTCCGGAGCCCACGAAGAGGAACGCGTCGACGCGCGCGTCCACGGCAAGCGCGCTCGAAACGTTGCAGCCGAGAACTTGACCTTCCATCAGAGAGCCTTTGCCTATATGAGCGGCGGCGCCTTTCGATTCGAGGAACGCCTTTACCTCCGGAAGAATCTGCAAAAAGTTCACCGATGAAACCAGTCCTATGCTCTTGTATTCGGCGAGCTTCTGCCAGTCTTTTTCCAGCGCAGGAATCGCGTTCGCATCGACCTTCCAGATGAAGTACAGCGTAGGAATGCGCTCGTTCACGCCAAAGTCGGAGTGGCCCACGTTGACGAGCAGGTCGCAGTTCAGGCTCTCCGCCTCGGCGTCCCGCAGGTCGCACGCACCGTAGCACGGCTCGAGAGACATGAACGCTTTCACGTTCGCGCTGTCAAAAGCGTCCAGGATGTCCTGCGCGCGCATCAGCAAGCCTTCCGGTATCTGGATGAATATGCGTTTTGCCCCGCGGGCGCGCACGGCCTCCACGAGTTCGGCTATGTTTCCTTCGACGTTATTCATGGTTAAAGGGGCTCCTGCAAGCTATTTAATAGCCAAAGATGACCTCTTGGCATGGTTTCGATAGGCTACTACACTCTCTCTGTCATAGCGTTCGTGGCAGTGCTTGCGGCGTTCATGTACGCGGACCGCAAGAACATAACGAGGAGCCACGGCATCGTGTTCTACAAGAAGACCAAGAGGGGCCGCGAGTTCGTTGACGCGTTGGCCAAATCGCATCCGCTCTTCTGGCGCGTGATGGGCAACGCAGGCGTCGCCGCAGGCATCGTCGGCATGATAGGGGCCGTGGCGTTTCTGGTCGACGCCGCGCTGACTCCGAAGGCCGGTCCGGGGCTGGCTCTTGTCCTGCCTTTTCCGTCCGCCGAGGGCGCAAGCGGCGCCGGCTTCGTGGGCGTCCCGTTCTGGCACTTCATGATAGGAATCGCGCTGTTCGTTCTCGTCCACGAAGGCTTCCACGCGATACAGGCGCGCAACGAGAACGTGGCGATAAAGAGCATGGGTGTCGGCCTCGTCGCCATAATCCCGTGGGCGTTCGTCGAACCCAACGAACGCCAAGTCAGGAAGAAGCCGTGGCTGAGCCGCATGCGGTTGTACGCGGCCGGAGCCTTCGGAAATTTCCTGCTCGCGGGCGTGGCGCTGCTCGTGACCAATTTCCTTTTCGTGCCTGCGTTCGCGTCTGGCGCCATAGGCTTCGGCGGTTACGTGGACCCTTCACAATACGGCGCGTCCGAGCCCTTCCCGGCGCAGGCGGCCGGACTCGCACCGCCCATAATCGCCTTCGACGGCCAGCGCGTCGAGACGACAGAGGAGTTTTCTGCCGCACTGGCCGCGAAGAAGCCCGGAGACGCGGTTGTCGTCCAGACTCTGTCCGAATCCTATACGATAAGGCTTGCCGCCCACCCGGAATATCCGGACCGCGCGTACCTTGGAGTGGCGGGTCCAAAAGTGGTGCAGGTTCTGAAAGACGCCTATAGAAACGACCCTCTGAAGGCCGGTTCCCTGAACTTCGTCGGAGACCTGCTTTATTGGATATTCGCCCTGAGTCTCGGAATAGGGCTGGCCAACCTGTTCCCTATAGGGCCGCTGGACGGCGGGCAGATGCTGCGCACGCTGGCCGAGCGCTTCACGCCGCGTCTGGCAGGCGATGTGATGCGCGCCTCCACCACGTTCATGATGGTTCTGATACTGTGGATGATAGTACCCGTATTATTGGGGGCAATTGGCTCGCTTTTTGTATGAGCTTTTGAATCGCGGTTCGAAAATACCTGAGTTGGCGATATGATGGATGGCAAGAAGCACATCGTTGCGATAACGGCGTTCATAAGAAACGGGAATGGTGACAGGTTCCTCGTCGTGAAGAGGAGTGCGAAAGAAATCGCGTATCCGGGTAAGTGGGCCTTCCCCGGAGGCAAGCTGGAGAAGGGCGAGTCGATACTGCAGACTCTCAAGAGAGAGGTTCTCGAAGAGGTCGGTCTTGAGATAGATGGGCGAAAGAGATTCCTGAAGGACTTCACGTTCGTGAGACCGGACGGCCACAACGTCGTTGGTATGTGTTTTGAGGTCAGGGCCGCGTCAGAACACGTAAAGCTGGCCGAAGACTTCGATGATTTCAAGTGGATAGCGCCTGCCGAACTCGCCGGCCTGGATCATATAGAAGGCATGGAAGAGGAAGTTCGAGCCGCGTTCGGCTGACGTGCCTGAACGCGTTCCCGCACACCACTGGCGGCACGTTTATATCTGTTCGCCGCCGTTACTTGTCTTGGATTCTATGGCGCCCGGAACCGTCGTCGACCTCCTCGCACTGGCCGAGATATTCATAGGAGTCACTATCATCGCAGGCTCGTGGATAGCCGTCCTCAGCTGGTTCTACGAGACCAAAAGGATGATGCGCTGGCGCCCGTACGCGTTCACCGTCACGATAGGATTTTCCCTGTCGATGTTCTTCAACGCGTTGGGCATGATAACGGTTGTCAACGGCCTGACTGCGTGGACAGACCTGCTCTTCAATCTCACCGTGCTGTTCATGCTGCTCTCGTTCTTCGGCATAGGCATGCTGGCGCGGGACATCGCAAGCCTCGAGCGCCTCGGAGTCGGACTAAAGCGCCTGGAAAAGGTTGCGTTCACAATGCAACCGACGCACGAGGAAAAGGAGGAGCTTGGTATCCCGTGCGTGGACGGCCTGTTGCTGGAGAAGCCGACGAAGGCTCCGATGGTTCTGTACGGCGAGGACGGCACGCATCCGTGGAGGCTGGGCCAGCACTTCGTCGTCACGGGCCTTCTCAAGGGCGAATCGTGCATATATTTCACGGCCACGAGGCCGCCGGAGCTCGTGATAGAACAGCTGAACGACGCGCTTGGGAAGCGCGGCAAGAAACTGGAAGACTTCAAGGACTCGTTCGCCATCGTCGACTGCTTCACGCCTTTCGCCGGTCTCTCCGAACACGAAACGTTCTTGCTCGGAGACGATTACAGGAAAGCCGGATGGAAATACGCGGAAGCGGATCCGCGCGACCTGAACGACATACATACCGCCTACCGCGACGCGCGACGCCTCTTGGGCTTCAAACCCGATATCCGCACTATATTCGACTCTTTCAGCGGCGTCATCGAACTCGCCGACCCGCATCTGCTATACCAGTATCTTCTGCACACCGTGACCGCGGAGGAAAAGTTCCGCTACATGAGCCTGTACATAGTGCGCAAGGAGAGCGACCTCGAACTGATGCGCTACCTTGTCAGCGGAGCGATGAAGGTTACGCTGAAGGACGGCGAACGCTACGTCGAGATACAGAAGATGCCTGCGCGCTACAGGAGCGGAACATACAAGATGACGGACGATGACGGCGTCGTCGTGACCGGCCTGAAAAAGAGCCCGGCGTGAGGTCTCGTCCGTGAACCCCGACGAAAGCGGTGAGGCGCAATGAGCCTGAAGGAACGCCTGCTCGCGCATGTTTCATGCGAAGCCGCGGCCCGCTACCTGATAGAGAACGGCCTTGTGAAGGTCAACGGCCACGTCATTACCGATTATACGATTCCTGCGGACGGGCTGGACACCATCGAAATCCTCAACGCGGATCCTCCTCTCAGATTGAACGCGCCTGAATCATACTGGCGTGCGCGCGTGATGCAGGAGCGCGTTGGCTTCGTCTCCTTCGGCGACAGCGTGCTTCACGTCGAGATTAGAGACGGCGGTTTCCCGTTGCTCGTGCGCGATTACCGGGCAGAGCCTTACGTGATAACGGCTAAGCAGTTTCTTAATACGAAACGCATCGAGGGCAACCCCTTGACGCTGACACCGGGCGAGATACAAGCGGTCACGAAGGCGCGCGTGGACGCGCTCGTTCTCGAACTGGAACTGGACGCGTTCAAGGTCTTCCAAGCGCTCGAGCGACTGCTGCCCGCGCTGAAGTCAAGAGGCAAGCTCGTGGTATTTCTTTCCGGCTTGGGTCGCGACAACAAGAGTCTTGACGAGATGGCGCGTCGTTTCCTGCCTGAGATGTTCGTTGACGTACGCGAAGTCTTCCCTTTCAAAGAGGGAGTTTACGTCTACGGGAAGCGGACGAACTAGCATCAGTACGCGAACGTCTTCCAAGGAAGCCGAGCCAGTTCTTCAGCTTGCTCCACATAATACTGCGAAGGGTCTGCGACATCGTAGACTGCTATGACGCTATTTATTCTGACGACTGTCCTTACCATGAACTTGACGGGCGTTGTCGCGTCGTCTGCTTCCAGCTCGTATATCGCCGACTGGTCGGCATCCATGTCGATGGTACTGCTTTCCACAACCGTAAACTCCTCTTCGGTGTTTGTAGCCTCATCCCAGTAAGCGAAGCCCGCCTGCGCAGAGGCGACCGTGTCATAAATCTCTATAGTTTGGTATATCGCCAGAGGCCCGGCGGCATCAGAATCTCTGGTCCATATTCTGTCCGCCGCGGTAACAACGCCACGTTCTTTCTGCTCGTTGGATGCGTCAAAGCTTTGGAGATGCACGTTGTAGTCCGGCCCGAAATAGGACAGCTCAAGGAGAAGGTCCGAGGCGTCTTGTGGGCCTGCAGGGCCCGGCGGCGAGCCGACCGACGACGCCCCTCCGGCAAGGTTCTCTATGCCTGTTCCAAGGAAGTACGTTCCTGCCGTGCCTGCGATGAACAGGGCTATCGCAAACAGCGTCATGAACTTCACGAAGGAGGTCTCGTTCATAGCGCTCCTTGGAAGCGCCGTTTATATAAAACAATGCGTTGTTTTAAAGTTCTTACGAACAGCGGTTCGTAAGTTTGCGAACCGAAGGTTCGCAAATCCCGCCCTGTACGGAAAGCGCGGCTTTCCGACATGCCGCAGCATGGCTGCGTGCATCGCGGCAGGAACTATATAAACATGCGCGCCGTGTTAGGCCCATGGGACTCGAGGACGTACTCAAGTTCGCGTGGGAAACCATGTGGCACCACCCGAAGACGCTCCTGCTCGGAGTGATAAACTGGATACCCGCCGTCTTCGCCTTGTCATATATCGCATTCCTGCTCTCGGAGCTTACGCTTCTCGATCTCGGATCCATATACAGCGTTGGCGGGATGATCGCGCTGATCTGGAAACTCGCTCCGCTGATAGCGGGTTATACCGTCCTGTCGTGGGCCGCGTCCGCGTTCTCGGCCGCCGCGTACGCAAGCCTCACGCAGCAGTTCGCGCACCACAAGAAACCTTCGGTCTCGGATGCTTTCTATACAGGGAAGCGGCTCGTCTTGCCGATGATGTGGCTGCAGTTCCTGACAGGCTTGGTGGTCGCTCTGCCTATCATTGTCGCTCTCGCCGTAAGCCTCTTGGTCATTGGAGGCGCCGGCGCGGCAACCGCCGGGTCCGGTTCCATAACGGCGCTTATCGCAGGAATGGGTCTCTTCGCGTCCTTGCTAATCGTCGCGTTCGCTGTCACGTTCTACCTGTCAATCAAGACGTGGCTCGCGCCTGTTGCGCTCGTCGTCGAGAACAGGCGCGGGTTCGACGCGGTGAAACGCAGCTTCGAGCTTACAAAAGGCAAGTTCTGGCACATCCTGCTCGTGCTGATCGTCATGGGGGTTGTCAATAACGTCGTATTCCAGATTGCCGCTTCCGTGTTCCAGGTGATGGTTCTCGGCTCTTTGACAGCGGCGCTCGCCGTCTATTTCTCATTCGTCCTGCTCGTCATGCTGCCGTTCGGAATGTGGGCAATGACCGCTCCTGCCGCGCTGTACTTCGAGTACGGCCTCGGCAAGACGCCGACGAAGGTCAGGAAGTGAGTTCGCGCGTTCCTAAACCAATATTTCGCCCAGCTTCTCCGCCAGCGCGTCCACAGGGACGCGCTCCTGCTTGCCTGTATCGCGGTCTCTTATCGTAACGGTCTTCTTCTCAAGGGTCTCGTGGTCCACTGTTATGCAGAAGGGCGTGCCTGACTCGTCTTGTCGTGCATAACGGCGGCCGATCGAGCCCGAATCGTCGTAGAATATGCGGAACCGTTTTGAAAGCCTCTTGAACAGCACCCAAGCTTCCTTGTCAAGACCGTCCTTGTTCACCAGCGGGAATATCGCCGCGTCGTACGGGGCGACGCGCTTCGGCAGTGCGAGAATCGTCCGGCCATCGCGTTCTGCGTACGCGAGCTCGAGCAGCATATACAGGTTGCGGTCAACGCCGAACGTAATCTCAATCACGTGCGGCACGAAACGCCTGTTGTCATAAAACACTTCCTGATCCTTCCCGCTCGTGCGCGCGTGGCCCTTCAGGTCGTGGTCCGTGCGGTAGTGGACGGCTCCGACCTCGGAAAAACCTCCGAAGGACGCGACGTCCACTTCCGCGTCCCAGTGGAACTTGTTATAGAAGGCGCGCTCCTCTGCCGCGAGTTCGTAGAAACGGAACTTCTCCGGCGGTACGCCAAGCACATCAAGATAGAATTTCTGCAGCTGTGCCATGCAATGGAGATAGAGTTTCGGTATGGCGTGCTTCTCGTTGGCCTGCGCGCACGTGACGTCCTTGACGTGCGCACGGTCGCTCGCGAACAGAAGACGCAGCTTGTATGTTTTTATCGAGTCCCAGTCTTCGTGCGTGTCGAGCGCCGTGGGGTCGAAGAATATCTGAAGCTCGGCCTGCGTGAACTCGCGCATCCTGTAGACGCCTTGGCGCGGCGAAATCTCGTTGCGGAACGCGCGGCCCACGACCGCCAGCCCGAGCGGAAGCTTCTTGCGCGTAATCTCGAAAGTGCGCGCAAAGTTCACGTAAGGAACCTGAGCCGTCTCGGGCCGAAGGAAAGCGCGCGTCTTGGTCTGCACGCCCACTGTCACAGGAAACATGAGGTTCAGGCGCGCGGCGTTCGCGAACGGGCCGCCGCACTTCGGGCATTTCATCTTGTGCTTCGCTATCAGCGCGTCATACTCGCGCTCGCTCAGCCCTTCAAACTTTTCTTTAAGATGCTCCTGCAGAAGATGGTCCGCGCGCTCGGACGAGTCGCACTTCTTGCACGTCACCACAGGATCATCGAAGTGTTCCAGGTGCCCAGACGCGCGGAACACGTCCTCGGGCATTATCTCGGCGCCTGAAATCTCGTGGAAGTTCTGGTGGAGACCCAGGAAGTAGTCGAGCCACGCGCTCTCGAGCCTGCGTTTCATGGAGGCGCCCAGAACGCCGTAGTCATAGAACCCGGCCAAGCCGCCGTAAAGCTCCGAGGACTGGACCACGAAACCTCTTCGCGTTGCGAGTTCCATCACCTTGTCTGGCGCGCCCATGGTATCGGCCCTGAATGAAACTGGTATGCTTATATTGGTTATCCGGAACGGACTGATAGGGGCATTACAGATGATATCCGTGGTAATACCGGCGTATAATGAGGAATCCTACATAGAGCATACCCTACGCAGCCTTCACGGCCAGGGCGTCGAATATGAGTCTATTGTGGTCGACGGAGGCTCGACAGACAGGACCGTGCAGATAGCCAGGAAATATGCGGACAGAACCCTCGTCGTGAAGAAGGGGGGTGTTTCGGCGGCTCGCAACGCAGGCGCGTCTGCGGCCAAAGGCGACATCATACTGTTTCTTGACGCAGACACACGAATGGACAAAGGCTCGCTTACAACGATACGGAACGCGTTTAGCGACGGCGTCGTAGGCGTCTGCGCGAACGTCCGTTCGGACGGCCCGCTCCACGCGAAGGTCGTTTACAAGATTACGTCCGCCGTGGCCTGCGTAACGTCCCTGCTGCGCATTCCGCTGTTCTACGGCATGTGCATGGCTTGGCGGCGCGATGCCTTCAGGCGCGCGGGCGGCTTCGACGAGGCGACGCGCGTGGGCGAGGACATGAAACTGACGCTCGCGCTGCACAACAAAGGCCGCTGCAAATGGTTGCGCCGTGCTACCGTGGTCACGTCCTCACGAAGGCTGAGAGGAAAGTTCCTGTTCATATCGCCGTACATGCACTTTAAGAACTTCTTCAAACTCGTGTTATTCGGGCGCACGGACAAAGACTATCCGGTGATACGATGATACGAGTGTTTCACTACCTCGAACTGGAAAGGAAGCTTCTCACAAGCGGCGGCATAGGCGTCGCGACGCAGAACCAGAGGAAGGCGATGACTCTTGCAGGCATCACGGCCGTAGGCAAAGGCGAAGCTCACGACGTCGTACACCTCTGCACAGTCGGTCCCAAATCCTTCGCATACGCAAAGCTCGCGAAGCACAAAGGCACCCCTCTCGTGATGAGCACGCACACGACGGCCGAAGACTTCAAGGGCAGTTTCGCGATGAGCGACACCGCAGCGCCCTCCCTGAGAAAATACCTGAAGACATTCTATTCCATGGCCGACGTCCTTATCGCGCCCACGCAATATACGGCGGACCTGATACGCTCGTACGGCCTGACGAACAGAATAGAGGTCGTGAGCAACGGCATCGACATGTCTCTTTTCACCGGCCTCAAGCAGAGGCGCGAGGATTACAGAAAGAAGTACGGCCTTGAGGGAACTGTCGTCTACTCGGTGGGTCACGTATTCCTCAAAAAAGGGCTCGAGACGTTCGTGAACGTCGCGCGCACTTCGGACGTACCGTTCGTCTGGTTCGGCAGGGTCTACAACGGCGCGCATTCTGCGAAGACTGACGACGTTCTGAAGAGCGCTCCGCCCAACGTGCGCTTCACCGGATGGGTCGAGGACGCGATAGCGTGCCACGCCGCCGGCGACGTCTTCCTCTTCCCGACGCACAATGAGAACCAGGGAATCGTGCTTCTGGAAGCCGCGGCCTGCGGTCGCGCCGCTGTCGTACGGGACATACCCGTGTTCAATGGCTGGAAGTCCTGCATCAGGGCCGACGACGACCAAACGTTCGCAAAACAGGTGGCGGCGCTAGTCAAAGACGCGTCCAAACGCTCGCGCCGCGGAGCCGCAATGAAGCGCGAGGTGCGCGCGCACTCTCTTGAAAGCGTCGGCAAGAAATTGGCGGCGATATACGAGAGTCTTGTTTAGGCGCTTCCGTAAGGATGGTGAAGAGATTCATGAAAATCGGAATGTTCACGGATACATATCACCCGCAGATAAACGGAGTCGTTACGACCATCGACGCGTGGAAAAAGGAGCTCGAAAAACGCGGCCACGAGGTCGTGGTGGTCTATCCAGGGCCGTTGGGCAATAAAAAAGACGGCATCGCTGTTCCTTCCGTTCACGTTCCGTTCTACGGCGGCTACTATGCGGGCGTTCCGTACGGCCGCATACACGCGGAGCTGCGCTCGCTGGACGTCGTTCACACGCACAGTCCGTTCGCCTTGGGCGCTTACGGCGCGTACGTTGCGTCGAAATTTCGTCTGCCTCGAATAGCAACGCATAATACTCCTATCGAAGAGTACGTGCACTACATGATTTCGCGCGACGCGTTCCACGACGTCGCCGTTCGCATGTATCTCGCATGGCAGCGGCGCTATATGGCTCTCGCCGATACTGTCACGGCGCCGACGCAGGAAGCGGCTCACGATCTTCAAAGAAAGATAGGCAGGCGCGTGGTCGTGATGTCGAACGGTATCGATACCGAACGATTCAAGCGCGTCAGCGCTGAACGCTTCAAACGCAAGCACGGTCTGTCCGGGCCGCTGGTGGGTTTCGCAGGCCGACACTCCGCAGAGAAGAGGCTCGAAGACCTCATAGCCGCCGCGGATGAGATAGATGCGACCGTCGTCATAACAGGCGACGGACCCATGCGTCGCACGTACGAACGGATGGCCAAGGGCAAGAACGTAGTATTTACAGGATTCCTTCCGGACGAAGAGATGCCCGGCTTCTACTCGGCTCTTGAGACGCTCGTTCTTCCCTCTGTCGCCGAGACGCAAGGACTGGTCGTTCTGGAAGCGAACGCATGCGGCACGCCTGTCGTGGGCGCCAGAGCCGCCGCGTTGAGGAACACGATAAAGCCCAGAGTGAACGGCTTTTTGTACGAACCGGGTGATGTCGGAACCCTGGCGAAGCTCGTGGCAAAAGCGATGGAAGGAAAGGCGCGTATGGCCTCGCGTTGTGTGAAAGAGGCCGAAAGCCACTCCGTAAAACGAACCGCGGACAATCTGGAGGAGATATACGAGCGTGCGCGCTACAAGGAAGGCAAGTTCAACCACTCCTATCTGTACGAGCCTTTCCGCGTCTTTTCCTACGGAATGTACAGGCTTTTGGGTTGAACGCTTTTATACGCTCGGGAACAATTAGCCGCGAAGGATGAACCATGTACCGTTTGACAGCAGAAGGCAAGAAGTATCTTGACAAAGGCCTCCCTGAGATTAATCTCGTTCTCTACGTCCGCGAGAAAGGGCCCACGAACATCAAGCACATACAGAAGGAACTCGATGAGGCGTCTGTGGCAGTCAACTGGGCCCTGCGCAACAAGTGGATTGAGATGCGCGGGGGCGACGTGCACGTCGTGCAGACGCCGCAGAAGTACGATGTGGAGGACGCGCTAAAACTGGTCGAAAAGGGACGTGCGCCGTCCGACGGCCTCTTGCCAACGCTTCTCAAGCGCAGGCTCGTCGAGGAGGTCCGCGAAACGCTCGAGCACCGCGCGCAGAAGATGGTCGGCAGCGATATCGGCACGCTCACGGAAGACCTAATCAAGACAGGCGCGTGGAAACAGGTCAAGCTCAAGCCGTACAACGTCGAAGCGGTTGGAAAGCAGATATATCCGGGCAAGCGCCAGCCTTACTTCGCGTTTCTCGCGCAAATCAAGCGCAAGCTTGTCGAGCTCGGCTTCAAGGAGTACCGCGGCCCTTCCGTGGAACTCGAGTTCTGGAACTTCGATGCGTTATACCAGCCGCAGGGCCATCCGGCGCGCGACTGGACTCAAACATATTCAATGAAAACTCCGCAAGGCGGCCGCCTGCCTGACAGGAAGGTCGTGAACGCGGTCAAGGCCGCACACGAACGCGGCGGCGACACTGGTTCGACAGGCTGGGGTTACTCGTGGAGCGAGGAGCGCGCCGCCCGATTGATGCCAAGGGCGCACGACACGGCCATAACGCCGCGCCTTCTCGTCAGCGGAATCGAAATTCCCGGAAAGTACTTCAACATCTCGCGCTGCTACAGACCGGACATCATCGACGCCACGCATGCAGTCGAGTTTGACCAGATGGGAGGGATAGTCGTCGACCGCAACGTCACACTGCGCCACCTGCTCGGCGTATTGAAAGAGTTCGCCACCGAAGTCACGGGCGTCAAGAAAGTAAAGTTCGTGCCATCGTACTTCCCATTCACTGAACCGAGCGTCGAGGCGTTCGGCTATCACGAAGAGCTGGGCTGGATAGAAGTCGGAGGCGCGGGAATATTCCGTCCAGAACTGACGCAACCCCTCGGCATCAAGGAACCGGTCATCGCGTGGGGCATGGGAATCGGACGGCTCGCGATGCTCACGTACGGAATAAAAGATATCAGATATCTGTTTGCGCAAGATTTGGCGTGGCTAAGAAAAACTCCTGTAAGGTGATTTTGTGCCGACCATAGAAGTTTCATACAACGACCTGTGCAAGCTTGTGGGAAAGAAGATTCCTCTCGAAGAGCTGAAGGAACGCTCGCTTTGGCAGGCGAAAGCCGAGTTTGAGAATGCGACCAAACAGGGAAATTATCTGCGCATGACTCTGAAGCCCGCGGACACGAACCGCCCGGACCTGTGGAGCGCCGAGGGGATTGCGCGCGTGCTTCGCGCGTACTATGGCAAGGGAGGCCTGCCCCAGTACAAGATGAAACGGTCTGGGATCACAGTGAAGGCCGACGTGAAGGTCAAGCGCGTGCGCCCTTACACCGTTTGCGCTGTTGTGCGCGGCCTCAAGATAACGGAAGAGGTTCTTTTGCAGTCGATACAACTGCAGGAAAAGGTCGCGGGGACATTCGGCCGTGGAAGGCGTGACGTGGCGATAGGAATATACGACCTCTCGCGCATCAAGCCGCCAATCTATTACACCGCGGCCAAGCCCGATGAACTCGCATTCGTTCCTCTGGAGTTCAAGCAGAAACTGACCCTGCGCGAAATTCTCAAGCAACATCCGAAGGGGAAGGAGTTCGGGCATCTGCTTGCGGACGCGGAAGAGTATCCCGTATTCATCGACTCGGACGAGAACGTGCTCTCGATGCCTCCCATTGTGAACTCGGACTTCACAGGCAAGGTCACCACGCAGACAAGGGATGTCTTCATCGAATGTTCGGGTTTCGACATGAAGAGGCTCAAGACTGCTCTCAATATCGTCGCGCTCGCCCTCGCAGACCGGGGCGGCCGTCTGGAGACCGTCGACGTCTTCATAGAAGGCAAGAAGTTCACGACGCCTGACCTGACTCCGAAACAGATCGAGGTGGACGTAGCGTACGCCCGCTCGCTCTCGGGTCTCGATTTGAATGCGAAGGAGTTCGCCGCGCTCCTGAAGAAACAGCTCTATGACGTGACGGTCAAGGGCGCCAAGCTCGCCGTCTCGTATCCGTCCTTCAGACAGGATATCATGCACCCGTGCGACGTCGTCGAAGATGCGATAATCGCCTACGGTTATGAGAATCTTTCTCCGATTGTTGTGCCTGCAACGACGAAAGGCTCTCTGCATCCGACAGAAGCGTTCACGAGCCGCCTCGAAGAGATTCTTGTCGGATTGGGACTCCAGCAAGTTGCCTCATACACGCTCACCAACAAGCGCTTCCTCTTCGAGCGCATGAACGTCGGCCATGCGCCTGTCGCTGAGATTGCGAACCCTCAATCCGAGAACTGGTCATGCTTCCGCAACTCGCTGCTTCCAAGCATTCTCGAGTTCCTTGCCGCGAACCGCCATGTCGAATATCCGCATGAAGTGTTCGAGATAGGCGACTGCGTTCTTCTGAACGAAAGTACTGACACAAAGACGCGCGACGTGCGCAAGCTCGCGGTCGCGCTAACGGACGTGACGATCGCGTACGAACGCATCGCCTCGATGCTCGACGCGCTCATGCGCAACCTCGGGCTGGCGTACGTTTTGAAGCGCTCGCAACACAATTCGTTCACGCCCGACCGCGTCGCGGAGGTCGTCGTCAACGGCCACAGCCTCGGCTACATCGGCGAAATACATCCGCAGGTCCTGAACAACTGGGGGTTGGAGAAACCGGTGGTTGCGTTCGAGATAGACGTAGACAGGCTCTCTGCCAACACCTAGACAATGCTCGTTCTCGGAACCGTCGCGTCCTCTATTGCGTCCTCCACTGCCCACAGGGTGTGTTTCAGGTCCGCGGGCGCGTGCGAATAGCAAACGAACATCGGTTCTTCGTTGTCCTCGTCGACCATCACGCCGCGCCTCAGGAGTTCGTAGTGGAAACGCGCGTAGAGTTCCTGATCCACGCGCTGCAGATCCCTGTATTCCGTAACGGACTCGTCGGTGAACATGAACTGGAACATCTGCGGGAAGCCCTGCACCTCGCATGATATGTCACGGTCCTTGAAGACGCGGCCGATGCCTTTCATGAGCTTGGAACCATACGCCTTTATCCTGTCGTGCACCGGGTGCTTCCTGAGAATGTTCAGGGTCGTTATCGCCGCAGTAAGCGATATCGGGTTTGCCGAATACGTGCCGCCGTGCGCCACTTTCATGGGCCCGACGACGCCCATCGTGTCGGCTTTGCCCGCTATGGCTGCAACAGGGTAGCCGTTGCCCAGGGATTTCGAATATGTCGCCAAGTCAGGAGTAACCTTGAAGAGCTGTTGCGCGCCGCCGTGCGTTATGCGGAAGCCTGTCTTGACTTCGTCGAATATCAAAACAATGTTGTACTTGTCGCACAGCTCGCGCAGGTGTTTCAGGAATCCGGCGGCAGGCGGTATGACGGCCGCGTTGCCCATTATCGGCTCCAGTATTATCGCGGCTAGTTCTTTGTGGTGTTCTCGCACGGCCGTCTCGACGCCGACAAAGTCATTCCAGCGTTCGACGAGCACAAGCTCCCGAATGGAGGAGGGTATCCCGTCAGACGCCTCTATGGGCTGTGCCGTGGGCTGCAGCTTTTCGAATGGAGTGTCCGTGCTGAACAGCACGTAATCATGCGCGCCGTGATAGTGGCCCTCGAACTTCAGAATCTTGTCCTTCTTGGTGAACGCGCGGGCGATGCGTATGGCAGTCATAGTGGCTTCTGTTCCAGAATTGGCGAAGCGAACCTGCTCTGCGCACGGCACGAGCTTGCACATCAGTTCGGCGAGCGTTATCTCCAGCTCGTTGGCCAGCGCATAGACCTCGCCTCTAAGCGAGGCCTTCATTACCGCGTCGTTGACAGGCTTGTACGCGTGTCCCAGAATGACGGGCCCGTATCCCAGGCGATAGTCGACGTACTCGTTGTTGTCGACGTCCCAGATATGCGAGCCGCGCGCGTGGTCTATGAATATGGAGCAGGGCATGTACGTCGGGCATACAGTGCGCCAGAGGCGAGCGTTGGACGAGACGCCGAAGGGTATGTGTTCGAGCGCACGCTGGTAGAGAGCGTAAGAACGGTCGAAATCCAGCTTGCGCGCGCGTACGGGCAGGACCATAAGCAACGTTTAAGTTCAGCCGATATATAATCTCTTCATGGCCACGCGTTTCGTCTGCAAGCCTCCGGGGCCGCGCGCACGTGAATGGATAAAGCGAGATACACGTGTAGTCGGTCCGTCGTATCCGCGCGAGTTCGACTTCGTTTTCGAGCGCGGCCGCGGCATGTACCTGTGGGACGTTGACGGTCGCAGGCATCTCGACTTCGCGGCCGGAATAGCGGTGAACAACATCGGCCACGACAATCCGGATGTCGTCCGCGCGGTCAAGGCGCAGCTGCGCAAAGGCATCCACGCGGGCTTTCTCGACATGTACGCGCGTCTGCCCGTGGAGTTCTGCGAAACGCTTCTGGAACACATGCCCGCTCCGTTGAACAAAGGCCGCGTCTTCCTGTCCAACTCGGGAACCGAATCCGTCGAGGCGGCATACAAGATGGTCAAGTGGACGACGCACGCGCCGTACGTGCACTCGTTCGCAGGCGCATTCCACGGCAGGACCATGGGCGCTCTATCGCTGACGAACACCGCAAGCAAGGTTCAGAAAGAAGGGTTTGAACCGTTCCTGCCAGCGCGCCATTCGCCGTTCTGCAACCCCTATCGCGCGCCCTGCGGCGTCTCGCATGACTGTGTCAACGGATGCCTTCACCTCTTCGAGCGCGCGATAAAGGACGGGCAGGTCGGGGCCGTTTTTATGGAGCCTGTGCAGGGCGAAGGCGGTTACGTCGTTCCTCCGCGCGAGTTCGTCAAAGGCGTGCGCGAGGCGTGCAACAGGCACGGCGTCTATCTCGTTTCCGATGAGGTGCAGGCGGGCTGCTATCGCACAGGAAGGTTCTTGTCCATAGAGAACTTCGGCGTGCGCGCTGATGTCGCCTGCATTTCGAAGGCGATTGGAGGCGGCGTTCCTCTCGCCGCGACTGTGTCGATTCCAGAGCTTCAGCAATGGCATCCGGGCGCTCACGCGAACACGTTCGGCGGAAATCTTCTGGCGTGCGCCGCGGGGATTGCCGCATTGAAGTTCATGCGCCGCGAGCGGCTGGGCGAAAACGCCAAACGCATCGGCGCGTACATGCTCAAGCGCTTGGAGAAGATGAAGAATCGTTACGAAATAATAGGAGACGTGCGCGGCCTTGGCCTGATGATAGGCATCGAATTGGTCAAGGACAGGAAGACAAAGGAACCGGCAGTGGATGCGCGGCACGCGGTTCTGTGCGACGCAACAGGCAAGGGTCTCGTGCTGCTGCCCGCCGGTGAATCTACGATACGCATCTGCCCGCCATTGATAATCACGAAGAAGCAGGCTGACACGGGCTTGGATATTTTGGAGAGTTGTTTTGAGGATTTACGGGGCGCGCTATAACAGGGAATGAATTTTTACTCATTTATTCCAATCTAGAGAGGATATCATCTATTCCCCTGAGGCCTTCGTCGATCTGGCTTCTGTATCGTTTCAGTTCAGCGACAGCCTCTTCATCCAAAACGCGCGGTCTTGGAACATCGGTTCCAAGCCTCGAAACTTCGTTTCGAGACGTCGCAGGTTGCGCAGCAACCTTTCCGGACTCCTGTCCGGAATACTCGGAACCCCGGGTTCCGAGATGCTCTGACCTACGGCACGCACGACCACCAACGTCCGAGTACCTGCCGTCAGGCCCACAGTGCGCGTCGACGTAGAAGGGCCCGCCGACGTCGAGGCTGAGGCCCCGAAGCACGGGCCTAAAGCCTTCTTTGTCGCCCAAGAAATATGAAGCGTCCTGGCCGAACCTTGCGACCGCATCTTCTCTGTCGCCTGTTTTCGTAGGAACGCCAAGAGTAGGATGATAATCGAGTCCCCAGCCGTCTTCAGGCATTCGGACTTTCGTGCGTACGCCGCCCTCGACTTCCCAAGTGTCGCCGTCACTAACGAGACGCGCTACTTCGTGGACGTACTTGCCGTCTTCCCACGCGGTCGAGGTCCACTCGCCGCAACTGCGCTGGGCGTAAACGGCTTGTTTGAACGGTTGAGAAGTATCGAAAGCGTGGCGCAGTTGACCAAGCGTCGGAACGCCGCGGGCTTGGTGCTCTACGGTCGTTAGATAACAACCGTTTTGCTGTGGAAACTCTATCTGGTTGGCGAGTTCGAAGGCTGGAATGACCGTTTTACCGCCAACTATTTTAGGTTCTATGCGTAGCATCTGAAGTGATGTTGCCATACCATTTCTAACGGTAGTTAACTATTTAAGCTCGTTGGGGTTCACTACCTATCAATGAGCACGATTAGCCAAGCGCCTCGTCAATCGCCTCCTTCAAATCTTCCTTTGAAGTGACGCCGACCCACTGGCGCACAATCGCCCCGTTCTTCTCCAGAATCAGAGTAGGAATCGACATCACGCCGTACTTGCCCGCCTCTTCGATATTCTCATCGACGTTTATCTCCTCGAACTTGACTTTCTTCTTGTACTCTTCCTCAAGCTCCTTGACTATCGGCGTTTGCACGCGGCAAGGACCGCACCACGGCGCCCAGAAGTCTTTGAGAGTTACCGTCATTGATTCACCCGAAACATAGTCCGCACTAATCGTTTATAAAAGCCGGAAACCCGGACTTCAGTAAGTCGCCGCGGCCTTCTCGTCCTTCTCTTCCCCGGACCCCAGCAGCTGGTTCGCTATCGGCTTGATTATCACGATGTCTCCGACGCTCTGAACCATCTGGTACGGCACTACTATTCCTCTCTTGCCGCCAAGCGACTGAGCAAGCGGCGAGCCGCGAGCTGCTTCTATCACAAGCGACTTGAGGCGGAACTTGACAAGGTCGACTTTTACGTCGGTTATCTTGCCGTAATAGTCTCCGCGGGCCGTGAAGACGTCCTTGCTAAATACTTCAGAAACGTTTTTCACGTTTACAGCCATTTCCAAATTACCTCCTACTGTTTCTCTCCCTTTACAGCCAGTTCCAGTGGCTGGTTCTAATGGCCCCGGGAGATATATAAACGTTTAGCGCTTCGTGCCGTTTAAATGCGCGTGGCCGCGCGTGACGTTCGTTTGCGTTCTCCTGTTGCTTTTAAGTAACTATTCGCAAAATTAAGCTTGAGCTGGGGTAGCAAAGCTTGGTATGCGCCTTTTTGGGCATCTCGGAATGGAACATTCCGAGTTTTCGGACGCGGTCCGAAAACGTCCGCCCAAAAACCCGCGGGAAAAATACGCTCCCGCAAGCGACCAACTGCGCCGGATTGCTAATCCGGTGGGCGCAAGCCCGCGCGAGTTCAAGCGCCTTTTTGCTGCGGCAAAAACCCGCGGGAAAAACGGCACGAACGAATCTCGTCCCCAGCGCCAAAAGCCTTTTACGAAAAAGCTTTGGCAAGAATATGTTACGCGCGCACAGGCAGGCCGCAACCGCTTTTATATCCTAGGCCGCACGAGAGAAACATGAACTTATGGATGCCACAAACGGGGGGGGGTTCGCATGAACCTCATGACTAAGGCCGTTATCGTATTTCTTCTGATTGGCGTATTGCCCGTCTCAGTACTAACGTATGTAGGCATAAGCCAGATGGAAAAGAGTTACACAGAGAGCGTCGGCACTACTCTCGAACTGTCTCTCCAGAGCGCCGTCTCCGGGCTCATAGAATATTTCCAGCGCATATTGGTCGAGACTTCCACAGACTCCAAGGACCCGGTAATCGCAAAAGAGCTGTCGGGCATAGAGGCCGGCGGTTCGCCTGCGACGCTCAACGCTCACCTGTCCAAGACGCTTACGCGGCCGCCGGTGATTCCGACGCTCAACGCAACGCTCAAGGGAATACAGGCAGTCGTAGTCACTGACGCGAACGGCAGGATAGTCTCTTCGACTCATAACTCGCTGATAGGCGGCGACGTGTCTCAGGAGTTCTTCTTCAAGCAGGCCGCCGGCAGCGGCGCGGGAACCAACGCGAACACCACTTACTTCACCGGAATAGTCGACCATCCGCTGGTTCTGGCCAACGCGGTCAAGGAAGACGGCAGGACAATCGGGGTATACGCCGCGGTTCACGACATCTCGGACTTGGCCAACGTCATGCAGGGAGAGTCGAGCCGCGAACTGCTCGTCAACTCAAGAGGCGATTTGACGGCGTTCGACAACTTCGCCAATCTCGAATCTATATCGATATACGCGACCACTGTCACCCAGACCGTATCGATAGCGCCGTCGCAGAATCCCGACCTCGTCGGCAGGACCATCGATATATACCCGGTTAACTTGTGCACGGCGGAAGGAAAGTCCTACAAGGGCGAATACGTCAACTACGACGGCATCACCGTCATCGGCGCGGTCCTCTGCGGCGCCGCGAGGACTGCATTCATCGCGGAAATTCCAAAGGACGAGGCCACGCAACCGCTCCAGAGTGCCAAACAACTCTTCCAGGGAATGGCGTTGATTATGGGAGCTCTCATAACAGTGGCTCTCTATGCGTTCCGCTCCCACATAATCAAGCCGATAGGCAGGCTGACCGAAACGATAAACAGCATCAGCATGGGCCGCTTGGACGTTGAAGTCGAGGGCAAGGAACGCAAGGACGAGATAGGCGATCTGGCGCGCGCCTTCGAACGCACCGTGGTCAGCCTCAAGCTCGCCGCGCTCGGCAAAAACAAGGAAAAAGAGAAGTGAGGCCGATGGCCGCAACTTCGTCGCGGGAGTCTGTTGACAACCTTTTTCGCACCTATCTCGGCCCGATGGCAATCGTGGTTCTTCCGGACCTAGAAAAGAAGGGCCTGACAAAGGAGCGCGTGCTGTCGTACATAGACGACCTGCAGAAGAAAGGCGTCCTCGGCGCTGACTCGGCGGTCAAGTTCAAGAGGGAGATTGAGGCTGTTTTCGCGTAGGCGTCTGCTTTAAGAAGCTTTCTACACAAGTCAGAGCGTGGTATCATGGAAGGTTATACAGGCTGCATGGATACGTCGTACGAAAAGATAGCGAATCGCTTTGTGAGACACGGATATCCGAGCGGCGGCCCAGACCATCCGGTGCCCGACATGCCAGAGCATCTTCCTGTTCACCCGAGAGGCTATATCCCGCCAAGCGCGCAGATGGGCCCGAACCACTACTTGTGGAGGCTCTAAACAGTTTTATAGCTACTCCTTTCATTCTGCCCTACGGGCCGGTAGTCTAGAAAGCTTTTCAGAAAGGCTTTAGCAAAACACGATCTGAAAGTTTGGACAATGGTTATGACGTCGCCCTATGCAAGCCGTTTCGATTGTTTGCAGACGACTACAAGGCGAAGGTCGCAAGTTCGAACCGGGCTTTTTAGAAAAAAGCACGGGTGCAAAAAACGCACGCGAGAATCTTGCCCGGCCCACCAATCCTCAATAAATACATGCATCGATTAAACCGCTCATGCTCTTCGTAGGAATCGACTTGGCGTGGTCGCCGAAGAACGGCAGCGGTCTTGCGGTGATGCGGTCCGACGGCACTTTGCAAGCGAGCGCGGTTCTGTATTCAAACGAAGAAGTTGTTGAATACGTGCACGCACAGGTTCAACAGAAGAATGCGCTGGTTGCCATAGACGCGCCGTTGGTGGTGCCGAACGAAGAAGGTCGGCGCGTCGCTGAAGCTATCGTGGGCAACCTTTTCAGAAAATACAACGCCGGCGCGCATCCTTCGAACCGCAAACGCCTGGGACAGTGGGGAGGCCGGCCGCGCGGCGAGGTCATAACAGAGCTTCTCGGGAAGAAGGGCTTCGTCCACGACCCGTTCTTGCGGCAGCACGAAGAGTCGAGAAAGGTCTTTGAGGTCTATCCGCACCCTTCGATGGTGGTGTTGTTCAATCTCGAAACTGTCATACCGTACAAAGCGAAGCCGAAACGCAGTTACGAATCGAGATGGAACGCTTTCGTCCAGTATCAGAAACACATGCAATCTTTGGGCAAGGCGAACCCGCCGGCGGTCCTCGGCGATATTGTAACGAAAGACGTTCGTGCGATGAAAGGCAACGCCCTCAAGAGCTACGAGGATGCCTTGGACGCGATATTCTGCGCGTACATCGCCTACTATTACTGGTCTTTGCCGGAGAAGTGCGCCGTCCTGGGGACGATGAAAGACGGCTACATTTTAACGCCTATATTTGACCGCATGCGCGGCGCATTGAAACCCAAAGGCGTCCAGACGAAACTTACGCTCTGACCCATTCTCCGCGGTCGCCGTTCCTGCGTTTGTCTGCCATGGCGAGCTCGTCGAGGATACCGTCGATGAGATTGTATTTCTTCGCCTCTTCGAAAGTTACCCAAGTGTGTTCTACGGCTTCCTCTGCCTGGAGTCTGACCTCGCCTCCTTTCCAATCGGCCATGCAGGAAATGACTATGGACGGCGAACCGTCCGCGTGTATTGTGGCCAAGCTCGTCACGTAATCAATGTTCGTTATATCCAAACCGACCTCTTCCATTACCTCGCGACGGAGCGTGCGCTCGAGAACGTTGTACCAGTATGCCTGCGTGTCTTTCGGATGCTGCGTATAGTCCGAGGTTTCGAGCTTGCCGCCCGGGACGGTCCACATGCTCGGGAAGCGTTTCTTATTCGGGTGGCGTTTTATAATCAGGTATTTCCCGTCTTTTACGACTATCGCGGTTATGACGACTTCGTGCAGATGCGACATGTTACTCCAGAAGTCTAGGCGATTCCTCGATTTAAATACGCTTCGTCGTAAACGAGTCCGGGCTCCCATAGTCTAGACCGGCCAAGCTTCCCGCCCTTGCGGGGCAGGAAGAAGCCGAGAGGATCCCGCCCTTTCAAGTCAGACTTGAAAAACTGTAGGTTGTAAAACCAATGACATGGGCAGGCGGTGACTCGGGAAAGCCTTTTGAGAAATGCTCAAGGGCTTCGAGACTTCAAATCCCGATGGGAGCACCACTAATTTTCTGTAAACTAGTAGGGGAGCCGTGGCTTCCATTGGCGCGGAACACTGCCGTAATCGATGAGAGGAATGACGTGCCTTGCATGTATTCCGTATTCTCCGGCCACCTTTCTAACAGGACCGCTGACGTCTACGAGCGGGAATTTCTTCGCCGCAATCTTTTTAGGAACTTCCACCAACGGCTTGATAGGCAGGAACTTGCTTCCTTCCTTGGGCTTGGTGTGCAGCGCGTATGCGGGTTCTGCTGTGAAATATCCTCTGGTAATGACCTTGTCGCCTGCCCAATCCTCCCCTTCGAGAATCAGGTCTGCCAGATGAATGCGCGCTCCGTATTTCTTGTGAATCGTTGCTTCCAGCGCGTCGTATGCTCGCGCCTTTTCCATGTCGCGCGGAGGTCCCCACGCGCTTTTGGTCGCCATGGTTCAATTGAACATGGCAAACTATTAATACCCGGCGGTTAACGTTCGTAAAGGCGATTCCATGCTCAGGATAGAAACCAGAGACGAAAAGATAGGAAACCTCGTCGGCTTCTGGGCCGGAATGGCGGTCTTCGCGAGCATGTTCTACTATCTGTCCACGAACGTCGCGCACCACGCATGGCCTATAGGATACGTGGAGCTGATGACAGCGCTCACCGTTCTTTACATAATCGCGCGATTTGCAAGAGGCGAACTCACGATATGAGTTTCAAGGAGTTCGCAACCGGTTTCAAGTCGGGCTTCCAGGGCTTCGGCCATTTTGTCAGCGACGTTGTGAACTTCGTGCTGCTCACGTTCGTCTGGCTCATAGGCATCGGCCCGGCGTCTGTTCTGGGCAAGTTTACAGGCAAGAAGTTCCTCGACATGGAACTCGTTATGAGAGAGAGTTACTGGGTTGCGTACGTAGTGAAGACCGAGCCGCTCGAGAGCTACGAGAAACAGTATTGAGGGATGGAATGGTCAACGTTCTGGGCATATCCGCGTACTTCCACGATTCGTCCGCGGCGCTCGTCAAGGACGGCGTCGTCGTTGCCGCAGCGGACGAGGAGCGCTTCACGCGCGTCAAGCACGACAATGCGTTTCCGATAAACGCGATAAACTACTGCCTGAAGGAAGGAGGCGTCACCGCCGAACAAATAGACTACGTCGCGTTCTACGAAAAGCCTTTCATAAAATTCGAGCGCGTCCTGAACCAGTTCCTGCAGTCCTTCCCGAGTGGCGGATACACGTTTTACAAAGCGATGCCTCCATGGCTCACGCAAAAACTGCGCATACGCCAGACCCTGCGCAAGAAGCTCGGCTTCCGCGGACGCACGCTGTTCCTTGAACACCACATGGCCCACGCCGCGTCGTCTTATCTCGCTTCTCCGTTTGACGAGTCCGCGATACTCACCATAGACGGCGTGGGAGAGATTACGACGGCCGCGTGCGGATACGCGAAAGGCAATGACATCACGCTGACGAGACGTCTGGAATTCCCGCACTCTCTCGGTCTTCTGTACAGTACTATAACGGCGTACCTCGGCTTCAAGGTCAACAACGACGAGTACAAGGTGATGGGTCTCGCGCCTTACGGCAAGCCGACGTACTACGACAAGCTCCGCAAGACTCTCGCGATAGGCGAAGACGGAAGCGTCCATCTCGACATGAGATACTTCGTCTATACGAAAGAACTCTCAATGGCCGGGAAGAAGCTCTTCGAAGAGCTGGGCCCGCCACGCAAACGGGAAGAACCTGTCGAGCAGATGCACAAGGACATCGCCGCGAGCGTCCAGAAGATAACAGAGGAGGTCATAATCAAGATGGCCCGTTCGGTTTACGAAGAAACCAAATCAAAGAACCTCTGCGTGGCGGGCGGCGTCGCGCTGAACAGCGTCGCCAACGGCAAGATTCTCAGGAGCACGCCTTTCGAGAACATCTTCATCCAGCCTTCTGCAGGCGATTCAGGAACGAGCCTCGGCGCGGCGCTCTACGCGTACAACACTATTCTGAAGAATCCGAGAAAGTACGTGCAAACGCACGCGTATCTCGGCCCCGGATATTCGCGCGACCAGATTAAGAAATATCTGGACGAGAACAAGATTGTTTACAGCGAGTTCCGTGACGAACGCGAACTCCTCCAAAAGGTCTCCAAGCTAATCTGGGAGAACAACGTCATCGGCTGGTTCCAAGGAAGGATGGAGTGGGGACCGCGCGCGCTCGGCGCCCGTTCGATTCTTTCGAATCCGTGCAACCCCGAGATGAAGGACATTCTGAACCTGAAGGTAAAGCACCGCGAAGCGTTCCGCCCTTTCGCGCCTGCCGTGTGCGTCGATGATGCGGACGAGTACTTCGAGTGCGACGTTCCCGTGCAAGCGCCTACGGACTACATGCTGATGGTCTATCCGATACGCGAAGAAAAGCGCGCGCTCTTGCCGGCGGTGACGCACGTGGACGGTTCCGGTCGTCTGCAGACAGTACGCCGCGAACAGAATCCTCTTTACTACGACCTAATCAAAGAGTTCGGCAAGCTGAGCGGCGTTCCTGTTCTGGTAAACACGTCGTTCAACATCCGCGGAGAGCCCATCGTTTGCGAACCGCGGCACGCGTACAGATGCATGATGGGCACTGGAATCGATTTTTTGGTCATGGATAAGTTTTTAATAGCCAGAAGTGCCAATCCGAAGGACATGTGGGACAGCGAAAAGGTAGCGGGCGATTAATATGGGAATGGCAAGCGAACTCGTCGGATTTTTGGTGAAAGAGAAGAAGTGGTGGCTCGTTCCGGCGGTCGTGCTGCTGCTCGTCGTCGGAATACTGATAATATTTGCCGCAGCTTCGCCTGTCTCGCCCTTCATCTACGCGCTGTTCTGACGATGAGCCCGTTAAATGCCTTCAAGCCGTGTTTCTGACCAAAACCTTTATATAGCCCCCCAGCGCCCTTTAAAACGTACTTTACGCGGTTCGATAATTCAGAAACAAACGGGGGTGAAATGATGGCTGTTATAGTTAAGAGCGCGGTCAAGGACTGCTGCAAGGGTTTCAACGTCAGCGCAGACTTCTACGGCGCGTTGGACTCTTCTGTGCAGAACGTGATAAAGGCCGCTTCGAAGCGCGCGTCGGCAAACGGTCGCAAGACCGTGCAGGCGAGAGACCTTTAATTAAGACAGAACCTCGGGGTTCTCCGTCTTTTCTTTTTTATTCTCCTTTTTTCCATTGTTCTTATGCCCGGACAAGGAACCGCGTTCCACCATCTGCACAAGCGCATTCGCGTCCACAAGAAGCTCGAGAAGTATCCGCACCCGGACAGGCTCACGAATGCAATGGACAAGCTCATCTACGTGGTGTCCATAATAATGCCGCTTCTGACCGTGCCTCAGGTGCTGACTGTTTGGTTGGACGGAAATGTTTCCGGACTGTCTCTGGTTACTTGGGTGTCGTATCTCGTCGCGTCCGTATTCTGGCTGGCTTACGGAATTCTGCACAGGGAGAAGCCGATTATCATATCGAACGTCCTGTGGATAGTGGTGTTCGCGTTTATCGTCGTTGGAATAATGATGCGCTAGAAGTTAGCCGCCTGACGTCTCGCCGCCACCGGATTCTCCGCCAGTCTCTTCGCCTCCTGATCCTCCAGAGTCTCCTCCAGATTCGCCTCCGCTAGAATCTCCTCCGCCTTCGGATCCTCCTGTTTCTCCGCCTCCCTGTTCGCCGCCGGACGGGGTCGTGTACCCTTCAGGCGTCTGATATCCTTCAGGAGACTGGTAACCCTCTGGCGACTGGTAGCCTTCGGGGGATTGGTAGTTCGGATATTCGCCACCTTGTGGAGTCTGGTAGTACTGGCCTTGCTCGCCTCCCGGATAACCGCCCTGGCCCTGCTGGTAACCTTCAGGGCATCCTTCGGGCGGACACTGGAACCCTTCCTCATAGCCCGGTCCGCCTGGCTGGCCTGGTCCGGGTCCCTGACCGTATTGTCCCTCCTGTTGCTGGCCGAACCCACAGCTCTCCGGATTCGATTGACAATAAGACTGGCAGTCCTGCGGCGCAACGCCTGCAGACTGGCAAGCGCTCAGCGCCTTTCCAAAGTCTCCGCCGCCTTCTCCTTCAGGCGGTCCGAAACCGCATTCTGTCGGGTTGTTCTCGCAGAAGCTTCGACAGTCACTCGTTGAGATTCCTCTTGACTTGCACGCTTCAAGAGCGCCTCTTGCCTCCTCTGGAATCTCGATGCCGCACGCCTCTGGGTCGTTCTCGCAGTAGTTTCGGCAGTCGTCCTGCGACAATCCTTTCTCCTTGCATATCCTCATGATGCCTGCGACGTCTATTCCCTGTGACTTTGCATTCTGGAAATCTTCGTATTCAGAATCGCTCATGAATCCCACGTCGTGCGACCATTCGACGCACTCTTCGATGTTATCCGGCTCCTGGCAGTACTCCTCGCAGTCGCGGCCCGTACATCCGCCCGGACCGACGCCGCCTGCCTCGGCGAACTTCTTGGCCATCTCATACTCCTCGTCGCCCATGAATCCTATTTCGTGGGCCCACTCGACGCATTCAAGCATGTTGTCGGGATTCTCGCAAAACGCTTCGCAGTCGCGGCCTGTGCAGCCGCCGGGCCCTCTTCCACCGCTCTCGGCGAACTTCTTGGCAAATTCGTAATCTTCGTCGCTTATCTCTCCCAACTCGTGGGCGAACTCGACGCACGCGAGCATGTTGTCCGGATTGTCGCAGAAGGCCTCGCATTCGCTCAGCCTGCAACCGCCAGGACCGACGCCACCGCGTTCAATCATCTTCTTCGCCATGCGCGCGTCCTCTTCGTCCATGAAGCCCGCCTTTATCGCGAACTCTATGCATGCTTCCGCGTTGTCCGTATCGTCGCAATAAATTCGGCACTCCTCTTCGTTCGAGCAGCCTCCGGGGGTCTCGCCTCTCTGTATATACGGCAGGAGTTCCCGCGCATCTTCCAGCTCTTCGGCTGTCATGAGCCCGTTCTCCTCCGCGTAGTCGAGACAGGCTCCCATATTATCCGGGTCAGAGCAGTACGTTCTGCACTCGTCCTCGCTCGAACAACCGCCCAAAGCGGCTATGGACTGGTCGACTCCGGCTCCTGAAACGGTCGATTCGATATCGTGCGTCTCGGCGAATGCAGAGCACGCGCCCCAGTTGGCCGGCTCGTTGCAGTACGTCCGGCACTCGTCTTCTGAGGCGCAGCCCCCCAGCTCCGAGACGGGGAACGTTACGTCGGAAGTTTGCGCGTGGACGTACGTTATGGAAAGCAGGAACGCGAATGCCGCGAAAAACAGTATGCGCTTCATCTATCCACCTGAGAACGGGTTTTTGTATCCGTACGGATTGGCCTCGTCAAAGGCGTTCGTATCCGGTATCTTGTTGGTCGCCTCGAACGTTTGGCCCAGTTTCTCCGTGCCTGCGCCGAACGAAAGGTCGGGCAGGAACAGGCCGTTGCCTCCCGCACCGCCTAAAAGGAAGTAGCCGGCGCCTATCAGAATGACGATGCCGACAGCTACTATGGCTATTGTAGGTATCTTCTTGCCCTGTTTTTCAGCCATCGAATCTCCTTTATATCGCACTTATAAAAAGCTTTAGAACGGCTATATCGCAGCGCGGGGGTTCAGGAAACGCAAGCGTTTCAACACCCCCTCGCCTCGAAGTGCATGCGGGGGTTCCGTAGCTTGGTCAATCCCTGAACGGCATTCAAATTTCCGTTCCGGGAACGAAAAACGGGGGGGACTTAAGTTTGCCGACTTAAGTGCTGAGACACGACGTCTGTGAAAAGAAATCCCCTGGCCTAGCGCCTTCGCAGGTTCAAACCGGGCTTTCTTTAAAAAGAAAGCACGGGTGCAAAGAAACTCCGGCTTCCGCCATGATGCCGGCGAGAATCCTGCCCCCCGCACCATTTTTATTCTACACCTACCAAATTACGCCATGCCCGTCGCATCAGAACGCCACGTCCACAACAAGAGGAACTGCCGCGCGTTCGTCTCGAGGCACATCAAGGCGCACGTGAAAGAAGGCATGCCGCAGAGGCAGGCCGTCGCAGCAGCCCTTTCAGAAGCCCGTCGGTTGGGATGCAAAATCAGCAAGCAGTAACGTCATCTCCGCGCCGTCTTCAGGCCCCAGACGTACATCATCACAAGGATGGCGACCGCGGCCAGCGCATACTTGGCGAACATGCTCTGAACGACGTAGATTGAGATGCCCATTCCTATCGCTATCGCGATGACAGCCGCCTTCTTTGCCCCGAGTGTCATCTGTTTTCTCTTGTAGTTCCTTATCGCCGGTCCGAAGCGGCTTGCCATCAGACGGCGATGCAGACGCTTGGACGACTTGGCGAACATGAGCGCAGAGAGGAACAGGAAGTCCGTTCCCGGAACGACGGGCAGAAAGAGTCCTGCCACGCCGATGATAAAGAAAAGGATTCCCAGCAAAAGGAAAACCTTCTTTTTGACAGAGCCGAGAATATTCATGAACCCGCCTCGCGTCATTCTTGGCGCCGCCTATTTATATCGCGTTGGCAGGCGAGACCCGGAAATGTTGAAATAGAAGCAGTCTTTACAGCAGAAGGGGCTGACGCGAAGGGCGCATATTTAAATAAGCGAAACAGTATATCCACGCGATAGCATGGGACGTGATAGCATGGGTCTTCTACGGGCGCTCTTCGGTTCGGATGAGGAGAAACTGGCGACACGGAGGGCAACGGCCAGACGCGATGCCGCACGGTCCGCGGCTGCGAGCATATCATTGGCGCGCAAGGATATAGAAACCGGCAACTTCCATCATTATGCGCGCGCTGAGATTCCCTCCGACATGTGGGAGCTGAACGAGCTGGATCGAGCGGAACTATGCCTTACAGGCAGCGGTCTTCAGATATCTCCAGAGATAGCCGAATTGAGGAAGACGGCCATATTGGCTCGCATGGCTTCCGTAGTAGAGGAGACACTGAAGGCCGAGGATAGTTGTCTCCGATTTCGTCTTGAAGATATCGAGGAGACCACTACCATCGCGTCGAAGGCAGGCGTACCACTGACGCGCGAGTTCGAGACCGTAGAAATGCAGGCGTTAAGTAGGATTGTCAACTATCACCTCAAGGATTATTGGTACAATATGCACGATGGTTGGTATGGGGTTCGGCCCTCAAGCGCCTCTAGTAATGTCCAAGCCGCTCAATACTACATAATGAAAGGAAGGCTGCCTGTTCCAGAGGAATTCTTTGTTAAACGTGATGCTCTCGAGGAGTTCTTGATGAAGCACAAGAACGTGCTTGCCAAACTCGCTCCCTACGAAGAAAAGCGTAAGAGCGCCGCCTGAGGCTTCTGCAACCACGCGATATTGAAATAGCTCTTCCTCCAATCAATCGTCGGGTGTGCGCTTGAGAATCGTTATGATGGTCGATTTGGATTACTTCTACGCCCGCGTGGAAGAGAACAGGAGGCCCGAGCTGAAGGGCAAGCCCGTGGTCGTGGGAATGTATTCCGGACGAACGGAAACGAGCGGCGCGGTGGCGACGTGCAACTATGAGGCTCGCAAATACGGCGTGCGCTCCGGCATTCCGCTCTTCCGCGCAAAAGCGCTTCTGAAAGATGCCCCGAACGCCGTCTTCCTGCATCCGGATTTTGACGAGTACGAACGCGTGTCGAATAATGTGATGGAGATTCTGCGCAAGCACGCCGAGAAATTTGAGCAGGTAAGCATAGACGAGGCCTTCCTAGACGTGAGCGACGCGTGCAAGAGCTACGGCGAGGCCGAGAAGCTCGCGAAACAGATAAAGCATGAGATTCTGAAGCAGGAGAACGTGACCTGTTCCGTAGGCATAGGCCCGAACAAGGTCGTCGCAAAGATGGCCTCGAAACTGCAGAAGCCCGACGGTTTGACGGTCGTGCGCGCAGAAGAATTTGCAAAAACGTTTGGAGACAAACCCGTGCGCGAGCTTTACGGCATAGGCCCGAAGACCGTTGAGAAACTGGCGGAGATAGACGTCGAGAGCATCGGAGAGCTGGCGCAGACCGGCCTGAAACAGCTGCAATCGATTTTCGGGGAGAAGCTCGGGGCGTACTTTCATAACGCTGCGCGGGGCGTAGACGAAGAGGCTGTCGAAGAGAAGGAGCAGAAGCAGTTCGGCCGCATCGTCACGCTCAAGAAAAACGCGCGGAACGTCAAAGATTTTGAAGATGTGATAGACGAGCTTTCCAAAGACGTCGTTCGCATGTGCGCGGAGAAAGGCTTCGAGTTCAAGAACGTCGGCCTGTTCGCTGTGATGGAAGATATGGAAAATGTCACGCGCTCGCGGACTCTTGACGACTTCGCCACAGACTGGAAGCTCGTCGCGTCTGTAACGAAAGAACTCTACGAGAATCTTCTGAAGGACAGCTCCAAGTCGATAAGGCGCGCCGGCGTACGGGTAGCGACGCTGAGGAAGAAGGGGGAAGGCCTTAAGAAATTCTTTAAGGGTTAAATGCTTTTGCACGCAATGGAGAGCATGCGATTCTTGGACGGGGCAGAAGCAGTTGAAGCCGAACGGTTCACCGCGGAAGCCGTGACTGT
Organism: Candidatus Aenigmatarchaeota archaeon; assembly: GCA_016432325.1. Lineage (GTDB taxonomy): Archaea > Aenigmatarchaeota > Aenigmatarchaeia > PWEA01 > JACQIF01 > JACQIF01. The sequence continues at coordinate 632,739 of CP066684.1, forward strand.
TGCGAGGCGTTCTCCCTGCGAGAAATCCAAGCGCGGAGTCATCATAGTCAGCGACAGCGAAGTGATAGGCCGCGGGTACAACAAGCCGCCTGCGGACGTGCCGTGCGTCGAGGAGTTCTGCGGCCTGATATGCAGGAAATATTGCGTTCACGCCGAGACGAACGCCGTAATGGACGCGCTGCGCGGCGGCCATGAACTGAAGGGCTCAAGAGGCTATCACATCAAGGTGAAGGGCGGCGCCGTGCGAGATTCCGACGACCTCTCTTGCGTGCCGTGCGCCGCGCTCGTGCTGGAAAGCGGAATGGGTGAGTTCGTCCTCAAACATCCCCGCGGATTCGCGGTCTATGGCGCGCGGGAGTTCTACGAACTGTCGTTAGACGCCTTTATTAGGCAGAAAAGCTCCAATGGTAAGTGATTGCAATGTGCTTCACGAAACAGCAGCTCTGGACCGTCGCAGCCGTGATTTTCGGCTTGGTGACGTTGCTTCACGCCCTTCGGCTCGCCAACAACTGGGCTGCGCAGATAGGCCCTTACGTTATACCGATTTGGTTCAGCTGGATTGCTGTCGCCGTTGCAGCGTACCTCGCATACGAGTTCTGGAAGCATTCCGGAGAGAAACCGGCCAAGAAAGGAAGGAAGTAATGAAACCGTTGTTTCAAACTTTCTTCGTATGTCTCGGAAAGTAGTCAGCGTTCCCTGAGTCCTTTCTCCCGCGCGATGGTCTTCATGGCCTTGAGTATTCTTGCCTTGCTCACTTCGTCCGCTTTCTCGAAAACAGACCTCAACTCGTGGTCGTGCTCTTTGTAGAGCCCTGTCCAGTGCCTCTCGACACGAGACTGACTATAGTCCTGGACTTCTCCGGACAGAGCGCCTCTCTGGTGATCGTAACCCGCGAGCTTCAGCAGCTCTTCCTTTTCGGACGGGCTGCAGCCGTAGAACTTCAGGGCGGTCGCAAGGAATTCGTAGGACGGCCTGCCGGGAACGCCGTCGTGGCCGCGGCCTGTTTCTATGTTGTATATGTGGGCTGTGGAGACTCCTACCTGTTTCGCCACGACCTCGCGCCTCATGCCCAAGTCTTCGCGCTTGACGCGCAGCAGTTTGCCTAGGCGTATCAGCTCTTTCGCATGGCGCCTGTTGTAAGCCCTGAGTCCCATTCCAGCACCATAGCCATTAACCGCAGGAAGCAATTTAAACCGGACGGGCGCGCCGTTTGAACGTATTTAAAGACTGTACGCGAATCGGAGTACGGTGCTGACAATGCGCGGTGTTAGTCTTCATCCGGGAATGTAGGAAACCTGTTAGCCGCGCATATTCGAATTCTGAAGTTATAAACTCTGCCTGCGAGGTGTCTCTATGACCCAGTCGCCTAAAGGCACGCAGGACTTCGGTCCCAAGGAAGCGATGGCGCGTGGCGAAATGATAGGCGCGCTCAGGCAGGTATTCCAGCTCTACGGCTTCGAGCCTCTCGAAACGACGTCTCTTCAGAACTTCGAGGTTCTCTCTTCAAAGTACACAGGCGGCGCGGAGATTCTCAAGGAGACTTACAAGCTCGAAGACCAAGGCGGGCGCAAGCTCGGATTGCGATACGATCTCACGGTCCCTCTCGTGCGCTTCATGGCCGAGAACCGTTCGCTCGCCAAGCCGTTCAAGCGCTACGAGATAGGAAAGGTGTGGCGCGACGGCCCTCTCAAGGCCGGGCGCTATCGCGAATTCATGCAGGTCGACGCTGACGTCATCGGCGTAACGAGCGTCGCTGCCGAGGCCGAACTGCTGGCGATGGCCCAGACGTTTTTCAAGGCGCTGGGAATCGACGCTGTGATAAAGTACAACAACCGGAAGGTTCTGAACGGCCTGCTCAAGAAGTTCAGCATTCCCGAACGCGAGTGGAATGGCGTGCTCCAGAGCATGGACAAGCTCGAGAAGATGGGGCGCGCTTACGTGGAGAAGGAACTCACGGAGAAAGGCGTCGACAAGGGCGTGGCCAAGGACGTCGTGGAGATTATAGCAAAGACCAAGGACCTCGAGCTGCTCACAGGCGTCATAGACAACGACGTCGGAAGGAAAGGCATCGAAGAGCTTCTGGCGCTGCAGGAGTATCTGGTCTATCTCGGCGTCGATACGGCAGAGTGGGACCTTTCGCTTTCGCGCGGTCTGGATTACTACACAGGCACGGTCTTTGAGGCGTTCTTTACCGGAGGGAAAGTAACGTCTTCGATAGCCGGCGGCGGCCGTTATGACAAGATGATAGGCGCGCTCATCGGCTCAAAGGAAGACGTGCCGGCGGTCGGCATTTCGTTTGGTCTTGACGCGATACTGGACGGCTTTGCGCTGGAGCGCGAGCGAACGATAACGCGCGTGCTTGTCGTCCCTATAAACGCTCTGGACTACGCTCTCACTGTCGCGCAGGCGATCCGCGCGTGGAACGTAAATACTGAAGTCGACATGATGAACCGTAACTTGTCAAAGAACCTTGACTACGCGAACAAGAAAGGAATTGCGCGTGTGATAATAGTAGGAGAGAAGGAGAAGAAAGAGCAGACCGTTACATACAAGGATATGGAGAGCGGCAAGCAAGAAACAGACACGTTAGAAAAACTGAAGAAGAGAATAGTTTCGTAGATACGGATGGCTGCGGTGGTGTTAGCCTGGATAACACGCTTTTTCAAAAAGTGTGAGAAGCCAGCAAGCATGCAGGCCTGTGGTCCGAGCTTTTGAGAAAAAGCTCGAGCAAAAACGACGAAGCCACGGACAGATAGCCTGAGGGGCGAGTTCAAACCGGGCTTTTCTTTCGCAAAGAAAAGCACGGGTGCAAAAGAAACTTTTGCGCCCACCGTGAAATTCTCGCCCGCGGCCCCATTAACCTTTTCTAAGAGCGGCCTCACTCAAGTCCTCTGATGAAAAGGAAGACGAAATACGCCACTATCATGGAAACGGCGTAGGACAAGACGGTTCCGAGAACCAGACCGTACGCGACGTAGAAGTATCTCAAGGCGAGACCATACGAAGCGCCAGTCAACATTCCGCTAAAGAACAGAGGCTTCGTCACCGACCGGGCAAACGCCAAGCCTCCGGTCCTGTTCGTAATGAACAACGTGGACATGTACACGGCTGGGAATGGGGAGAAGATGCCGCCAAAGACAGGGCCGCCGACTTTGCTCATGAACACGGCAAGCGCGACAATCAATCCGCTAAGGAGCGCGCGGCCCGCTATCTGCAGATGCGTATAGCGCATGCGCAATCTTCCGGCGGAGGGAAGCTTCAACCTCTTTTCAAATATCACGAACGATGCCACGAGTATTGAAACGTAGCCAACAGCGGAAAGCGCGAAGTTCTCTATACCGAACACTACAAGCGATGAAACCAGCGAAGCCCATAGAAGAAGCGATGCAACGAATGCAACGCCGAAACCTCTGTCAGCCAACAGCGCGAAGGACACCAAGAACAGACCGGAGAAGGCCACGGATAGCAGGAACCCGTTGGTCGCCTGTGCCGCAACGGCCGGCGACTGGTTGAGGCCGATGAACAGGAATGCCACGACCATCGTGGATGGCAGGCCGCCGATGAACCCGCCTATTTTGCTTCCAAACCGCTCTGCGGCCACAGTAACCAGCGTTATCCAGACGCCCCCGACTATGAAAGCAAACAGCAGATTTACTGCGAAAGAATCCATCGTTGTCTACTCTCCGAGAGGCCATTTAAAAGCGTTGACGCCGTGCGTTGCATCACGGCAATCGCATCCGAACGCTCATAAACAAAGCTTAAATACCTTCTTCGCGCTCTTCAGTGCACTAAAAGCAGGGGAAGCGTACGCGAGGATCCCTGTTCTACAGCCGCGCGGCGAGCAGGCTTGAATTTCCGTACGCGAGTACGGATGATGATTGCCATCGGAAACCTTTGTTTCCGAGGCGCCGGGAACCGTGTTCCCGTGCGTCTGCATTCATGTTGCGGCTACAAGTTCCATAATCACCACAGACGACGAGTCGGGGTGCCTGAAACTTCAAGGACGGGTTTCGTTAACGATGGGACGGATTGAATAGTTCTGCTATTCGATTGGCAGGCGAATACTTGTTGGTGTAATTTCAAGACTAAAGTTTTGAAATAAAACTGACTCTGCAAGGGTCAGTGTTCACCGCACTTACCATAACGCAAGTTGTGGTAGGGCTTGGAAAGAAAGTTTCGAGATTTTCTGGTAAACAGAAAACTTGAAAACGGATTTTCAAGACAATTCCAATAGAAAGTGTGCAGTTAACTCCCAATCGAAGTTCTCGTACTGTTGATGAAATATCGTAGGACCTACTTTGAGACAGAGCGTTGTTAGGGATAACAGACGCTGGGAACATACGTTCGATTGAAATAATTCTGGTTGATCCCGCCAGAGGTCACTGCTATCTGGATCCGATTAAGACATGCTAGCCGAGTGCGAAAGCACGGCAGACGGCTCAGTAACACGTAGTCAACCTGCCCTCAGGTAGGGGATAACCCCGCGAAAGTGGGACTAACACCCTATGGGGAAAAGATACTGGAATGTTCTTTTCCTGAAAGGCAACGCCTGAGGATGGGACTGCGGCGGATTAGGCTGTTGTTGGGGTAAAGGCCCAACAAACCTATAATCCGTACGGGCGTTGAGAGACGTAGCCCGGAGATGGGCTCTGAGACAAGAGCCCAGGCCCTACGGGGCGCAGCAGTCGCGAAACCTTTACAATGGCTTCACGGCCGATAGGGGGATCCAGAGTGAGTGCGCAATGCGTACTCTTTTGCCGAGTCTAAACAGCTCGGAGAATAAGGGGTGGGCAATACGAGTGCCAGCCGCCATCTTGCGTAGGACGGAAACTTTTCCGCCCTTGCGGGACGGAAAACGGTAATACTCGAGCCCCGAGTGGTGACCACGTTTATTGGGCCTAAAGCGTTCGTAGCCGGCTGGACAAGTTCCTAGTGAAATCCTGCGTTAAACGCGGGGCGTGCTGGGAAGACTGTCCGGCTTGGGACCGGGAGACGTTAGCAGTACTCCAGGGGTAAGGGTAAAATCTTATCATCCTTGGAGGACTACCTGTGGCGAAGGCGGCTAACGAGAACGGCTCCGACGGTGAGGGACGAAAGCGTGGGGAGCAAATGGGATTAGATACCCCAGTAGTCCACGCTGTAAACGATGCCCCCTTGATGTCGCGTCTTCTTCGGGAAGACGCGGTGTCGTAGAGTAGTTGTTAAGGGGGCCGCCTGGGGAGTACGGCCGCAAGGTTGAAACTCAGCAGAACGTTCGTTCTGAACGTTCGTTGCGAGCAACGAACTTAAGGGAATTGGCGGGGGAGCACTTCAAGGGGTGGAGGCTGCGGTTCAATTGGATTCAACGCCAGACATTTTACCAGGGGTGACAGCAGGATGAAGGTCAGTCTGAAGGGCTTACCTGACGCGCTGAGAGGAGTTGCATGGCCATCGTCAGCTCGTACCGTGAGGCGTGCGCTTAAGTGCGTTAACGAGCGAGACCCACGCCCTCTGTTGCTATCTTGTCCTCCGGGATGAGAGCACTCTGAGGGGACCGCCGGCGATAAGTCGGAGGAAGGAGTGGGCGACGGTAGGTCCGTATGGCCCGAATCTCCTGGGCTACACCGAGTCCAGGCTAGCGAGGAAGAGCAAATGTTTTGGAACGAAAGTTTCAGGATACGTTGAACCGTTTTTGATTGTGCTAACGGCATGCTACTTACGAAAGTAATAGTATATCCGTCACGCACAAACCTTTACATGAACCCTGATTTAGCATATCTGATAGGTCTCATCGGAGGCGACGGTTCGCTGACTTACAAGAAAGGAAGCGAATACCGTGTCTCAGTCGTTGACGAGTGCTTGGAATTTCATGAGCACGTCGTCAAACCTACAATGGATGCGACTTTCAACAAAGCCGCGTACGAATATCCGCGCGTCGCTCTGCAGGTTGCAAACAGTGGTATCAGAAACGAATTGGTCGAACTTCTGAAGAGGTTTGGCATCGCACCGAGCGTTTGGAAGTACAAGCAAATGTTCGGTTTGCAAATAATCGGTTTCGATAAGGTTAGGCTGTATTCAGAGAATGTCGGTTTTCGGCATCCCTCGAAACAGAAACGGTTGCTCGAGCTGCTTGGCTTGGGGCCTAACGCGGCCTACAATGACCCGGACAAAGAGTTGCCACGCCGAAAGGCGGAGCCAATCTCTAAACCGGGCCTTAGTTCGGATTGAGGGTTGAAACTCACCCTCATGAAGCCGGAATCCCTAGTAAGCGGGTGTCACTATCACTCGCTGAATACGACCCTGCTCCTTGCACACACCGCCCGTCAAGCCATGCGAGTGTTCCCTTGATGAGGCTTGGGTTATTGCCCAGGACGAATCGAGGGGACGCGAGCGGGGCTAATCTCAAGGAGTTCATCTCAGAACAAGATGATTAAACTGGCTTGACTCTGACAAAATATGAGGAGTCTTGGAGGTGGAATGATTGCTTGAGAGCTCCTGGGAGCCTAGAGTCGTAACAAGGTAGCCCTACGGGAACGTGGGGCTGGATCACCTCCTATATCTTTTCTCTGTCGTTACAGACGGAGATTGGATTATAACCGGTGTACAAGCGCCAACAATTCGCATACTGCCAGTCGAGTAGTTTTTTATCGAATTAGCGCGAGCTATGCCGCGATTGTTTATTGCGTTTGAATGTCTTGCGTTTTTCGTCAAGCAGATTGTAAAATTCGACGAGCGTCTTGTTCCTGATTTCGCCTGTCCTGATTTTCTCGCTTACGCCGTCCCAGAACGGTTGCAGGTCCATCGAATGCTCCCTTTCATACTCGAATGCCTGCAAAACCATCTCAAGCTTATCCAGTTCATAAACGAGCTGCGCCTCCTTTGTTTGGCGCGTCTCGTACTCGTCCCAGAGTTCCAGAAACTCCTTCCGATTGGCAAAAAGACCGGACAGCTCCTTCATCGCCGCCGTCTCCATGGCGGGTTTGGTGGCATAGTCCGCGCGACCGACAGGAATATCGCCTATTACCGACTCTCCGAGGTCGTGTATCAATGCCATCTTGACCATTCTGTTCCTGTCCGCACCGAGTTCGTCTGCCAGAGCGAATGCCATCAGAGCGACGCGGAACGAATGCTCGGCGACAGATTCGGGATGCGGTACGTTGTGCAAAACCCAGCCGGTTCTTCGTATCTTCTTCAGCTCTCCCGACCTCAACAGCAGCTTCAGTGCCTTCTCAAGCTCGACCATGAGCCTGTTTGGCGTTCTGTTTAAATAACTTCGCATCGTCCGCTTCCCTATGAGAGCCAACCTTCACGTGCATACGACGATATCCGACGGCAAGAACGGTCCCGAAGAAGTCGTACGCATAGCCAAGGCAGGCAATGTGGATGTTATCGCCATAACCGACCACGATGCGACAGAAGGAATCGGCCGCGCCGTCAACGCGGGGCACAATCTTGGGATCTACGTCATTCCTGGCATAGAGGTCAGCGCCAGCCATCTAGGGGAGAGCGTCCACATTCTGGGCTACTTCGTCGACACCGAAGCCGGCGGCTTCACGGATTTCATAGAGTCGCAACGCAGAAACAGGAACGAAGTCCTTGCAAACAGAATAGCAAAGGTCAACGGACATCTCGGAACGGATCTGACTCTGGAGGGCGTGGCAGGCGATTCGCTGACGCCAACGAAGGCGCATCTTGGCGACGCGATTGTCGCAAGGGGCTTTGCCACGGACGTGAGGGACGCAATAGAGAAGTACCTGTCTAAAGGCACGCCGTGCTACGTCCAGAGCGAGCGGGACCCGGCGCCTCAGGAAGCGGTGCGCATCATTCATGATGCCGGAGGGCTGGCCGTCTGGGCCCATCCTCTATATCCGTCAAAGATAAAGGAGTTCGATCACGCAGAGCTGTTCGCGGAGCTGATAGACGCGGGCCTCGATGGGGTGGAACGCCATTTCGACTACGAAGACAAGACGCCTGAGATACCGCAGGCGCTGCTCAAGACTTTTGAAGAACTTGCTTCCCAGAATGGCCTGCTCTCGACAGGCGGCAGCGATTACCACGGCTACTGGAAGCGTGCCAAGATAGATCAGACAGTCGTCGGGGACGATGTTGTGAACGCCCTTCTCGGCAGGAAGAGAAAGTCGGACATGCGTTGTTTAAATAATCCGCCGGCTTAATCGCGAACAGGGGCCGGTGGTCTAGTGGAAGCGCCTTTTTGCCGCGGCAAAAACCCGCGGGAAATCCGCTGACGCCACAATGACGTCTGCTTTGCATTCGCGAAACTTCGAAATGAAGTTTCGTACGCACAAAACAGCAGAAGGCCGTGGGTTCAAAGGCAAACGCCTGCGTTTGCATTCCGGGTTCGCCTGTGAATTCAACGCCGAAATTCCCACCCGGTCCACCAATATTTTAAAACGTGGACCTTCGAATGAAATTCGAAAACTTCGAACCGCCGTTCGAAGACCTTTGAAACCGCAGTTTCGTTGGGTCCACCACCATTGTTATATAATCTGTTCGGTAAAGTGATATCATGAACGCAGGAAATGACGTGTTCCCACGCGGCGTCGAAATCGTGAGCGGCGCGATAATAAGGAGGGATGGAAAGATTCTGCTGACGAAATCTCCAAAATGGCATAACAAGTGGGTGCTTCCCGGCGGACATATAGAGGCTGGCGAACGCATTCTCGAAGCCGCCATGCGTGAAGGAGAGGAGGAAACGGGACTGAAGTTGAAGCCCGTGACTATCTTGCTGTTCGGCGAGCTCATTAATTCCAAGGATTTTCACCGTCCGGCCCACTTCATCTTTTTCGACGGTATCTTCGACGTCATCGGCGGCGAATTGAAACTACAGCAGAATGAGCTGACAGAATCCAAATGGCTCACGCCTGAGGAAGCGCTGAAGCTGGATCTGGCCGATGGCTACCCAGAGACGTTACAAAGATACATTGGGTTCCTGAAATCCAAGGTCTAGAACTCACAAAGGCCGTCGCGCAGGGCGCGGCGGCGCGCTTTCCAGAGGCCGCTTCTCCATTATTTCACGGAGCTGTCCCGAAGATTCTTCGCCTATTCGAACGGTGACCTTAAGCCTCGGGTCGTTTGGGAACATTTCAGACAGGCTGAGCTCTTTCTCGAAGGCCTTGCCTTTCTCAAATTTGTCGCGGCCGACGACGAAGTACATCGCGCCGACAGTTATTTTTGGCGTAGGCGGCGCGAAGCTGTGGCCTACATCCTGCGTGACTTCGTAGCCCACGACGTCGTCGTTCCACGAAATAACCTCAGCGAACGGCCTTCTTACGGACCCGTTTTCCTTCAATCCAAAAATTTCGTCGTGCGACCTGAACAGGCCGCCTGTAACATAGCCGAAGTTGTTCTCGAGTCTCTCGAACATTCCGACGTATTCCGTGTAGGGCTTGAATTTTGCTATTTCGATTTCGTGGACTTTCTTGCCTTTCATAACATCACGTCAGTTTTGGCCTCATGCTCTCAACGATCGCCAGAAGACGTCGCTTTTCCTTTTCGTCCATTCGAACCGTGACCGCGAGGTCCGGGTGCTTTATTTCCGCCGAGATATACAGTTCCTTCTCTATGGGACCCGCTCTCTCCAGTTGCTCCACACCGACGACGAAGTAGACGTTGCCCACCGTCCTTTTCGGAGTAGGCGGAAACGGGCTGTGGCCTGTCTGCTGCGTGACCTCATAACCGATGACATCTTTGTTCCACGAGATTACCTCCGTGATGGGCTCACGGATGAAGCTGTCTCCTCTGATATCGAAGAGCCTTCTATGAGTTCTCAGCAGGCCGCTGGTCACGCGACCGAAATTGTTCTCAAGGGCGTTGAACATGCCGACGTACCCGCCGTAAGGCTCGAACTTCCCTATCTCTATTTTGTGGATCTCTTTCATCGCATCAACACGCGTTGGGTGGCTTGACTTCGTGCTCGTATTGTTCTATCACGGTCCTGTGCATCTCGCGGGCTTGGCCGTTGACGAATATCCTGTCCGCGGCGGGATCCAATTCCAGGTCCTCGAAGCATCTGTCTATCATGCCGCCGGAGAACATGTACGTTCCCACTCTTTCCGGATTCCCGGGGAGTTGGCCTTTTCCCACGGTCGGGCCTGCGTAGTAGAATATCACGCCTCTGGGCGGCAGCGGGTTGCCTCTCTCGTCCATAGGCTGGGGGTCCATGAGCCTGCCGTCTCCGTCTCTACGGGGAATCTCAATCAGAACCAAATCATTCTTTCTAATCGTGCCGTCGTCAGCGACAGCCAATTCATTCGCTCGTATCTCATGCGCTTCCGTTGCCAAGAAACCCGCTTCTAGTTTGCACGAAGATGGATAAATAGATTTGCCGTGACGCCGCGGCGAAAATCGCGCTTAAATACCTTTGCAAACCAAGAATTGGAAGCATAATAGGGTCTTGTCTGCGGAAGAGTCGTCCCGACTCGCCCAACCGCAAACATATCAGAGTACCCGGCTGAAGTGACTGTTCGGTCGCGGTGTGTTGAAAAGGACAAGATGTGTTTTCTAGACCCTGATGGTTTCGGGAAGAGAGTTAGCAAGATAGAGAAAGTTAGCTATGCCGTTTGAATATGCAAAACGCTTCTGTGAGAAGCGCGCATCTAAAACGGCCCAATAACAAGTTCGGATCCCGACCACAAGTCGGGGTTTTAGGCTGAAAAGACAGCGATGATCGCAAAATCGTAAGTATGTTACTTACGGGGTCTGAGAGTTGTCGGGAACATAGGCGACAGTGAGTATGTGAATACCCAAAGACCGTGCCTTCTTCCGCCATCAAGGTGGAAGACTAACCGATTGTGGAATCGTTGGAAAGCGCGGGATGATTGTTTAGGAAATGATACGAGTCGCAAAACTGCTTCGCAGCAGTCTGGCTGATACCTCTGCCAGTTGCGTGGAACGCGCGATGTTCCGCTTGAAGTTCCTCATTATTCGTAAAGATGACGCCGTGCAAAGGTCCCATATTGAAACACAGGTTTCAAGATTTTCTGGTAAACAGAAAACTTGAGACAAGGTTTCAAGAAAAACACTTGAACAAATCAAGGTTCGATAGACCATGTTCGTAAAGCTACGCCGGCTGGTGGATGGCTTGGCTTGGGAGCTTAAGAAGGTCGTGGCAAGCAGCGATATGCTCGGGGTAGGCGCAAGTAGCCTTTGAACCCGAGATTGCCTAATGCGACTTCGCTTCCTCTTCGGAGGAAGGTCCGTAAGGACAGGGAACCCGCTGAATTGAAGCGTCTTAGTAAGCGGAGGAAGAGATACGAGAGTATGCCGTCAATAGGGGCGACCGAACGCGGCACAGGGCGATCCGAATCGCTCCAGAAATGGAAGCGAGATGTGGCGCGCACGCATTTCTTAACCGCGCGAGCGGAAGTGGACTGGAACGTCCCGCGACAAAGGGTGATAGCCCCGTACGCGAACCGCGGAAGAAAATTGTGCGCAGAGAGTACGGCTCCCCGGATACGGAGTCGGAAGACGGCGCGAACCAAGCGCCAACCCTAAACACTACCCAAGTCCGATAGTGAATTAGTATAGTGATAGAACGCTGAAAAACAGGGGTAACACCCGGTGAAAAGAATCTGAAGCCAGTCGGTTATAGTCAGCTCGGGGCCCGCAAGCCGCAAGGCGGGGTCCCGGCGTCCGTTTCGAAGAACGGGGTAGGGAGTTCATTTCAGTGGCGAGGCTAAGTCTCTTGCGAGACGGAGCCGAAGCGAAAGCGACTAGCGCGCAGGCAACGAGGCGCGCCGTGCGAAAGCGCGGGGAGTCACTGGGATGAGACCAGAAGGGCGTTGATCTATTCCTGGGCAGGGTGAAGTCGAGCGAAAGCTCGACGGAGGCCCGCCTCCGGTGTTGTGCTACGCATTCGGGCGACCTGGGAATAGGGGTGAAAAGCCAATCGAAACGCCAGATAGCTGGTTCCTCTCGAAATGAGTTATAGCTCAGCCTCGGCGGAGACGTCATGCGGGGTAGAGTTACTGATTGAGGAGCAAAGGCGGGAAACTGCCAGCTCCGCTGTCAAACTCCGAATCCGTGTGAGTCGTAGAAGCCGGGAGTGAGTGCACGTGGATTAAGTTCGGTGCACGAAAGGGAGACAACCCAGACTGTGGTTAAGGTCCCTAAATATCTGCTAAGTCGGGAAGGTGGTCTCCAACCCAAAACAGCGGGGAGGTAGGCTTAGAAGCAGCCACCCTTTAAAAAGTTCGTAACAGATTACCCGTCTAGGTTGGGGGCGCTGAAAATGGACGGGGGTAAGCAGATTACCGATACCACAGACTACGTCTCAAGACGTTAGGTGTAGAGAGGCATGCCGCGGGGACAGAAGCGGGGGCGAAAGCTCCTGTGGACCCTGCGGTAAGGAAAATCCTACTGGTAGTAGCAGCGAACGTGGGTGAGAATCCCACGCGCCTTAAGGGCCAGGGTTCCTCGGCTCTGTAGATCAACCGAGGGTAAGCCGATCCTAACGCGTACCTTAACCGAGTACGCGGAAAGGGAAGCCGGTTAATATTCCGGCGCCACTGGCGGTTCATGTCGTTCAGGAAGCCTCAGGGTATGCCGAGTATGGCTGTCGCCTTATCGGATGTGCGAAACTGATGGAGTTTCGTAAGGAAGAGAAGTTGGCGAATCGCATTCGGCCGCTCGTACGAGCGGTTCGGCAAACCCCCGGGGCCGGTGAAAGCATATGAAAATCGCCGCGATTTTCTATTATCCGGCGCATATGCCACCAGAGACTGGACGATTATACCGCCGTGTCCGTACCCAAAACCGATACAGGTGCCCCTCGATGAATAGTCGAAGGCGTTGGGACAATCCAGGTCAGGGAAATCGGCAATTTAGCCCCGTACGTTCGCTATAAGGGGTGCCTGCCCTCGTGTGCTTGCATGCGAGGGCAGGTCGCAGTGACAAGGAGGAACCGACTGTTTAACAAAAACGTAGCCGGCTGCTAGATCGAAAGGTTGTGAATAGCCGGTGAGGCCTGCCCAGTGCCGGTGTGTCAAAGTTGGTTTCAACCGACCTAAGCCCCGGTAAACGGCGGCGATAACGAACAAAAGCCGAGCTTTTGAAATTTCGGCGACGTTCGTCGCCAAAACTCTGATCGTCTTAAGGTAGCGTAAACATTGGCTCATCTAGTAACTCTGACTAGAGAGCAAGTTTGCTACTTTAAGAGTCTTCGTGCAGAAGACGGTTAGACGCTGTTTATTGGGAGACATATCGCACGGGCAACTCTTCGCACTCTGACAAAAGTGCGACCTTCAAGGGCAGTTTACAGGGAATGAGCCAATGGCGCAATCCCTTGTCGATTGAATGTCGACCTGCATGAAGGGCTTAACGAGTTCCCCACTGTCCCGACCTGGAGGCCAGCGAACCTGCCATTCAAGTGAATAAGCTTGAGACCCCTGAAGGGAAGAGGAGACCCCGTAGAGCTTTACTGCAGCCTGATGCTGCTGTACGGTTTCTTTTACAGAGCGTAGGCGGGAGCCTTCGAAGCGTTTTCTCCGGAAGACGTGGAGGCGCCAATGGAACACCGCCTATTAGAGACCGTACGGCTTACGCGCTTGCGCGGACACCATCAGGTGGGCAGTTTGACTGGGGCGGTACGCTGTTGAAAAGGCATCAACAGCCCCCTAAGCTCAGCTCATCCGGGTCGGAAATCCGGAGTAGAGTGCAAGAGCAAAAGCTGGGTTGACTGGACCCCGAACAACGACGGGTCCAGAGGCGAAAGCCGGGTCTAGCGAAACTCTGTGTGCGCATTGGTAGCGCCCAGAGATATGAGAAAAGTTACCTCGGGGATAACCGGGTCGTAGTGGCCGAAAGCCCACATTGACGCCACGTGTTGCTACATCGCTGTCGGCTCATCTCCTCCTGGCTGTGCAGCAAGACTTTTAGGAGAAGAATCCTACTGGTTCTGCATGCAGCCAAGGGTGAGGGTGTTCACCTATTAAAGAGGTACGTTAGCTGGGTTCAGAACGTCGTGAGACAGTTTGGTCTATATCTTTCAGGGGTGTTTAGTGCCTGAGGGGAAGGAAGGATTAGTACGAAAGGAACATCCTTTCGACGCCACTGGTTTACCTGTTGTCCGACCGGGCATTGCAGGGCAGCTACGCGTCAATCGATAAGGGCTGAAAGCATCTAAGCTCGAAGCGATCCTCAAAAAGAGGCACACGGCTCTCTTAGAAGAAGAGTTTGATAGGCATGGGGTGTAAGCGCGAAGCCTCGGCGACGCGTTCAGCCCGCGTGTACTAATCGCCGGAATTATCTTGAACATGGTTTATCACAAACCTTGAGTTCAAACAGCGGTAGCTTCGGCTATCGTCAGAGTGTTTTCCTGAACATTGTTTCGGGTTTGCGGCATTCGCCGCAAAGGGACCTTTGCACGGCATAATTATTTTCGTTTAACATCCGTTCAGCCCGGGCTATTTATTCCGGTTTCTCTAAAATCCATATGTGAAGGGGGACACGGAGTACTGGGGACGCCTCGCGCATACACTCAAAAGCGAAGAGGCGCATATGAAAAGCCTGACAAGCCCGTGTGATACCGAGGCTCAGGAGCACTCTCTGCTGATTATGGGCGCGTCTCTGGCCGTCGGGCAGGCAACCACTGAATTCTACGCGCTTCTGGGGCGCGGGCATGGAAAGGTTCCAACGGTCTGCATATTCCCTGGCACATTTGAGTACCACGGCGATGACGCAACGTACGAGTCCACCGACGACAGGCCCGGATTCAGGCTGAGGATAAAGAAAGGCGGTCTCGGACTCACGGAATTTGAAACAGGCGGCATGCTGAGGTGGGCGACAGACCTTCCGGACACGGATCACTGCATCCGGTTCCCGAAAGAGGAAGCGCAGGCGATGGTATCATACAGCGACCCCGACATACGCACGTGGGACAACGCGCTTCTGATGTGGGAAGTCGGCGAGCGTACTCTGGGAACCCCCGCGCGCAACACATGAATTCGGCGTTCTCGACCGTTAAATCCTTTCGTTCCCAACTATTCGCATGCACCCGAAGTTCCCCGAAGAGGTCGCGTATCTCGGCGGTCTTCTGAGAAGCAGCAGGCTCGTCAAGAACGGCGAGGATTTTGAGATACACATGGAACACGAGCGCGAGTTTCTGGAAGCCGTTGATGCGGTCCTGAAGAACAAGGTGGGCGGCAAGTACAAAACCGAAGGAAACAGGCTCGTAATCCACGGCGCGGACCTGTTTGACGTGCTCGTCACGTTCTTCGGTCATCCCGACGAGAACGGCCGCTGGGCCCTGACACAGGAGATACGCGACGGACGTCTCGAACACAGGCGTGCGTTTTTGCGCGGGCTCTTCGATTCGATGGGTTCCCTGGACAAGACGCTCGTGATGAAGTACGGCTGGCACAAGGACGATTTGAAAGAAATCTCCGGCCTGCTCGCGGATTTCGATGTCAAGCACTCTGTGAAAGGGAACGAACTGCACGTCCGTGACCTGCGAACGTTCGCTTCGCGCATCGGAACTCTCAGGCCTTCTCACGAGAAGAGGCTGGCAGCTGTTCTCGCCGGATGATTCTTATTCAAAGATTCTCGTTCCGTAGGGCCACATTTTGAAGGCTTCCCAGACGGTGTGCGTCTGAGGGGAGTATATGGCGGCTCCCGTCTTTGTCGGCCTTACTGTATCGCAGTCAAGCGAGACGAGGCTGTTCTTCTCCAGACGGCTCACGTGTTTTCGCATTTGCTCCTTTCCTGCCATATGGATATTCGCCAAATCGCCGAGCGTCAGCTCTCCGGCCTCGGCGATTGCTCTCATTGTCGTGGCCGAGTTGCGCATGACAGGCGCCTGTTCTATCTCGAGAAGCAGGCGGGCCAGCGCCGGAGTATCCCCGAGGGCGGTGTAGTACAGGTTCCTCCCTGCGTACGTCCTGTCTCTCCCGCCGCCGCAATTGGTCCCAGCGACTATACTGTATCCCCTGCCGCCTATGGACGGAGACAGATACGCTGCATCGGAGACGTTGCCGAATATCGCGGGCAGCTGCTTGGCGATAAGTTTGATGCCGTTGCCCTCGAAGTACGAAAGCCATTCCTTTGTGAAGCCGCCGAAGTTTGAGGCGAATCTCTTGACATCGGCGTCCTTCTCAACCAGCGCTCTCGCCCGGATTATCTGCTCCGAAGGTCCTTGCCATGACATAAACATACACCGTAAGTCCCTGCGAGTGGTTACAATAGCTATTTAAGCGTTGCGCGCGCACGCGTAACCGGTGTGCCGGCGAGCGACTACCGGTGCGTTAGAATCACGAAGTTCCGGGTAACACCGGGGCTAGTGTTGAGCACTGAGGAAGGTCCGCCCACCCGAGAAAGGCGCAGCGTGGAAACACGCCGTCCCGCGAGGGACGACTTGGTATCAGAAACGGATTGGCACGGATTCGGGATGACCTCCGGCGACTATGTCTCCGCCGCCAAATGAAACGGACCAAGAGCGTGTACGGAAACTGCGGTTTCCGACACATCGGAAAGCACGGCTTTCCGAATGCTGGTGCAAGGCCAAGTAGGCCCTGATGAGGTTACGAAGGGCGGGTAGGCTGCTGTTTCCGTGCGCAAGCGCGGAAAACTCGGAGGCGCAAGCCTTCGCAGAAGATGAATGTCGCATGGGCCTCCTGTGATGCGCGGAGTTGGCCGCGGTTCGAAACTGCGGCGAGCTGCTGCGCAGAGGGCCCTAACACAAGGTGGACTACGTCCGTTTTCGGGGGAAACCCCGAAAAGCCGGGGCCGCAAGGCCCCGCGCACACCACAATTACTTCTCTTTAGCCTAAACATTCGTTCACCGAAAAGCTTTTTGTTATGGGACGCACACTAGAAGCAGTGGGTAGTGGGGACATGGGTTGCACGAATTGCGGTGGCGCCTGCAGGGACGCGGTGTTCAGCGTAAGGTATGGCGGCCAGATGATCGACTTCTGCGGACCTGATTGCAACATTGGATTCGAAACAGGAGCGAAGGCAGGCGGAGCGCCGGGGTACAGGCTTGCAAGCTTCAAGGAGACAGGCGCGCGCACAGCGGCTCCGTCGGCGTGAGCGTTCAGAACGGGTATAAATCTTTTTCGCGACTACGTCAGCCATGTGTTCTATATGCGCGATAAGTTCCAGCGGGAACAGCAGAGAAACGCTGACCGACTTGGTCAAACTAATCTTCTCCGGGGAGAACCGCGGCAACGAGTCTATCGGCGCGGCCGCGTACAACGGCAAGTTCGTCTGCGCGAAGAGGATGGGCGTCAATCTTGATGCGCTAGGATACGACCTTCTCCGCTCCATGGGCGACGCCGGCATCAGCGCTGGCGTCGGGCAGACGCGCTATTCCACTTCAGGACAGAGCGACATAGACCACGCCCAGCCTTTCACTATAAAGGGCAAGAGCGAGTTCGTCATAAACCACAATGGCACCGTGGCCAATGCACAGGAGCTCGTCAAGAAGCATGGTCTTCCTGTGAAGACTCACAGCGACACGGAGGCTCTGGGCCAGCTCATCGCCGGCTATTCAGACATAGAAACGGGCATACGAGAGGCATCAAAGGACGCGATAGGCGGTTGGAACCTGTCGTTGCTCGAACCCGACGGCACCATTTACGTCTTCAGGGATCCAATGGGGTTCAGTCCGTTGTTTTATCAACAGGACGAAGAAGGCTTCACCGCGGCTTCAGAAGATTCGGCTCTGTTTGCGGTGGGAAGGTTTGCTCCGGAAAGGGTGGAACCCGGAGAGCTGCTTGTCGTGAGAGAGGGGCGCTCTGAAAGGAGGCGCCTCGTCAAGCCGACGCTGACCGAGTGCCCATTCGAACCCGCATATTTTATGAAGACCGGAAGCACATATCGCGACGACCTAGTCCATGATATCAGGAGAGACATTGGCTGGATTCTTGGGAAACGCGAGGGCCTAAGAGGCGACGACGTCGTCGTGATGCCCATACTAGAGTCCGGGAGATATTACGCCGAGGGCCTCGCGGATGCGGCGGATCTGGAATATGCGGAGGGCCTGATGAAAAACAGGGGCAAGCGCGTCTACATGCACCCTGATGAACGCGCCAAGATAGGCGGAACGTGGAACCGCCAGGACTGGGCGGCGTTAAAGCACGTGCCCCTGCCTCCAGTGGTGCGCGGCAAGCGTCTCATAGTCACGGACGATTCGATAGTGCGCGGCGATACGACGCGGGTCGTTACGAAGAATCTCAGGACAGCAGGCGCCGCAGAGGTTCACTGGCGAATCGGTTTTCCCCCTGTAAAGTGGGGTTGCATTTACAAGATGGACCACCAGAAGCGCTCTGAACTTATCGCCGCGAGAGCGCAAGATGCACATGCGCATACAGAAAGGTATGTGACGAGGTTTGTAGGCGCGGACAGCGTGCACTACCCCACGTGGGCCGAGGTAAGATCGGTTCTGGAAAGCAACGAAGATTTCGGCAGGGACAACCACTGCACGGCTTGTTTTACAGGAAAATATCCGACGCGCGTGCCTGAGGAAGCGCGAAGAGCTATCGAGTAATATTGCTCCAGCAGCGCAGTAGGGTGCGCGCCGCGAGGTTCGCCGTCGGATTTCCAAAACGGTCTGAGGCTACTTCTGTGACGTCAAGACCGATGACGCGCGAAGCGAACACGCGGTCTATCAGTTCGAAGATTTCCTTGGGCGTAAACCCGTTCGGCTCCGGAAAGCCCGTGTCAGGCGCATACGCCGGGTCGAACGAGTCCATGTCTATCGTCACGTAAACGGGACCTTTGAGTTTTGAGGGAAGTTTTGTCTTCACTCCCAGCTTCTTCATGGTTTTTTCTACCTCGGGCATGGTCGCGCGTACGCCGAGCAGCACGATCTCGCAGTTCAGTTCTTTCGCGGCGTGATAGAGCCACGTCGCATGGCTGTACGAAACACCTTCATGGCTCTCCCAGAGATCGGGGTGCGCGTCGAACGAGACGATAGTTCGCGGCTTGAGTTCGCGCACGACTGGAAGCGTAATCGAGTGCTCGCCTCCAAGCACGGTCAGGAGCGCCTTTGGATTCTGGCGCACTATCGAGGCGACAGTATCGCGCACTCGGCGGTCCGTCTCTTCAAAAGAGCCTGGAGCGACGTCGACGTCGCCTGCGTCGTGCACGCGCAGATCGAACGCCCTCTTCTTCTCGGGGATATAGTAGTGAAGGTGCTTCAACGCGTTGCGTATAAGGGCTGGCCCGTATCTCTGCAGAGGGTGCGCGATTGACGTAGAATCGAAAGGCACGCCCAGCACACAGACGTTTGCGTCGCTGAGCGGGTACTCCACCGTAAAGGATTTCGAGGCGTATAGCATTGTTAGGCTTCCCGAAGAAAGAATAAAAAGGCGTCGCGCGTAGGCGTACCATGGACTCGTCTGTAAAGATACTTTTGCTGGGTGTAGTGCTGATATTCCTGTACGCCTCGTTCAGAACCGGAACTCTTGGGGAACTCGCCGCGCCATTGACAGAACGCTCGACACCAATCTCGGGTCTAATCGCGTCCGTAACACAACACGTGACATCCGCCGACGCCGTCGGGGTGGGGCTCTATGCGTTTGCTTCGAGGCTGTTCTTCCTGCCGCTGCCGCTGGAACCGTACATAGCATATGCGTACGGCACTGGCACGAACTTCCTCGTGTTGGCGCTGGCAGTGGCCGCGTTCGGCACGATAGGGTCTGCAGTAACGTACGCGGTCGGCAGGTTTCTCGGAAGGTATGTAGTGAAGGAAGGCAAGTGGAAGAGACGCGCAGAGAGGGTCAAGGATTCGAAGTTCGTTTCGCCTGCCATATTCCTCGCCGCCCTGCTGCCGCTGCCGGAGGTGGTCGGTCTGGTTTTCGGCGCTGTTCGGATCAGTCTCAACAAGTATATGGTCTATACGTTCGCCGGGCTCGCGGCGAAGACGCTGCTGCTGGTGTTGCTGTTCGATTACCTGAAACAGTATTTGCAGTTTGCTATCTAGCGTGGTAACGTATTTCGCACGGGAAGCGAGGCTTCCCGGCGTGTCGAAACCCTAGGGTTTCGTACATCCATAAAGGCTTTCATTCGGAAGCGAAGCTTCCGATGTGCCGGAACTTCGTTCCGTGCATGCGCGTTGAGCTTATGTCCCATAGCGCAAAAGGCTCTATCCCATCAACAGTTTCTTGCCAAGAACTTCCCAATACGTCAGCTCTTTGCCCTGCTCAAGCTGGCCCCTTAGTTCTTCCGGTATCTTGGATTCAAATGTCTCGAATGTTTGCATGTCCATGAGTTGAACCGTGTCTCCTGTGACTGCGAGAATCTGGGCCGTGCGTTTGTCTATTATAGGAACTCCAATCGTCTGGTCGCCTGGCTTGACGATTTCGCGCTTGCGCCCGTCCGTGAGGCCGACGGCGACGATGCGACACTTCGCAGAGCCGTGTTTCCCCGGCTTTGAGATGTCTATGGAGAGTACCTTGCATGCCTCGTCGTCGATTATGCAGAACTTGCCGACCTTGAGATTCTTCGCTTCCGTCAGCGTTTTGTCCCCTTCACCCATGTATGTCACCAACTTCCGCACGGCGGGACTGTCATCTCTTGGCCACCAGTTTTATAGTTTCCCGCGGGAAGATTAAAATTGGTCATCGTTTGGCCACCAGTTTTATATCGTCTTCTTTCACTGTCACGCGGCCCGCATGCTTCGCGGCCACCGAGGCGTCTTTGGCCATCGCATCCGCGACTTCTTCAACGTATTCGCGCAGCTCTTCGACGGCTTTGTCCGAGATGCGTTTCGCGCCTGCCTTCTTCGCGATGCGCTTGAGCGGCGCTAACGGCAAGAGAGTCATTTACTGGTCCCTCTTCGAGTCTCTGAGTGTACGGGAAGCGATACTTCCCGACATATCGAAACCTCGTTTCGTACACGGTAAATTCATAGAACCAGAAACGACTTTGGAGAACACGTATATAAGCGTTGCCTAGAGTTCGCGCAATCGTGCGTGTTCGCTCCAGACGTCCGTGGGGAGCGTGTCGTATATTGACGGTTTCGTTTCTGAGGGTTTCTGTTGCGGAACATAAGTACCGTCGAGTATGGGTTGCGCGAACGTCCAGTAGAACTCCCTGAACGTGTTGTCCTCGTTCTGCACTCGTCTGAACGCGACTAGCTTCTTGGCCTCGAGCGTGTATAGAACAGAACGTTCTTGCGCGCCCAGAAGGTTGTCGTCTATTTCTTTCCGATTGCCGAATCTCTTGCAGAGACTGTCGACGAGCGCCTCGGCGTCCGTGCCGTCCATTTCAAACTCTGCCGTAAGGGCCTTCAAGAGCGATCTGCGGACCGGTTTGCTTACCATTAAAACGCCCGTAATGGGAACCGCGGCGAGTTATTTATAGAACAATCGTTTAGCGGATCTTCTGCGACGCCGCGCGCAGGCCGGTCTTTGTAAGCGCCAGATTCTCCTCGCCGAACAGCTTTATGCGTGACAGCATGCCCGAACGCTCGAGAGAGACCAGCGCCTCTTCGACGTCCTTCTCGTTGAAATGCCTTTCAAGAAGGGCCGAGCGGACGGCCTTCGTATAGACCAGATGGTTCTTGGCGAGGTTCTCCACTATCGCTAGCTCTGCAGAATCCATAGAATCGCCGTGTCCGTTCTGTATTCTACGAATCGGCATTTATATAGGTTTACGCAGATGTTGGTCGTATGCCTGTAGTGGGGATCGGAATCAGGAAGATAGAAGCGTCAAGAAACGAACTGTCCGAGAGAGGGATGGGAGTGGGGCAGTCCCCGCACGTCAAGGACATGAAGAAGACGAAGATAGACGCGCTCGGCGCGGAAGGCCTGGAGATATCGTACGAATACGTCTTCGATTACAAAGGCGCCGACAGGAAGAAGTTGATAGCCAACATCACGTTTTCAGGAGAGGCTGTGTACCTGCCCGAAAAGGGCGACGATCTGGAGGAGCTGCTCGCCAAGTGGAAGAAGGAGAAGAGGGTTCCGTCCAAGATATTCGTTCCGGTGGTCAATACCATCATACGCAGGTGCGTCTCCCGCGCCCTCGTGCTCGCCGAGGATCTCAACCTCCCGCCTCCGATAAACATTCCCATAGTGCGCATCGAAAAGAAGAAGAAAGACGTGGAAGCCGGTTAACGCAAGGGCGTTGAGATGAAAGAACGAAATTCCTCTGTTACGATTCGCCAGGAAACGGGCTGCGCGCCTCCGGAAGGATTCTGGACTTCCGTAGTAACGAACGTGGAGTTCAACGGCTTGGTTGACGTCACATACAGAATCTCCACCGAACGCGGCGACGCCGTGCTGGCAGACGCACGCGTACCCGTTACCGCGAGCGTCGGCGTGAGGCACAACAGCGCCATCGTGTATTACGACGCCGACGACATCAGAAGGCGCGTTTAGCCCGCGTTTCGCCTAATCTCCCTTCTGCGCGCGTTTCATTCCGTTTCCTTCTCTCTCCGCCCTGTTCCACGCGTGGGTTCTCGCGAACTCTCACATTCGAGTGAGGTTTAATCTATATGCTATAACATGTGTGTTAGCATCTCTATGTTATGAAGCGCCTATCGTAATAGCTAGTCAACAACCTATATGTTCTGGTCTTCTTTTAATTCGCCCGACTTGATCAGGGCCGTCTTCACGACAGAGCGCCACTCGCCTGAGAGCTTGTTGAGGTGGTTCGCGAAGGCGAGAGAAGGCTTCAGAATCATAAACCAGCCGCGCGAAGGGTTTGATGCGTTGACCTCGCGCTTGCGTTCGAGCAGTCCGAAGCGGACGAGCTTGGGGATTATCACGTTGTACGCGGTCGCGTCCGGTATGGCGTGCTCCTTGAGGCACGCCGTGAGCATCGTCTTGTCAACGCCCTTGGGATTTTGCAGCACGAGCGCCAACAGCTTCATCGCGTGACTGTGCGAGCGCTCCTGGTATTCGCGCGGGAAGACGTGGTTCACGATGTCGTTGAGTTCCCAGCGCACGTCGGGATCCGTTGTTTTCCACGTTTTCCCCAGTATGGAAGGATAGAAAAGCGATTCCTTCGTAGTGAGGCGGTCTTTGACCGGAATCGGATTCGCGTTGCCTTTTACCATATTCCTAGTTCATAGCGTATCGATATAAATATTCGCGACTGCCGCAGAAAGGATTTGTATCGTACCGTTATTGAGTAAGCCTATTGGGCCCGTATACCCGTGATTATATGGCAAAAAGGGGCCTCTGGGACCGAATGAGGCCGTCTGGTTTATCGAAACGGTGTGCGTGCGTATTCTCACTTTTTCGCTTTTTTCGGCAACAATTTCTCGATGTCTATCTTCTTCTCCTTGTTCATCTTGGAAAATTTCCTCGCCAGCCCCTCGACGTCATGGGCGATATCCACGCCGTCTCCTGTCAAAGCGATGAGCTTGATGCGCCCCTTCTTCTTGAACTCGACGAGGCCGAGCTGCTGGAACGCGTTGAGAACCTTTATCGTATGACTGTACGTGCAATCGACCCCCTTCGCGACCTGCGTCGCGTATTTGGGGATGCCGCCCTGCTTCAGGAAGACCAGCATCTCCGTTGGCTTGTCCTGCAGGAACAGTTCCTTGAACACATTAGGAGCCGATTTTGACAATTCCCCCACCCGAACGGCGCCGCGCTCCCGCGCGCGGCCCCAAGTTCCGATTCTTCTATACGCGGCCTTTATATTTAAGCCTGAATATTTCCACAATTGGGTTAAAATGTATATGATTTAACATCTTGTTCATAACAGCAATGACTATCTCTCGATGTTATGATATATATGATAAATCGTGTGTGACATGTCCTATAGACTATAACCATTGGTTTTCGATGTTTTTCACACAACCCGTTCCAGAGCGCGCGACGCGGCGACTATGAGGAGGCCGAAGACCACAGACAGGAACAGATTCTGGTACCCCTGCTCGGGCAGCAGGATCGCATTCGACGCCTGGAACGCGACGAGCGACAGCCCGGCTCCCATAGCGGCGTACGTTACGTATTTAGCGACCTCCCTGCGGCTGCGCGCCGCGCCCACGACCTTGCCGACCAGCGCTATCGCATAGCCTGTGAAAACGAGGAAGACCGCCCCGCCGATGAAAGCCGCCAGCGTCTCTATCATGTTGCCGGCGCGCGCGAGCTGTATCGAATCATACCCCTGCTTCAGCGACACCAGGCCGACCAGCATCGCGGCCGCGTAGAAGTAAAACGTGACGCGCCTCTTCTCGAACGACGTGGTTATCTCGTTGACGATGGCCGCGACGCGCGATTCGAGCTGGAACCCTTTAATCAGCAGGTACGCGCCGAGAACGCCCAGCACGATTCTCCATCCTGTCGTATCGAAGATGGCCAGAAGCAGGAACGCGAGAGCGGGGAAGCCGAGGACAACCTTGGACATCTTCGGGTTTTCTATGAAGTCGTGTATCACGTAGTACATTCCCTCGAGATTTTCGGATTGCTTCATCACGACGCGCTTGACGGCCGCTATCTCGGCTCTTGACTGGATAATGGGCATCACGTGCTCGTCCTGCGCGCCGTCCGTGATAAGAACGACCTTTTTCGCCGACGTCTTGCCGAGAACGCCGTCCAGCTGCTTGGACAGCTTCATGTCCGAACGCACTCCGACGTCTGCGTCTCCTGTCAGGGTGACGACCTCGACCTTGTGACCGTCGCCTTTCATCTTGTCGTATGTGCGTATGGCCTCGAAGACTGTGTTCGAATCCGAATCCTCGGGATCCGCGAGAGCCAAAGCGGTGGCTGCCTTGAGATTCGCCTCGCGGCCCACTATCGGGCCCTTTATCTTGGCCTTGCGGCCCATGTCGTCGTCCCGGTCTATGCAGAGCACGAGTGTTTTAGCGGACACAAAATCCCCACGAGAAGAGTGCGGGAAAGCGATTTAAATACCATTAGGCGAGGTTATAGCGTTATGACAGACATTCCGTTGGCGCCTTGCGAGAAGATTCTCCGGAGAAACGGAGCCCCGCGAGTCAGCGCAGAAGGCGTACGGGAGTTTGCGCTGGTTCTCGAAGGCGTCACCGCAGACATCGCGAAAGAGGCCGCCGAGCTGGCGCAGCACGCGGGCCGCAACACAGTGATGGTCGAGGACGTCAGGCTCGCCAGAAAGAACAGGAAGTGAGACTCGGAGCTTCCCGAGCGAAGGAGGGAAGATTGAAGTCGAAACTTCAGAGGCTTCGTATCTCTGCGGAGATTGTGTTGAGCCTGTTATCGTAGTATGCAATCAAGGAGGCTGTCGCTACGGATCCCACGACAATCGCGTTTACTACCATCTGCATGTTGGGAACGCCTAAATAGAAGAAAGCCGCGCTTATCGTCAGTGTTGCAAGCGTTATGACGGCAATCTGAAGATACGCCAACTGCCTTTGAAACTCGTTGTCGAGCAGGTTTTTTGACAACCGAAACGCTCTATCTGTCACCAGAACCACCGAGTAGCAGGATGAATCCCAAGACGAAGGTCAGTATGGATGCGAATGAGATGACGGATGGAGAAAAGTAGAAATATCCCAAAACTCCGGCGGCCATCAAGAACATCCCAATCTCGTGTTTGCTAACCGGATATTTGCTCATAGGGATGTCTTTGCCTTACTGGGTAATAAAGTTTCCTTACCACTGCAGTGGTGATGCCTCGCTTTCCATACCGCTGTCCTTTCCGCGCTTACCACCGCGGTGGTCGTGCATGTTATTTATAGGAGCGCCGCGAATGTGCGGGCGTGGGGCTCATGAAAGGCACTTTGGACGAACTGTTCCTGAAAATCCAAGAGGGAAGCAAGCTGTCGCACGATGAGGTGGAGAAGCTTGTCAGGGAAAAGGGTGATGAGTTCTCTGGATTGATATCCCCGGAAGGCGCGGCGCACATAGTCGCCAAAGAACTGGGCGTCAATCTTCTGGAACGCATGAACCGCCACGTCAAGATCGCCAACGTTGTTCCGGGCCTGTTGTCGGTGAACCTGACCGCGAAGGTCGTTCGCGTCACCGAACCGCGAACGTTCAAGAAGGAGGGCGGGGAGGGCAAGGTCGTAAACGTCCATCTCGCGGACGAAACTGGAACTATGCGCATGTCTCTATGGGACGACCAGGTCGCGCTCGTGCAGGAAGGCAACCTCAAGGAGGGCATGACCATAGACGTCGTCAACGGCTACACGAAGGAAGACACCCGCGGAGGCGCGGAGCTTCGCGTCGGCAAGAAAGGGATGATAAAGAAGAGCGACGTCACGCTTGACGTGAGCATCGAGGCAGTGCGCTCGCGCAACGCCGTGCGCAAGCCCCTCGTAGAAGCGAAGGTCGGCGAGTCCGTAGAGTTCCGCGGGGCGCTCGTGCAGTTCTTTGAGAACCGTCCTTTCTACTTCGTCTGCCCGCAATGTGAGAAGAAAGTTCCCGAATCTGTATGTACGGAACACGGTTCGGTCGTTCCGAAACCGATATTGATGGTTTCAGGCGTTCTCGACGACGGGACAGGCAACATGCGCGCGGTCTTCTTCCGCGAAGCGGCGGAACGCGTGCTCGGCCTGAGCACCGACGAGGCGTTCAAAAAGAGCGGCAACGGGATTAACCCGCGCGTCATCGTCGACAAACTACAGGAGGCTCTGGGCAAGGAGATCGTTATACGCGGCTACGTGAAGGAGAACAGCTTCTTCGAGCGCCCTGAAGTAATCGTGAACGAAGTCGTTGAATTCAATCCTCTGGAAGAGGCCAGAAAGCTCGCGTCTGGACTGAACGCTTAACGCGCACGGCGCGATACCTAGCGGAATAATGAAACAGCGGCTTCAACAGCCGTTATTTCATAATGGCATAGCGGCAACCCATAACTGCGGTTCCAGTAGCCGCCCTTGTAACGGAATAGCGGCATGGTGCTATGGAAAGCGTTGACTAGGCATTTCCGCAAGTTAGCAGAGAGGCGAAATGGATGGTAAAAAAGAAACAGTCTGATATTGAATCTGTCGGAGCGGCTCTCGAGATGCCGACACAGGACCCGAAAGCGGGACTGGAAGTACAAATAGCAGAAAAACCAATGGAAAGCGTGGATGACATTGAGGTTGAAGTTTCTTCGAAGAAACGGATAACAGACATAGCAGACCTTCCCGGCGTGGGGGATAAGACAGCCGCGAAGCTGCGCGAGCAAGGCTACGAGGACATGATGTCGCTCGCGGCGGCGTCCGCAGCGGAGCTTGGCGAGAAGGCGGATGTAGGCGAAGCGACAGCCTCAAAGATCATACAGGCCGCGCGCGACGCGCTTGACATGGGCTTTGAAACGGCGCACGATTTTGCCAAGAAGCGCGCCTTGATAGGCAAGATTGGAACCGGTTCTAACTCTCTGAACACGTTGATAGGAGGCGGCGTCGAGACCCAAGCCATAACGGAAGCGCACGGCGCATTTGGTTCCTCAAAATCGCAGCTCGGCTTCCAGCTCTGCGTCAACGTGCAGCTGCCACAGGAACGCGGAGGTCTGGGCAAGAACGCCGTGCTGATTGACACGGAGGGAACGTTCCGCCCAGAACGCATCAAGCAGATGGCCGAAGCGCTGGGGATGGATCCCGAGGTTGCTCTGAAGAACGTTTTTGTCGCGAGAGCGTACAACAGCGACCACCAGATTCTTCTCGTTGAGAAGCTTGGCGACATGATAAAGAAGCACAACATCGGTCTGGTCGTTATAGACTCCGTGACGTCTCATTTCCGTTCCGATTACACGGGACGCGGAACGCTGGCGAATCGACAGCAGAAGCTCAACAAGCATTTGCACGCGCTGCAGAGGCTCGCTGACGTTCACAACGTCGCCATCTACATGACCAACCAAGTGATGTCGCGCCCGGACGTGCTGTTCGGCGATCCGACAGCGCCGGTAGGCGGTCACGTTCTGGGACACTTGGCGACATACCGCCTGTATTTCAGGCACAGTAAAGGCGAGAAGCGCGTGGCGAAACTTATAGACTCTCCTTACCTGCCGGAGGGCGAAGCCGTCTTCATGGTAAAGCCGGAGGGCATACGGGACTCTGAAGAATGAGGCGGCTTCATGGACGCGAAGACAAGGACCACGTTCCTTTCCCTTTCCATGTTCCTCGGCTTCCTGCTCCTCGTACTGGGAGCGACATCGTACTCGACCGCCTGCACCGGAGGATATGCTTGTACGCCGGTCCTGATGCTCGTCGTCGGCCTCGTTCTTCTCTACGTGTCAATAAGCCTGAAATAGGTGAGGACTGTGGACAGGCTGCAGGTCAAAAAGAACGTCCTCGACATCCGGGAAAGAACCCACAGGCTCTATTTCACGACGCAGGCGCTGGCCTCGATAATAATGCTGTCTGTTATAGTTACGCTGTTGCTTACGGTCTCGCCGACGAGCCAATACTACGTTCTCCTTCAGGTTTCCGTAGTCCCGTCAGCGATTCTGCTTTACAACTCGTTTGAACACAAGAAGATGGCAGACGAAACAATCGAGAAGATAGAGGGGCTCGTCGAATAAGCCGTGTTAGAGAAATCTTGTCGTGAGAAGCCCGGCGTGCATCGGATCGGCCTTTAGTTTCGTTGTTTTGAAGTTTTCAGGAGCTATCGGAGGGCCTCGTTTGAAGCCGTCATAAGATGTGAGAGCTCCCATGTCGTCCATGAACATTGCTCTGGGCGCGCCGTCTTCGGGAAACGCGTCCTTTTTTACGGCCACGGAGTATTTGCCGTTTCTATCGAGTCCGATGTAGACTATTTCGTTCTCTCTTTCTTCAGACTTCTCGAGGTGCATATGAGTTCCCGTTTGCTCTCGCGTGTCCCTTTCTAGATGATGTCTTTCTCGGCGACTATGATGAAGTCACCGACGCTCTTCACGGCAGAGAACGGCACCAGGAATCTTCCGCGCTCGTCGGACTGCAGATTCGTGTCCACGGCGTGCTTGGTCGGCTCCCTGAGCACCAGGTTCATGAGTTCTCCGCTCTCTGTTATGAACGAGATGTCTTCAACCATGCCGAACTTGCGTCCTGCCTCTTCGCCGACCACGGTCTTTCCCATCAGGTCGCGTCCTCTCACGTCTTCAGCTCGCAAAACCATTTTTAAATCACCCTTTGTCGTACGCTCGTGCTTCTGCTATGCATTATTCTCGTATATAACCTTTCCCCTCACACGGCGGCAGCCTTGGCCCTACGACCGGGATACGCTTGACTTAATCCCCAACACCTCGGCTAGGGTGGGATGGGAATAATATGCAATAACGTCGAAAGACGAATCGACCAACTCGAGCATTTCCATGTTCCTGCGTTTGATGAGAGCAAAACCCGGCTTGCCCAAGCATGTCTTCTTAAATGCTTGGTAATTC
Source organism: Candidatus Aenigmatarchaeota archaeon (assembly GCA_016432325.1). Lineage (GTDB taxonomy): Archaea > Aenigmatarchaeota > Aenigmatarchaeia > PWEA01 > JACQIF01 > JACQIF01. The sequence goes on from CP066684.1 coordinate 661,950, forward strand.
GAAACTGTGAAATCCGCATCTCCTCGCTCGGGCCGTTTCGTATCTGGGCGCCGGATTTTCAATAAACCAAGGTCGCCTGCGTCCGTGGAGAGCGGGACGATTTGGAAGACTGGGCCCGTTGATGTGTCGTCGACGACAGGACCCATCTGGCGAGCCAGATTGAGCATATCCTCATATTCGGATTGGCTCTGAGTGAAGATGCACGCATAATTGACAGGTGCGTCGCGTTCGCTCGTGTGTTTTGCACTCAACAGGCATGCCTGAGCAACGATTTCTTGTATCAACTTCTTCATATCTACTATGTCCATCATGCCTCTCCTCCTTACGCTCCGCGTTCAATCTGTACAATCATATCGTCAGCAACTGCTCAATGTAGAGGTCGACTCCCCAGTTCATCAGCACGACCGCCAGCAGGCCGGCGAACAGTGTGGCCGCGACGTTGACTTCTGTCTTGCCCACGAGCCCGCGGCGCTCTATGGTCGCTCCGAGCACCGAATCGAACTGGCTTCCTAGGAAACCGCATAAGAGGATTGTGAGTATTGTTCCGGCGGACGAAATTCCTATCAACGGCGAGAGCGCCGCGACGCCCGCCGCGGCCAATAATGAGACGAGTTCTCCGAGAAGAGACACTCCTCCATCGGTTCCCGGAGGCACCTTCCGCAGCGTAGTGATAAGTCTCACATTCTTGTCCAGAACGCCTATTTCGCTGGCCAGATTGTCCGCAACCGCAGCGGCCACAGCAGCCAGGAACCCGACAGGCGAATCGAAGACCACGAAGAGGAGAGGCGCGTATGCCGAACCCATCACGTTTTCTATCGAGCGCTTGCCCTTCCGCGCTTCTGCCGTGCCGGCCTTTTCCTTGTGACCGTACTTCCAGCGCGTGGCCGCGGCGCTGATGAAGAAGAACGCGAGCAGCACGAGCAGCCACTTGAAGCCGCGGAACTGCCATATCAGGACGGCTATGAGAAACGCGCCGGCCGCCCCGTGCGGGGTCAGGAGCCTGAGTTTCCATATGGTTATGGCCAACGCCGCGCACGCGGCCACAATATATGCAATCTCCATACCATCACATTAAGAGTTTCCTTATGAATTTCCCGAACTCCCTGCGAAACGTAGCCTCGTCCATGCCCTCGGTGTCGAACGCATGGTCCGCCTTCGATATCAGCCGGCCGAGTCCCCGAGCGTTTTCCACCTCATCGCGGGATAATAAATAGGCCTTATCCTCCTCTTCGAACCTCTTCCTCAGCAGGCAGCGCCTGAGCCTCTCGCCGAACGGAGCCTCGACGGAGATTACCACCGGCTTTACCCCGGCCAGCTCTTCGAGAATCTTCAGCTGGACGACGTCGCGCAAGCCGTCTATCGCAACAAAGTCCGTTTTCGGATTGCTTTTCAAGCGCGCCAGAACGCGTTGAACAAGCACGCGCTCGCGCCCCTTTTCATGGAACCATCCAGCGACGTCGCGGTCTGTTTCTTCTGTGTATGGCAAGCCGCGCTTCTCTATCTCTTCGCGGACGACGTCTCCGGAAGACACTGGGTCCGCGCCTAGTTCCTTACAGACGTCCAGCGCGGTCGTCTTCCCAGAGCACGGCATTCCGACAATTACGACCAGCATCCAATCCCTTGCGTTTATTAGGAAAGCCTCATTTAAAACTGGTTATGCGCGGTGTCGAGCCTTATATGATAATCGCTGTGGCTTTGCTGGCGGCGCTCGCTTCGACGGGATCGCCGCTTGCTACATACGAAGGGATAGTTGACTATACGGGTATTCCTAAGACAGAACTAATACCGATACACGGATACGAGTACTATCTCGCTACAGACCAAAATGTGAGATTAAGACTCTGGGAAGAAGGCGTTCCGGAAGCCGATTACAAGATTCTCTCTCCGGCGCTTGAAGGCGCGACAGTGCGTGCGACAGGACGTCTTATCGACGACTACATGGCGTACAAAATGAGCAAAGGCGGTCCCATCACGTCCGCAGATCCTGAAGGGACGGTTCTTCTGGTCAGCAGGATTGAGGTTCTCGAAGCGCCGCCTCGCGCGCAGGAGAAGCCGATAGTGTCCAGCGCGGCGGTTCTTGTCCTGCGCGTGGTGTGAAGGGTTTGTGAACGCGGCGTGAATGGGCATACGCTGTCATATCGGCGTCCCGTGACCATTTATTGGCAGGCAATGAATTTCCCGCCCTGTACGGAAAAGCGTTGCCGACATTTTCGGACGGAGTCCGAAAAGTTCGGCCCGAAGGCCGAACATGTTCGAACGCACGGCGTTCGAACTTTCCGAACAGCGTTCGGAAATGTCGCGACCTTGTCGCGTACCTTGCGGGCAGGAAACTCTCACATTTCGCATCCCTATCCTTGTATCAACGAGTTCTTGACGCTGGGCACCAGAGCATAGACGTAGCCCTTGCCTCTCGCGCTTCTTTCCACATACCCTTCCTCGGCAAGCCTCTGGAGTATGTTGTTCAGAGAGCGCACGGCGTGCTGTTTCGACTTATACTTTTCCAGGCCGAGCCTCTCCGCAATCTCCGATGGATACATGTTGTCCTCTTGGGCGAGCAACGCGACGACCTTCTTCTGCTTGTACGGCAGGTCTCTCAAGAAGTCCTTTGACTGGACCGGCTGTGCGTCAACTCTCACATTCTGCGTGCCGCTCGGCCGTGCGGACGCGCCAAGCCCGTCTATCTTATGGCTCTTCTGTTCTATCGCGTTTTGCACCAGCGAATCGCACAGCTTAAGAACTTCTCTTGGGAAGCCTCCCGAGCGCTGGTAGACCCCTCTCACAGCCTCGTCAGTAAACGGTTTACTGCCCGACCCTCCCACGCTTTCTATTCGACGCACAATAAGCTCCTGAACCTCTGTCTCACTAAGTGCGACAAGATCTACCTTGGTAGTGACACGGCTTCTGAATGTCTCCAAGTTGCGTCGCAGTATCTCCTCCAGTGTTGGTAGCCCGGCCAGAACTAGCTGAACGCTGTCGCACTGATCTGTCACAGTCCTGAGCCATTCCATGTCACTCACATCGGCTTCGTGGCCCTCGTCGACTAGGAGAAGAACCTTGCGCTTCGCACGGGCGTTGACGTGGCCAGCGAGCGTGTGAATATTCACGTGTTTGCCCAGAAGACGGTGAAGGAAGGATTGCGGGTACTGATCAAGGAAGAGCTCTACCAGTTCTTCGGGTTTGGGCGGTTTTGGAGCGTATATGACGTCGCGCTCCTTGGAGAATTCGTTTCTGAAGAGCTGCAAAAGCGTTGTTTTGCCAGAGCCTGTGGCGCCTATGACCAAAGCGAACTTATGGCCTTCTTGGACGTGGTTTACGAGGTGCTTCAATTGGTCGTGATAGCCAACGAAAGCGGCTGGCATGATTCTGAGAGTGAACGGATTCTCCTTCCAGCCTTGCTTTTGCAGCCACTCGGCCGCCGGTCGCTCGAATTCCTCTAACATGGTGGTCACGTGAAGGTGTACGAGAAGGCTGGGCCTTCTCGGGATGCCGTGAATGGGTATTCACGTGCATTGCGTGTAGTGAACGTGAATACTTTGTGAATGTTCTTGTACTTAAAGCTTAATTGCGTGAAGGCGCCGAGGTCTTCACGTGATTGCACGCGATATTCACATACTCTTCACGTCATATTCACGTTTCGTTCACATACGCATCACAAAACCTTCACCGAGCCTTCACCGTTACAGGAAACGGAAGGGTGTTCGATTTGGTACGGTTTTATAGTTTGAAAGGCTATCGGCGCGGATATCGCCTAAGAGCGTATGGTAACGGTCTGATATTGCAACACCGTTTCGTAGTCCTTTGATGGGCAATTTTGACTGGCAGACGCGAAGGAGAGAACCGCCAAGAATGTGAGATTGTGCCATAACGAATTGATGTGTAGATCCGTACTCTCACAGAAGTGAGACTTTGTAAGGAGGAACGCATGCTCACACGTATACATCGAAACGATGTGTTAAAGTGTTCCAAACGCGATTTTCAGGCGAAGTCACACAAATGTGAGAGTTTACTGCGCTTAGAGCGCGGTAAATTCATTGAATGAGATTAAAAAGGCCGGTTCGAGAGGCACGGAACAGCGACCTTGAAGCGGAAAATGAGAGTTCCTGGCTATGTGAGAGTCTAGCAAGCCCGCAGAAATGAAAGTTTGTTTAGTGCGTGAGGGTTTCAACAGATGTGAGAGTTTAATCGAACTGGGAGGCCACAACATCGCCTTCCTTCAGCAGTTTGTCCAGAGCAACACCCTCCAAAAGCCTCTTGCGAACTCCGGCCTTCAAACGGACCACCCTAACGCCAAAGAAATGGCCCTTCTCGTTCTTGGCGCCTACGTTTTCCACAAAAGGCGCCAAAAAGCCCTCCACGTATCTATGGAGCGTAGCCAAGGGGATTTGGGCCTCTCCAGCCAATCTGCGAAGCCAGAGTCCCTCTGGGTACTCTAAAAGGACGGCTACAGCACGCTTTATCTTGCCCGAATCGTATTTCTTTTGCCCCATTTTCTCACCGGAATTTGCGCGGAACGCTGTTCCATCCTTATGCACATAGGTAGGATTTAAACCTTTCTGTTCGCCGCCGGTGGGGTTTACCACCGTCGGTGGTAAGGAAGCTTTATTTCCAAGTGCGCGGATCTATACTCATGCGTTTGTTCATCGGTCTCCCATTCGAGAATTCATCGAGGCCAGCGATAGCCAGGCTCCAGCTCGAGGCCCAACACTGCATTAAAATGACGCCTGTCGCTCCAGGAAACCTTCATATGACTGTCAAGTTCATTGGAGACGCAGAGAGTGACAAAAAAGGAGATATTATAAGGGTTTTGGAGGGCCTGAAAAGCTCTTTAAAACCGTTTTCCATAGACCTTCGTGGCGTTGGGGTCCTTCCTTCTCCTCAAAAGCCAAACGTTCTGTTGATTAGAATGGCAGACGATAGTGCGATGACCGAACTCATGAAAACCGTCGCCGTCGCACTAGAAAAGGCCGGTTTCCTTAGAGAGACAAATGAGATAAAACCGCATCTTACCATAGGCCGCATCAAGTTCGTGAGTGACAAACGCGCGTTCCAAGGCTTCCTTCTGAAGCATTCTAAAGACTCTTTTGGCGAGATGCGCGTGAATACCCTAGTGCTATATGAGAGCATTTTACAGAGCGAGGGGCCTGTTTACAAGAAGCACTACGAAATGAGGTTTGGAGAGTGACACGTTCAAAGATGCTTTGGGTGTGTTTGTCACTCTCTTTGATCGGTCTGTTCCTTTTGGCAATCGGTGTCTCGCTCAGAGAACCGGTCGCTGTCACACTCGATGAGGTATCTGTGTCTTCTGTTGGAGATTTGGTCAGTGTGACAGGTGTCGCAGAGAACGTACAATATAAGAATGGTAACCTTTTCTTCAGATTGGCTAGTGAGACGGGTTCTATACGCGCAGTAATGTTCGAGAGTGACATAGAACGACAGGGGCTCGATCCCTATATGTTGGAAAATGGCCTCGAATTGATCACAGAAGGCCGTATTCAAAGGTATAAGGGCATGCTGGAACTTGTCGCACAGCGTGTCACTCTTCTGTCTCGCTAGTGTGACGGATTGAGACTGCGACACCGCGGTCGCTGTCACTAATCTCTTCAGCAGACAGAAGGGCTGTTCCACAGGACAAAAGGCGGTCCTTTTTGTCCACGACAAAAACTTCTTCGCCCGCGCGTACGTTTTCGCAACGGGTCACGAACTTGCAGAAGACCGAACGGCCCTGCAACGCGAACGGCACGGCGTCCTTGTTCACGTACACGCGCTTCTCAGGCGCACGCACGCGTTTATGAAGCGCCTTGGCGCCTTCAAATGTGGGGACGAACAGTCCGTCGCCTGCACGGATGGTTCCAACCATCACGTCGCCGTCGTACACGCGCCTGATGCGACCTGTCTTGCCTGAGACGTCCACGCGCACGCGCCTGAACACCCGATTTGCGCCTTTAGCATAACAGTAATCGATGACGGCACGCGCCGCCTTAACCGGATCTGCCTGGCCTTTGGCTTGTTCCAAAGTTATGCTCTGGCCAATCGGGTAGATGCCCAGCAGTTCAATGGGCACTCGGCCAAACGGCGCCTTCGTAACGTAGCGGGAGCCGCGGACGCGCTTCACGTGTTCTTGGACGCGCACTGTCTCCGGCCGATAGGCCGACTCCTCGCCTGTATAGAAGAACGCGCTCTTCTTCGAAACCGGCTCCAGCTTTTGGAAGTATTCCTTGTGTTTCTTCAGAACGTATAGCAGTCCCTCCAACAGTTTCGGATGCGCTCTCACGCGCTGCGCAACCAGCTCCCACAGCCACTGCTCGCGGATTGCCTGACGAACGAGCCTCATCTCCGCGGCCGTGACGTGAAGGTTATGCAACGCAAGCGTCCGTTCGCGATCAACCTCGTTCATCTTGTAAAGCTCTTGCGGCGTGTGCGTCGCGCAGACGGAGCATGCGCACGGGAACTCCTTTAGCGTGCCGAGTTCGAGCGTGCCGTTGACTGTCAAATAACCGCCCCTGCGCGCAGCGAGTGCGTACATCGCGCTGTCGAAAAGGTCGCAGCCCAGAGCCGCAAGCAATGCGAACGACATCGGATGGCCCGCGCCGAAAGCATGCACGGGCTTGTTGTGCGGGAGCGCCGCCTTGCACGTGGCGATGATGTCCGCGAGCCTCGCGTATTCATAACGTTCCATGTATGGCACGATGCCTCCGATTGCGTGAATGTCAAAGTCGTGCTTTGCCGTGAGCGTCGACGCGCGCGTGCGCAGGTCAGGAAAGCGGCCGCCTTGTATCGGACCGACGGTAAGCGTACCTTCCTTCCTTGCAAGAGCTTTGTATCTCTTCTCGGTCTCCAGCATCTTCCTCTTCGCCGACGCGTGATCGTCGACAGGAAGCGTGAAGACGTCGAGAGGCGTTATGATATTCGAGCCGATGTCCTGTTGAAACGTAAAGGTCTCCTTGGGGTCGATGGTGCCGACGCCCTGAGAATACATCTGGAACGCCCCGGAGTCCGTGTATATCGGGCCTTCCCAACCCAGGAACTTGTGGATTCCCTTTTGCAGGACCTCTTCGCGCCTAGGCGAACGCATGATAATGTAGGAGTTTGTGATGAGCAACGAGAACCCGAGCTTCGCTATTTCATGCGGTTTGATGAGCGAGATGTTCGGGTTCATGACTATGGCGATGTTCGGAGTCTCGAGAGTCCCGCGGGGCGTGTCCCACTTTCCCAGACGTGCGGCGGCGTCTTTGGCGATGATTTCGAAGGGCATGGACAGAGGGGCCGCGTAGCTTATTTAAAGCTCGTTCTTGAACGCTTCTCATGAAATCCCCCCAACTCCGCGAACGCACCATGATATTGTCTTCAGGCCGCTGCGCGTGGGCCAAGTGCATGTACTGCGGCTACGGCAAGCTGAAGGAAGAGCGGCTGGGCGGCGATGCGCTCAAAGAGCAGATTGACAACTTCTTCAACGGCGTTGAGCCGGGCGTCGACGTCCTGCGCGTCTATGTTTCCGGCAACGTAACAGACCGCGCGCAGGTGCCTGTCGAGACGCAGGCGTACATGGTCCAGAAGTGCAGGGGGTTCGGAATACGCACGCTGCTCGTGGAGACGCTCCCTCAATTCGTCAGCGAGAAGACGCTCGAACCGTTCAAAGGCTCTGGCCTTCGCATGGTCTTTGCGATGGGTCTTGAATGCTACGACGATGCGCTTCGCGCAAAACTGCAGAAGGGATTCACGCGCGCAGATTTCGAGAAGGCGTGCGCGCTCATACGCGCGAACGGCTGGGGCGTTAAGACGTATCTGCTCGTCAATCCTCCGTTCTGTGCGGATGTGAAAAAAGACGTTGACGACTCCGTGGCGTATGCGTTGAAATGGGCAGACGAAGTCACGCTCATAAACTGCCAGCCGCACGCGGGCACAGAGCTCCATGCGATGCACGAGCGCGGCGAATGGAAGCCGCTAGACAAGGCGCAGTTCTTTGACGCGACAAAGGAGTGGCTCTCTGACGCGCGCGTGCGTTATGACGCGACGCAGTACGCGCCCTTCCCGTCATGGAAGTCGTGGCTGCCGCAATTCAAGGAGCAGACGCCTCTTGTCGGGACTGGCGGCGAGTTTCTGGAGAACGAAGTGTACGACCGCTGGCAGAAGTTCATCTGCGAGCGTTACGTCGTCCGCGATGAGCGCAAGACCGCGCTGTTCATACCGTGTTCGTATACGAAGCCGTACATCAACGGGCCGCTGCATAGGGCGATATGGAGGGTTCTGGATAGTTTCGATGCAGAGGTCAAGCAGTCCATCCATCTCGTCGTCATTTCGTCTCCGGGCGTCATACCAATAGAGTTCGCGGACTACTATCCATTCAACGCATACGACTGGAAGCCGTGGGAGGAGACTGCGTCCATCAAGGAGGCGTATACGCGCGTAACGAAGAAGCGGCTCGTCGACTATCTCAAGGCGCACAAGTACGAGCGCGTGCTGTGTTACTTCACTATGGACGCAGAGTCTTATGACGCGCTCAAGCAGGCGTGCAACGAGCTGGGCGTCGAACTGATAACGTGCCTGAGAGAAGAGACTTGGTCGCTCATCAAGGACGAGAAGAACGCGCTCACGCGGCCCGAGGCGCTGGAGGATTTGAAAGGCGCGCTCACGGCGGTTCGCGCCTAAGCCGACATTTGACTTTCTGCGCGTTCTATGGTAGTGAGACCGTTAAGGCGGGTCTGCCCGAACGGCAGAGGATTCCATCCGCTCGCGTACTTGATTAATATACAGCGCTATAGAACGGAGCGACGGTTCGCTTATATTGGCCTTTGCTGTCACCTCTATCTGCGTCATATAGTGTCCTCTTTCATTGGCCGCGACGTATACGATGCCTGCCGCCAGCATGGTGGGTTTGTGGGCTCTTCCCGGCAATCGTTCAATCGCCGAGCACAACTCCAACGCATCCTGTTGGATACGAGGCGGAACGCTCAGCGCCTCGCACAATCGCGGAACGAAGGCTCGCGCGGACGACTGGGTATTCTCGAGTCCGTCGAGATTCCGCAGCAACGTCTTATACGTCCTGAGAGCGGAACGCTTGTCGACGCCTATGATATCTTTGAAATCGGTGGGCACTATGCCAAGGGATAAATCCTTGCCGGCGGCGTATAGAGACGCCGCTGCCACATCCTCCGTGCTCCTGCCCCTGAGATAGTTTCCAGCGTGCGCTTTCCTGTATATCGCCACTGCCCTCTCTTCCAAAGCGGATGGGAGTTCTCTTGCGGCAACGTAGTCCTTGATTATGACAAGGCCGTTGTTCAGCGTTCTCGATCGAGAGCTGTGAAACGTCGCGCGCGTATTCTGTTCTATCATGCGCCGCCACTGGAGCCTGTTCCCCACAGGCGCGCCCCACGAATCGCGGAGGTCTGACGAGATGACGCTCCCGAGGCCCCTGTCGTGTCGCATCAGAGTTGTCTTATGGTCGTGCAGTCGCTTGTCCGCTTGCTCTTTATCATACGCACGCTCATGTCTTCCATTATCTATCTGCTTGTCGCGAACGACTACGCCGCAGCCGCCGCAGTAGGTTTCGCCGCGCCTGGAATCGGTATCAAGCCTTCCTCCGCATTCGGGGCACGCGGTAAGCAGTTCTATTTCAACGTTCCTTATCACAATCGCCTCTGTGGCCATTTGAATCACACGCGGCACCTAAGGCCATCCGGGGTCGTACTGATGGGCTTTCCGTTTCTTCTCGCTGATCAGCATGTCGAGATGGGCGGCGATGGCGCTGTCCACAACGTCCGATAAATCTCTGCCTTCGAGAACCTTCAAGGAATGAAGCCCTTGATAGTTTTCCAGTCCGATCCTTACCTTGACCTCTTTCGTGTTCCTGTTCTTCTCCGCGGCCAGCAGTTTCTTTTCCGCCGCCCTTTTCTTGTTTTCCTCGGACAGAATCTTATTGTGTTCGTACATGGCGGCGGCGCCGAACATTCTGCCGACGTCCCGCCTACCTACCGAATATTCGGTTGTGAAACGGTCTATGAGAGACGCCAGCTCCGCCTCGTTCTCTCGCGTTACCCGAATGGCGACGCGGCTGCCCGTTCCGCTTCTTTTGGCAATAATGTCATAGCTGTTCAAGGCGCTCTTGAACATGCCTGTGTTGCCGTTGGACGATGTCTCGGCAAATACTGTTTTCAGCATTTCAAAGGGCGTCGCAGATTCCAGATGGTCCATCACGTCATCGGCCCTCCTTTTTATCGAAGAAGGCATCTTCATGTCCACCCACGATGAACCGTCTTCTTCGTGCCTGACCTCGGGTATGTAGAGTGTACCGGCAACGGCGTATACCCTGAGCCTCCTGTCACCGCGCACCTCTATCAGGCCTTCTTCCCGAAGCGCGTTGAGACAATTGACGACCGTGTGATATTGAATGTCCGCACGCTTGGCGCAACTGCCGGCGCGTATCCACGGGTGCCGAGCAATAGTTTCATATATCTTCTCTCGCGGAGGCCTCTGGTCTGTGGCCTTTGCAGGCGCCTCGGCTTTCTCTATGGTCCTCAACAGTTCTTGCGCGTCTTCCATGGATTCACCGATTCATTATGGAAGGCTTGAAATCACAATTTCGTGTTCTCCGGCCGGGAGAATTGAAATCGCAATTTCATGTTCTTCCGTGTGCCCCCAACTCTCAGACTTGTGGTAAAAGCTATTTAACGTCGACGTTCCTCAGCCCCTGAACGGTTGTCAGCTTGTTTCTCCTGAAGAGAGCGCGCAGACGCTCGCGCGCCGCGCGGTCCGTGCGGCAGCCTACGCCGTTCAGATACTCATCGAGCTTCTTGGCGATGCGCTCGCCCTCTGGGTCAAAATCGGTCAGAACGAGAACGCGCGCGTCGTCGACGTCGACAGAGAACTCGTACAGGCCCTTGCCTTTGTTGATCTCAATGACGCGCGTGAAGCCCAGCCGCACGAGCGCTTCTGTGTCGTGCCTGCCTTCCACGATGACGAACTCGTCCGTATAGCGCCGCAGCTCTTCCAACAACGCTTCCCTGTCCTCGCGCAGCGTCCTCATACGCGTTGCACTACCTTGTAGAATATCGTCTTGCCTGTTTTCCTCTCTTCCAGATATCCGGCGTGTTTCAACTGGGCGACTTGGCGGCTGACGTACTCCTGCCTGTAGCCGAGCGCGCCGGCCAGCTGGTTGGTGGACTTCCATTCCGCGAGAGACGTCATGAGCTTCGCCTGCACTGCACTCAGGCCGTTGTTCTCGTTGATGGACAGCTTCTTCATCACGAAATCGAGCCTTGCTTCAAGAACGTCGAGGCGCCTCGCAACGGCCTGCGACTGCTGAGGCGCTGTCACCGTCACGCGCGCGGCGTCCATCGCGCGCGCCTTTTTCAATATCTCTTCTGCCGAACGAACAGTCAGAAATAACACCCGTGACTTTGTTATGTCAAGGATGGTATTTATAGGGCGTTGCTGACCTGAAGATATTTATTCGTTCGTTGTCAACAGTCACGTCATGTCGATCCAGATTAGAAACTCTGCGCCAGTCGATACGTTCGAGACTCTCGGAGAATTTCGCGAGTCGTTTGGCCGTCTTGTGGAGCAGTTGCGAGGAGACGGAATAGACAGGGTATACAAGTCCCACGTTTCGTGGCCTTCCGATATCGACGGACGCAAGAAAATAGATGTGACTGTTTCGCCTGCACAGTTCCCTTATGAGTCCGCGTGGCATGCTTTCTATAACAGATATTCCGATAGTCCTCAAGTGCCTGTTTACTGGCGTCAGGACAGAACCGAGGTAAATGCGGATGTCGACCTTGAGTGTTTCCCACAACTACGGAGATTGCCGGAAACCGTCAAGGCAGAACTAGCAAAGAATGTCAGCGAGCATCTCGAATATAACAAGCCTCGCGTACGGGACCTCTTCTCCACAACCCAAAACGCGCCGGCAGGCGCCAAATACAACGCACTCACCGGCCTGCTCAAGACGCTGGAGACCGCTGATGCGCCAGCCAAGGCCTCGCACGCGGACCCTCAAAGCGTGACGTCTATCGACACGTTCCAGAAGACCATGACAGGCCACATCGACGAGATGGAGGTTACAGCCGGCGCCTATGGAATCGAGGAGGTTGTTGGTATTAGGATATGGTATCCTCAAGCCGCTTATCCTTGGGTACCAAAGGACCGGATGCGACAGATAGACACGCCATACAAATGGTTCAACTTCGAAGAGCCTGCAAAACTGGTTCGTGCAGATCCCATTTTCGGGAACTCGCCAAAATACGTGGAGGAAGGTTTCAATTTCAGGCAGGATCTGGAAGGAACGGAAGTGACTACAGTGTTGCCGTTTGACGCCCGTGACAAGATACTGGAGGCGCACAAGGACACGCAAGCGGCGGTCTTCTGGGAGGTGAACAAGCTGGAGCCTGTTATTCTCGCAAGGCACCAGGAACCCGGTTACATGGAGGCCCTCGCCCGGTCTGTGCCGCAGATTGCAGACGTCCTGCTCTTCCGCAACAGTCTAGTAGGGTCTCTTGGTTACAAACAGGGGACTACGGTCGGCATAAGAATTCCAACTCCAGAAGAAGTCGAGCAAGCGCAATGAACGTCTCAAAGCCTCTTGCGCCCGTTCCCTGTGAAACCATCAACAGGCCGTTTATTTATCCGAGGGTATCCAATAAAGGCCGTGGGGACGATGTTAGAAGCTACGGCTCTTTTTGAAAGGACCTTCAAGGCTCTCGCAGGCAGACACACCAAGCAAGAGTTCGAAGCCGTCTATCCTGCAATCGGTGCCTACGACGATTTCGGGAAGACCGTGCACGACAGGATGATCTATCAGAGCGCGGTTATCATTCCGTCCGGCGATGCGGCGTGGGCCGTCTGCCGCGGCGAACTCGACGAGCCACACGGATTGCCGCGCCGCCTGCGCACACCCGAAGTGGTGGACATGGCGGCGGTCCGCATGCCGATGAAAAACGGAAGGGTTCCCGAGGAACTGCTGCGCCGGAACGTACGGGACGCCGAACGTTTCTCAAAGTCGCTTGTAATCGGAAAACGTCACGGCCCTCTGATGGTTCCAGAGCGCGGACTTTTCGGCAGAAGAATGGGCGACGCGCTGAAGCCGTTGATAGGAAGATATGCGGACGGCCATCCGCCGATTGAAACCCTGAAGATGGGAGACAACATCGACCATTATGTTTATGGTGGCCTGTGGGGGCGGGATGGAGTGGACTACAAAGCGAAGTTCGTGCCGGTACTGGCCAAGACCATCGAGGACGTCGTCCTATCCTCCAAGCTAAAGCCGCTTGCACCCGTTCCGCGTGACTAGATAGTTGTTCTCTATGCGAACGCCGCGCGTCTTCATGTAAAACGCCGGCTCTATCGCAACTACCATCCCCTCTTCCAGAACACCCTTTGAATTAGGACCTATGCGCGGCGCCTCGTGCACTTCGAGACCTATTCCATGGCCCAGCGCATGGATGAGATATTTCCCTCTGAAGCCCAAGAGCTTGAGAGCGGTGTTGTGCAGTTCGGCTGCCGGAACGCCTGGCTTTATGTATTCCTCGAGCGCGTCGAGGACGCCCTTCACCTCCCTGACGCCCTCTGCAATGCCTATCGGGACCGTGAGATCCGAGCAATAGTGTTTGTACCGCACGCCGTAGTCCACGTAGCAGAAGTGTTTTATGGGTATGCGCGTTGGCGTGTGATGGGGCGAGGACGTATTGCGCCCTGTCGCGACTATCGGATGGAATGCGACCTGAAGCCCTCTCGAGAGCGTTTCACGAATGATGTCTGAGGCGACGTCGCTCTCCGTGCGCCCGCGAACGATGCGAACGGAAGCGAGGACGCGCCGCGCTTCGCGGACGGAGGCGCGTATGGTTCGTATTTCGTATGGCGTCTTGACGGCGCGCGCCTTAGCGAAGAACGGGGAGACGTCTGTTTTCTTCCTGAATCTTCTGGCCGACGCGTAACTCATGAAAGCGCCGTTAAGTCCGACAGTGCCGCCGATGCCGCGGACAACTTCTCGGAAGGACTCTGCCTTCTCGACCTTGGCCCAGGAACCGTGCGTCAGCGGAGCAGACATATCGCTGGTATAAAGCGTTACGGAACTGGGATAGACGACAACGAGAGCGCCGTCGGCGCGCACATTCGTCATGTACGTGGCGTTTGGATCTATCATGTCAAACTCCGGATTGTAGAGTACTATCGCGTCGACGCGTTCGAACGCGCCCGCGGCGCGGAGCTTCTTCAGGCGGAGCTTGAGTTCGGAGTGCATGCGCGTTGTAGGAGAGGCGTGGATAAAAGGCTTCACGCGATAGCGGAACGCCGGCTCTCACAGGACGTCCAGCACCATTGCGGCATGATCGCTCAGCTTCGCTTCCATCGGCTTGCGATCGTAAAGACATTTAGATATCTTCGATGCCAGTTCGTTGGAAACAAAACAATGATCGAAACGGTATCCCATCATGTCGCGGCTGAACCAGCTGTGCTCGGCCGTGCCTGCGAGTTTGAAACCGTCGACAAGTCCTCTCTTCGCCAGTTCCTGATAGAACCATTGCCACGGCACATACGCGGGATGGTGCGGAACGTGTCCGGGTTCAAGAATGTTAAAGTCGCCGCAGAATATCCTGTTTCCGTTCGGAGTGTCGTCGAGAGCGCGCAACAGCGCGTCCAGGAATCCCTTCTTCTTATCAACCTTCGCAGGCTCCGTGCTGGTTGACGTCGGGGCGTATACGCCTATCAGTTCCAAGCCGTTTATTTCCACAGACGCCACCCTCGATCGCAGGCCAACCACGCGCTCCGCGAATTCCGTATGTTTGAGCGGAAGCCTGCTGAGTATCATAACCGCGTATTCGTTGCCTTCGGGTTTTGGAAAAACGACGTTGTATCCCTTGTAGAACCTGAAGAGGCGCTCGATATACGCGCAACCCTCGCTGTTTTTTGCTTCTGTCAGGACGATGGCGTCCTCCTTGCGCGCCGACAGCCACTCGGCCTGCTTGCGCGCTCTCTCAAGAGACGGGTTGCCTATGTTCCAGCAGAGAACGGATAACCGCGACGGCATGGGTCTCAATCCGCGGCAAAGGATAAAAGCTCTACCAGTCCAGAAGCTTTTCCCCGACGAGGAATGGCAGTATCTCGTCCTCGAGAGACGGCGGGAGTTTGATGCCCTTCTCCTTGTAGTCCTTAGGTATGAACGCGCACTCCTCGAGCTCCGGGTCGTCCAGTTTCGGCTCGCCGTCCAGCTCGACGAGATATGCGGAAAGCTTTACGATGGCGTCGTCGAAGACCGCGGGCGCGCTGAAGTCGCCGAGCTTGCGTATCACGCGACCGCCGCAATGGACTTCCTCTTGTATCTCCCTGAGAAGCGCTTCTTCCTCTGTCTCGCCGGCTTCGGGCTTGCCGCCGAGGCTGGTCCAGATGTCCTTGCCGACCTTCCTCACCATCAGAAGCATATTGTCTCTGACGACTATGGCGACGATTTTGTGTATCTCTTTCATTGGATCGCCCATGATTTCTTTAACAAGGCCCGATTCCGATATAACACTGTTATATTTAAATAGCCGTGCGTGCAACTGACGCGTATGATGACATCCTGCGAAGTGGTCGTTCATTACGTCTTCCCTACCGTGCGTGCGCTTATCGCGCGGGAACTGATAGAGACGCACGGCCTGACGCAGCAGGAGGCCGCGAAGCGCATGGGCCTCACGCAACCCGCGATCTCCCAATACAACAAGCAACTGCGAGGCTCCAGAGTAGCCGCGATAAAGAAGAACGACGAAGTGATGTCGAAGATAACTGAAATCGCCTCTTTGCTGGCCAAGGGCGAGCTGGACGCAGAGCACGCGACGACGCGCTTCTGCGAAATCTGCGAAGAGGCGAAGAAGGGAGATTTTCTCGACAGCCTGGACGCCGACGTGAAGTACGCCCAGTGCGCCTAACCGTCAATCTTCAAACCAAACCGTTCGCGCCTTCTCAGGACGGGCACGGCCGCCAGTCCGGCAATATGCACGAGCAGCAGCGAACGCAGCGACTCAAGCGTGCCGAACACGACCAGCGGCGTCGCGTAGAGATACGTCGTTATGAGCCGTTCCAACGAATCCGTGAGTCGCGGCTGCTCTGCCGTCGTCTCTTTCAGCAAGGCGCGATAGTCCGTGAGGAACTGCTGTTTTTGTTCGTCTGAAAGCGCGTCATAACGCTCGCGGACGCTCGGAGCCATCAGCGCGACGACCTGTTCGTCTGTCAGGTCCTCGGAGAAGACGCTCTGCGAGCCCTTCTGAATCTCCGCCGACGCAAGCGCTTCGTAGTCGTCGATGTTCGCCGCCACCATCGCGAGCGACGCGGCGGCTATGAATACGTTCAGAACGATGAGCCCGCGCCCCACCGCGTGCGAAACGCCCTTGTAGTTTTTCCACTTGGTTTCTTTTCTGTACGCGTCGACCACGGAGCCGTGAACGAAATAAGCGGACGCCGCGGCGCCGGCGGCGACAATTATTGTTTCGTAGCTTAGACCGACGAGCGCAACGCCAACCAACGAACCGACGGCTACCGCGGCCATCCCCGTGGTCCTGTCGGTCGGAGCGATGAGCCCGTAGACGGCCACAGCGGCGAGCGCGAGGGAAAGGAAGACGAACGGGACAGCCATCACGAGAAGCATCGATATGGCGCTGACAGCGAGCGCAGGCAAGCTAGGCCCTGTCGATGAAAGCAGGCCTCCCTGAAGGGATATCGGAACTATCGCGGCCGCCTTTGTCGAAACCGAGAGGAATTTGAAGAGCCAGAACGCAACCGTTGTGAGAAGGGCTGCAAGGACTGCGACAGAGATGCGTTCCTGTTTCATCGTCACGCCTGTCCACCCTGGGGAACGTTGAATGTCACGCCTGTCTTCTTCTTGGGCAGCTTCTGCTTTATCTTTTCGACGAGCGCCTTGAGTCTCTGCTTCGCGCGCTCTAAGGGCGAGCCTCCGTCAGGCGGACCGTACGTGAATCCTCCGACAGTCGTGGCCTGTTTCGCCGGCGGCAGGAACATATAGACAACGAGTCCTCCGACGGCCACGGCAACGACTATTCCCGCTATGAGCAACAGCGAAGTTCCTGAGGCAGGCACGGCCTCGGCCAGCTGCAAGTGAAGTTTGCTAAGCAATTCATCGGCTTCGGCGAGCAACGCGTTCGCCTCTATGTAATCGCCGCTTGCTATAGCCTCGCCGGCGAGTCTCATCTTCTCCTTGAGCTCGGCGAGCGTGGCGTTCGCTTCGGTGAGGTTGTAACCGCGCTTCGAGAGGTCGTTGATTCTGGTCTCAACGGTCGTTATGTTCTGCAGCTTCGCCGCGTAGGTCGCCTCTATCTTCGCCTTGGTCTCGTTGGACGGCTGCACGGTGAGCGTCGCGGTCACGGAACCTTCGTTGTCTGCGTTCGACGCCTTGTATGTTATGGCGTGTTCTCCTATCGCGGCGTCTGCCGGTATCGCGTATGAAACCGCAAACGTCACGGTCTCGTCGGCCAGAATGTCAACACTCTCCGGATCCACGCCGAACCATGACGCGTCGACGCCTTCAACGGCCAACTCGACTCCGCTCTGCGTCGTGTCTCCGGTGTTCTTCACGCCGATGTCCACGCTCTTGTTGCCGCCTTGAACGATTTCAACGTCTGCCGGATAGGACGCTATGTCAAGAACGTCCTCTTCTGCCGTCTCCTCTGCCGCGGCTTCGTCTGCCGTCGTGTCGCTTGACGAGTCGCTGCTACTGCTGCTGGAGCTCGACGAGGAGCTGTCCGCGTCTGTTATCGTCAGGCTTATCGACAGGTCGCCGTAATCCGCGGCCTCGCCTGTCGCGCTGATGGTGAGCGTGGCGGACGTCGAGGATGTCACGTTGTTCGGATCCAGCTTGAAGGCCAGCCTGCATACTTCCGTGCCGTCGGGGTCTATGCTGTTGGCCGCGGTGACGGACTCCAGGCGGAAGCCGTTGCCCACCTTGGTGCCGTCTGTGCACGCCGTGCTGTTCTCGGCGTCCGGAGTTATCACGAGGTTTGAGTTCGTGCTGATATTGATGAACCCGCCGGGAGCAAAGGTTCCTAAGTTGCGGACCGAGAAGTTGAAGTAGGCGACGCTGTTGTCCGCGACCGTCACGGACGTGGAGTCTATGGCGACGAAGTAGAGGCCTGAATTGTTCACCCGGATAGTCGAGTTGGTACCGTTGCCTTTCAGAGTCGTGCCGAGACGGACGTCTGACGCGCCTACGAACACGCTATAGTAGCCTCCTGGTCTCGCCGAGTCCGGAGGCAGCGTGGCGTTGAACTCGTAGCGCCCGTTCTGGAGCAGGGGCACGTCATCGGTGGACGTTATGCTCTCGTTGGTGACGTTGAGCGTACCTGAGCTGGGGTAGCGGGTCGACGTGTTGCCCTCGAAGATGTAGACCGTGAAGTTGCCCGTGGCGTTTATCATGTCTGTTATCTCGGTGCCGTTTTTGTAGAAGACCTCGGCCGCCACCGTTATGTTGTTTGTCTGCGTGACGTTCTCGATTTCGTTGTTGCCCACGTGCAGCGCGTCCCTCACGCGCACGTCTATCTCGCTGGTGAGGTTGACGCGCACCGTCAGGTTGAATGTCTGGTAGGGGCGCGCTCCGGTGTCGTTTAGCGTTACCCATCCGACGTAGAGGCCCTCGGTGTTGAGGGTTTCGAGTGTGTCGGCCGTTATTGTAAGGTTGAGGTTGCTGCCCGTGTTTGCGGACAACGTACCTGTCGGGTCTGTTGTAGAGAAGTCAAGGAACTTCGACGAGTTGCTGGTCAGGTTCAGGCCGGTCGAATTGGCGCGGGCGTCGAACGTCAGGTCTGCGTTGCCAGTGTTGTTCACGGATATGTTCAGCAGTATGGAGCCTAGGCCTGTCCTGTTGACTCCGATGTTGTCCGTGATTGTAATCGTGGAGCGGTTGTACGTGCTGTTCACCATCAGCTCCGCAGTCACGACCGTGGAGTTGAGCGGTATGTCGTGTATGGCGCCGGACAACGACGTGTAGCGCAGCCTTCCCCCGACCTCGCCGCTCAGAGTGTCGTTCTGCGCCGTCAGGTTTATCTGGTGGGTTCCGTAGTTATTGGTCAGGCCTGTCTGGTTGAACGTGCGCGTCGTGTAGTTTGACATTATCCACGCCGAGGCGTTAATGAAAAGTTTTGCCGTGACGTTGTAGAGAACGGGGCCTGCCGTATTGTTCGCGACCTCCACTGTCCACGTGCCGTCGTCGTCAAAGCCTATCGTTGCGCCGGACGGCGTAAAGGTAACGAACTCCTCTGAAACGGAGCCGGTCTTGTTCGACAGGTGGGATTTGTTGGAAGACGTTCCGACGAGCGTGCCGTCGGGTTTGATGAGTCTCAGCGTGTAGTTGACGCCTCCCGTCCAGTTGAGGCGCGCGTCAATCTTGGTTACGAAATCGGGGACGCGCAGCGTGAAGTTCTGCGCCCCTGTGGGCGCGTTGCTGGAGAAGCGCTGCATGAGGTACAGCTCGCTGGCCTCCGTGACGTTTGTCTGGTTGATGGAGCCCGTGTTGGTGAGCACGATGTTTACGGTATGCCTTTCGGACGGCGCAAGACCGGTGAAGTTTATCCTGTTGAGCGTGGCGGACGTGGAAGCGTTGGTCGCATTGAGCGTGCCGTATATGAGAAATCCTCCGGGTCCCTGATAGTCAATCTGGCTGGTCGTGTTGTTGCCATAGACGCGCACGTTGAACATCCTGGCGGCCTGAGGGTACATGAACGTCAGTGTCTCTGAAAGGTTGCGGCCTGAGGAGCCGGTGAGAAACACGTTGTTCTCATCGAAAAGGAAAAGGTCGACGTCGTTGGTGTGGCCGGCCCATGTAATATTGACGGTCACGGACGTGGCGTTGACGATGGCGCTCGTGTTGAAGTAGTACCTGTGGTCCTCGCTCTCGTTGATGTCGAGCTTGCCGCGGAACTGGCCCACGCCGTTCGTCGCTCCTGACGTGCTGAGGCTGTTGTTGGCGTCGATAGGAATGTCCATAATCACCGTTATGTTCGCGTAGTGCGTCGCGTTGGTGGAGTTCGTGACGTTGAGCAGGCCGTAGTACCGCCCCGGAGGACATGCCCTTGCGGCCGAGAAGAGGACCGTCAGGTTCTCGTTGGCTGTCGTGAGGGGGATCGTTATGTTCGTGCGCACGTCTGTGCCGTTCTTGACGAAGAGGGGCGTCTGGGCGCCTGTGCTGCCGCAGCTGGCGGAGCCGTAGCCCGACGTGCCCGTGGCCCAGTCGTTCTCTGTGCCCGGCTGCGTGTAGTTTCTCAGAACCGTGTGCGTGTTGTTTATCACGGCCGCTATAAGCGCTGGTATGGCCGTATCGTTGCGCCATATCGTGATGTTGGCTTCGTATTGCCTGCCTGTGTCGGCCGTTGTCCAGTTGAGGCGTATCGTGTCCTGCGTGACGTTGAACTGAGCCGGAACCGGGAGGCTGTACACAACGGCTTCGGCGACAGAGGCCGCAAGCAGGCCAGCAAGTATTACAGCGGCGACCAAAGCCAGTTTACGGTCCATCCAAGCCCCTCACGTGCCTGATACTTGGACGCGCCATATAAATCTTCGGAGCTGAGGAGGCGCGCTGTCATTAAAGGCTTTCAGCATATATTCTGGCCCTTTTCCTCCAGAACGGCCTTGCTTATCATGAACGGAACGTCCGCGCGCAGCGCAATCGCCAGCGCGTCGCTGGGCCTCGAATCCAGACGAAGCACAGTGTCTCCGGAACGCAGGACGAGTTCCGCGTAGTATATGTCATTCCCGAACCTCGTCATCGCCGCCTCTTCGACGGTGATGTTGAAGCTGCTCAGCGTCTCCGCGTAGAGGTCGTGTGTGGTCGGCCTCAGTTCAACGGTCTTCTCCTTGCCCAGCCTTATCGAACGGGCCTGGTCCGGCGTCGTGTCGGCCACGATGGCCGTGCAGTCGCGGCCGATTATGAGCGTCGTTCCCTGTATATCGATGACGTTCGCCTCGACGAACTCCGGTCCTCCGAAGAGTCCTGCATATTCTGCGGCGGCTGTGGCGGCCAGAAGGAGCAGCGTAAGTATCAGGAGTTTTACGACAAAGGGCATCTGCCTGCGCGGGGCGCGGTGCTTCATACGGCCGATTGTTCCGGCCGGTATAAAAAGGATGTTGGCGCCCCCGGTGATGCACACTTTTTAAGAAAAAGTGTGGGCAAAAAACGACGTCCGTGCGACCTAAGATATAGAGGTTGGCGCCCCCGGTGGGATTCGAACCCACGACCCCTTGCTTAGGAGGCTTGCACGCCTTGAACCGAGATCCAAAAACAAAGTGCTCTGAATCCAAACTGAGCTACGAGGGCACTGTCCGAATTAACGAGAAGGTTTATTTAACTCTTCCTTCCGGGATATTCGCATGCAAACCCTCGATGGCGACGCCCTGAAACAGGACGACGCTATGAGGCTCAGCGGCGACGTGGAACTCAGGTTCGTCCATTACAACGAGCTGCAAGGCCTGCGGGATTTCAACGGGCGGCTGAGGGAGCTTTCGCTGCGCATGTATTTCCCCGTCTTCAAGAAGTCGGGCGACGGCCGCACATTCTTCGACCCGGCGCTGGTCAAGCCCGATGGCCTGACAGGGGAAGATTTCAGCTACTACGAAAGCGGGCGCCTGCGCGCGACGTGGCATGAGTGCGACGACTCCGAGGGAATGGGCGGTTGGGTCTCGTTCTACCTGAGCGCCGAAGAGGTCAGGACGCTTGCAAAGGAAGCGGCCTAGACGAAGACCTTTACCTCTTTACTCGTCGCCAACGCGTTCACCAGCTTCTTGCCGAGGTCCGAGTCCTTGGACA
The DNA here is from genome assembly GCA_016432325.1 of Candidatus Aenigmatarchaeota archaeon. Classification (GTDB taxonomy): domain Archaea; phylum Aenigmatarchaeota; class Aenigmatarchaeia; order PWEA01; family JACQIF01; genus JACQIF01. The sequence goes on from CP066684.1 coordinate 683,722, forward strand.
GGCGTATCTGCGACGTCTTCCCAACGGTCGCCGTGAACAGGTACTCGTCGGCGATGTACGTATTCGCGTTCTTGCCGCGCATCTTGTCCTCGAAGAAGAGCACGATGTACGCGCCCGTTTCATCGACCTCGAACGGCACCTGCTTGCCCAGCGTTTCGACCTTGGGCTGCACGTCTATGGAAACGCCGAGCTTGCGTTCTATCTCCGAGATGTTCTTGCCGGCTTTCCCGATGAGGCGTGGAATCATCTCGTTCTTCACCTTCACAACTACGCGCGTGTCGCTGATGAACTCCACCTTCATTCCGGGATCGAATTCGCGCAGCGCGTCGCGTATGCGTTCCGCGGCCAGCTTCTTCAGGGGGTCGTCGCGCTCTTCTGTCACGGGGATAACGACGTTCTCCTCGCCGAAGGTGTAGATTTCGTACTCAAGGTTCGCGGTCTCGAAGTCGCGTATCTCCACGACAGGACGGGCCAGGTCCTGCTCCGTCATTCCGGTGGGAACGCGGACCTTCATGTCTATCGAATAGACCTTGGCGACGGTCCCGTCCTTGACGTACACGATGGTGTCGAGGATGTGCGGTATCATGCCGAGCTCCGTCCGTCCGATGAAGCGCTGTATGGCGTCCACGGGCTTCGTCGCGTGCACGACTCCGACCATGCCGACTCCCGCGAGGCGCATGTCCGCAAATACGCGGAAGTCCGCCGTCTTGCGAATCTCGTCGTATATCGTGTAGTCCGGTCGCACCAACAGCAGGATGTCCGCGGTGTTCGCCATGTTGCCGTTCAGGGGACCGTACTGCGTCACCTCCGCAGGGACGCGCAGGTCCCGCGGAGACTCCATGGTCTTGATTATCTTGTCCTGTTTCAGGTAGAACTCCGCGAGGCTTTGGACAAACGTGGACTTGCCGGAGCCGGGCGGCCCCGATATGAGGATTCCTTCCGCGTGTTCGCGCAGGCGCGCTATCAGTTTTTCAGTCGGCTTGTAGTCCTCAAGCGTCAGCTTCACGAGCGGCCGTACGACCGTAATCTCGTAGTCGCGGGAGAACGGCGGTTTCGTGATCGCGATGCGGTACTCTCCTATCTGTATCACTTCGGCGCCGGTCATCGTTATCTCGAACTGGGCGTCGTCGCGGTGGCGCGCCACGTAGACGATGTTCTCGGCCATCTGCTCGAGTTCCGCGCGCGTGAGCGCGTCGCGGCGCAGTTTCACAAGCGTCACGTGACCGGGTTTGCCGTGCTTGGCCTGCGGAACGGCCCCTTCCTTCAGGTGCAGGGACATCGTCTCCTTATCCAGGAGATCCTCGAAAAGAAGCTTGTACTTCTCCTCTGTCGGCGCCACGTAAAAGACGTTGAGGCCATCGGCCTGCGCGACTTCGGACTGCACGAGATCCGCGGTATAAAGCGTCGCGTTGAACTCCTTGGCCGCGTCGCGTATGAGCGCGTCTATGCGGCCCTTCTTCGCTAGCTTTATCTCCTCGGCCGTCGGGCGGCGTCCGGTCGTCGTTATCTTCAGGCCTTTCGCGTCCGCCAGTTCGCGGAGCTTCTTTATCTCCCTGAGGCCGTCGAAACCTATTTCCAAGCCGCGGTTGGCCTGCGACTGAAGTTCGTCCAGAACCATCTCCGGAATCACGATTTCAACGTCGCGGAGGTCTCCTGCGTCTATCATCTCGGACAGCTTGCCGTCTATTATTATGCTCGTGTCCGGGACGATACGTTTGACTGATTCGTTGTTCTCTTTCATTTGTTTTCACCTTTTTGTTTTTCTTCGCAGCCGCCCGCAGGCGGATGTAAGAGTATGATGCGACTACGCGAGGTCCCGTGCTGTCATGACGTTCATCGTTCTCGGTATGCGCACGCGTTTCTCGAGCTTCATTCCTATGACGTTCCTGACGTTCTGGGCCTTGGCGAAGTTGATTAGTTTCTGGTCTACTGTCCCGTCCAGAACGACCGTGTGCGTGCCGTCGACCTCGCGCATGGCGTTGAAGACCTCCTTGGTCGGAATCTTACCGAGCACGTCCAGCCTCGCGTCCAAAAGATACGCCGCCCGAGTGCCTGTGAGGCCGTCGAGCACGTCCTTGAGACGGGCGACGTTCTCTTCTGTCATGCCGGCGGGTCTGCGCTTCGGCCGCTGGGCCTCTTCTTCAGCAGACTCCTCCTTAGACTCGGGTTCGCGTTCGGCGCGCAACGGCGTCTTCTCTTCCGTATAGTTGCCGCGCGTGCGATCCTCGAACGGTTTTTCAAGGTCGCGGCGCGCCGTTTCTATGGTTACGCGTTCGCGCAGCGACTTGTAAATCTCCTTCTTCGTCAGCTCTTCGACCTCCTTGCCGTATGGGGCGCGCGCCACGAATTCCAGTTCGACGCCCTTTTGGACCATCTCCCTGAGTATCAGGTCGCCTCCCCGGTCTCCGTCCAAAAACGCCGTCACGGACTTTCTTTTGGAAAGTTCGACGACCGCGTCAGGAACGGACGTGCCTTCCACGGCTATCGTGTTCTTTATTCCGTTTCGCAGCAGTTTGAGCACGTCTGCGCGCCCCTCGCAGACCACGATTTCTTCAGAGACTTCGAGGTCTGGGCCGCATGGAAGGCCTTTGTAAGACATCACTTCCGACGTGCGAACGGCGCCGACTACTTCTTCCATCATCTCGGTGCGCTCGGGCATCTTGTCTTCGAGCTGCGAAAGCAAGTCCTTGGCGCGCTCGACGAGATACTTCCGCTTGTTGGAACGGACGTCTTCAACTTTGTCTACGGTTATCTTGGTCTCGCACGGGCCGATGCGTTCAATCGTTTCGAGCGTGGCCGCTATCAGGGCAGTTTCGCTCGCGTCGAGCGAGGACGGGATTTCAATCATTCCCTCGCTCTTGCCGCCCTCGCTCTTGAGGGAGACCTCTATCCTGCCGATTCGCCCTGTGCGCTGCAGTTCGCGCAGATCCATGTCCGCGCCGAGGAGTCCCTCGGTCTGTCCGAAGACGGCTCCTATCACGTCGGGCTTGTCTATGACGCCGCTTGCTGTGAAGCGGGCTACTATCGTATACTTTGATGTTGCTTGTGCCAGTTTGGCCATTGCTATTACCTCCATTGTACCGGCCAGAACGAGAGTCGCCTATTATACACTCTATCTTTGTGTTCCCACACTGACGGTGAACATGAGACTCGTTCTCCGGTGATTTTTGATGTTTTGTTATCGCGTTTACCAACGATGACGTCTGACTTTTGTAATGGTATTTGGCCCGCCGTTAACTACGCGGCCTCACCGTTGGCCTCAGAGGCCATCTCGTCCGGTGTGATCCGACAGGCGCAAACGTTCTTTCGGTATTGGGGTATCATTCTCTCATACAGCACGTCGCGCATAGCGCAAACAGCAGGCTTCAAGAATCGATTCTCAATACCTGCTCTGATAGGGGAGGGGTAGTTATTTAAGCGTATCTGTAGTATAACAGTGTTATATTCAGGGGATATGTGTGCCTAAAAGGGTCGTATATGGTCTATTCGCACACAATGCGCATGTTTTGAGCATCTGGCGACGAAAGAACGACGTATACGTCTTTTTGCACGCCGACCGCTGACTATCTTGGGAAGCAAACGAAAACGCGGACTATCCTTTCACCATTTTAGGCAACAAATCAAAGAAGCTCTGGACCTCGTTCTTCATCATCAGCAGCTTGCGCGAAGCCTCTGCCTTGTAGCCCTCGCGGACATCCTTGTATATCGCCTTCTCGTAGAACGTTCGAAACGCCGCCCAGACTATCGATTTTTGGATGGGCGTGTCCTGCGGGTATTCGGTCTCGACGGTGGCGCCCATCGTGATATTCACGTCTCCGACGAACTTGATGTCCCCTTTGTGCACGGGCTTGAGTTTCATGTCGATGTTTATCTTATACGTTATCCTGGTGAACTTGTCCTTGTAACGGTAGGCCTCGATGATCGATTTTATGTTCTCGCTTTCGCCGAGCTTCACGTGCTCGTAGAGCTTCTCGTCTATGTTCGCCTCGCTGAAGACCACGCGCTCGGCCAGAATGTTCTTTATTTCGTGGTAGAGCTGCTGCGGGTTCGGCACGTTCTTTACCTTGAGATTCGGCCGGACGTCAACGTCGTCCTCGACCTTCAGTTTTGCGATTCAGACCGCCTCCCTGCATTCGTCGCACAGCAGCTCGCCGCTGACGAGCCGTAGGTCCGTCGTGTAGTTGCCGCAGGCCTCGCAGAGGTCGTCGGCCTCTGCCTTCTGAACGTCCTTCTTGAGCTCCTCGAGCTCTGCGTACAAGTAATCCATCAGTTCCGGAGCGACCCGCAGGACGTCGCCGTCGGTGAGTATCCCGGCAAGCTTGCCGCTCTCGACGACCATCAGCCGTTTGATGTTCTTCTCGGCCATGAGTTTCATCGCGTCCACGAGCTCCGCGTCCGCTCCTATCGTAACAGGATTCTTCGTCATCACTTCCTTGACGCGCGCCTTCTTGGCGTCCTTGTTCGACGCCACGATGCGCTTGACGATGTCCTCGCTTGTAATGAGGCCTACGAGCTTCTGGCCGACGCAAACAGGAACGGAACCTATGTTTTTAGATAGGATTGTTTTGGCGGCTTCGACGACGGTGTCCTCGGGACCTATCCTCGACGGCTTCGCCGACATCGCGTCCGCGACCGTTATTTTGCGCATGTTGCTCATTGCTCCTTTCGTTTATTTAATGCCTTGTAGGTATTATATGGATAAAAAGGTGAGTGGCGTGACCAACTACAGGAAAGGAGTTCGCTTCGAGTACCGCGTCCGCGACATCTTCCGCAGGCACGGCTATGCGGCCGAGCGCAAGGCCGCGTCCTCGCCCTACGACATCATGGTCATGAAAGGCGGCCGTGTCGTGTTTGTTGTCGACGCGAAGAAAACATCCGTCTCCGGCAAGAAGCATATTCATATCAGCAGGGACGACGTCTCGAAGATAATCAGCAACGCGTCCGTTCTCAACGCGCAGCCGCTGGTCGTCTACGGCTTCAACATGGGCGACGCGTTTGTCGCGTTCCCCGAAGAGCTCCTGAAGAACGACGGAAAGACCGTGCGTCTGGAGGACGGGATGCTTCTCGAGAAGTTTCTGCAGAGCTACATTCAGGCAGCCTGAAGACCGCGGGGTCTCCGGCCCTGCCTTCTAAAAATCCCTGGATTTCCACATGGATGCCGCCAGAAACGCGCAGCCTGCAAGAGCGGCCAAGACAGCGACAGGCCAGAGCACCGGCCATTTTAAAGCTGCCAGCACCGCCGCGAGCGTAACCGACGTTCCTACGAAGAGCCATCGTTTGTTCATATTGACCACGGTATGATTGTCCGCAGACGGACTTTTCATGAAGGTTTTTGCGCGTTGGCTTACGCGCTTGGCGCAAAAAGCTTCAGGGGTACGCGCGCTTCAGCGTCTTCATCAGCTCCTCGGCGTTTTCTATGCGCGTCAGCGCAACGGGTATGCTTTCCACTTCGCCTATGCGCAGCGCGATTTCGTCCAGCTCCTTCGGACCCTGGAAGACCACCAGGTTCGGCTTCAGGTTTGTGACCTTCAGGGCGACCATGGGGCTGCGGCCGGACGAGACGTTGGTGAATATCAGGGCGCGGTCGGTCGTCAGCCCGTAGATGTTGACCAGTTCGGTGGGAGAAAGCTCTATTATGGCCTTTATCGCGTCCACTATGGTATAACCGTAGATGTTCCTGTCGCCGAGATCCTCGCGCACCATTATCCTGCACTTTATCTCCTTGCAGAAGTCCTTGACGTTTACCGGAGTCGTAAACTCCTTGATGTCAAGCACGGCCGAAGAGAGGATATTCTTTGACGGGAATGAATAGAACTCGCGCAGAACCCGTCCGCCGCGCCTGTTGTCTATGTTGACAAGGGCCTCCACAAACCGTTGTATTATCTTTATACCGGGGCTGGTCCTGCGGCCGGACTCGTAGTCCGATATGACAGACGGCATGATGCGCAACTCGTCGGCAAGCTCGCGCTGGGATATCTTGAATATGTTGCGCCACTTCCTTACCGTGAGGCCGGGCTTGGTCGAGAGAACTATTTCGCCGCATATCTGTTTGATAAGGTTATCTTCGGCTATCTTATTTACGTCCAATGCAGCACCCAATACGTTTTGTCGATGTGGATATTTAAATCTGTCGAACCCTGCCTGACCCTTTCGTTTCGTCTGGAACGTCGGTATTCGTTTTTCGTGAAAACGAAACGCATGGATATAGATATAACACTGTTATATCAAGATATAGATAAGAGAGGGATGTTGCAGTGGAAACGATGGGGTGGGAGGGTCTTACGAGACGTCGAAAGAGATACGACGCTAGCCCCAAACATTTCAGATCAAGAACGCACAGACGTCCAAACCGCCGGTTATATTTACTCACATAGCACACATTCTATAAACGTTCAAACCATCGCTTCGTGTGGAGAAAAGCTTATATACACCCTCGTTTCGTATAGAGAATTCGCTCGCTTACCATGGTTTCGTATGGAGCGCGTGTGGGGGTTGGTCGCGAATGCAGATGTCTCTGGAAAACGTAATACAAGGATACCTTTCTAGACGAAGCCTGTTCAAGGACAGAAAACCGTTCAACGGCTACACGCCGGACGAAATTCTGCACCGCGACCGTGAGATAGAGACGGCGGCGTCGATACTCTCTCCGGCTCTGAAAAACCAGAGACCCTCAAATCTGTTCGTTTACGGCAAGCCAGGAACAGGGAAGACGACTGTGATAAACCGCGTCGCAGGCGAGATACAACGCCTCTCGGAGAACCACAACACGACGGTGAAGATGGCGTACCTGAACTGCAAGCTCAAAAACGCCGCCGACACGGAGTATCGTGTAATCGCTTCTCTCTGCAAGGCGTTTGGTCGCGACGTTCCGGCCACCGGACTACCGACCGTCAAGATATACGACGCCTTCTTCGACGCACTTGAGGAGGCAGGCGGCACGACCATAATCGTGCTGGACGAGGTGGATTTCCTCGTCGCCAAGATAGGAGACGGCTTCCTCTACAACCTGACGCGCATCAACGACGACCTGAAGAAGGCGCGCGTTTCGATAATCGGCATATCCAACAACCTGTCCTTTACCGGGGCCCTGGATCCCCGCGTGCGTTCGTCGCTTTCGGAGGAAGAGCTGCTCTTCCCCCCGTACAACGCGCTGCAGCTGCGCGACATATTGAAAACGCGGGCGTCGATGGCGTTCAACGAGGACGCCCTTGAAGAAGGGGTCATTGAGAAGTGCGCCGCCCTCGCGGCTCAGGAACACGGGGATGCGCGGCGCGCGCTCGACCTCCTGCGCGTCGCAGGCGAAATCGCCGAGCGCGAAGGGGCAGAACGCGTGCGGATATCACATGTTGACGTGGCGCAAGGCAAGCTGGACGAGGACCGCGTGCTGGATGCCATACGCGCGCAGCCGCGCCAGTCGCAGACCGTTCTCTGGACGGTGATGCAGAACTCTGACGCGTCAACGGGCAACGTCTACGCTCTCTACGAAACCGCCTGCAAGAACAACGGCCTCAAGCCGCTGACGCAGAGGCGCGTCTCGGACCTCATATCAGAGCTTGACGTGCTGGGCGTCGTGGAGACGCGCGTGGTCAGCAAGGGCCGTTACGGCCGCACACGCATAATACAGGCAAGGATACCGCCGCATCTTCAGGCTCATGTGAGGGACGTGCTTGTGAAAGAGTTCTTCTTCGCATAGAATACGACAGCGTGGGAAAATGGACGTCGTTGACGAGATGCTGCGAAAGGGGATGCTGCTGTCGCCGGAAGCCGCCGCAGTCCTGCGCAGGAAGCCGGAGCTCGTTTCAACACTGAGCGTTTCCGGCACGGTCGTCACGCTCGGAGACGTCGAACGTCCGTCTGTCGTGTGGTCCGCGCCGCAGAAAAATGCGTCCTCTGTCAGCGAGCTTGCCGAATTCTACGCCGCGCGCTTCGCGTTCTACCGCGGTCTCCTCGAGGCCAAGGCCGACCGCGCGTTGCTCGTTTCAATGTCGCAGGCGGCCGGCCACGGTTCGCGCGCGAGCATAATCGGAATCGTCCGCGAGGTCGGGCAGGGCTTTGCCGTGCTGGAAGACGGGACGAAAACTTTGCGCGTTCGGACACAAGAGAAGCTGCTCGAGGACGAGTGTGTGCTCGTGACAGGGACGATGGACCGCGACGCGCTTGTCGCGGAGACGATACTGTTCCCGGACGTGCCCATCGGGCACGCGGCCAAGACGTCGGCCAAGGAGGCGCGGCTTGTCGTCTGTGTTGACCCAGTCGCCGCCAACGCCACAGTCCTCATAACGAACGCGTCCGCGGACAGTTCGCGCATGAACTTCGCCGCAGGCAACTCCGTGGTGTGGCCAGACGGCGCTGACGGAACGCGCCCGGTCTCCCCGTGCCTCCTGAACATCAACGGTCTCTTCGTACTGTTCCACAGGATATCCGCGGCCGATCTCCAGCGCATCGCAGACGCGCCTGTCGACAAGGCGGCCATACGCCTCCTGCGTTCGAGGCATATCGACCCGCGGAACACGCTTCCGGGCGATCCTCTGCTTCTGCGAGACGTCCCGGACATAGTCGTTCTGGACACAGGCGTGGCGTTCTCGGCAAACTACAAAGGCGTTACTGTCGTGTCGCCGTCGCGCGAACGCGCGTACGAGATAGACCTGAGAACGCGCGAAGTCAAGGAATTCAAAGCGCAGGCCTGAGATGGGACCACGGGATGTGAGTCTCCGCGAACAGGTCCGCGCGCAGGTTTTCCACATGGACAGAACCGACGTCGACGGATTCGAATCGCGTTGCATACGCCCCGCACCAGTCAGCGACCCTTTTCGGCGTCAGCGTCTCGCTCTTGTGGAAAAACAGTCTGCTGTGGAATCCGTTGGCCCCCCACTTCTGGGCTCTGGCCGACACGTGGCCGCCTGTAACGTCGGCTATGAAATCGGCGGTAGACGCGGCGTCCTCACTACGACCGCGTTCCGTGTAGACGTCGACTCTTGGAGAGTGCTTGCCGTTGAGCCGTATGAAATGGCGTGCGTCGTAAGACGCGCCGCCCGGACCGCGAAGATTGACGTCAACGCGCCTGCACGCATCTTCCGGAAGCATCCTCAGTTCGTCCAGCGTCGGCGCGCCTATCACGTAGTCCGTTAAAATTATCGGAGCTTCCGGCACCTCGTCTCCAGTCGGTTTAAGAACGTCAAACAGTCCCATAAAATCCCTTCAATAAACGCACTAACCTATTTAAGCGGCACGAAACGCGCCGCACAAACCTCTATAATCCGCGCCACAAATCTATTTTATACTACGAGTGCAACTAAAACGCCTTCGGGGGTTAGGCATGCGGCTGCAGGTATTGGACGCAGACTACACAATGCTGGACAACAAGCCTCTGATGCGCATATTCTGCAAGCGGCCCGACGGGAAGAGCGTGTGCGTCTTCTACCGGAACTTCCTGCCTTATCTCTACGCGCTTCCGCGGGGCAGCGACGAGGACGTGACGGCGCTTCTCAGGAAAAGGTTCGGCGGCGAGCTCCTTAACGTCGAGCGCGTCGAGCGTTTCCTGCCTATCGGCTACAACGACACGCCGGCGAAGCTTCTTAAAATAACGCTCCGCACGCCCTCGAAGGTGCCGGAAGCGAAGGAGGCGCTCGCGTCCATCGCAGAGCTGTACGAAGCGGACGTCCTGTTTCGCTACAGATTCTTTTCCGATTTCGGCATCGGCGGCATGGGATGGATAGACGTCGAAGGTTCCAACGCGAGCACGTCTACGGTTTACTGCCCTGTGATAGAGGCGACGTCAATAACGCCCGTCCAATCGGAGGAAAACGTGCCTCTGCGCTACATGTCTCTCGACATCGAATGCGTTCCTCTTGAGATGGCCGGAATAGCCGGGGCCGAGAAAGACCCGATAATAATGATGTCCCTGATATTCGAGCCCGGGCACAAGGACAGGCGTAGCGTGGTCCTCGCCTCAAGACTCGGCATCACGAACGCCGAATGCTATCCGGACGAGAAGCAGATGCTCCAGGCGTTCATCGACGTCGTGCGAGCGTACGACCCCGACGTGCTCGTGGGTTACAATATCCAGAACTTCGACCTCCCGTACATCCTCAAACGCCTGGAGATTCACGGCTTGGAACGCAAGCTAGGCCGCGCGGACAAGACGACGTTTACGCGCACCATGGTCGGCAAGCAGGCCACGGACGTCATTGGCCGTGTGGTCGCGGACCCGTACGTGATAATACGAAAACCCGACATAAGCACCATGCCGGGGTTCGCCAGGTTCAAGCGTTATGATCTCAACACGGTCGCGCACGACCTCCTCGGCGAGGAGAAGATAAAGATAGACCACAAGGAGATGCGTGACGCGTGGCTGGCCCGCCAGAAGATGGAGACGTACGTCGAGTACTGCCGCAAGGACGCGGCGCTTGCGCTTAACATACTGCTGAAATACCAGATGATGGACAAGTACGTCGCCATCGCGCGCCTCTCCGGGATCACGCTGCAGGACTCGATCAACGGCGGCCAGAGCACGCGCATAGAAAATCTCCTGCTCAACGAGTTCAACAGGCGCGGCTTCGTGATGCCCCTCAAGCCCGGGGACGAGGAAGACGCAGAACGCGAAGCGGAACGAGGGCAGACGGAGTACAAAGGAGGTCTCGTGCTCGAGCCGGAGAAAGGACTGCACACGGACGGCTGTATTGCCGTATTGGACTTCAAGAGTCTGTATCCTTCGATAATCATGACCTACAACGTCTGTCCCACAACGCTCGTCAGGAGCGACACGAACGCGTCGCTCAACGTCTCTCCAGCAGGCGCCAAGTTCGTGACGGCGGACGTCCGCGAAGGAATACTGCCCGCGATACTCGGCAGGCTGATAGACGAGCGCGCGGCGGTGAAGAAGCAGATGAAGTCCGCCAGCGGAACGGCCAAGGCCGTGCTGGACGCCAAGCAGTTCGCCCTGAAGATGGCCACGAATTCGTTCTACGGCTACACAGGATACCTGCGCGCGCGGATATACGTCCTGGACGTGGCGAACGCGATAACGGCATACGGGCGCACGCTGATAGAACAGACCAGGGACACGATAGAAGGCCACGGCTACAAGGTCGTCTACGGCGACACGGACTCAGTGATGATAAAAATCCCCACGCGAAACCTGGACGAGGCCTACACCATAGGAAACGACCTCTCGCGCGAGATAACGGAATCCCTGCCCGGAAGGCTCGAACTGGACTTCGATAAAATCTTCCGCTCGTTCCTCATTCTTACCAAGAAGCGCTACGCCGGATGGTCCTTCGAGAAGACGGGCGACAAATGGAGCGACAAGATAGAGATGAAGGGAATCGAGACCGTGCGCCGCGACTGGTGCGATCTCGTGTCAGAGACAATGGAAAACGTGATAGAGACCATCCTGAAGGAAGGCGACATCGGCAAGGCGATGGGAACCGTCAAGGAGCAGGTCGAGCGGCTCAAGCAGGGAAACGTGGACATCTACAAGCTGGCGATAACGAAAGGCCTCACGAAGAGCACGGAGCGCTACGACGGGATGCTGCCGCACGTGGAGCTGGCGAAGCGGATGAAGAAGCGCGGCGGCGCGCCCGCGGCCGGCGACAGGATACAGTTCGTAATCGTTTCCGGGAACGCCCTGATAAGCCAGCGCGCCGAAGACCCCGAGTACATTATACAGAACAAGCTAAGGATAGACAGCGACTACTATATCGGCTCGCAGCTGCTGCCGCCTCTGGAGCGCATCTTTGCCGTGATGGGAATCGAACGCAACGAGCTGACCGGCGGAGGCCGCCAGATAAGCCTCTTCGAAGCCATGAACGGCGGCAAGCCCCAGCGGAAGTTCTCTGTTGTGAGCGAGATGAACCCCGACAAGGCGGTCGTCACCAACGTCGAGGGCTTTTCGTGCCGCTCCTGCAAAACAACGTTCCGCCGCGTGCCGATTCTCGGCAAGTGCGACTGCGGCGGAGAAATCTACGCGTACGGCGGCGGCATGATGGGCAAGACAGTGGCGGTTTGATGAACGTTCTGGATATATCGCTCTTCCTTTCCGTCTGGGCGCCGTGGTTCGCCGTCCTGCTCGCGACGCCCCTTATCATGCACACGAAGAACTATCGCCGGGCTGTTTTGTACGTCGCTCTTCTCTTCGCCGTGCTGGCCGCCGTGGCAGCCGTCAAGACGCTCACTGCCATTCCGCGGCCGGACGGCGCGCTGATTCCAGAACTCGGTTCGTCGTTCCCGAGCGGCCATGCGGCTCTTGCGTTCGTCCCTCTAGGATTCTACTGGTCGCTCGTGCGATGGCCGCACCGTATCGCGCTCTTCTTATTTGGCGCGCTGGTCGCATACTCTCGGCTCGTCCTGAACGTCCACTATCCAATCGATGTAGTCGCAGGCGGGCTGATAGGATTCGCCGTTCCATACGCTGTTATGAGGAACGAGAGAACAGTGCTTCGCCTGGTGCACAGAATCGTAAAGGAGCGCTAGTCTACATTCCGTCCATGCCGCCGGGCGGCATCTGCGGTCCGCCGCCGCTGAGCTTCGACGCGGTCACGATGTCGTCTATTCTCAAAAGCATCTCCGCGGCCTCGGACGCGGACTTTATCGCCTGCGTCTTTATCTTGAGCGGTTCGATGACGCCTGCTTTCCACATGTCCACGACATTCCCCGCGTAGACGTCGACACCTGAGTGCTTGCCTCCCTTCTCGTGCGCGGCTCGCAGTTCGACGAGGATGTCTATCGGGTCCAGTCCGGCGTTCTCCGCGAGCGTGCGCGGTATCGATTCCAGAGCGTCCGCGAACGCTTGGATGGCGAGCTGTTCTCGCCCGGAGTATTTCTGGCTGAAGACGCGCAGTTTTCTTGCGACCTCCGCTTCTGGCGCGCCGCCACCTGCAGTAACGCGTCCTGTTTCAAGGGCCGCTGCTATACCGCCTATCGCGTCGGTCATCGCGCGTTCTATCTCGTCTATGACGTGTTCTGTTCCGCCTCGTATGAGTATTGAAACGGCCTTGGGGCTCTTGCATTCGCGCACGAACACCATTCGCTCTCCGGCGACCTTCTTCTCTTCTACAAGCTTCGCATAACCAAGGTCGTCCTTCGAGAGCGCGTCAAGGTTCGTTACGACACGCGCTCCTGTCGCGCGTGCAAGCGCGTCCATGTCGCTCTTCTTGACGCGGCGCGTCGCGGCGACCCCTGCCTTCTGCAGGTAGTGCTGGGCCGGATCTTCTATACCCTTCTGGCAGAATATGAGGTTCGCGCCCGAAGCGACGACCTTCTCGACCATCTTCTTCAACATCTTGTCTTCCTGTTCGAGGAACGCCTCCAGCTGGTCAGGCGACGTTATCTCTATCTTCGCGTCCGTTTCCGTCTCCTTGACTTCCAGAGCGACGTCGAGCAATGCAATCTTGGCGTCTTTCACGACCTTGGGCATCCCGGAGTGAATTATCTCCTTATCCACGACGACTCCCATGATCAGTTCCGTGTCTTCAACGCCCCCGCCCGTCTTCTTTTCAAGCTTGATATTCTCATCGTCGACGCTGCCGTCGTTCTCCCTTACGAGAAGAACGGCGTCCATCGCCAGTTGCGCGAGATGCTCGCTGGCGCGCTCGGCGCTCTTGCCTGTCATCGCCGTTATCGCAATCTGCTTGAGAACGTTCTTGTCCTTGCTGAGATCCACCTTCTCCGCGCCTTCGTTCAGAATTTTCAGAGACTCTTCTCTGGCCATCTTGTAGCCCTTTGCTATTACGGTCGGGTGAACTTCTTGGTCTATCAGATCTTCAGCGCGCTTGAGCAGTTCTGCGGCTATGACGACAGCCGTGGTTGTTCCGTCGCCGACTTCCTCTTCCTGTGTTTTGGCGACTTCGACGAGCATCTTCGCCGCCGGGTGTTCTATCTCCATCTCTTCGAGAATTGTAACGCCGTCGTTCGTTATTACGATGTCGCCCATGCTGTCCACGAGCATCTTGTCCATGCCTTTCGGCCCGAGCGTCGTTCGCACTGTGTCGCCCACCGCTCGCGCGGCAGCGATGTTGGATTTCTGGGCTCCTTTGCCCGTGTTGCGCAGCGTGCCCTCGGGCAGTATGAATATAGGTTGCGTTCCGCTTGGCAGTCCTGGCATTCCGTTCATATTTGTTACCCCCAAATGTTATCCCTAAAAGGATTGCGTCTTGCGTAACGTAACAGCCGAATCAGCTATTTAAACCTTACCGGAGAGCATCGGAGGGATACTATGGTATTTGTGTGGCAGGACGCGGCCTTTACGATTGGCCAGCTGATTTTCATGATTAGCCTTCTTCCTACTGTCATGGACCGGAAATCTCAGGTGCCTCGACAGACCAGCGTTACTACGACCGCGATTATGCTCGGATTCGCTGTGACGTACGTGTCCTTAAATCTCTACTTCGCCGCCGCCCTGAGCTGCCTGCTGGCAATAATGTGGGGAGTCGTGGCGTGGAAGCGGCCCGTAAAAAAGTGATGATGGACCCTAACGAATCCTTCTGTCTTGAGAGTCATCGCACCGAATCTCGTGAAACCCTCCACTGGCGACTTCCCGCGCCATCTGAGCCGCGCTCCAATAATCCCAAAACCTCATCCCGCCTTCACCAATAATCAGACCGTAATACACGTCCGTGGCCTTGGCGCCGTCGGACGGTTCCGCCGGGAAGAGGATGGTAGCTAACCATCTATACCCAAGATCGCTCTCCCAAGCACGAATGACTTTCTTCCCATCGGCGAGCAAAGTCCTACTCATGGTCGACGTTACACCCAAATCGATATAAAGACAATGGTGGACCCCGAACAAACCTTCGGTTTGAACGACGTAAGCGTATTTTTCGCGAACGTTTTTCGGCGTTAGCTTACGCGATTGGCCGAAAAAGGTTCTGGTGGACCCGGCCGGAGTTTCAATGGCACGAAGCCACTTCGAATTCGCCAAAGCCATTGCGTTTTTGCTAAAGCTTTTTCGCAAAAAGCTTCTCCGGCGACCCCCGGCTAGCCTAGACTCGCACTGTAACGATTTCCGTGCGAGGGTCATATAAGACCGGTGCTCTAACCAACTGAGCCACGGGTCCACACACCCCCGTGAGCGCGTTTAACATTTAAGCTTGTTTCCCGCCGCTCATAAGGTTGCTCTTCTCAACCAAAAGAACCTCTCCAGAATGCGCGTCTATCCTAACGTTGAGAGCCATTCCGCTCGCCTCCAAGAAAGTGACGTTCCAATACTCCATGCCGTTCTTCTGTACAGCGAGTATTATTTTGACGGGCTTGATTTTAGACTCCTCGGCGTTTCTCAACGCGGTCTGAAGCGCCGTCGCCTCGTCCGTCTCGGGCATCTTGTCGAACGGAGCATATGTTTTCTCGTGGAGCGGCACGTCTGCGTCCTCCGTCGCAACTCCTTTCTCGGAAACGGCCACCGGAACCATCTTGCCTGTCTTCGGAACGTAATAGCTGAGGTTCCACGCGTCTATCTTCTGTTTGGGATTGAGCATCACATAGGCCGAGCAGAAGAACGCGCCTCTGGCTTTCAGCGCCTTGACGTCTGCTGAATCCTCTGCCATTTTCACCGCATCTGCGAGCTTCATACGCCGTCTGCAAAAGAAGATTATAAATACTTCGTGTACAAAGCGACGCTATGATAGAACGCACGCTCGTACTCATCAAACCCGACGGCGTGGCGCGCGGACTCATCGGAGAGTGCGTCAAACGTTTTGAACAGCGCGGCCTGAAAGTCGTCGGAATGAAGATGATCCGTCCTGACGCGAAGCTTGTGGGAGACCATTACACAGACGACCTCGAGTGGCTGACGAGCGTTGGCCGCAAGACCAAAGTTTCGTACGAGAAGAAAGGCATGAAGATGGACAAACCCGATGTCGAGATAGGCCGCTACGTGCGCAAGTGGCTGATGGACTACCTCGCGTCAGGGCCTGTCGTTGCGCTCGTTCTTGAAGGGCATCACGCCGTGGAGATAGCGCGCAAATTATGCGGCGACACAGAACCGCGCGTCGCCCTGCCCGGAACGATCCGCGGGGACCTTTCCGTCGAGTCGTACATGATAGGCGACGAGAAGCAGAGGCCCGTCAAGAACGTCGTTCACGCGTCAGGCTCCGTCAAAGAGGCGGAGAGCGAGATGAAGGTATGGTTTTCCGAGAACGAACTCTGCTCATACGAGCGCGTTGATTGGGCGGCGATACACTAACCCAGATACCGCTGCGTGCCTTCCTCTTCCTCGCTGTACTCCTTCCAGTTCTTCTCCATCAGTTTCGTGAGCTCGAGCATCCGTGGCTTGAACTCCTTGGTCCATGCCGCGTAGCACTCCTTGATGAACTTGGCGACGTTCTCGTCCGTGGGTTCGAAGAACGCCTCAAGCGAACGCCACCTCAGTTCGTGATTTTTTCTGTACAGTTCTGCGTACGCGTTGCGCTTGTCGTTCAGCGCGTGCGCCTCGAAAACGTGCGAAGGTGAAGAGCCCTCTGAGAGGAACAATATCGGTTCCAGAACCTCCTGCATGGCGGTGAACGTGTCGACTATGGCCTTCTTTACATCTTGCAGAGGCGTCTGCGTCTCTTCTTCGAGGACGAAGCCGAACGTGCTCTCAAGCTCGTCGAGTTTGGGCAGGCCGAGCTTCGTCTGCAGCTTCTTGAAATCCGTGCGGGAGGACATGAAAAGAATGGCCAGACAAGATATTTAATACCGATACTCCCATCCTTTGGCAAGGGCTGGTGGCCATACACGCTTTTACCGGAAAGATTCGCTTTCCGTAAATACGGAATGCCCTGCATTCCGGTATTTTGAGAAAAAGCGTGGCAAAAACACGTTTTATACTTGCTCGTCGTTTGTTTTTCCAGTGGGCTGGTGGTCTAGCGGTTGCGCCTTTTTGCTGCGGCAAAAACCCGCGGGAAAAAATACGCCTGCCGGCAGCGCCGCACATGACGTCGCCTTAGGGAACACGATTCCCGGTGAACACATGGCGAATATCGCCGGTTCGAACCACCCTTTTGCGCGCTCGCGCTCTTCGAGCGCTCGCCTGTAAACGCGCAAAAGCGTGCACGGAAAGTCCGCCTGATGGCGCGACTCGAGAATCCGGCCCGGCCCACCAAAACCTCACGGCAAGGGCCGTTGAAACGCGCAGCGTTTCTTGGGCCCACCAATCACCCAAGCTCCGCATTGACTCTCTGCATCACGGCCTCCGGGCTGGCGTAGTACACGGATATTATCTTCGAGACGTCCCTGTAGTCGGTTATCTTGCGCGCGCGCATCCATTCCAGCACTTTAGCTCGGTTCCCAACCTCGTTCTTTATATCGTCTTCCCTGACGCCGGTCTGCTCGGAAAGCCGCTTCAGTATGTAAGAGCCTTTTGCCGACACGAATGTATCGGTCTTCGGTTCCCATGCGAAGGCTTCGTGCGCCACCGGAACGTTCTTGTCCCTGTCGAAGCCCGCTATCTCGTAAACGGACGCGACGCGCCTCGCGTAGCCGTGCTTCTTCTTCTCGCGCTTCAGGAAGACGACCATATCCAGCGTTTCAATCAGGGACGGCGAGAGGTTTATCGGGGCCGTGACGAGACGGTCCATGAGTTTCTCCATGTCTTCGGCGTGTATCGTCGAAAGGCCCGTGTGGCCCGTAGCGATTTGTTGGAACAACACGTACGCTTCCTGGCCGCGAACCTCTCCGACTATGATGTAATCGGGCCGTTGCCTCAGCGACGATTTCAGGAGGTCGAAAAGGTCCACCTTGCCGTACTCCTTCTCGCCCATGCTCGAGATGGCTTCGCGCGCCACTTCCGGAACCCAGTGCGGGTGGGTGAGCTTCAGCTCAGGAGTGTCTTCTATCGAAACTATCTTCATCTCCGGTCGTATGAACAGACTGAGCACGTTAAGAAACGTCGTCTTGCCGGTTGCCGTGCCGCCGGAGACGAGGATGCTCTTGCCGTGTTCTATGCAGTACCAGAAGTAGGCCATCATAAGCGAATCGCACGTGCCGAAGTCTATGAAGTCCGTCGGCGTGAGCGGTTGCTCTGTGAACTTTCTTATCGTGAAGTTTGAGCCGCGCCGCGCGATGTCCGTGCTTAGCGTCGCCTGCAGACGCGAACCGTCCGGCAACGCCGCGTCAACGAGGGGTTCGGCCATCGATACGGAGCGACCGGCCTTCTGCGCGAGACGGAACACGAACGAGTCCAGCTCGTCGCGGTCCTCGAAGACGATGTTCGTCGGCACAGAGCCTATGCGCGGGTTCCTGTGGTAGATGAAAATGGGTATTCCGGTGCCGTCGCACGATATGTCCTCGATATAGGGGTCGTGCATCAGCGGCTCTATCTTGCCCAACCCGATGAAGTCGCGTTTGATGTAGTAGACGAGAATCGCCTTCTTTGCGGGGTCCGGATTCGCTTCGAGGACCCGTATGACTTCGTCTATCTTCTGTTCGAGGTAGCGTTCGGCCTCCGTACTCGTGACCTTCGTGAAAGAGACGTCGAGCCGTTCCTGTAATGTATCCTTGATGCGCTTGAGAACCACCGCGTCCTCCTTGCTCAACTGCGGTTCGACGACGGCATAAACGACCGAATGCGTGGACGGATTCCACGTGATGTGCGCGTACGCGAATATGCGCTCTCCTTTGGCCGGTTTCGCCGGCACGAGCGGATAGACGGCGTTGATTGTTCTGATATCGTCTTCTTCGTTAGCCGACGCCTTGGCCTTGGCCATCTGTACCTTCGGCAGTTTGAGGAGCCGGCTCTCAGGAAGCGTCGCCGACTTGCCCTTCTCGACTATCTCTATCTTCACAGGTTCGTTCTGCCGCGGCAGCCCGGTCGGGATGGCATATCCGGCGATTGGCCGGCCTTCGGCGACGCTCACAGGGAACCCCGTGCCGTAACCGCCGCCCGGCGCGCCCCCTATCCTCCACTTCCCCGCTGTTTCGAGAAGCTCCGGATGCTTCTGCGCGGCGTCCTTGAGCAGCCGGACGAGTTTGTTGACTCTCATCGTAGCACCAGACAGATTTGCATTTTTCAGTATATGAAACTGCGGTTTCAAACGTCCGTCGTGCTGAGATCGACGGACAATATCATATCGACGGTCTGAGCAGGCGTATCGTTTTGCCGGCCCGACTGCCCTCGATTCTTATCGCGCCCGCCGAGCTTGAAACCGTGCCCGATACGAGATATGCGCCGGCCACGCCCTCTATATCCATCGTGGAGTTGGCGTTGTCTGACAACACGATGAGCCGCGCGCCGTCCGCGGCCACCGTGTACTCGCCCATCGATATCTCTTTAGGTATCTCAATCGTCACGGACGCGCTGGAGCTGTACGACAGTTCCTTGGCAACGCGTTCCATTCCTGTCATGACGAGCGCGCCTGCTTCGTTGAGCTGGTCGTCTTCTGCCAGCCCGGCGACGCGGTCGCTTATCGCGCGGAAGCTGAAGAGTATGCTGAGCGTGATGACAAGCCCTATCGTGAAGAGGAACATCTGCTCGATTGTGAGGCTCTGCCCCTTCCTGCCCTCTAGGGCGGGAAGCTCGTTCTTGCATGCACGCATCACTCGAACCTCAGAACGATGTTCACGACGTTCAGGTCCCTACCGTCAGAGCCGCCGCCCTTTATCGTGTCGACGCCTTCGTGGACTATCGTTATGTCGTGCGTCCCCTGCCCGACGACGTCGCGCCCGCTGGTCTTCAGGTTTATCAGGTTGCCGACGCTTCCTGCCACGGTCTCCCTGTATGCCAACGTAAGCTCGACGCTGAAGCCGCCGTCGATCGCCTCTGAGAACGCTTTTAGCGCGCCCGCGTTGGATGTTATGGGAACGACCGTGCGGTTGTCCCCGGAGAGGTAGATGTCAGAGCCCGTCGCTATTATCTGACCCGTCGTTTTGAAAGAAACCGAAACTTCGTCGTTGTATCCGTTGTCCGCAAGCCTGAGTTCTCCGGGGACGTCCACGTTCTCTATGCGTTCGCGCCCGCCGGAAGCAGCGACGCGCTCTATCTTCTCGTCCATGTCCTTCATGAGCCGCTCCATGTTGTTCATAGTCACTGTGTCCTTCTGCTTCTCGATCAGCGGGACGCCCCAGAAGTACGCGGCAGAGACGAGCACGATGAGTATGCCCGTGAGCAGCACGGCCGTGACGAGTTGCGACTGTCCTTTCACACTTTTAGAAAAAGTGTGTACGGCAACACCTGTTGCCGACATGCCGAAAAGCCGCGCTTTTCGTGCATGGGCAAAACACGGATGCTTCATAACCAGAGATTTGGAGACCGCCTAATAAAAACGCGTTTTATGCCTTGCGCTCGAGCTCGGACGTAAGCTGCTCCACCTTCAGGTAGATGTTGAGCATCACGAGAATGGCCACTATCGCAAGAATCGTCAACACGGCCTGCCCCACGGATATGGTGCCGCCGACTGCGCTGAACGCCGCGGTCATCCCTGCGAGCGTCAGTGCCGCCGAGACGAATATGTTCGCGTGCTTGGAGTGCATCAGGCTACCTCCTCTTTTTGGGCACGGCCATCTGGTCGACCTTGTAATATAGCGTCAGGAGAAGTATTATGACGACGCAGAGCAAAGCTATCGCCACGCCTTCAAAGATGGCTATTTTATAGTTGAGCGCGTTGTACAGGCTGGCGATTGAAACAATGACGAGCAGCATCGCCACAAACGTCCCCAGATACTTCACGATGTCCGACGCGGCCTTCATTTCCGTCACTTCACTATGCGTATCCTTGGATATTTTGAGGTTCCGGGCGGTTGCGCGTATGCAGGCGGCGCAGGCCCCTGTGTCTTCTTGCTCGCTTCGAGGACCTGTTCGTTGAGTTCGATGAGCCTGTCAAACTTCTCCACGATGCTCTCGGGCATCGATTCCTCTCCAGTCGCCTTCTTCAGCAGTTCGACCAGCTGTTTCCAGCTCTCCACGACCTCGTCTATCTTTGGAGGTATGGCCTGCAAATCCTGCCGCAGCGAGTTGTTCGCCTTTACGACCTCGTCCACGAGCTTCTGGTTGGCCTTTATGAGGTCCATTACGTCGCGGATGAATTCGCGGTCTGCGTTCTCGTCCTTCTTCTCGACCTTCCTCAGGCGCTCTTCCATTCTTCTAAGAGGGGTGAGTGGAATGACCTCGTACTCTTCTTCGCCATAGTCGTCAGGCATGTAATCGAGAAAGAGTTGGGAACCCGAATTTATAAAGACGGAGTGCGTATCATACGCGATGAACAGCCGTTTCTTCGCGCTGGCGCTCGCGTTCCTCTTGGCTTCGCCCCTCGTTCTGGCCCAGGTCTCCCATCCGGCTTCCGAGTTGACGCCCGGAACGTTCTCGTCAGGCGACTACCGGCTCACCGGAATAATGTACTACGGACCCTCGCAACCCTGCGATGGGGCGCCAACACGAACTATATCAGCGAAATCGGAAGCGATTCCGCGCTTAGATATGACGGCAAACTATTGTTTGCCCCAAGCGGCGTTATCACCGGGGCGATAGATTCCTCCGGCAACGTCGGCATCGGTACGACGAGCCCAGGAGCGCTCCTTGAGATTTCTCAGGACATTGCATCGCCCTCGACAAACGGGCAATTCCGAATAAGAGGGAAAACCAACGGCAACCAACTGCTCGTACTTGCATACGACACCACGAACAACAACGGTTTCATAAGATCGGTTCTTAGCGGTTCCGGAAGCACTCCATTGAAACTTCAGGCGAGCAGATTCGAATTTAACGAAGGCAACGTCGGCATCGGGATAACGCCGGCTAGGGCTCTGGACGTCAATGGAGCAATACGCGTGAACAGCAACGGCGCCGACGACCAAAACTTCGAGGTGTACCACCCGGGCATTCCGGGGGTCGTTGGAAAGTTGACGCCATACAGCACATACGGCGCCCAGCTTTCCGCGCCCGGGCCTTGGGGAGGTCCTCTCGCGCTGACGTCGGCCAGCGGCTCCGTCTTGCTCCAGCCTTCTGGTGGCGCTGTCAGCATCGGCGGCTTCGTCTCGGACGTGGGTTCGCGGACTACGCTTCCCAGCGGTTCGGACTTCCACTACGCCAGGCTCAGCGGCGAAACGTCTGACAGATTCAGGATGAGCGGGACGGCGTCAAACGGAATCGTTCTCAACTGGGGCAGCGGCTCAGCGGCGACGGACACAAATCTGTACCGCTCGGCGGCAAACGCGCTTAAAACCGACGGTTCATTGTTTGTCGGCGGCCAGCTCAATGTCGGCGGCCAGGGCGTTCTAACGGTCGGCGGAACGCCATCCAAGATAAGCGTCGGCGACCTCGCAGGCGGCGACGGCAGCGTGCCCAACCTCGCCTTCCGCACCAATGACGCGGAGCGCGTCCTCATCGACGGCAGCGGCGGCGTAACTCTTTACAATCTTCCTAACTGCAACACAATCGACACGGACGCGAACGGCAAGCTCACGTGCGGCACGGACGCAGTAGGCGGAGGCGTCACTTCAATATCGCAAGGAACAGGAATGTCTTTCAGCAGCAATCCGATAATGACTACCGGAACGATAAGCCTCAACACAGCCGCCATCAGCTCGTGCACAGGTTCTGGTCAGAAGATAATATGGGACTCTTCTAATGGCCGCCTGACGTGCGGAACGGACGTGGATACGGACACGGACCACCATGACAATCCTGCGAGCCACGCGGCGACAGGCAACATAGATGCTAACGGATACAAAGTAACCAGCCTCGCCGCGCCCACGGCCAACGGCGACGCCGCGACAAAGGCGTACGTGGACGCGCAGGTGGGCGGTACTGGGGGCACATACTTCATCAGCGCTTATCAAGCTCCCGGAGGGCAGTTCGCGGCATCGATGCAGTGTCCGTCTGGGACGAAACTCATCAGATGTGTTCGGGGTCCGGCAGACGGTGCACGGGCGGCCGATGCATTCCAAAACGTTCCTTGGATAATCGGCCATGCTCAGCCTTCCAACGTGGCGTTCTGCGATCAGAGCGTTCTAGGCGGTCCCGGATGGACATGGAACGACCCCAATAACGGCGTCCAGATGTACGGCCTCTGCGCGAAGGCGGGCTGAAACAGACCGTGATGCGAATGGCGACCAAACCCAAGCTTCCTCTTAAGTTTCTCGCGGCCATTGTCGGCCTGCTCGTCGTAGTTATTGTCGTACTCTACGCGCCGCAGACGGAACGTGTATCGGAATGCATTTCTCGTACAGAAACGGTCACCGTCCGCGGCCAATCGATGGAGCCGCTTCTGGAAGAAGGACAGGAGGTGCGCGCCCTCTACGGCTACTACGACTGCAACGACGTGTCGCGCGGGGACATCGTCCTGTTCTCGTACACGGGCAGCGAGACTCCGTTGATAAAACGAGTCCGCGCGCTTCCGGACGATACGTTCGCCCTCGTCGAGAGCAACGGCGCGTGGAACATTCTGGTAAACAACGAAATCCTGAAGAATTCGGCCGGCGCGCCTTACGCGCTTGACAATAACGCGGCCAGGCTTCTGCAACTCTACGAGCACGATTACAACGGAACCGTGCCGGAGAACGCGTACATGCTTCTCGGCGAGTTTCCCGAAGGAAGCACGGACAGCACGCGCTTCGGGCTCGTTGACAAGAGCGGTATATTGGCGCTCGTGGACGTCTGATCCGACAAACGTCTCTGTTAGCGCGTAACACTAACGAAGCTTATTAGTCCTAACGCCAAACACCTATCATGAGAGCCATTGTTGCGTTCCTGTTCGTAGTGGCCGTGGCAGGCTGTGTTGGCGGCGCCGGCGTCACATCGACACAGGGCAAGCTGCTCGTGGGCATAACAGACGCCGCCGTAGACTCCTCTACCGTGACGTCCGTCATAATCACCGTCGAGTCGGCCGAGGTGCACAGCGCTTCCGCGGACTCGTGGACCACCATTTCGTCGTCGGCAAAAACCTACGACCTGATGCAGCTCGATTCTCAGGACGTCGTCAAGCTGTTCGGCGAAGCCACGCTCGACGCGGGCACGTACAACCAGATGCGTCTGGACATTTCAAATGTCGCGGTGACGATCAACGGCACGACAAGCGATGCCAAATTGCCCAGCTCCAGAATAGAGATACCCGTCACGGTTGTCGTAAACGCCAACTCCACATCGGCCGTTGTCCTTGACTTCCAGGCCGACCAGTCGCTGCATGCGACAGGCAACGGAACGGTGATAATGGCTCCGGTGATACACGTCAAGAGCACGAGCAACGCCTCGGCGTCAGTATCAGGCGACAACGTAGAGGTGAGCGGCGGACGAACGGATGACGACAAGGAAGTGGGAATGGACGCCGAAGGCCATGTGGGCGTGGGGCTGCGCATAGCGGCCAACGCCAAACTGAACGTCGGTGCGAACGGGAAGATCAGCATCGGAGCATAATCTTATTCTTGTCGCGCGCGTTGAGCATCAAATGTCCCTGAAAGGGTCCGGTCTCACGAATTCCGCTTTCGCGCCGCATCTTTCCTTGTGGGCTTTCCATTCGTCCATTTCCCTGTTCGCCAGAGCGGACAGACGGTCGGCCTCTTGCCGGTTTCCTGCGCGTCTCGCTTCGTCGGCCTTATCTATCAGGTCGGACACGTAGCCGCTGAATGTGTAGTCCATGCACAGAGCTGGCGCTAAAACTATAAATAATGTTACAAGACGCGCACTAAGCCTTCACAAGTTCCAAGCAAACGCCCGCCGCAACCGTCTGGCCCATGTCGCGGATGGCGAAGCGGGCGAGAGGCGGGAAGTCCTTCTGCGTCTCGATTGCCAGAGGCTTGGTCGGAACGACCTTTACGATTGCCGCGTCTCCGGTCTTGATGAAGTCGGGGTTCTCTTCTATCGTCTCGCCGGTTTTCGGGTTTATCTTCTTCAGAATGGCCTCGAACCTGCACGCGACCTGCGCGGTGTGGCAGTGGAAGACCGGCGTGTATCCCTTGGTGATTACGTTGGGGTGGTTTAGGACGATTATCTGCGCCTTGAACTCCTTGGCAACTGTTGGAGGCGAATCGGGCGAGCCGATGACGTCTCCGCGCTTTACCTGTCCCTTGTCAACACCGCGAACGTTGATGCCGACGTTGTCTCCCGGACCGGCTTCCGGCGCTTCTTCGTGGTGCATCTCGATGCTCTTCACTTCGCCCACGACGTTCGCCGGCATGAATATTATCTTCTGTCCCTTCTTCAGCACGCCGGTTTCGACGCGGCCAACAGGAACCGTTCCTACGCCTGTTATGGTGTAGACGTCCTGCACAGGCACGCGCAACGGCTTGTCCCTGGACTTTTGCGGAGGCTGGAGGTCGTCCAGCGACTCGAGCAGAGTCTTGCCCGTATACCACGCCATGTTCGTGGACTTGTTCGCAACGTTGTCGCCCTGATACGCGGACGTCGGTATGAAAGGTATCTTCGCGGGGTCGTAGCCGATTCCCTTGAGAATCTTCGAGACGTCCTCCTTGGTCTTGTTGAACGCCTCCTGCTTGTAGCCGACCTCGTCCATCTTGTTGATCGCGATTATCATCTGGTTGACTCCGAGAACCTTCGCCAGATAGATGTGCTCTTTCGTTTGGGCCTGCGGGCCGTCCTTGGCCGAGCAGACGAGTATTGCAGCGTCTGCCTGCGACGCGCCTGTAATCATGTTCTTTACGAAGTCACGGTGGCCCGGAGCGTCGATGACCGTGAAGTAGAATTTTGGAGTGTCGAAGCGCTTGTGCATGACGTCGATGGTGACGCCTCTCTGGCGCTCTTCCTTAAGCTGGTCCATGACGAAGGCGAACTCGAAGGTCTCCTTCTTGTACTCCTTGGCGATTTCCTTTATCTTGCGCATCTCTTCCTCAGGAACGTTCTTCGTGTCCCACAGGAGGCGGCCTATCATAGTGCTCTTCCCGTGGTCTACGTGACCGATCGTAACCAAGTTAAGGTGCTCCTTTTGCGCAGCCATTTGCATTCCCCATACGTCACAAGACGTAGGTTCCATAGCAGAACAAAGCTATATAAACGTTATTTTTGGCGCGTCCGGGGCAAGTAAACTCAAAATGCGCGGCCGTTTTGAGGTTGTTTTTCGCGGCGCAAAGCACCCAAAGCTATAAATTATGGCCGTGTAAAGGTAAGCGGTTTCTTATGCCTAAAATGGGATACAAGTTCAAGGAGCCCAGCGACCTCCAGAAGGCCGGTTTGGCAGCCGCGCTCGTTCTGGTTTTGATAGTGGCCGGTTACGAGTATACGATAATCCAGACGCGGGACGGTTCCATCGCCTCTCTCGAAGGCACGCTCGCGGCGACGCAACAGGTTCTTGATACGACAGAGGCCGCCTTGCAAACGGCCCATACGGATAACGACGCCCTGAGGTCCGACATCAACGCGCGCGACGAAACGATAAGGGGCTTGGGGAATGACCTCGGTCTGGCAGAGAACCAGATAGCAGACCTTACGCCTATCACGAAACGCTTCTCTGTCGTAGGAGTCCGCGGGGACGGCACAGGAGTGATAATTCCGCTTGAAGTCAAGATAGTTTCCGGAGACGGTTCGGTTTCGGTGAACATCAAGAATGTCGACTTGCAGAGCGGCACCCAAGCGTCTGTGCGCACGGCCGTCGACGTCGCCGAGGACTATACGGGGGACAACTTTAACAAAAAGGACGTTACGGTGAGCTTCATCAACGAGGAGTCCGCAATCGTCACGATAGACGGCCCCTCTGCCGGAGGCGCGATAACTGCAACGATAATAGCCGCGGCCGAGAACGAGACGATGCGCGACGACGTGCTGATGACAGGAACCATAGAAGAGAACGGTTCCATCGGACCTGTCGGAGGCGTCTTTGAAAAGGCCGAGGCCGCCAAGGACGAAGGCGCCGAGATATTCATCGTGCCGAGCGGACAGTCGGTGAGCGTCGGCGGAATACAAATAATAGAAGTGAACGACATCAACCGCGTCGTGAAGCTCCTCTTCGAGTGATGCACGTGACGGAGTTCTGCTACCAGACGTACGAGATACAAGGAGAGACAGTTCTGGCGATATGCGACGCGGACATCGCAGGCCGCGCCTTCAGGCAGGACGACATAGTACTCGACGCGAAGCGCTCGTTCTATTGTTCGAAGGAATGCGGCCCGATAAAGGCGAAGCGCCTCTTCGAACAGGCGACCATAATCAACGCCACGGGCGTGCGCGCCGTCGCCCTTCTGGTCGAGCAGGGCCTCGCGGACAAGGAGCGCGTGCTCGTCGTGGAAGGAGTGCCGCACGCGCAGATGGTCAAATTGGAGTAAACGGATGTTCTATATATCGATGACGCGCCACCGAACAGCGGTGGGTTATGAGGACGACGGCATTCATCACGCGAGGGGTAGCGAACAGGATAAAAGGAGAACTCGACGATAAGGCATTCGATCTTGTAAGGAATCTCCCTGAAGCGGAAGCGGCACGGAGCATAGTATCGCATCTCAATTCCAACGCGAGCCGAGTGCCCTTTAGCACGCTCAAGGACGGCGGCATGATACTTGACGCGTGGTCTGTGCTCAAGGACGGGCCGGAACCGAACCTCGCTGGCAAGGCGGCCACTTATTTTGGCAAGCCACCGGAGGCCTTTGCTCCTCACGTACGAAACCACCCCGCTGTCAGAGGCGCTCTCGGGCAGAACGGGCAGACGTTGGTTGTTGACAACCTTCGCTACGCGTACTCGCTTCACCATGCCGATGGCACCACGACTGTCGATTGGCGCTTCCTCGACCTACAGAACCCAATAGAACAGGCGGACGTTGTTGAGGTATATCTCTCTAGGACGATGGAGAGGGAACTCGCCAATATTCTTCGCATAGACGCGAATCTCGTTGAAGGAGAGCTCAATGTAGGCGCGAGAAACGCGGTGTATTCGACCATGGGCGACGACGCCGCTCTCTTGACCAATCCCGCCCTGCGCGCCGTACGCGAGAGAGTCCCGGATTCCTTGAAGGTTAGAGTGCCGTCCGGGTTGCTGGACGAAATAAAGGGCCGCGCGCCTGTCGTTGTGAAGCAGGTGCTGAGAGGCTACGGAGATCCCAAACACGTCGACGGTACAAAGAAGCTCGAGTGGTATCGCATAGACGACCTTTCGGCGAACCATCGGATGCGCTCGTCGATTCCGGAGGGTTCGCAGCCGCCCAAAACGGACGCGCCCTTTTTATCTCAAGTGCGCTAATTTCACCGTATGCTAAAATCGAAGAATACCAACAAATCCGGCCAGTTTTTCATGACTTACCGACCACGCCGAGGTAAGTTTGAAAAACTTCACAAATCCGGCCAGTTTTTCATAATCTCAACGATAATCGTCGCGTTTTCCTTGGTCGGCATCCAGTTTCTCCTCGCCGGATACAACCTCGCCGATCCTTCAAAGATATTTGCGCTTCAGGAAGACTATCTCTTCTTCAATACCAAAGCGGCTCTGAACCAGACGTATTACGCGTATCCCTGTCCTCTCATGGAACGGAATCTGAACGAAGTGAAGAACGGTCTCGAAAGAAAACTGCAGACGCGGCTGATGATTCTGAATGTGACGTTCACGGACCCGTGCGCGGGCGCCGGAGAAAACACGAAACAGACCACGACATTCTACGTGAACCTGACGTCGCGCACGTATGTGCTGTACGACGAGTTCACACTAGCGCCCTGACGCGGATATTTAAAGCACGGTTTTTGCCAACCATTGGCCCGTGTATGACTCCTTGTTAGAGATTATATCTTCTGGCGTTCCCTCGGCAACAATTTCCCCACCACGGTCGCCGCCTTCGGGACCTAAATCTATTATCCAGTCCGCGCTCGCCATAACGTCCAGATTATGTTCGATGACCAACACAGAGTTTCCCTCGTCCACCAAACGATGCAAGAAGCCGAGTAGTTTTTCGACGTCGGCAAAGTGCAGCCCCGCCGTCGGTTCATCGAGAATATAGAACTCGCTTCTTTTATGGAGACTTTCCGCCAACTTCAACCGTTGTGACTCGCCGCCAGACAATGTATCGAGTGTCTGGCCGATGTTCAGATAGTCAAGACCGATGTCTCTCAATACACCCAGTTTTTTATTGAGTTCGTCATGGTTGAAGAACCGAATGGCTTCATCGGCGGTCATCTGCAATATCTCAAAAATGTTCTTGCCATGGTATTCGTATCGTAACGTATTGGGACTATATTTCTTACCATCGCACGCTTCACAGACAATTTTGATTGATGCCATAAAGTGCATATCGACTTTCTTGTGGCCCAATCCCTTGCAATCCTGACACGCACCCCGACCATTGGAGCTGAACAGTGCTTTGTCGACGCCATTCTCCTTTGCAACAATTCGTCTGATGATGTCGAAGGCGCCTGTGTAGGTTGCGATGTTGCCGCGTGGAGATGAGCCAACAGGCGACTGGTCAACGAGCACCACACGTTTTCTATATTGTTTTGAGAAAACATCGTTAATCAGAGTGCTTTTTCCAGAACCCGAGACACCTGTTACCGCGGTAAAGACGCCCGTTGGTATCTTGACGGAGATATTTTTGAGGTTGTGCAGAGTGGCGTTCTTGATTCCCAAGTAACCTGTTGGCTTGCGTCGGACATTTCTTATAACATGCTTGGATTTACCGCTTAGGTATTTTCCAGTCAAGGAGTTGCCATCTCTCATGATTTCACGAGGTGAACCTGTAGCAACCACCTCGCCACCAAACTTTCCTCCGCCTGGGCCAAGTTCGATTAAGTAGTCGGACTCGAGCATCACGCTGGCATCGTGCTCCACGGCGATGACGGTGTTTTGAGAGTCACGCAATTTCTTCATAACACGAATTACGTTGCCCACATCTCGTGGATGAAGTCCTGTCGTTGGTTCGTCCAAAAGATAGATTGTTTCGATGAGGGTGCTGCCCAGCTCTCTGGCGAGCTTTATTCTCTGCGCTTCGCCAGCGGAGAGAGTATCCACGGATCTGTTCAGCGATACATATCCAATACCGACGTCGATAAGCCCGTCGAGCAGTTCTTTCATCCTTGTCACAATTGGTTTGGCAACAGGTCCATCTATCCCCACCAATTCTTTTGTCAGAGATGTTATTGGCAACGATGCGAAATATCCTATGTTTTTGCCGTTAAGGGTCACTGCTAACGCTTTCTTGTTCAGTCTCGCGCCACCACAAGTAGAGCATTCTTTGGTTAGCCAATATGCGGCGTCTGTCTTGGATTTGGCGGTGGAGATGCCTCTCACGTCGCCAGCCCGTTCGACGAGTCTATTGGCCACGCCCTCCCAGCTATACGACTGGACAAAGCCCTGAGACGCGTTCCTGAGCTTTATCTGAGGCGAGTAAAGAAGGAAGTCCAGTTCCTTCTTGGAGAAATCCTTGATTGGCTTGTCGAATTCAACCCTTTTTGTGGTCTTCAGGATGTTCATATATCTGCCGCTTGGTTTAAACAGCGTGTGTCCGATGGCACCATCGTTCAGGGTCTTCTCGAAATCTATGAGAATCCTTTGGTCGATGGTAATCTCGGTGCCAATGCCTTTGCATTTTTCGCAGCAGCCCAACGGGCTGTTGAAAGAGAAATGGCCAGCACTTAAATTTCTGGAACCTGCCCGTGAGAACAGTAGCCTTAGATATGTGTAGATTTCTGTAACTGTGCCTACAGTAGAGCGGGGACTTTCTCTCAACTGTCTCTGTTCTATCATAATTGTTGGCGAGAGTCCTTTAATGTCGTCTACGTCTGGTCGTTCGGTTCTTTGAAGGAGGCGAGCCGCGTATGTATCTAACGATTCCAAGAACTGCCGTTGCCCCTCGGAAAATATGATATCAAAAACAACAGTCGACTTGCCCGACCCAGAAACCCCAACGAGAGACGTTATCTTGTTACGGGGTATCTCAACGTCTATGTTCTTCAGGTTGTGTTCCCGCGCTCCGAGAATTTCAATATGGTCCATCGTCTCGCTTTCCTATTCTGCGATATGTTTTTAAAGGTTCCTGCCTAACTCACGGCATGTCCAAGCAAGAAAAAAAGGCCGCAACTGTCGGCGAGGCGTTGACGAATTGGCACGAAGATTTCACGCATAATTTCAACCCCGAAGACGTTCCGGCTGGCGCAGAGGACCTGGAAAACGCCGTTCTGTACATCGTGACTCACGCGGAGTCAGAGGCGCTGAAAGACAATGCGAGTATCCTGGGCGCTCTTGAGTCCGAGGTACGGTTCTTCATCATGAATATGGATAACGTGGACCACAAATACGCTCCTGTGGCGAACAGGAACGTCGAACTGCTCGGCCGGTTTTACGGCAGGCTCGTGGAAGAGCTGGAGAAAGAGCCGGCGATACGCGACGGCAGACTCGAAGACGTCAACCATTCCATTCGGATCGGACGAAGATGGCGCGGTTAAATAACTTATCGTGCAAATCGCACCATGGCCGCGAGAATAGACAAGCGCGTGATAGGAGGAACGCTCAGCGGAGTAGCAGGCGCGTTCGTCGGAGATTCAGCGGCGCACGCGTTCGATAGGCTCCTGATGCCTGACGCGCCGACGCACTCGCTGCTCGATACGATGCTCCGCAACATTCCGTACGAGCCCACGATTGGACAGTACGTTACGACTCTTGGCACGATGCTCATCTGCGTCAAGGTTGGAATGGACTATTTCGGCAGACCTATCAGACAGTGAGCCCCTCGAACTTCCTTCTGACGCGCTCAAGAAACTCCTCCTTGTGTTCTATCGGAACCGATCCTGCCGCGGCCTTGTCGTGACCGCCGCCTTCTCCGAGCCCGCGCGTCAGCTCCTTCACGAGCGCCGCCACGTCCACGCGGCCGGACTGGCAGCGGAAGGACATCTCGACGTTGTGCGCCGTCGCCCGCCAAACCATCACGACGCTGTCCGAATGCGCTTCTGCCACGCGTGTGGCAAGCACGCCGACTATCTTGTATTTGCTCGCGATGTGGTACATGAGCGCGCCGGCCTTTTCGAAGCGCACTGCATTGTGCTCGAAGTCGTCCATCGTCGCCTCAAGCTCGGTCTGATACGCGTTGTAGTGCTTCATGAGCGCGCTCGACGTGATGTCCTCCGGGCTTTCCGCGTTAGAAACCACGTCAAACGCCAGCGTGGCGCCCTTGTGGCCCTCGACGCCGTAAGCCGCCGAGATTATGTTTGAGATGAGGCCGAGCCCGCTGTTCCACATCTCGCGCTGGTCGTACAACTCCTTCAGTACCAGTTCCGGATGCTTCTTCGCCACGAGGTCGATGAGGTCCTTGCAGTCCTTCAGGCCGTAGTCGCTCAGCACGCCGACGCCCGCCAGCCAGCAGTATTTGGTGGAGAACGGTTGCGTAAGCACGTAGGCGAGATAGGACGTGGGCCTGTACAGCTTCGCGTCTTCGAAGCGCGGATTGATGTGGACGACCGTGCGCGACGACAGGTCCTTCCTCGGTATGTGGTGGTCGAGAACGAGCATCTTCACGCCCCTCAGGGACGGCTCCATCGGAGACTGGTCTATCGGAAGGTCGCAGGTTATCACGCGCTCCTGTTCCTTCATCTGGTCGAGAAGCACGTCAGAAACGTTGATGCCCACCTCGTCCTTGCATTTCGCGAGAACCGGTTCGATGCCTTTGGTTCGAAGATACTTCACAACAAGCGCCGCAGAACAGATGCCGTCGGAATCCCTGTCGAAAACGATACCATAAGAACGAGTCTCTTCGAGGAACGCTCGCGCCTTGTCCAGATTGAAGGGCATCCCGGAAGGACCGGCGCTTCGTTTGACGACCACTTATTTCACCACTTCAAATTCGGCGGTCAAATCTTTAAATGCGCATGCACGCGCCTCTCTCAAGGACGCGTTGTACACGATGCGCGAAGAACCGGTGCGCTTCTTCAGTTCGCCTTCCCATCTTCGAAGGGCTCCCATAGCGTTCGAGTCTGCGTTTACGTTCAGCGCCACGCGTTCGCTGACTTTAAGGCCCAGTTCTTTGCGCCTCTGTTGCACGGCGCGCGAGAGCTCGCGCACGAACGCTTCTTCCTCGAGTTCGCGCGAGCTGGTCAAGTCCAGTTCCACCGTTCCCCATCCGAGAGCGCTCGAGAAGGCGCGCCCGCGTTCGGCAACGGCCCGCAGTACGATCTCGTCTTTTGTCAACGTGTACGAACCGGCTTTCGCCTTTCCTTCTTTCTTCAAGGCGGCCGCGATCTTCGTTGCGTCCGCTTCTGCGAGCGCCTTCGCTATCTTCGGCACGTCCTTGCCGTACTTTGGTCCTGCCGTAGCGTAGTTGAGCTTGACTTCGAAGCCGACATCCGCCAGTACGGTCTCGACGTCCTTGACGTTGACGAGAGCGCGTATCGTGTCATCCATATCCTTTGCGGCTTTGAGCAGTTCCTTCGAACCCGCAACGACGACCTTCTTCAGCGGGTATCGGAGGCCGATTCCGGATTCGTCGCGCAGCGCGAGGCACGCCTCGACGAGCGAGCGCACTCCGTCCATGCTGCGTTCGAGAGCCGTGTTTGTGCGCGCGGTCGTTGGCCAATCCTGGAAATGGACACTTTCATTGTCGCCGCTCAGGCCACCGTAAATCCCGTCCGACATGAATGGAGCAAGAGGCGCGAGAATCTTGCTAAGCGTAACGAGCGCTTCGCCAAGCGTCGCATATACGGCGTTCCTCGAGGCCATTGTGGCGTTCTGGCCCACGCGCTCGCGCACGAGCTTGATGTACCACCTGCTCAAATCGTTCATAACAAAGTCCTGAACAAGGGCCGGATTGTTCTGGAACTCGTACGCCTCGAAGTTCTTCTCGCACTCCTTGGCGAGCGTGTTGATGCGCGACAAGAGCCAGCGGTCTTCGACGCGCCGAACGGCCTTGCCCTTTCCCGTATAGCCGTCCGCGTTCGCGTACGTCGTGAAGAACTTGTAGGAGTTCCACAGCGTGTCCATAGTCTTCTTCATTGCCGCGAGACCGTCTTCCGAATACTTCACAGACTCGTCCGGACTCAGCGAGGCCATGTACAGCCGCGTCGCATCCCGGCCGTACTTCTCCACGAGAGTGTTGGGATGTATGACATTTCCGACACTCTTCGACATCTTTATGCCCGACGCATCGAGCATCCATGAGTTAATCAGAACGTTCTTGAACGGCGCCTTATCGAATACGAGTACGCTCGCGTTCGTTTGTGCATTCCACCAGCCGCGTATCTGGTCCCTCCCCTCTATGTTCAAATCGGCGGGCCAGTACTTCTTCAGCTTCTTGTCTGTCGTCGGATAGTCGAGCGCCGACCAGCTCGCGACAGAAGATTCCAGCCAGACGTCCATTATGTCGGGTATGCGCGTCGCTTCAGCACCGCATTCGCATTTCACGCGAACGGCGTCAATGTAGGGGATGTGCGGGTCGAAATCGTCTGGCACGCTCGCCGTCGCCAGTTTCTGAAGCTCCTCGAGCGATCCTATGATGGTGGCGCGCCCGCACGCCTTGCAGTCCCATATGGGGAGCGGGACCCCCCAGTATCTCTGGCGAGTGATCGGCCAGTCTGTCAGGCTCGTGCGGAACCACTCGTCGGTCTTGCGCTTCGCGTGGTCAGGAATCCAGTTGACTTTGCCGTTCTCCTTGACGAGCGCGTCCCTGTATTCCGTTGAGCGGATGAACCAGTTGTCCATCGCGAGCTGCAGCAGCGGCGTCGAGCATCTCCAGCAGTGCGGATATTCGTGCTCTATCTGTTCCGTGTGGAAGAGCTTTCCGTTGGCGCGCAGCCAAGCCGTTATCTCCTCGTTCGCTTCCGTGACGTTGCGGCCCGCGAGGTTCGGACCTGCCTCTTTCTTGTATCTGCCGTCCAGCCCGATTGGATTTATCAATGGCAGTCCTTGCCCCGTGCCTTCGAAGAAGTCTTCGCGGCCGTGTCCGGGAGCAGTGTGGACGAGGCCCGTGCCTGCGTCGAGCGTCACGTACTGCCTGGAAAGTATGACGCGATAGCCGCCTTCGCGTTCGCTTGCGAGCGGCGTGAAGCCCTTAAGCAGAGGCTCGTACTCTATTCCCTCGAGTTTCTTACCCGTTTTCTCTTCAAGAACCGTGTAGTGCTTGCCCAATCGTTTCATCAACGGCGCGAGCAGCTCTTTCGCAGCCCAAACCTTCTTCCCGTCGACTTCGACCTTCGCATAGACGTAATCCGGATGGACCATTATTCCGGTGTTGGATGGCAGAGTCCATGGCGTCGTGGTCCACGCCATCAGATGCTCGTCGTTACGCGTCTTGAACGTAACGAACACAGACGAGTCCTTTCTCGTCTTGTGAACGGCCTCTGCGTTTGAGAGAGTCGTCTGGCATCTAGGGCAGACGCTGACCGGATATTTCCCTTTGGAAAGCAAGCCGCGTTCCTGCGCGCGCTTCACCACAAACCACGCGCCGAACATGTATTCAGGCGCCATCGTGCGGTACGGGTTGTCCCAGTCGAAGACGAGACAACCGAGGTTCTTGAACTCCTCTGTCATTATCTGCATGTTGCCCGTTGAGAAACGCTTGCACTCCTCGATGAAGCGCTCGATGCCGAACTCGGCGAGCCGCGTCTTGTCGATGCTGTGCGCCTTCTCGACCTTGTTTTCTATGGGCAGGCCGTGCATGTCCCATCCCGGCCGGTTCTCCACGTCGAATCCGCGCATGAACTTGTATCTTGACGCGATGTCTTTCCAGATGCCGTTGAGTGCGGTTCCCAGGTGCAAGTGGCCCGTAGGATAAGGCGGCCCGAAGCACAGGTAAAATCCCTTGCCCTTTGAGCGCGAGGCGCGCAGCTTCTTGTACAGCGAACCGTCCCACCACCCCTTGGCGTAGCGCTCCTCGTCCTTGTTCGTGAACGTATCCGGCGCAGGCTTGAACATAACGCCAATGTTGTCGCGAAGCGCATTTAAATTAGAACGTTCAGGCCGCCTTCATGGCATAGAGCACGTCTGGCGTCAGCGCGCGGTTGTAGATGCGCACGTTGTCTGCGAAGCCATCATAAGTGCCGCCTCCCTGATTCTTGCCGATGCGAAGCACGTTGGTAGAGGTGTCTATATTGCCGCTGCACGATTTGGAACCGACGGGATTGCCGTCAAGATACATTCTCGCCGTCGTCCCATCGTACGAATAGAGGACATGATGCCATCCTGTCGAAGCGAGCGCCGCTGTTGCGGTGAGCTCACAGGCCGTGGGAGCACCTCCTATGGAGACGTAACCGTAGGCCGACGCCGCGCGCAGCCGGATTCCGTAGACGTTCCACTTCTCGACAAAGCCGTCGCCGCCTGCCAGAACCTTGGCGCGCCCTTCGATCGTGATTGCGCTTGTCGGACTCAGGCTTGACGAGTGCGGGAGCTCCGCATAGTCCCCTGCGACTTCGCCGATCTTCAGGGAATATTCGGACGCGGGCAACGGCGTGTCGCTGTTCCACAACGACGAGCCTGTCAGCGTGCCTGTGGCGCCGCTGACGGAATCCTTCGTACTCGCCCCGCTGCCTTCCTCGAACAACCACTCCCCGACGAGACTCTCGCGCACGTGTTCTATTTCCACAACAACGCTGTCAGAGAACGCGCCACCTGCTATTTCCAGCAGACGGTCCCCCTTCTCGAATTTCCACAAGCCTTGGACGTTCAGGTTGCCGCTGGAACCCGGGGCTATCGGAGACGCCAGCGTGTAGTTGAGTATTGTGCCGTCGACAAGAACTGTGAGAGAGCCCTGCGCTATGTCGTTTTGGCCCGTGTTGCGGAGGACGACGTTCTGGTCCTGGACGCCGTCTATCCTGAAAAGAGTAGTCGCCGTCTCCACGAGTTCCTGCGAACTCTTCTGCCCGGCCTCGGTTTGACTCGACGAAAGACGACCTGTGAAGACAGTGTACGCGCCGGCGAGGGAGAGGACTATGAGCACGAGGATTATCGATGCGATTACAGGACTGATGCCCTTGTCTTTCATCTTACTTCCCGCCTAACTCTCTGGCCAGCTCCTTTATGAACCTTTCAAAGTTCTTCGCAGGCACCTGCGCGCCGCACGCGGCCGCGTGTCCTCCGGCAGAGCCGCCAAGAGGCTTCGCCA
Organism: Candidatus Aenigmatarchaeota archaeon; assembly: GCA_016432325.1. Classification (GTDB taxonomy): domain Archaea; phylum Aenigmatarchaeota; class Aenigmatarchaeia; order PWEA01; family JACQIF01; genus JACQIF01. The sequence continues at coordinate 720,631 of CP066684.1, forward strand.
CCTTGCGCGCCACGCGGGCCAAATCGTGAGCGAACCCCTTGTTCGCACGCAGGGACATGTCGACGTGTCCACCTTCGAGTATTCCTATTACGCCTACCTTGGCGTCTGCTATTCCCATAATCAGGTGCGCGCCTTTGGCCAGCGAACCCATCTCGATTATCGCGTATGCGACCTTTCCGACAACAGTGTGGTTCTGGACCAGACGCTCGTAGAGCAGCTTGTCGTGCCTGGCCTCTTTCAGAGCGAGTTCCACAACGTCTTTCATTTCAGACGGCTCGACGCCTTTAACGAGTTCACGAACGATTCTCCGTTTCAGGTCGTACAGATGCCTCGCCTCTCCCATCGCCTCGAGAAGGATGCCCGCCTGGAAATAGATTATCCTCTTATCCCACTTCTCGAGCTCTTTCGTTATCCAGTTCGTGTCGTCCGCGTAGTCGCCTATCGCCCCGTAGAGCGCTATTCTTGAGAACTCCCTTGGAAGCTTTTCGTGCAGATACATGTACGCGAGCTCTGCCGTAGAGCGGTTGGTGTCGTGAACGTACTCGTCCGGAACGTCGCGATCGCGCGTTCCGTTGGGCAGCGGGTGGTGGTCTATGTAGAGAAGTTCGTATTTCGATGAGATGCGTTTCAGCTCCGCGAGAATCAGAGGCGCGTCCTCGTCGTGCAGCGCGATGTCCAGAATCACGGTGTGCTCCTTGGTCGCCTTCAGGTCCGACAGGAGTTGCGTAGGCCGGCTGAAGTGTACGCTCTCCGCATCGACGCCGAAGGCTTTGGCTACGAGAACGGCAGACGTAAGACCGTCTGTGTCGCCGTGCGCGAAGATCTTCAGAACACATCGCCCCCAATCCGTTCTGAAGTATTCGAACGAGGTTCGAAGATTTTCACGCGCCCGCCTCCGCGCGGCGTGAAAACTTGAGACCGCGTTTCAAGATTTTCAGGACCTATCCCCTCCATCCGGTCCCGAAGTATTTGAATGAGGTTCGAAGATTTTCATACTCCAGATAGTGCGGACCGATAAATAAAGAAGTGGTAGCCCCGGTAGGATATTCATGAAACGCGCGGCGTTTCATACTTTCGGCTTCTTCGAATCCGAAAGTCTTCGAACCTACGTCAACGGTTAGCTTCGTCTGCTCACAGTTCTTTCGAACTCGCATCTTTAGAGACAAACTCCAAAGACCGCTATCCTTTTGTGGAACCGCTGGAATTCCGGTTTGGCCACTAGACGACGGGGCTCCGCGCAGACGTACGCGAGAACGCTTATTAACCTTTACTTCGCCTCTCCCCACTTGATAATGTAGTGGACGAAGGCGAAGACTATAATCAGCGTTATCGCAAACTGAACGAAGACATTGGCGAATGCACCTATCTTTATCGTCGCGTCGCCCACGTTCCAGGAGAACAGCCAAAGGCTCGACTTGTTCACGGTCGCGCCCAGAAGCGGCGAGAGCACCGCGTCGACAAAAGAGCGGACAAGGTCGTTGACGGCCAGCGCTATCACAAAAGCGACAGCCGCGCCAACCACCTTGAATTCCTGCAGGAACTGCTTGAACTCGGAAAAGACGCCCATAACACTGTAACGGGAAAGGCCTTTATTAACGTTGCGTTGAAATGTGAGTCCATGAAAACATCGAAACTCGGTTTCGAATCTTCCAGAGGAAACAGGTGAATTTCGTGAAAATACTGACGCTGCACTCGAACTCGCTGACCGTGACGCCTACAAAGAAGGCGATCAAGGACGCCGACGAGGAGCACGAGGCGCTCACGGCGAAAGAAGCTCTGGTCGTCTTCACGAGCGTCGAGAAGGAGGACGAGAAGAACAATGACGTCGTGGAGCGAACCGTAGAAGAGATACTCAAGGTCAACGAGCAGGTGCATGCGAAAGAAATCGTAATCTATCCGTACGTGCACCTGACGAACGCGCCGTCGTCGCCCGGTTTCGCCAAGGAGACTTTGAACAGACTAACCGCGGCTCTGGGAAAGCACGCAATCGTGAAGAAAGCGTCTTTCGGCTGGTACAAGGCGTTCACCATAGACGTGAAAGGCCACCCGCTGGCCGAACTGTCGCGCGAGATAAAAGGCGAAGCGGAAAAGAAGCGCGCGCCGATAAAGAAGGAATATTTCATCATGACAGAGGACGGCAAGACGCACGACCCCGGAACGTACAAGTACAAGCAAGGCGAGGAGAACTTCAAGATTCTGGTGGATAAGGAAGCTCTGGGAAAAGAAGCGCCAGGAGGGAAAGAACCTGAATACATCAAGCATGTCAAACGTTTTGGAATAGACTGGGAGAGCATGTCAGACAGCGGCCACATGAGATACGGACCGCTGGGCGCGATGATACTTGAGCTCGCTTCGGACTACGCGAACGCCGTTGTGCGCTCCGTGGGGATTCCCGTGTACAACGTGCGCGGAACGAACATGTTCTCCCTGAACGAGCGCGCGATAGCAGAGCACGCGAAGCTCTTCGGAGATCGTCTGTACGAGCTGGAGATGGAGAAAAAGAGGTTCGTCCTCAGATACGCCGCGTGCTTCCAGCAGTTCGCGATAATGAAGGACTGGATTATATCGTACAAGAACATCCCTCTCGGTGCGTTCGAGGTCGCCGATTCATATCGTTTCGAACAGTCAGGCGAGACGCTGCTGTGCTTCCGCCTTCGAAAATTCCAGATGCCGGACATGCACGTGCTTACGTCAGACATGGAAGAGGCCAAGAAATGGACGCTCAGGATTCACGACAAGATATACGGGGAGATCGGCAAGCTTGGTCGCGACTACTACTCGCTCTACAACCTCACATCGAAGGAATACTTCGAAAAGAACAAGGAGTTTTTCAAGGAGATGGTTCGCCGCGAGAAGAAGCCCGTGCTTCTGTGCTTCTATCCGCAGGGCGTCAACTATTACTGGATGTTGAATGTGGAGTATCACATCGTCGATTCGATGCAGAGGCCGCGCGAAATCGGGACGGTGCAGATAGACGTCGGCAACGCCGAGCGCTTCGGCATCACATACACAGACGCGTCGGGCGCCGCGAAACATCCGATAATCCTGCACACGGCGATAATAGGCGGCCTTGAGAGATACATCTACACGATATTCGACACGGCGCTCCGCGAGAAGCATCCGACGTTGCCTCTGTGGCTGAGCCCGACGCAGGTTCGCCTGTGTCCGGTGAACGACACGTACGCGAAGAAGTGCGAGGCTCTGGCGGAGGAACTGGAGAAGAAAGGCGTGCGCGCGGACGTGGACGACCGCACGGAGTCCGTGCAGAAGAAGGTCCGCGACGCGGAGACGGATTGGATACCGCTCATCGTTGTCTACGGAGAGAAGGAAGACGCGGCGAAGAAGCTTGCCGTGCGCTTCAGGAAGTCTGGAGACGTCGAGAATATGTCTCTCGTCGAGCTGGCTTCGAGAATCAGGAAGGAGACATCCGAATATCCGTTCAGGCCGTTGACGATGCCGAAATTGGTTTCAAAGAGGCCGAAGTTCTAGTTCTTGCGAAGCTCGCGCAGTTTTAAAACCACATAACAGATTGCCGCGAGAACGAGCGCTATCAGAACAACATTCTCATACGGCGCCAGCATCGTTCCTACGTCGTGCCAGCGTTCGCCGAGCTTGACTCCGACCCACAACAGGAGACCGTTCCAGATCGCCGCGCCTGCAGCTGTCGCAACAACGAACGGCACGAAAGGCATGCGCGCAGTTCCTGCCGGTATAGAAATCACGTGGCGCACCGCGGGTATGAAGCGCGCGGCGAATATCGCAACAAAGCCGCGCCTTTTCGCGAAACGTTCTGTCCATTCCAGCTCGCGCCGCGAAATCAAAAACCACCTGCCGTACTTTAAAAGGAATGGCCTGCCTGCGCGGACTCCAACATAATAGCTCAACGCGCTGCCGACTATACTGCCCAGAGTCGCGACTGCCAAGGCTGTCATAAAGTCGAACGTTCCCGAGAATACCACGAAGCCCGCGAAAGGCATAACGGCTTCGCTGGGGACAGGGACGGCCGTGCTCTCCAGAACCATCATTAAGAAGAGCCCCTGATAGCCCATCGTCGAGAGTATCGAAACAACTGTCGCGGACAGAACGCTTAGGATGCCCATGGCCTCCGTGCGGCAAAAGCGTATATATCCTATTCGGTTCCTACCCGTCTCATGGACTTCATGTCTGTGAGAGAGGCCATGGAACAGGAAGGCGGAACGGCCGCGCTGCGCGGCTGGTGCTCTACCGTGCGCACGCAGAAGACCACGGTTTTCATAATCCTGCGCGACGGAACCGGCCACATACAGGTCACGTTCAAAGAAAGCGACACGGACGCCAAGACGTTCAAGGCCGCGTCAGAACTTACGACCGAATCATCCGTAACGCTTACAGGCACGGTCGCAAAGGACGCACGCGCGCCCGGCGGCTTCGAGGTCAAGGGGCGCACGCTTGACGTTGTGCAACTGGCCGAACCATATCCCATCGCCCGCGACAAGTCCCCGGAGTTCCTCATGGATCAGCGGCATTTGTGGATTCGTTCGCCGCAGATGACTGCGATACTGCGCGTGCGCTCGACGGTCTTCGGAGCCATACACGAATACTTCCGCTCGCAGAATTATTTTGAATTCCAGTCTCCTACGTTAACGAAGGCCGCTTGCGAGGGAGGTCCGACACTCTTCAAGGTCGACTACTTCGGAGACGAAGTTTTCTTAACGCAGTCGTGGCAGCTCTATGCGGAAGCAGGGATTCACGCTCTTGAGAAGATTTACTGCATTGCTCCTTCGTTCCGCGCGGAGAAGTCGCGCACGACGCGCCATCTCACAGAGTACTGGCACGCGGAGTGCGAGGCAGCGTGGATGGACTTGGACGGACTGGCGCGCGTGGCGGAAGGATTGATTTCGCACATCTGCGCACGCGTCGCGGAGAAGAACCCTGAAGACTTGCGCACTCTCGGACGCGACCCCAACGATTTGCTCAAGATAACGCCTCCGTTCCCACGCATCACGTACACCGAAGCGCTTGACATGCTGGCGAAGAAAGACGGCATCAAAATCAAGTGGGGCAAAGACCTCCGTACGGAAGAAGAGCGCGCGATTGCGCAGCATTTCGAACGTCCTGTCATAGTGACGCGCTATCCCAAGGAGATAATGGCCTTCTACAAGCCCGCGGATCCAAAGGATCCCAAGGTCGCTCTATGTTTCGACGTGCTCTGCCCTGAGCTCGGAACAGAAATAATCGGCGGCTCGCAGAGGGACGCGGACGTGAAGGCCATGATAAAGGCGTTGAAGAAAGAAGGCGCTGACCCGAAGTTCTATGACTGGTATTTTGCGACGCGACGTTACGGCGGCGTGCCTCACTCGGGCTTCGGCATGGGAGTGGAGCGCGTCATCCAGTGGATATGCAAGCTGGAGCACATCCGCGACACGATACCGTTCCCGAGAATGATGAATCGGTATTATCCTTGAGGCTCATGACAATCCCTTCGACTTCTTTCATTACGTCTTCCGTCTTCGCGCGCTGTTGTAGCTCGTAAATCCCATTCAACACGCCTTCCACGACGAGTTGTTCTAGTGTAGCGCCTCCTCGACGCATCCTCTTTGCGTGTTCCGCATAGCCCATTGCGAAACTGACGTCCAACAGTATGTCATAAAGGCTGTTTTTACCATCATTGAAACCGTTTACGTGCCGCGTCCATTTTATCCGTGCACAACACCGCAACCAACAAGACATTCTTTCGTTGTATGTTATGCATGCGCCTGTCGCCGCCTTTGCCACACGCGATATCTTATCCGGAACTGTTTTATCGCCCAATACAATATGATTTTCTGATAGGATATTTTCAATCGCATAGTCCCTCAACATCACGGCCTTCTGAAAGTTGTGCGGTGTCAGGAACATCACGTCCACCCATTTCCCCGTCTGAGCCTCGATTTTCCTTAGCACGTGGTGTGCTCCCTCCAGGGAGCCTACGTACACCACGTCAACATCTCCGGCATCCGCGCCCTTCCGCAGGTACGAGCCGTATATTATCACAAACTCGCCTTGCGGCACTTCCAAATCCAGTTCCCGAATCGCTAACATTCTCTCGCCTCTTATTGGTGCGCAGGGTCTGCAGCCCCGGCGCGTTCGTTTTATCCTAGCCTGAATCCGTCCCTGTACGGGACGAGTTTCCCCGAGGGACTTACGTGCGAAATGTCCACGTGCGGATACGGGTGGCCTCTCGACGAATGGATGTCGCTTATGACGGCCACGCTGCCGAACTCATTTAGGTATCCAAGTCGCATTTCCCTCATCGATGTCGGTACACTCATGTCTTCACCTCTTTGTTTTTTGTTCGTCGTTTCATCTCAGTCCACGCAACGCGTAGCTCTGTTCCAACGCGCTCATGTACAGCCCGGGTGGCTGCATCAGGTCGCTGGGCAGCGTGCCGCCGTACGGTATCGCGCTGTAGTGGCCCGGTCCGATCACTGGTCCTTGTCCGCTCATCGTTTTCACCTCCGTTGAACTTTTGTCGCGATGACACTCATCGTCCCTTGTACTGTTTCATGCCGGCCTGACAGTTGGGACAGCACGGGTCAAACCCCGGCGGTCCGGGACAGTACTCGGCCGACAATCTACTTGCGTACGTTTCCATCACTCCTACCGCCCTCCGACGAGTTTCGCGTGCCCTTCGTACGCCGGGTTTCCGGCCAGCACGTCTCCCATTCTCTGTATGTACGCCCTGTCCGTCGACCAGTCCCAGCTCTGCGCCCACTTCTTTCTCTTCGCCGGCGCGCCTGGAATGAAGTACGACGGGCTTTCTTCATCCGTTCCCAATTCGTTCACCATTTCCAAACACCTCCTTTGTTTTTTTGTCGCGTTCTTTGGTCCTGCGTTGTCCGCAGGGTTGGAACCCAATTGATTAGCGCCACCATAAAAAACAGTCGTGTTACAGCTAACTGAAAGGATAAATAGTTGTACGGTTAACTAATTATAACGAAAAACGTTAACCCAAACGGGAGCGCTATATAAGGTTAATCTGTGGTGTATGAAGAATGGACAAGGAGATAACACAGATTGTGTTTTTGGGTAATCCATACCATATGGAGAGGATAAGATACCTTCTAAGAAAACGCATTCCGCAAAAGGTCTACTTCATAGAGGCCGAGGAGAACAATCACAGGGAGGAAGCCAAGGAGATGGCAGAAAAGATGCGCTCCGAGCTTGAGGGGAATCTGCCGCGATGGGTGGTGGAAAAATCGGAGTTCACCGCTGTACCATTTTTTGACTTCACATCCGCTTTCATGAAACTAATCTCTATCATGCACAACGAGATTAGGCAAGACAGAGACGTTCTTGTCAACGCCCACGGCGGCAGCGTGATAGTCACTACAGCAGCCCTCTTGGCAGCTAACGCTACCGGAGCAAAGGTATGCTGGGTTGAGCCCGAGAGCTGGGGGTTTGTAGAAATGGGAGGCCACGTTTCACATATGGCCAAAGGAGCCAAGGGCATCAAGGAGGTGGCGATTCCAATAAGCCTTGGAGTACCTGAGGGAGTGGACGCCAGCGTCCTCGGACATATCTACAGCAGAGGAGGAACCGTTAAGGGCAGACTGTCCGCCATAACGGAGGACGTGGGCCTAGACAAGCTCGGCGCGAACGTGAAGAAGTCCAGCTCGGGCGTCGTGAAGCTCTCGAAGACCCTCGGCCGCCTCCGTGCGAAAGGCCTCATAGAGACGCGCAAGCTTGGCAGGAAATCCTTCGAAATCAAGCTCACCAAAGACAAGGGAGAGGTCGTGGGGAAGGTAGTGAGTCTGGTGTTAGAGAAAAGCATTTGAAGCTATGCGCCTCAACGTTACCGTGTCTTATCAGGAACATTTAAAGAAGCTAAGGGAGCATCTGAGCAAAGAGAATATCCCCTTCGCCGACCAATTAGACGCCGTCTATGCCGAGATGGCAGAAATCGATAAAAAACTGCAGATGTCTTACCCGCGGCCCGACGCCCTCATCCTTTGCGGAGGCAACGGAACCAGATTTGCGGAAGGCAAGAAACCAAAGGTCCTCGCCGAGGTCAATGGAAGAATCCCATTGGAGTATACAATCGACACGCTCGCAAAACTCAACTTCGACAAAGCCTTCATATCCGTTGGAGGCCCTCACGGAGACTCCATTAATGCCCACCTGAAAGAGATGGAGGCAAAACCAATCGGGCTGCTTGGACTAACGTCGAGGCCAACAATCATCGAATCCGTAGATTACGGCAGACTCATGTCACACCTACACCACATATCGAAGGCCAACGGGAAGCTGATTGAAAACGGGTGCGAGCCGCTCAATCCAAACCTATTTGACAACGAACTAGACACGATTGTCGGGGTTGCGGCAGTTGCGTACACCGCCGCGACTCAACCGCCCCTTACAGTCGTGCTCGGCGATTCTATCTACCAAGAAGATGCCATATCATGGGCGTCAGGGTACTATACAATCGAGGCAAACATGGGCTTGACGGAGATGATGCCTGGCACACGGGGAATATCGCCACGATTTCCATACATAAAGCCGCTCGTCCATGTTATGGAGAATTCAACAGAGGCGTATAAGGCGCCAGTCCCCAAGATTCATAAATTATTCTCCGTTCGCAAAGGCCCCCTTTCCTTTGATATCGGGCGTGCCGTTGGGTTCACCGAACACAGGACAAAACGAGTTGCCATATCGGTTGTAAGCCCATTGCCCTTCGACTACAGGATTATCTTCAGAGATAACGACGATCCAGCTGGACGCTCTCTCCCCCTCACCGAGGACGGGTCCCGAATAGACATGGAGAAGATCGCGTTACCGGGGATTTCTTACGGAGGATTCCTTTCGCACCTGAAAGAGGTCCAGTCCATATTCCCGCCGCTGGAAACAGGAAGTCGCCAGAAGCCTGCGCGCCTGCCACCATCGGACGCTACGCTCGAGCTTGCCGAGGCTACCTCGTCGCTGCTTGTGATGAGAACAAACTTCAAGTACTTCGACATCGACGACGAGGAGACGCTTGCCGCGGCCAACGACGTTGACATAAAGGAATTTATCGCCAACGATCCACTAAGCATCCTGGAGAAGTCGACGCCCGGATACAGAAAACAGTTTCTGGAAAAGCTTAACGAGGCCAGACACCGCCACCAACATACGTTCCGTGCTACAACTGGGGGACTCGGGAACTTTAAAGACCTCTATCAGTATGCGCTACGTGCATTTCGTAGACACACCGGATAGAATAAGTCGCAAGCAAAACGGCCCGTCTAACCCTTAAATACCTTCTCCTTCCAATACTCGTCATGCGCGCAACACACGTACGAGAAAGTTCTGCATCCAGCCGCGCGAATAATACAGCCGTCTAGGGCCCATTTCTTCCCCAGACCACAGGCTTTACGTCAGTGTCAACTCTATTAACCCAATGCTCCGGTAGTTCAATTGGCAGAATGCTACGCTGTTAAACACTCCGCTCAAAGGGGCGGGTGCAAGCGGAGACGTAGAGACGGAGGTTCGAGTCCTCCCTGGAGCGCCATTGTGATAACCATGGACATCGAAGAAGCGAAGAAGACCGCGAGGATAGCGAGGCTCGCGCTGAGCGAAGCCGAGCTCAGGAAGCTCGCCAAAGACGCGGATGAGATACTTGAGTGGGCCGAGCAGCTTGAGAGCGTGAAGAGCGAAACGGAAAAACGCGAGAGCGGCGCATTACGAGACGATCTGCCACAACACTTCGAGCCGCAAACGATAACTAAAAACTTCCCGCAGAAGAGCGGGTCGCATCTGAAGGTGCCGCGCTCGTTATGATGGGCTCCAAGGAGATTCTCGGCCTGAGCACATCCGACGCGACAGAACGTTTTCACAAGCAGCTCACGCTCATAGAGAAGCAGAACAAGACATACAACGCGTTCGTTACGGTCACAGACAAATATGCGAACGCCGGATATCCGTCGCTCGCAGTCAAGGACAACATACTCGTGGAAGGCATACGCTGCACATCCTCGTCGCGCGTTCTCGAAAACTACGTCGCGCCCTATTCGGCGGACGCGCTTCATAACGTCACGACGCACCTGCGCGTCATCGGCAAAACGGTGCACGATCCGTTCGGGGCTGGAGGTTCCGGCACGACATCCGATTTCGGCGCCACGAAAAACCCGTTTGACACGACGCGCGTTCCTGGTGGCTCTTCTGGAGGAAACGGAGTCGCGCTCGCTCTAGAGCAGTGCGACTTCGCGATAGGCAGCGACACTTTCGGCTCGGTACGTGCGCCTGCGGCGTTTTGCGGCGTCGTCGGCCTGCGTCCGACGTACGGACTCGTTTCGCGCCACGGCTTGATGGACCTCGCGATGTCTCTTGATACTATAGCGCCGATGGCCCGCGACGTTTACGGAGTCGCGTATCTTCTGGAAAGAATGGCGAACAAGCGATACGAACTGGATAAATTCTCGGCGAGGGGACTGAAGATTGTCGTACCGACAGAACTGCTGGATGGTTCGGCGAAGGAAGTCAGAGACGCGGTTGAAAAGGCCATAGCGACGCTCACGGACGCGGGAGCGAAACGCGTTGACGTTCGCGCGCCTAACCTGCGCTACGCTGTTCCGTCTTACTACATCACGATGTTTGCTGAGTTCTCGTCGGCGATGCAGCGGTTTGACGGCCTGAAATACGGGCCGCGCGCGGACGGCGAGACGCCGGAAGAAGCGGTTTCAAAGACACGCGGTTCGTACTTGAGCGAGGAGCTTAAACGGCGCATCTTCCTTGGCACGTATGCGACGCGCAAGGAGCACGCGAACAAGTGGTACGCCGCGGCTCTGCGAGGGCGCACGCTTGTCGCGAAAGAGATGCAGGGCCTGCTGAAGAAAGGCGACTTCATCGTGACGCCGACGATGCCTGTCCTGCCGTGGAAAATAGGAGAGCTCACGACGCCGCTTCAAAATTATCTGATGGACGTAATGACAGGCCCGCCTTCTCTGGCAGGTATGCCTGCGCTTAGCGTTCCGTGCGGCCGTACTGTCGGCCTGCAGATAATCGGGAACCGGTTCAAGGACGCGGAGGTATTGCAGCTCGGTCACGCATACGAGCGACTGAGGGATTCAAAATGAAGGTCGGCCTGGAGATTCACGTCTATCCGCGCACGAGTGCCAAGATGTTCTGTATGTGTTTCGTGCGCGCTGAAGACGCCAATACGTCCGTATGCCCGCGGTGCACGGGCCAGCCGGGAGCGAAACCGATGGCCCCGAACAGAACGGCAGTGGAGAAAGCCGTTGTTCTTGCCAAGGCGCTTGGTTGCAAGTTGGAAGTGCGCGCGACTGTTCTGCGCAAGCACTACTTCTATCCGGATCTGCCGTCGAACTACCAGAGAACGTCGACGCCCATCGGCCGCGAAGGTTCGTTCCTGGGCGTGCGCATACGTGAAGTGCACGTTGAGGAGGACGCCGCGCGTTACGAACCGCGGGACGGGACCGTGGACTACAACCGAGCGGGCGTACCCTTGATAGAAGTAGTTACAGAACCGGACATCAACAGCACAGACGCGGCAAAGAACTTCGTCGACGAGTTCTCGCGCCTGCTGCACTATCTCAAGATTGCGGATCCCTCGTCCGCGATAAAGGCCGATACGAACGTGTCTGTCGGCGACACGCGCGTGGAGGTCAAGAACATCAACACAACGCATGGAATCCTGGCCGCGATTGAACACGAGGCCAAAAGACAGACCGAGCTTCTCGAGCGCGGAGGCACGCTCGTGCAAGAGACGCGCCACTGGGATGAAACGAAAGGCCGCACACTCGCGTCGCGGGAAAAGGAAACGGAATCAGACTACAGATATATGGAAGACCCGGACCTGCAGCCGATTGACATTTCGTCCGTACGCGTCGCAACGCCGGAGGACACGTTCGCCGCGCGCAAACGTTTGGAACGTGCGGGCGTGGCGCGCGACGCGGCTGTCGCCGTAACAGAGGAACAGGAGTTCGTGGCGCTGTTCGACTCGTTGTCCAAGAGGTTCGAGCCACAGCGCGTCGCCGAGTGGATAAGACGCGACCTGCGCGGCGAGCTCAACCACCGCACGCTGACGCTGGAACAGAGCGGCGTGAAAACGAAAGACGTCGAAAGGCTCATGGACGACGCGTTGTCCGAGAAGATTACGCGGCACAAGGCGAAACAGCTGTTGCGTGAGCTTCTGGACAAGAAGGAGAGCAAGCACACAACGAAAGCATCGAAGGAGGACGTCGAGAAGGCCGTCGAGGCGACACTGCTGGCACACCAAGATGTCGTACAGAGGTACCGCGAAGGCAAGAAAGAGGCCTTCAACTTCCTGCTCGGCGAAACCAATCGCGCGCTCGGCTTCGCCGCGGACCCGAAGGAGATCGCGAAGGTTCTGAAAGAGAAGCTTAATATGTGAGCGCGCTCCAGTAAGGCAGGGAACTATTAAGATCTTCATCGTCGACATAGACGGCACCATCTGCGAGCACGTTTCGAACGAGGCCGGCGCACAAAAGATGCTCGACGCCGCGCCGTTTCCTGAATCTATCGCTTCGGTGAACAGGTGGTACGACGAAGGTCACATCATATGCTTCTTCACGGCACGTACGGACGAGCACGCATCCGCGACAGAGGCGTGGCTCAAGAAACACGGAGTGAAGTACCACAAGGTAATCTATAACAAGCCGCGCAAGATTGCTCCGTACACCGAGTACCACTTCATAGACGACACGCCTGTGCGCGCGACGCGCTTCACGGGTAAGATGGGAGCGTTCGTCAGAAAAGCGAAGGAGATAGAAGTCTTCGAGGAGTAGGCTAGCTTCTCACTACCTTCTGCGCGGATACGAGCGCTTCGTAGTTCTCCAGAGCCAGCGCGTCGCGGAATATCTTGTCTGTCGCGGCCGCTGCCTTGTCCAGATCGCGTCCGAAATGCGCGAATACGCCGTCGCCAACGACGAAACGGCCCTTCTTCAGGGTTTTTGCGTTCGAGAAGCCCAGCTCTTCCAGAACCCGTTGCGTGTTTTGCACATCGCCTGCCTTGCACATGAGCACGAATCCGTCCTTCTCAAGAACGTGATGGACCGCGTGTCCCGTGAACTTGTCAGTGAAGACGAGCGCGTCCTCTCCATGTCTGCCGTGTTTCATCATCTCCCCAAGATCGTGCCTTATGGCGTTAATGGTGTCGGTTTTCGGAGGTTGCGGTTGCCGGACAGGCTCTGCCTCTTTCATTGTCAAACCGGTCTCAACAGGCGGTGTTTTGGTCTCAGGGGCTGGTATCGCAGCCTTCCTTATGGTACTCGACCTCTCAATCTTCGGCTCGGGCTTGCGCTTTATCTCCACTTGCATCGTAGGAGCGTTTCGGACGCGTATGCCCGTATCGTTCAGTATGATGTTCTTGGCGTCGGCCTTCTTCTCCGCGGCCACCTCAAGAAGGTTCGTCAGCTTCTCCTCGTCCCATATCTCCATGCTAAACCTCTTGGCCAGGCCGGTTTCCTTCTCTGTAAGATCGCAGTCCACGAGGACGAGGACTATGCTGTCTATGCCAAGAACGCGCTGGATACTGTCCATGATATGGATAAAATTGCGGATGTTCTGCGAATTCTTCTCCCTGTAGACGCACTGTATCACTATCTTCTTCTTCTGGTGCTCGAGATAGAAATCGGTTTCGTAGCCGTGCAAGTCCCTGTTCCTTTCGTACGGAATCCCGCAGAGGCTGAGAAGATGCTCGACGTTCCTTTCAAGCAAAGTGGACTGCGGCATACAACCCCCGCGTCAAGCTGCGCGGCCGTGTATAAATATGCCTGCCGGGCGCGCGGACGGACCGCAAAAAGATTTATATAGCGGTCCGCGCATTCTGTAGACGTGACGCCGACGTGAAAAACCATAGGACGTTCTTGCTGACACTGTTCGCAGCGGCAATATTAATGGGCCCATCGGCTCTCGCGCAGACTCCCGATTATCTGAACATAGACGCCGGAACGACTCCGGACGACCCGTTCTACTTCTTTGACACGACGTGGGATGGCGTCCAGATGTTCATCGCAATCAGCCCAGAAGACAAGGCGGCGCTCGCCGCGGAAATCAGCGCGGAGCGCTTCGCCGAGATGCACCAGATGATGGAAGAGAACAACTGGGTGGCGGCCCAATCAGCGGCGCAAGGCGCCGAGTCGTGGACGGGCCAGTTCGCCACTGCGCTTGAGAGCCTGCCGCCTATTGTTGATCCTGTTGCTCTTGCAGAGATAGGAGAACTTTCTCATTATGTTAACGACTATTCAGATGCCGTACATGAGCAGTATGAAGAGCTTCTGGCGTCCGGCGAGCTTGATGAGGCGACGGCAGACACGCTGCCTGTAGACGCCCTTGTCGAAAGCACTGTTGACGCCCAGGCCGGTTATGTCGAAGCCAAGGACGAGGTCATAGCGGCCGCGGCCGAGGAACAGGGAATCACGCAAATAGAGGCCGGGATACAGTACTCCAATGCCGAGGAGGATGTGGGCCTGACAGACGTGCAGAAGGATGCGGTCGCTACGGAACTCGTGGACGCGCGAGATGCGGCGACTGAACTTGAGGAGGCGTACTTGGCTCTGCCTGACGGCGAGGAGAAGCTCGTCCTAGGCAACATGGTGGAGGACGCGAAGCTCAACCTGCAACAGAGCGAGTACCTGTTCAAGGCGGGCGATTATGACGCAGCTTCCGGCAATCTCATCGAGGGACAGCACTGGATATTCAACGCGCAGGACTACGCTGGCGGCGAGCTGACCGAGGACCAAAAGGCCGCCTTTGAAGAGCAGTTCACGAACGTGGAAGCCATAAGGGACGAGGTAACGGACGGGAGCGCGACTTTCGTGGAAGAGTGGGAAGCCAACAAGGACGCCCTGACAGCCGCATATCCTGAAGAGGCGGCGATTCTTGAGCAGCGCTTCGAGCAGGAGCAGAACGTTGTTGCTATAGCGACCGCCCTTGAAGAATCATATTCAACAGAGCTCAACGACCTGATTACGGCAGGCGAGGACCCGTCAGAGGCCGCTCGGATATTGGCGGCGCAGCAGGCCGACGAATACAGGAAGGCATACGGCGAGGAGTTCGTTCCTCCGGGATTCATCGTAACGGGTGAGATTGAACTGCCTGAAGGAGCCGATGCAACTGCGGTAGAGAATTTCGCCGATCCTGAAATCGCGGCTGGCGCAGGCGGCGGCTTCGTGATAGGAACGCAGTACGTTGATCCAGTCACGGATTACAAGTATGAGTTCGTCGAAACGGGCTGGAGATTCACGACTCCGTCCGGCCAGGCATACGAGCATCCATATCCTGAAGGATACGAACCGGCGTCCGCCTTCGAGAACGGCAACGAAGAGTACAGTTATACTGTCGACACTCCAGAAGGGCTCGCTCAATATACGTATACTCCTACCGGATACGAAGTCGTCACGCCTGAAGGAACGACCGAAACTTATGCTTACACGCCCGGGCAGTATAAGCTTCCTGACGGCAAGACAGTGAACTACAAGCCGACCGGCTACGAGATAAGGGACGGCGCGGTCGTCGAGGCAAAATACGATTACAATCCCGAGTTCAACGCCTACGCGTCCGCCGACGGCACGGTCTACAGGCCGCCTGACGGGGCGTACTACCACTACAAGACCGACTACAGCGCAGTCGAGGGAAAATACACTTATGCCGCGGGCAGCGACACGTGGACATACGATCCCAAGACCGCTTCGTGGGCTTCCGGAGGCGGAGAGACCTACAAGCCGCCCACGGCCGTCGTAGCGCCTGTCGGTTACGAGTCTGACGGCGTTTACCGCTCGCCATCAGGCGTCAGATGGGATTACAATTCTGGCACAGGAACGTGGGGATCCACAAGCGGGGAATCCTACAACTCTGCAAACGGCGCGTACCGCTCTGCAACAGGCGCCACAACCACGCACGCTTACGATTACAGCAGGCCAACCTACGGCTACGATGCGAGAACGCAGGAGTACAGGTTTGACACCGTGACGCGCGAAGGCACAGGCACGTGGACATACAACCCGCAGGCGAACATCTGGACGTCAGGCTCTGGAGAAACTACAGAAGCAAGTCGCGGTTACGTGCCGCCTACCACGTTGAACTACCCAACGCCCGTGGCGTATCAGTCTCCATCGTTCTATCCATACCCATCGCCAGGACAGGCGTACGTGACGCCGGCTCCTTACCAGACACCGTCTTACCAGACTCCCAACTTCGCTTACCAGACTCCTTACTACTCCTACCCCTCGCCCTCGTACGTTTACCCGTCGCCCGGCACGTATCCAACGCCTTCGTACGTCTACCCCACTCCGTACCAGTACCCGACACCGGGAAATACATACCCGTCGCCATACTACGCCTACCCAACTCCGGGACAGTACTACCAGACGCCAAACTACTACATCTACCCGACGCCAAGCTCCACGTACCCAACGCCTGCGTACACATACCCGTCTCCCTACTACTCTTACCCTTCGCCGTCTGACTCCTACCAGACTCCGTACTACGCTTACCCGTCTCCATCCTCTTACCCAACGCCCTCATACACATATCCAACTCCGGGAACAGAGTACGCTTACCCAACGCCTTCGACCACAGGATATTCGTACCCATCGCCTTCGTACGCGACACCATACACCTATCCCACTCCGGGCTCGTACCCAACACCATACTACCAGAGCCCCACGTACTACGCTTACCCCACGCCTTCCGCAGACTACGTGACGCCAACATACTACTCGTACCCGTCGCCGTCTGAAGGCAGCTACCCGTACCCAACGCCTTCATACCCGTCTCCGTATTCGTACCCGACACCGGGAACCGGCTACTCGTATCCGTCGCCTTCGTACAGCTACCCGACACCTTCGTCATACACATATCCGACCCCGGGCAGCGCATACGGATATCCGTCGCCTTCGTACACGTACCCATCCCCGACGGGTACTTACGTAACGCCTTCCTACTCGACGCCCTCATACGCCTACCCGACTCCAACAGAGGGAGGTTACTCGTATCCATCGCCTTACCCGTATCCAACGCCGTCCGAGGGAGGTTACCCGTACCCAACGCCTTACGCGTCTCCGTCCGAAGGATATTCGTACCCATCGCCTGGTTCGTACCCAACTCCGTCCGAAGGTTATGCCTATCCAACTCCGTACGGAACTCCTGAGTCGTACGGCACACCATACGACTACCCATCTCCGTACGGCACGCCCTAGCGTTAACAATTTAAACTGGGAAACACCAGCGGTTCCTTATGCGTGGAACAACGATTTGGATTCTGTTCGCGGCTCTCGTCTTGCTTGCGACGGCCGTTCCTGCGTCGGCTCACAGCCCGACGACCGTTGCAATAACAGAAGACGGCTTTTCTCCTGACCACGTGACCGTCCACGTAGGCGACAGCGTCACGTGGATAACCCGCGGCGTCGCAGGCCACTGGCCCGCGTCAGACATGCACCCAACGCACACCGCGTATCCGGGCTCTTCAATAAACAAGTGCATCACCGATGAAAAGAAGGACATACTGGACTCCTGCGTCGGTCTAAAGGGCGGGGAAAGCTACACTTTTACGTTCAGCCAAGCCGGCAAATGGGGACTCCACGACCACCTGTATCCCGGAAATACGATGACCGTAGAGGTCGTCGGTGAAGAGAAGGTAGACGTTTTCAAGAATTTGATAGACGCTGTAACGGCTTACCTGTCCAGCATCGGAAAGAGCGGCCCCACTTCAGACGAGTTCCGCGCACTCGATTACACGGTGCAGAAATCGACGTTCAAGACGATGGCCGCCAGAGACCCGGCCGGCGCGTGGAAGTTTCTCACCGGCACTTTCATAATAGACGGGCAGGTGAAGGAGAATCCTCACGAGCTCGCGCACGTGGCAGGCAAGGCTCTCTACAAGGCCAAAGGGATAGACGGCATAGGCGTCTGCGACCCCGCGTTTGCGTTCGGCTGCTATCACGGCGTCACAGAACAGATGCTTCTTGAGCGCGGCTCCGAAGGCGTGCCGGAGATAGAGAGCACGTGCATGCGCCTCTTCCCCAACGAGGAAGCGCTCATCGCGAGCTGCATTCACGGCACGGGCCACGGCCTTCTCACGTGGGAGAGCCTTGACGTCGGCTCTGCGTTGAAGGATTGCGACGCTCTCGGCGAACGCCACAGGAGCTACTGCTATGACGGAGTCTTCATGGAGAACAGTTTCAGCGCTCCGGCACGCGACGACTGGACGCTTTGCGAGAGCGTTGACGAGCGCTACGACGCGGAGTGCGCGAAGTATCACGTTTACGGCATGGGCGCAAGAGTCGGCTGGGACCCCTCCGCAATGGCCGCGTCCTGCGAGGAAGCGCCCCGTCAGGCGCTCAGGGACGGCTGTTTCACAGGTCTGGGCTTCTACTCGGCCAACGCGGCCCGCGGCGACTTCAACGGAATAACCAACGCGTGCGGCACGGCGCAGAGCGAGGACGGCAAGAGTACGTGCATAACGAGCGCGGCCGTCGAGGTCATATTCCAGGAGTACGCGGGCTGGCCCGCGACATCCGTGAACCTTTGCGGTTCGCTTGCGGAAGGTTTGAAGAACGAATGCTTGGCGCGCACGACTGCAATCGTGGCCGACTATAAGAGAGGCGTTACGAACACCCCTGAAATAGACAGGATAAAATCGATGACAAACCTCGAGGAACAGGGGAAGATTTACCTCCAGCTTATCGAACGCGTAGGTCCTGTTGAAGCGCAGGAGCAGCTATTCCATTCGGGCCTTCCGTTCACCGGTCAAACGCACCTGCTCAATCACGTGGTCGGTGAGTACCTCTATGAAAAGCACGGCGCCCAGGGACTGGTCTACTGCAAAGAATACTTCCTGGCATCGTGCTACCACGGTTTCGTCATCGACGCAATCGGTTTCAAAGGCATCGATGGAATGGATGAGATAATGGCCGAGTGCAACAAGTACGGCCTGTCCGTGTCCGCACAATGTTCGCACGCGATGGGCCATGGCTTCCTAGCGTGGAACGGCTATGCGAACATTCCTGACGCGCTCAAGATGTGCAACGAGATGACCTCGCGCGTCGAGGGCTTCCCTTCGTTCAACTGCCGTGACGGAGTCTTCATGGAGAACATCTGGGGAATCCACGCCGGCGCGCCTTCCGATGAAAGGTGGGTCAAGGAAGGGGACAACTTTTACCCGTGCGACGATCCACGCCTGAGCTACGCCGATCTCGACGGCTGCTGGGCCAACCAGCCTTCGCTGATTTACCAGAGCAATGGCGGCGACATCGCTGCCGTCGGCCAGGAGTGCCTGAAGGTCGAGAACCCCGCTTACCAGAAGATATGCTTCAACGCGCTCGCGCGCCAGATACATCCACTGACCAAGGGTGACCCTGCCGCGGCGTTCAGCATGTGCGGCCTGTTGCCGAGCGAATGGACGGACCACTGTTTGTCTACGATAGCTACGTCCGACTTCTCGGTCGGCGGCCGCGCGATGAGCTTCGACATCTGTTCGAACGTGAAAGACAAACCGCAGTGCTACACAGGCTTGTTCGGAGCGATGTCCGTCTACGCGCGCACTCCTCAGGAGTACGAGTCGTTCTGCGCTTACGTGACCGAGGACTCGTGGAAACAGGCGTGCCTGAACCGCACGGCAACAGTCACCACGGTGGCGCTGGCGAAATGAATAATCTGGTTATATCCTGTCGGCCTCCTTGAGCTTTGTTCTCGTGGGATCTAGATCCAAAGTTCTGCCATATAGGTTGAAGTACCAGCCATAATGATGGCTCATTCCACCGACGGCCACGACCCTCCCATCGGCATTTCTAATCAGAGCTTCCGTTAAGTGGTCCGACCCTACAACGACATCTGCCATGGGATAAAACCCAAGCGCGTCATCCACACCCATTATCACATCATCGTACCTAGCATCAACTAACCCTTGCCGCTCATCCGGCCCCATGTTTTTGAATTTCGCGTACAGCCCCTCGTTCTGAGTCAACGCGCCACGCTCCAGACGCTCCTCCAGTTCCCTTTCACCCATCCCGTAGAATATTGCCACCGTGGACACATCTTCCTCGCTGAAGAGCGCGTCGTCGTCAAGAGACTCTCCTTGAATCGGATACGATTTGTCTGCAACATAAAGCGGAATGCCGTGCCGCCGCGCATACATCCGAGAGACCGCGGCTTCAAACCATTCTTCCCCGTCATCCTCACGATTCTCGTTTTCGTCTGCCTTCGAAAACGAATCCACTAGTGCCGCATTGGACTCGACAACTATCGCGTCAGGCTTCATGTAATCAAGAAGCTTGGCCAGCCTTTCTGTTCCTCTGGGATCTCTGTGGATAGTACCTATAAAGTGGAGTTCGGATGGCATGAATCTTCATCCGACTGAAGCTTTAAATAGGATGGTGCTCCTGTCGGGATTTTCATGGTGCCGGAAGGCGTAGTTTCTTTGCACCCGTGCTTTCTTTTTAAAGAAAGCCCGGTTTGAACCCGAGTCACAGCCTTTCTCTGCGTCGTTTTCTGCTGAAGCTCTTTCTTAAAGAGCTTCCTTGAGAGGGCCGGATCCTTACGATTTCTTCCTGCCCGCAGGACGGGAAGTTTGACCGGTCTAGACTACAGGAGCCCGCGAACGAGTTCCACAGAAGATTATTTAAAGCGCGTTTCCCAACTCTTTCCATGGCAATCAAACCCGAAACCGCCTATTCCAAAAGCTTTTGAATGTTTCCCTTTATTTTTTGATATAGTTCTAAAAATGCCTCATTCTCGTTTTTAACGTAACTCTCTATCTGCCCAAACTCTTTGTTATCATACCATTGTCTTATCGAGGCGCCTGTATGAACCTTTCTACTAAACCTTTGCAGCGTGGCACCCTTGAAATTGCCATCGTTAAGCAAGATAGCAATGTCTCTTAAATCTATTTTAGGTGTGCCCCAGTGAAAGTCCTTGCTTGTAAATTTGCGTCTTGTGTATTTTCCGAATTTGGCAATAAGAAACTCCCATTCAAAGTTAAGGTTGAATCCAACGGGTATGAAGTCCCAAACATCTAGGTTGGCAAAGAACTGTTTGTAAAAACGCATCACTATGTCCCTTTCTGAAGATTCCCATTCCTTTAAGACCACTAGATCGCCAATAGGCCTACCGGTCCTTGTATCCATCTTCTGAAACTGGATAGTTATTATTCTGTCTATGTCGGGGTTTGGAAGCTTCCCCACTGTATATGTTTCTATGTCAAAATAATATGCTGGCATGGCTATATTATCATCAGGGGTAATAAATGCTTGTGAAATTATGGGAAGTCGTGTTATCTCCAAACCCGAAACCGCCTTCTTCGGCGCGGGATGCTTCTGGCACGTTCAGGCCGATTTTGACATGCTGGAAGGCGTCGTTGAGACCACGGTGGGCTACATGGGCGGCTCGAGCAAGAATCCCACCTATGATGATTATGCGCACGCCGGGCACATAGAAGTATGCAAGGTCGTTTTTAATCCGAAACTCGTTGCCTACAAACGTCTTCTGCAAGCCTTCTGGAATATGCACGACCCGACGCAGGGCAACCGGCAGGGGCTCGACCTCGGAGCGCAGTACAGATCCGTGATATTTTACGCGACGGCCGAGCAGAAGAAGCAGGCCGAGGCATCGCTGACCGAAGAGCAGGCGAAGCTAAAGAGAAAGATAACGACCGCGATAGAGCGCGCGGTCGCGTTCTGGCCCGCGGAAGATTACCACCAGAAGTACAACGCGAAGCACGGGATTAGGGGGAAGGTTTGCTAGGGTTTAACGGTATTTCGCATTGGATAATCCTATAGAAGTATTTCCGTCGGTGCAGTATATTTGAGGCATCGTTTCCATAAATCCAAGGAAGCCGAGCAGCGTAGCCCTGTAGAGTTCCAATCCGCCCGTTCCGGCAACGTCGAACTTCTTGGTTCCGAGGGCCGAAAAGCTTTCGAAGTCTCCCTGGAACGCGGATTCATTGAAAGGGTTCACCGCATGGCCGTCTCGTTTCACGGTAAGAGGAAGCGCCGTGGCTGCTGTCCGCACAAACGGCGCTGCCAGATGGAGATAGTGAGCTCTCCTTTCTCGCTGGCCGTCGAGATATGAATGGAACTCGTCCTTCGGCAATCT
Source organism: Candidatus Aenigmatarchaeota archaeon (assembly GCA_016432325.1). Classification (GTDB taxonomy): domain Archaea; phylum Aenigmatarchaeota; class Aenigmatarchaeia; order PWEA01; family JACQIF01; genus JACQIF01. Next base: position 742,696 of record CP066684.1, read on the forward strand.
AAGATCACAAGAGGCCGAGATTCCTATTTCAGCAGTCTGGGAAGGCTTGGTCCTGTCGGCAGGAAGAACGCGTGACGTGAAGAGATCTACGAAGTCCGTGCGCTCATCTTCCCAATCATTATCCGTATCCAGCAATTTGCAGTTCACAACTGGCCGTCTGATTAACAAGTCGTTGAACAAGAGAATTCTGCGAGGAGATGCCGTCGTTTGAGCGGCAGTAGCCGTGGTATTAAGCGTCACATCCTCATCCAAGGGGACCGTCAGAAGTTTCACGAGGTCCAGCTTCGAAATTTGCCCGCTCAATGCCGCAATTTCATACTGCATAGACATTGTTTGCGACCGAAGCTATTTATTCTAGAAAATGGCGGCCGGAGTCAGGAATCTCCTTCTATCTCTTCTCCGACTATGAACGTGCATCCAGCCGGACCAACCTCGGCCGTGTGCGTGACGCCCATCGGGACTTTCATATGATCGCCCTTCTTCAGATTTGCTGCGCGGCCGTCTTCAAAGTTCATCGTTATACTTCCTTTCAGAATGTAGAAACTTACCTTGCCTCTGTGTTTGTGCGCGGGATATTTCGTGTGCGGTTTGTCTGTCCATTCGTAGACGTGAACGAAACCTTCGTCCTTCAGTTCTTTCTCGAAACCCTTCATCGTATCACACGAATGTGTAAATGGCGGGCCCGGAGGGACGTTCATGAAACGCCCGGCGTTTCTAACTTTCAGCTCCTTCGGAGCCAAAAGCTTTCGAACCCTCGACATCTTGGTGTCTTTTGCCGAGCGTAGGCATTCGAAGCCAAGCGCTCTATTTACCCCGCCTTGCGGGAGCGGATTTCATTCGGGAGTGCTCTCCCAATGTGCCGGAACTTTGTTCCGTGCATTCCCGCGGGTTTTTGCACGGACGTGTGCAAAAAGGCGCCCAAGCTGAGCCACGGACCCTTGCGATAGAGGCGTGAGAACAAGGACTTAAAGGTTGTCTGTCAACTGCACTCATGGAAGAACGGGTTAAGCGGGCTAATCTGGACGTTCCTTTCGTGAAGCAGAGCCGGGATGCCACGTGCGTCTATGCGTCAACGGCGATGGTCCTGCAGTACTATGGCCTCGATGTCAGCGAGGCGGCGTTGCTGGACATAGCGCCTGTGGATTTCGATAGAGGCGGAATGACCACGGGAGATTTTCTAAGAATGTTCAACAGGTTCGAGGGCAAAGAGAAGGCAGGACTGCGGGCCACAGTCTATTCGCGAATGACGCCGGCGGACGCCAAGAGAATGCAGGGCGATTTTCACACCGCGGTCCCAATGCTCCCAAACGTGATGGAAACCAACGGCCGCGTGGGCCTGTCGCTTGAACGGTTCATAGACTCCGGCATTCCGCCTCTCGTCACAGTCGAGAACCCCGAGTACAGGGGGAGGCACACGGCCGTGCTGACAGGATATCTGAGGCACGAGTCGGCATTCGTGCCTGTGGTCAATGACCCCGGAAAACGCAGACCGCACATGGCAGATTCCACGCTTCTTCACAACCTCGGCTGGCAGAACATGAAACGCGTCATCGTCATAGAGAAAACCAAAAGCAATATAAGAGGGCGCGGAACGCAATAGCGGCATGCGCGCATACAAAGGCCCTCCTTCGCGTCTTGAGCATCTTGTGGACAAAACGATTCCTTTTGCATTGGTTATCCTTCTCGTCCTTCTCGTTTTCGAATTCTTCTTCGTGGAAGAAGCGCACGCGTACGAGGCTTGGGTGAACGTCGTGGACCTTGGTGTCATCGCGATATTCGCAACAGACCTGTGGTTCAAGTACAAGCGCCTGCCCGACGGCCGCGCGTTCGTGCGCACGTATTGGCTCGAAATAGTGGCGACCATACCGTTCTTCCTTGCATTCAGGCTGTTCGAGCTTTTGACGGTCTCGCGTGCTGTCGAAACCGGACAGGAAGCCGTGCACGCCGCCGTGGCGGCGGAAGAGGAAGCCGCGTCTATCCTGCGAACGTCTCGTACGAGCCGCTATGCGCGGTTCACGAAGTTCCTGCGAGTCGCGCTGCGCGCTCCGAGGTTCGCCAAGGCGGCCGCCTACTTCAAGGCTCCGCACGAGAAATAAGGTTTATATATCGGCCCTCCAAAGCACGGTTATGGGACAGGACAACAAAGGAATTATCTCATACTTGTGGCTCGAGATGAAAGGAGCCATAGCCGGCGCCATTCTCGGCGTCGTCGTGATGCTGATACTGTACTATCTGTCGTCGACGGGCACGCTGCCGTTCACGATGCCGTTCGGAGCGGCTCCTGCGCCTGCGGGACGCTGAAGGAACGGTTTAAATAGATTGGATTTCTAAACGGTTTATGGGACTCAATCCGTTCACCCCCAGCGCCGAAGACCAAGAGGCGACGCTTCTCTACATTCTGGACCAAGCCATACAGACCACGGCAAAGACGAAGATGGACACGGCGACCAAACAGAAGATTAACTCTTATTTCATTGCAACAAAGAAACTCTCTCGCGACATCGCGCGCCTGAAGATACCGAAGGGCGAAGGCACAGAAGGCCTTGTCCTGATGGCGCCCCAGTTCGAGCAGATAATAACGGCCTTCGACGCGATTCCGGGCAGGAACGAACTCGGCGAGTTGAAGACGTACATCGACAACTTCCTCCTCTCCATCAACGCGCTGGGCAAGTATGGAAAGGACGTGCCGCCTTCTGCCGTCGCCAGAGTCAAGGAGACGTACGTGGACTTCCTGGAGGCCGTGGGCGTCTCCGTCGTTGGCGGTCAGGGAGTCGATATGGACGCGATTCTTCCGAATATCAAGCCCGCGGAGAGGAAGGCTCTTGAGCGTGCCCTCACCGAGCTGAAGAAGGCTGTGGACGATTCGGTAGCGGCCGCGAAGAAGATGGGGATGCCGACCGCAAGAGCCGCACATTTGATGATTCTCACCGTGGTGGTGCTGGCTCCCCTAATAGTTTTGTTCTGGGCCGATCTGAAGGTAATCGGAGGAGAGGGCACCACAATGGAAAAAACGATCGCGGGCTCTATATTGATGCTCGGGTTTATCGCTTCAAGCGTTGCGGCTGCAGACACACTTTGGGAACTACAAATTCAACAGAATAGGCGACCGTATCAAAAATAATTCTTGACGGTAATCTTTGATTCCCCGTCATCTTTATACGCCGCCTTCTGCGAGAATGAAACATGCATCGCACAGACGTCCTCGTCATCGGTTCTGGCGCCGCAGGACTCCGCACGGCCATAGAGCTCAACGAACGCGGCGTTGACGTTCTCGTTCTGGGGAAATGCAAAAGGGGCGACGCGCACACTGTTATGGCTACTGGCGGGATAAATGCCGCCCTCGCAACGATGGATACCAAGGATTCGTGGCTCGTGCACGTGGCCGACACTTTGAAAGAGGGTCGCTTCATCGCAGACGCGCGGGAGGTTGAGCTGCTGTGCAGGAACGCTCCGCGCGCGATAAAAGAACTGGCCGATTGGGGCGTCAAATTTCACCGTGAAGCGGACGGCCGCCTGACGCAACGCTTCTTCGGAGCGCACACTTACAGACGAACGTGCTTTGTCGGAGATGAGACAGGGAAAGATATAGAGCGCGCACTTGTTAAAGAGGCCGAGAGAAGGAAGATTCAGATTCTTGGCGAGATGTACATAACAAAACTTCTCAAAAGCGGAGGAACGGTTAACGGCGCGGCCGGCTTTGACATGCGTACGAACGAGCAGTTCGTCTGCGCGGCGAAGGCAGTGGTGCTCGCCACGGGCGGCCACTCGCGCCTGTATCGCCGCTCCTCATCGCGCATCATGGAGAACACGGGCGACGGCGTCACGTTAGCGTACGAAGCAGGCGCGCTTCTCGAAGACATGGAGATGGTCCAGTTCCATCCCACAGGAATGGTCTGGCCGCCTGTGATGGAAGGGACGCTCGTCACCGAGGCGGTTAGGGGCGAAGGCGGAGTGCTGACGAATGCGAAAGGACAACACTTCATGACAAAGTATGACAGACGCGGAGAGCTGGGTCCGCGTGACGTCGTGGCGCGCGCGATTTATAACGAGATTATTTCTGGACGCGCGACAAAGCATCATGGAGTATGGCTCGACGTTACGAAGCTCCCGAAGGAAAAGATTCTTGAGAGGATTCCGAAGGTCTATCGCCAGTTCGCGGAGGCCGGCGTGGACGTCACGCGTGAGCGCATGGAGGTCGCGCCAACGGCGCATTATTCGATGGGTGGCGTTCACGTAAAGAACGGTGCGACGCGCGTTCGCGGTCTCTACGCGGTCGGCGAAGTCACGAGCGGCGTCCACGGCGCGAACCGTCTCGGAGGCAATTCGCTCGCAGAGACCGTTGTTTTCGGAAGGCTTGTCGGCGAAGCCGTGGCGAAGTTCTGCAAGAGAACGAAACGAACAGAAGCGGATGCGCGGGCCGTTGAGAGGGCGCAGATTGAACTCGAGGATTTGAGGAAACAGAAAGGGAAATACGCTCCGCGGGATTTGCGCGCAGAACTTCAAAACGTTATGTGGGACAATGCAGGAATAGTGAGGAACGCGCGCGACCTGAAAGAAGGGATGGAGAGGCTGGGCGAACTGAGAAAGAAGATGGACGAAATGGACATATCGGGGACGGCCGAGCGCCTGGTGACGGCCCTCGACTTGAAGAATCTCCTCGTGCCTGCGGAAGCCGTTCTCAGAAGCGCGCTTGTCCGTTGCGAGAGCAGGGGCGCGCACTACCGTTCGGACTATCCGGAAGAGAGCAGGCGATGGACCGCGAATATAGGATGTTCAAAAGGCAGCGGCGGAATGACCGTTTCGAAGAGACCCGTTCCGAAACCTTCTGAAGCGATCCTGAAGGCCGTCAAAAGTGTAGGAGCCGCGCACAAGCTCCTTGAGTAGTTAAACGCGCGTTCACCGGAGCCATTTATATTGCCCCGCGCCGACCGCCTCTTCTATGCCAACCAAGGACACCAACGGCGACCTGAAGAAGGCGGCCTTGAAATACCATGCGGACGCGCCGGCAGGAAAGATAGGAATCGTTCCCACAAAACATCTGAGGGGCAAGAAGGACCTTGCTCTGGCGTACACGCCTGGCGTGGTTTACCCGTGCCTCGAAATCAAGGAGAACGTTGAACGCGCCTATGACTACACATCCAAAGGAAACACTATCGCAATTCTTACAGACGGCTCGCGCATTCTTGGCTTGGGCAACATCGGGCCTGAAGCCGGACTGCCGGTGATGGAAGGAAAGTCATTGCTGTTCAAGATGCTCGGAGACGTGGACGCCATACCGATATGCGTGCGTTCGCAGGACACGCAACGGATCGTGGATACGATGGTCGATATATCTCCGGGGTTCGGAGGCGTCAACGTGGAAGACATCAAGCATCCGAGATGCTTCGAGGTGGAGGAAACGCTCGAAAGAAGACTGGACATTCCCATATTCCACGACGATCAACACGGAACGGCCGTTGTCACGCTCGCCGGTCTGATGAATGCGTTTAAAGTAACCGGCAGGAAGCTTCGCGATGCGCGCATTGTGGTCAACGGCGCAGGCGCCGCCGGCCGCGGCATAACGAAATTGCTTTTGCACGCAGGAGCTCGGGACGTCATAGTTATCGACACCAAGGGACCCCTATACGAAGGGCGCGCGGGGATGGACCGGTTCAAGGCAGAGCTCGCGATGCATACGAACCCCGACAGAAGAAATGGAGGTCTTGAGAACGTGATGATTGACGCGGACGTGTTTATCGGAGCGTCTTCCGCCGGACTCCTGGACCCGAAGCTTGTGCGCGTGATGAACGACAAACCGATAGTCTTCGCGCTTGCGAACCCGGTTCCTGAAATAGACCCGCTCGAAGCCAAGAGAGCGGGCGCGGCCGTTGTCGGAACTGGCTCTTCCCGCTACGCTAACCAGATTAACAACGTGCTCGCTTTCCCCGGGATGATGCGCGGCATGCTCGACGTGCGCGCGAAACGAATAAACGACGAGATGAAACTCGCGGCCGCGCAAGCCATCGCAGACAGCGTCAAGCCAACAGCCGAGCGCGTCGTGCCTGACGCACGCACGGTCGTGGCGCACAAGGTAGCCGCTGCGGTCGCCAAGGCCGCAGAGAGCACCGGCGCCGCAAGGAAAGGAATAGGAGGCCTGAAGAAGTACGAGAAAAGCGTCTACGACAGGATAGCGGCGCGCTAATCAAAGTTATAAACCCACAATATAAATTCGCTCCATGGTCAATGAAGGCGGTCTGCTCAACGGACTAATGCTCGTTGCGGCATCTTTCATCTTCTTGTTGAGCGTCTATCTGGAACACCGCCGGTGGAAAGATCTCCTATCCTCGAGCGCGATGGGCATCTCTACGGTCTTCTGGACGCTGGCCGGAGCGCTCACGTTCTTCATGGGCGCGAGACAGATAGCCGCATATTTCGGGGCTTATGGAATCGACAAGACGTTTTTCCTGGCGGCAGGGATACCCGGCTCTATAATCGCCGCGCCTGTGATAGGACTATTGGTCTTTACGCTCACTGGAGACAGAAAGAGGACCCTGCTTGCCGAGCTGGCAGTGGCCCTTCTGGCGCTCTGGAGCGTGATACTCGCGGCTCAGGAAGGTTTCGTCGGACCGCACGTCACCTACTGGGGAACTCAATATGACCTTGTGAGCGGTCTCGCCAAGATTGTGATAATGGCCGGACTGCTCCTTCCCGGAGTCATAGGCTCCGCGGCCCTTCTGTGGATGTCCAGATATTCGCAGTCTCCCAGAATCGGGCGCTCCCTGTTCCTGTCGTCGCTCTCGATGCTCGTGTTCATGGCTTCGGTTTCGCTGGATACTATTATCGGAGGCAGCAGCGGAGAGTTAATATTGCTGTTCAGGTTGCTGGTCGTGGCGAGCGCGGTTCTTGCGTTCAGGGCGTACGCCGTCGAATAGCTAGCCTTCGAGTATTTCTCCGAAGCACCTGCGGAAGTAGTCCCTGGCGTATCGCATGGTCTTCGTTCCTTCCGGCGTCAGCGCGTAGACGATGGTCTTGCCGCGCTTCTCCCCCTTTATCAGTTTCTTCGTCGTGAGGTCCTTGAGCGCCGGGTATATCGTGCCGGCCTTGGGCTTGCCGCCGCGGCGCTTGCCTATCTCCTGCGCGAGCTCCTCCCCGTGCATCGGCTTCTTCGCGAGCAGGTAGAGTATCTGGAAGGAAAGCATCCCCCGCATGTCGCAGCCTATTTTTTTCATATCACCACGCCAAGTATAGGGCATCCTATGTATTTATATAGTAATCGTGTCCAATATAGGACATCCGATACGACGTTACGGAGGTGTATGAAAGGGAGCGCCTTTCAAACCTGCACGGGAACGGCGGTTCCCGGCATGCCGGCGGCGAGGCTGCCGTGCATCCTCGCAAGCGCATACGGAGGTGAGTTCAAATGATGTGCAACATTTCGGCATGCGATGAGAGCGAATACGACTACCTCGAATCGAGGCTGACAGCATTCGCCGAGGCCGCGCACAAGCAGCTGCTTTTCGAGAAGATAAAGCAGAAGATAGAGGAGAAGGAAGGCGCGAAACTCGACAAGATAGCCGACCTGCTCGTGGACGCGTTTTCGAGCGAGCAGAACGCGGAGAGAAGCCGCGAAGAGTTCAGGGACAAGCTGAGAGAAACGTTTGAGGAGTAGAAATGAACGTAGAATACGGAAGCGAAGAGGCGCACAAGTTCGTTACGAACGTGGGACTGGTCACCAGCGACGGGCCGCACGGGCCGAACGTGATGGCCTGCGAGTGGACGCACCACGTCTCGTACGAACCCGGTCTTATTGTTATAAACGTGGACGCCGCGGATGCGACGGCCGACAACATCCGCGCGACCGGCGAGTTCGGCGTCTCTCTCGCCGCCGAAGACCAGAGTGTCGTTTCGAGCGTCGCAGGCGGCTCCCACGGCCAGAGCGTCGACAAGATTGCTGTTCTGAAAGAAATGGGCGTCGAGTTCTACGCGGGAAAGAAAATAAAGGCGCCGATGATAAAAGGAGTCGCTCTGAGCGTGGAGTGCCGCGTCGTCGAAACGCGCGAACTGGGAGACCATGTGATGTTCGTGGGCGAAGCCGTTGACGTGCGGATGTCCGACAAACCGCCTCTCGTGTATCACGGCGGCAAGTACTGGAAGGTAGGGGAGCGCGTAGAGAAGCCGTCGCAGGACGTTCTGGAGAGCATAAAGAGGCTCGTTGAGAAGCACAGGAAAGGCGCGTAGGTTAATATTATAAGCAATCAAATCCTGTGCATGCACTATCGCACCGAGCGCGACGTACTGGGCGAGAAACGCGTTCCGGCGGACGCGTACTACGGCATATTCACCGAACGCGCGCTTGAGACGTTTCGCATATCCGGGACGCGGACGCATTCTAAGATGATATGGGCTCTCGGCGTGATAAAGGAGGCCGCGGCAGAAGCGAATCGCGAGCTGGATATGCTCGACCAGAAGGCTGCGAGCGCCATTGTGAAGGCGTGCAAGGAGGTCCAGAACGGCAAGTTCAACCATTTCTTCGTTGTCGACGACTATCAGGCCGGCGCAGGCACTCCGATGAACATGAACGCTAATGAGGTCATCGCGAACCGCGCGACAGAACTGCTGGGCGGCGCTCTCGGCGAGTACAAGGTCAACCCGCATGACCACGTCAATATGGGCCAATCTTCCAACAATGTGATACCCACAGCGATGCGCATATCCACGTTCTTCATGATGAACTCGCTAATAACAGAGCTGCGAATGCTCGAGGCGTCGCTGCGCAAGAAGTCGCAGAAGTTCCGTGACGTAATCAAGGTCGGACGCACGCATCTGCAGGATGCGGTCCCGCTGCTTCTTGGACAGGAGTTCGAGGCGTACGCCGAGTACGTCAAGCGCGGCTACATGAGACTAAAGAACGCACAGGACGAACTGCGCGAACTTGGAATAGGAGGCACGGCGATTGGCACGCAGATAACCGCACATCCGAACTTCAGGAAGACCTGCGTGAAACACATCAACAAGATTACAGGCGAGAGATTCCACCACACAGAGAGCGCCGTATACCTGACACAGAGTGTGGACGTGTTCGTTCACGTTTCGGCGGAACTGCGCGCTCTCGCGACCGATATGCTCAAGGTGTGCAACGACTTGGTTCTGCTCACTTCAGGACCGAAAGCCGGTTTCCATGAGATTGAACTGCCTCCGGTGGAGCCCGGTTCGTCGTTGATGCCCGGGAAGGTAAATCCTTCCGTGGTCGAGGCATACAAGATGGTCTGTCTGCAAGTATTGGGCAACGACCACACAATAGAACACGCCTCGCGCGAAGGACAGCTCGAGCTGAACGCGATGACGCCTGTTATTTCCCACAATCTTTTGCAGAGCATCGATCTGCTTACGAACGGCACGAAGATGTTCAGGGAGAGATGCGTCGACGGGATAAAGGCAAACAGAGAAGTCTGCGAGCGCACCTTCACCAACAGCCTTTCTGTTGCAACGGCACTCACGCCTTATCTCGGATACGAGGTGACGGCCCATCTGGTTAAAGAATCGCTGAGCAAAGGCGTGACGATAAGAGACGCTGTTCTTGACAGCGCGCTGATGAGCGAGGCAGAGCTGACGCGCGTCCTGAATCCGCAGAGGCTCACGCGTCCGTCCATAGTGGACCGCGCTTTGAAGGAGAAGATTTTGCGCAGCGATGCGTTCCGCAAGCTGGCGAGGAAGGTTTGAGTTTATATCCTTTTCCGTCCATCTGAGGCCATGGTCGATGTGGCGAGGATTCTCGAAGACTATAATAAAGAAGCCCTCACTGTCGCAACTCTCGGTTCTCACAGCGCGCTTGACATCGCGAAGGGAGCGCACGACGAAGGCTTTCAGACGCTTGTCGTCGGCCAAGACGGGCGGGAAGGGCCGTATCAGAAATATCGACATGACTGCGATGAGAACGATTTTTGCAGGGGCTGCATAAACCACGTCGAAGTTCTGGACAAGTTTACAGATATGGCAACACCAGAGTTTGTGGAAGGACTTCAGACGCGCAATGCCATCTTCGTTCCACATCGTTCTTTCTCCGTTTACGTTGCGCATAAGATAGGCTACGATGCCGTCATGGACATGGAGGTTCCGTTCTTCGGCAACCGCGCGCTCTTGCAGGCGGAGGAGCGCGGACCCCTGGCGCCCAAGCTTAATCAGGATGCGCTTCTTGAACTTGCCGACATTCCGCGGCCGAGGACGTTCGCATCGCCGGACGAAATCGATATGACCGCCATCGTCAAGGTAAGCAAGGGCCACGGCGACCGCGCCTTCGAGCGTTCGTTCTTCTACGCGCGCAACAAAGAGGAGTTCTGGCAGAAGGGTAGCAAACTGGTCGGCGAAGGGAAGACGACGCGCGAGCAGCTAAAGGATGCGCACATGGAAGAGTACGTCCATTCGGTCCGCGAAGACGCGCTTGGAAACGTTCTGGAAGTTCCGGCGCCCAAGTACAACTTCAATTTCTTCAATTCGCCGTTCCACGGACTCGAGTTGCTCGGAATCGACACGCGTGTCCAGGCTTCCAACGGCGAAGAGCTTGCGCATCACCCCGGCAGCCTGAAGGAGTCTTTGCTTTCGCAGGTCTTCGACCTAGGCGAGAGGTTCGTTAATGTTGCGAAAAAGCACGCCGCGCCCGGAGTCATCGGACCGTTCGCCCTGCAGGCCATTTTCAAGGGAGAGAAGGCGCTCGTGTACGACGCGAGCCTGCGAATGCCGGGCTCTCCTGACACGGAGTTCACTCCGTATTCAGGATATCTGTTTGGCAAACCTGTCAGCTTCGGCAGGCGCATAGCGATGGAGATAAGGGAGGCAGCCGGCAGGGACGAGCTTCTGGAAGTAGTTACTTGAGTCTTGCCGACCAGAAAGTCTATTTAAAAGGGCCGGCTCATCAGGAAACATATGCGGGAGTAGCCAGAACTGCGGTTCTGAAACTCCCCCATTGAAGAACATGCGGGAGTAGCCTAGACTGGTCAATGGCGCCGGCTTGAGGGGCCGGTTCCTTAGTGGATTCGCCGGTTCAAAGCTTTTTGCGCCAATGCGCATAAAGCTCAACGCGCAAAAGGCTTTAGCAGAAATACGCCTTCGTGCATCTTCGAACGATTGCGTTCGAAGTATTTCGGACGCAGTCCGAAAACGAAGGCGCGCGTTTCGAAATTCCGGCCTCCCGCACCACTATTTATTCGTTTACACGAAGCGTTGTCCATGGCATGCGATACGTGTGGCTCGAAGGAAGATCATGACATCTGCATTCTAGGAGTAGAACGGTTGGACATGTACTACGATCCGGCAGGCATCGATGACATGGCGGAACCGCCGATCGACGAATACGCCGAGAGGAGATTGCGATTGTCTTCTGCCGGCAATCGATCCAACCAAAGAAAACTCGACGACTACGTTATTTCTTCCCTGCCTTCTTGACTTTCTTCACCACGTGCCCCTTGACTTCGTCGCCGAAGGAACGGTCTTCCTCGACCCGCTTTTCCGCGCGCTCTGGAACCATCTGCGGGAATAAAATGACTTCCTTTATGGAGCTCTGGTTGGTTAGCAGCATCACCAAGCGGTCTATACCGATGCCTACGCCGCCTGTGGGAGGCATGCCGCACTCCAGCGCGCGTATGAAATCTTCATCCATCTGGTGCGCTTCCGCGTGTCCGCGCTTGCGCATCGCGGCCTGCTGCTCGAAGCGCGAGCGCTGGTCTATCGGGTCGTTGAGCTCCGAAAACGCGTTGGCGAACTCGCGGCCCGTGATGAACAGCTCGAAACGCTCGGTGACGCCCGGTTCCCCGCGCTTCATCTTTGCGAGAGGCGACACCTCAACAGGATAGTCCGTTATGAACGTCGGGTTAACGATTTTTGGTTCGACGAACTCCTCGAAGAACGCTTCGATGAGCTCTCCGCGAGTGGCGCCCTTGTCAGTTTCGAGACCGTGTTTCTTCGCCAGCGCGCGCAGCTCTTCCAGCGTACGGCCGAAGGTTTCGATGCCGGCTCCGCGCACGGCGTCTTCCATCGTGACGCGCCTCCACGGGGATTTGAGGTTTATCTTCTGGCCTTGATATTCGAATTCGAGCGTTCCGAGCGCCTTTATAGCAACGTGCTGGAATAGCCGCTCAACAAAGCCCATCATGTACTCGTAGTCCACGTACGCCTCGTAGAACTCCAGCATCGTGAACTCCGGGTTGTGCGTCGTATCGATGCTTTCGTTACGGAAGTCCTTGCTTATCTCGTAGACCTTTTCCATGCCGGCCACGACGAGACGTTTCAGGTACAGTTCGTCCGCGATGCGGAGATACATATCGACATCCAAATCGTTGTGATGCGTTTTGAACGGGCGTGCCATCGCGCCGCCGTATATCGGCTGCAGTATCGGCGTCTCGACCTCGACGTAGCCGTGCTTGTCGAGAAACTCGCGCGCCGCCTGTATAATCTTGGTGCGCGCGGCGAATATCCTGCGCACGTCGGGGTTCATCACCATATCGAGATATCGCTGCCTGTAGCGCACCTCGACGTCCTTCAAACCGAACCACGTCGACGGAATCGGATAGAGGCATTTGGAAAGCAGCACGAGTTCTTCGGCCGCGATGGAGACTTCTCCCTTGAGAGTCTTCATGACCTTGCCTTTCGCGCCTATGTGGTCGCCGCGGTCAAGCAGACGGGAAATCCATGCGTACGCGTCGCCTATAGAGTCCGCGGACACGTAGACCTGAATCTTGCCTGTTGCGTCTTGCAAATCGATAAACGTCAGCTTGCCGTGAGTGCGTATGCCGTAGATGCGGCCCGCCACGCTGGCGCGCGCGCCTTCGTGCTTCGCGTAGGCGTTCACTATGTCTCCCGCGGTGTGCGTGCGGTCGTATGCGTACGCAAAGGGCTCGATGCCCAGCTTCTTCAACTCTTCCAGCTTGCGCAGGCGTTCTGCACGTGTGTCCATCGACTTCACCCATGTACGATGGATAATTGAAACCGCAGTTTCATATTGTCCATGAGAACCATTTGCACGCGAAGGTTATAAGAACGTTACTGAGAAGCCCGTTGGAACCATTCTTCTGAGACAATCAATACTCTAATCCATTCAAGACTCGCTTCCGCTACGCGCCCGATCGCCTTTTCTCCCAAGCGCGTATCGTCTCCGTTGCAGTATCCCGTGCTCTGATGCCATCTCCCAGCATCTTGTATGCGTCAAAAAGTATGGGCCCGCCGTACACCATGTCAACCTCATCGAGGCAATTCTGCACGCTTTCCACTATCATGGTAAGGTCCTCCCTTGGCACACGTATCCCGTATTCTGTGATTAGGCCGAGAACGTTCCATGCCTCGTCGCGGTCGGCATCTTCTGCTTCGTGCGAGCCGCTTGCCAGATAATCCAGAACCTTTTCCCTGGCCGCGATCAGCTCTTCCTTTCCAAGGGCCTTATTCCGTTCTCGTATATCCAAGGCGCTGATTCGTTCTCGTTTATCCGGGTCACTGAATGAAGGCCTCATTGTACAACCGAGCCAATAACGCGCGAAAGCTATTTAAACCGATGTCTCACTTCTCGGCCATTATCTCCTTGACCTTCTTTTCCAGATCGGTTTTGTAGGTCTCGGAACGGTCCTCTTTCGAATAGAAGTCGGTCTTCGCTGCCATCGATATCTTCGCCGCCAGAGCACGCGCGACCTTGCCCCTTTTCTCCTGCGGCGCGTGCTGGATGTACGGATGCGTGAACAGCAGTCCATACTTGGGCGGTCGCGCGTCCCGTGCGCCCTGCTTGCGCGACTTCATGAAACGGAAGAGCGCCTTCTCCGCGCCGAGGAGCTGTATCGTGGACGCAGGCATCTTGGCCAAACGCTCGAGAGAGCCGGCGTGCTTGATCATCTTCGCCGCCAGTATCGGTCCCGCGACGGCCGTTGTGTTGGGCGCGACTCCGGGCATCGCCCGTTCGAGATACATTTCGTAATCCCTTTTGAGGCCGAACAGGTCCACGGTTTCCGCGGCGTGCAGTCTTATCTGTTCGAGGTCGTCCTCCTCTATGTACGTGCCTATAGTGTCTTCCTCGCGTTTCGCCCCGTCGACTATCGCCTGCGCGTACTTCTCGTTGTCGCGAGTCTTGCGTTCCAGTTCCGGATGGTAGATTCCGTACCACTCGTGCAGGCGTTCTGACATCACGTTCGCTATCTCTGTCAGGTCTTCGATGGAAGCGACGGCCTGCGCGACTATCTTATCCTTGTTCGGTTTCGCCTTCAGTTTTTCCTTTGTTTCCAGCCGCGCGAGCTCGGAGAGCAGCGCGTTCAGCTCCTGCTGGTCCTTGACAAACCCCGTTTCGACTGCAAGTTTGCGGACGTTGCTCGCCGCGTACTGCGCGCCCGGGTTGCCGGGCTCGCGCGTTATCTCAAAGCCTTCGTACTCGAAACCCAGGTCTGTGACGAGCGCCTTGTCCTTGGCTGTCGCGAGAACCTCGTCCAGTTCGGGCGTAGTGACTCCCTTGCGCAGGACGTGCAGCCGCTCCTTGATGGTCGCTGCGTCCCTTGGAAACAGGGAGAAGGCTGCAACGTTGAAGTCCTTGTCCAGCGCGAAAACGCCCGCGTAGCAGGCTGTCACGTACAACATATCCGACCGCTCCTCTGAAAGGGTCGCTCGCGAAGGTTTAAATAGCTCATGCCGCAAGGGCGGGAGCTTTAAACCGCCCAGCGCCCGGAAGGTTTAAATAGGCAACGTCTAAACCTCCAGCTATGGGAAGAAACGAAACCTTCGGTTTCAATCTTCCCCGTGAGTTGAGCTATATGGGAAGAATAAAGACCGCGCAGGTGAAGTCTCTCGGCAAGGATTTCGTCAAGGCCTATCCGGACAGGTTCACGACAGACTTCGACAAGAACAAGGAGATTCTGGCGACGGCCCAGATGAAGTCCAAGTGGCTCAAGAATCGTCTGGCCGGATACACGGCGAAGCTCATGAAGCAGAAGGCCCGCGGCGTCATCATAACCGCTCCTCAGAAACAGGAAGAAGAGAAGAAGGAAGAGACATAGTGGGATTTGGTGCGGAGGGCCGGACATTCTCCATGAATGCGCCAAGGCACATCGTGCCCGCAGGCGGATTTTTCATGAAAGTTTTTGCACGGAAGTGTGCAAAAAGTTTCGAACCGACGAACGCACTAAGCGACCAGATATCTCGAAGCGCATTTTTGATTTTCGCGTTTCGGATAAGCCTTCTTGAGTGTTGCCTCTCACAGAGTTTCCTCTCGAAACTCAAGGAACTGGCACCGTTGGTCTACGACTTCGTGTCGGAAGACGTACTTTCCGTGCATCTCGGAACGCGTGCGTTCCGAGTTTCCGAATACCGTTCGGAAATGCTTTTGCGCTCTGTGGCGCAAAAGCTTGCTTGGCCAGGCTTGGTTACCTCCGCAAACTAAACCGACTTTCTTGCGGCAGGTACAAGAAGCTTTGCTTCTTGGTTACCTCCGCATTGCTAATCGCTTCAGAAACAAAGGATATAAATCACTTAATCCTCGCAAGCTCCTTTTTCAGGTTGGAAAGCTCGCTCTGCAGCTCGGAGACGTATTGCGTTACGCGCGCCCGCTCCTTGGAGCGCGGTATCTCTATCTCCGCCTCTTCGGGGCGCACGAACTCGCCGTCCAGAGAGATGAGGACGTCTGTGAGGTCCGTGACCGCCTGGCGCATCGCCTTCATGGTGCTGTCGCGGACGTGCTCCACTTCGTTCAAAAGGACCATTGTATCTGTCACGCTATGCAGGGACACCTTGATTTCCTCGAGCTTCTGGAGAATCTCCTTGTATCTGTCGATTTTGACGAACAGAGGCGCCATTTCTGACGCACGGAGAGTGCGTTCCACGGTCTCACCGACAGGCGGCCCGTACACCGGCATCTGAGGAGCTTGCGGAACAGGACCGGAGATGGGCTGGGGCGTCCATGAAGGTGCAGGAGGCAGGGCCATGGAAGGCGGAGCCATCGGAGGCAAGGGCGGCAGAGGAGGTCGCGCGGCGCCCACCCTGTCTTTTACGGCCTGTATGTCCGTGCGCTCCTCGCTCTTCTTCCAGAAAGCCATTCGCATCCCTATAAGTGTAACAACTGCATAGTGTTCAGGGGAACCCATTTATAAACGTTTCAGCAGTTCTTATCGTTAACGCGCGCCGATGATCTAGTGGCATGATTCGAGCTTCCCAAGCTCGTTGTGCGGGTTCGATGACATCCTGTCCCATGGGGCGGGAGGTTTGAAACGCGAAGCGTTTCAGGAATATCCCGCTCGGCGCACCATTCTAAACCTTCTTGTCTCCGCCTCCTGCCGTGCACGGAAAACGGAAGTTTTCCGGCATTTTCGAACAGTGGTTCGAAAGGTTCGGATTGCATCCGAACATGCCGAAACGTCTATGCCGTTTCGTGCACAAGGGCGGGAGGCCCGAACTGTATTCGTGTCGACGCCAGCGCATCCGTGAAGAGCCTCTCGTCCGCATCGTTCATCGGCGGCGCGCCGGCATGCTGGACGAGCCACATACCGCTCTCCCGGATCTTCTGGACTGGAGACGAGAGGCCCAGCCATGTCGGCGACACGCGGCATTCGTTGCAACCGGCCACCGTGCCGATAAGAGAGGCTTCCAAACCGTCCGTGCCCATGCGCTGCGTTTGATTATCGACAACGATGAACCTGAATGAAAAGTTTTCGCGGAGGATGCGCGTGACCTCGGCTTCGACAGAGCGCTCTTTCTCAATGTCCCGCAACTTGAAGCCGGCTTCGCGCGAAGCGCGCGTTGTGAAGTCCTTCTCCCAGACAGCGAGGTAGGGATCGTTGGCGCGGTTGAGCAAAGCGCGCCCGATGTTTTTTCTGAAGATGCTCCTGTCGTGCGGCGGAGATTTCGTTGCGTCAAAATCCATCTTCTTTTCATCGACGAGGAAGTGCTCTGAAACGCGGCTGCGGAAATTTCCGTCCTTGTGCGTGCCTATGCGCACGATGCGCGGGCGCGAGCCTCCGTGGCCCCATGTCTCTCCTATCTCGTACAAAAAGTAGATGCCGTTGCGCGGAAGCGCGCTCACGTCAAAGGGCCACCTGACGAGCGGCAGCGTCTCAAGCTTTTCGTGGAGCGCCTTGCACGTCTGGGACATCGAAACACCTACACTATTTCGGCGAGATGCGTTATGAACCTTACGCGGTCCCGCAAACCCGATTCCGCAACCAATCGTTTGTATAGCGGATGGAAACGCCCGGGGTTGTTGTAGAATATTACTTCGTCGAAAGGAGCGAGCTTCGCGTTGAAATCCTCGACAAGCGCGACGAACTCAGCCACGCTTACGCTGTTCGGGTCTTTCTCGTACCATGCGTGCGAGACGTCGGGAAACCAGACGCCGTGCAGGTCTGAGAGTATGGCCCATCGAACGCCTTGCGATCTGCACCGTTCCATGAAGCGTTGCGTCGGCGTGGCGGTGTAGAGTGCGTCAGGCCCGACAGCTTTGACCGTGTCGCGCAGGGAGTCATCCTTCTTTGCCGAGCAGTGCGTGAGATAGAGTTTCATCGGACAGCCCCTAAACTACTGGAAAGCTGGATCGAACTTTTTTTCGTCGGAGCGTCGCTTGACGCGTTTTATCGCCCTCAATTTTTCGAGACTGGCAACTACATCTTTCTCTGACATGCCGACGTGTTGCGCTATCTCGGCAGGATCTCTGGTCGTCATCCATTCCAGTACCCTTGCCGCTTGCGCCTCTGGGATATCGAGGTTCTTCGCAAGAGCCCTAGCAGATGCGGGATCCTCGTCGACGAATAAACATTTCCTTCCAGGGACGTCGCCTGTGAAAAAGTACTCCTTCGCGCCTATACGCAGCGAATTGATTGCGTTCTCCTCCACCATAATCTCGGGTCCCAAGAGTGTCAGCAGGCCTCCCATTTCATCGAAGCTAACGTATGGTCTGCCGTCGCGGCTTCTGAAATTGTAGTCTCTCGTCTTTTCGTCATATCGTATCTCGGCGCCAAGGCGCATGGATTTGGTTTTCATGCTCCCGCCCATAAGCGCATACCAAGCTCCGGCCACCCTTACGATTGGTAAAGCCCCTTCGACAGAGGACTCCTTCGTCACAAACTTGCCGTGCTCTTTGACTATTTCCTTGATTTCCTTGATAGAAAGCCGTCTGTTTGCATAACTCTTGGTCATCGACTCACCCGAATATCCCACCGAATCCTTCGAAAGCCTTCTGCTCCTCGTCATAAATCTTCTTGATGATTTCATCCTTCTTGGCGCCCGTAACCTCTTCGACCAGTCCGGTCAGAAGCTCGCGCGCAAGCGCGCACGCGCCGTCCGCCCCGTCTATGAGCAGCACCTGTCCTTTCTCATAACCGAATTGCGTCGCGTCCTTGAATATTATGGTCTGGCGTTCGATGGACTCGGTTCCTATGCCAAGCACGTTACGAGCCTTGTCCACGTTAGTCAACTCCCAGACAGCCACGTCGCCTTTCAGAGGATCATCGTCCTCTCCAAGACTCTTGTTGTACGCGTCCCGTATTCTCGTGCGCTCTTCAACGCTCTCCTCATTGGCAACTTTGGACAATAGGCTTTTGAGTAGTTCGTACGCCTTGTCGTTGGGTCTCAACAGAAGCATGAAGTAAAACTTGTCTCCAGAGAGGCCGATGTCCTTGGCGGTCCGCGTGACGAACGTCCTTTTTGAAACGGAATTGTTGCCGACGCCTACTATGTCTTTCACGGCATCCGCGTTCTTCCCCGGCACCAAAAACAGCGCTTGCATTGAATCACGCTGAGAACGAAGCTATTTAACCTTCTTTACGGGCGCTGCTGTCGCTTTCTCATCGCCGTCTTTCTTCTCCTCTTGCTTCCCGCCCTTCCTCGCCTTCTCCGTTTCTTTCCGCTCTCGCGCCTTCTTGCCGTGCTGCGTCCACGCTTCCACCAACCACTCCTTCTCTTCGTCCTTGGCGGTGGCGCGCAGGTCTATCTTAACCTCGGGCTGTTCGATTTGCTGCTCGACAACCTTGGCAGCCGTCTCGGCATGCTCCATCGAATACTCCTTCTCCTTCGTCTCCTCCTCTTCGGGTTTCTTCTCCTCTTCCTTTTTTTGTATCGCGTAGCCTTCTATGCTCTTGACTACATATGCCGTGTCTCCGCGCACGTCAAACTCCTTGTGTGCGCTCTCTTCCTCTTCCTTCTCCTTCTCCCTTTGCGTCACGTAACGCCCGCCGCGGAATACCATGCAATCGGAATATTTAGCCGGGAAAGAGATAAATAAAGAGATGAGAGAAGCGATAGTCATAGCGGTTCTGATCACGGCAGGATGCGTGGCAGGGGAGGCGGCGGATATGCTAACGTTGAAAAGCGGCGCATTCGCGGACGGTGGAGAGATTCCCGAGAAATACGGCTACAAACGAGATAACGTGAGTCCGCCTCTGGAGATATCCAGCGTGCCTGCCGACGCACGGTCACTCGTTCTGATAATGGACGACCCGGACGCGCAGCGCGTTGCCGGGCGCGTGTGGGTTCACTGGGTCGTCTGGAACATGCCTGCTGAAACGCGTGCGATAGAAGAAGGCGAGTCGCCGGGAATAGAAGGCAAAACGGACTTCGGGACAGTCGGTTACGGAGGACCCGCGCCGCCGGACCGCCCGCACGTGTACGTCTTTAAATTGTATGCGTTAGACGCGATGTTGGACTTGCCCGAAGGTTCGACAAAGGAGCAGGTCGAAGCCGCGATGCGCGGGCACGTCATAGCGCAAACGCAGCTGAAAGGAAGATACGCGCCTTAGTCTCGCAACTGGTCCATCAGCCTTTTGCTCGGCTTCCAGCCAAGCGTGCGCGTGGCAGCGGTGGTATCTACTTTCACGCGGCGGTATGTAGGCGTGAGTTGCCTCGTGCGAGGGCCGTTCTTCTTCATCGCACGCAAAAGCGTTCCGCCTCCAAGAATCAGCGTGGATGCAAACCAGTGAGGAACGTACACCGCACGCATCTTCGGATTGAGTTCGCTCAGGCGCAAGCGCAGCGCGTCTTCGAGTATGACGCTGTCCGGATGCACGATGTTGAAGACCTTGCCCGCGGAAGAGGCGTTCTGAAGGGCCCGTATGACAGCGTCTGCGACATCGTCCGCGTGAACCATCGCCAAAGGTTTCTTTCCGTCGATAAGGCACAAGAGAAGGCCGTTCATCCTGCGGCCCGATAGTTTCTCGAGAGTGCGTCCGCGGCCGAAGACGAGACCGGGGCGAAGTATGGTCCACGGAGGCTTGCCGGATAGATGCGACAGCGCAACCTCTTCGGCCTGTTTCTTTGCGACGGTCGCCGCGCCGCGCTGATGCGGCTGTGATTCGAGAGGAGTCTCTTCGGTCATGACATCGCCGTTTTTGAGAGAAGCGTAGTCATAGATTCCCATGGAGCCGATATGTATCACGCGCTTCGCGCCTGTGCACGCCGCCACGTTCTGCGTGCCACGAACACTCGTGGAGATTATGAAGTCGCGACTGCCGCGCAGTGCTGCCGCGCCGTGTACGATTGCGTCCGCGCCTTTCGCAGCGTCCTTGACGTCCGCAAGATTCCTGATGTCACCGAAACGTATTTCGACTCCGAGGCGTTCGAGCGCGTCGATGCGCGAGAGAGGCCGTACGAACGCCCGCACGCGATAGCCGTCTTTAACCAGACGTTCCACAATGGCAGAGCCGAGATAGCCGGCCGCACCCGTGACGAGCACCGTGCCGCGCTTCGCATCTTTCTGTTTTGAAGGCCGCGCTGTCGTGTCGAGGCGCAACCGTCCGCCTTGCTTCACGATTTGCTCCTCGACTTCGCTCACTGCGAGAGCCAGCTCTTGCGAGACGGGCGCAGGCCCGTTGCTTGCAAGAGCCGCATAAAACTCTTCAATGAGAACGTGCAAGCCGTGGTAAGGAACCAGACGCTTCGTAAGATGTTCGTAGATGTTCCTGAAGGTGCTGCCTGTCAGCTGGCGAGCCTTGTTCAGGTTCGCGCGCAGCCTGTAGAGGCGGCCTTCCTTTTCGACAAGCACGGTCATAGTCATGTAGTCCACTGTAACGGAGCCGCGCTCGCACTGCACGCGGACGAAACGCGTTGGCGGTCGCGTGGCCATCGAGAGCACCGCATGCGCCGTTGCGGACGAGCCTTCCATGGTTATCTCTATATGGTCTGTGAGCCCTTGGGGAAGGGAGCCCGTCGCTTTGTGCGTCACGTGTACGTCGAGAGGTTTGCCGATAAGGTAGAGTGAGAGATAGAGCGGATGCGCAAAGACGTCGTGCATCGGTCCTCCTGGAAGACCGAAGCTCCAATGTACGTTTTCCTTCCTCGCAAGCTCCTGCTCCAGCGAGTATTGGCACTCGACGCGCACCACACGGCCCAGCGCGCCGCTCTGCACGATTTGGAAAGCTTCGCGAGTGCGCGGGTGGAAGAGCAGTATGAAATCCGGACATATCAGGACGCCTTTCTTGGCCGCGCGCCTGTATAGGTCCGCGGCCTCGGCGTGCGTCAGTGTCATCGGCTTTTCTATCAGAACGTTAACTCCGGCTTCTATAGCGCGCTTCGCCTGCTCGTAGTGGTAGAACGGAGGAGTCGTTATGTGCAGCACGTCGAGCTTCGTTTTGAGCAGTTCGTCCAGCGAGCCGTACGCGCGTGCGCCGCACTTCTCGGCGAAGCGCTTGGCGGCGTCGACGTTGACGTCGGCTACTCCAACGACCTGCGCGCCCGTTCTGGACAGGAACTTCACATGGTGTTCTGCGACAAAGCCGCAGCCGACGATACCTACGCGCAAACGTCGAGACATGAGAAGAAAAGCGCGAATGACCTATTTAATGGCTACTTTGTACGCCTTCGTCAGCGCCGCGACATCGAACTTCTTCATCTTGAGGAACGCCTCGGTGACGCGCGCCACGGCCGCCGCGTCCTTGCTCGCCATCATCCCGTCGATGACTGTCGGAACGATTTGCCAAGATACGCCGTAACGGTCCTTCAACCAACCGCACTGCTCAGACTCGGGCACGGCCGAGAGCTTCCAGTAATAATCGATCTCTTTTTGGTCCTCGCAACGCACGATGAACGAAATGGCCTCGTTGAAAGCGAACTTGTGCTCGTGCGCGCTGTCCATGGCGCCAAACTCCTGGCCTTCGAGGATGAACGATGCGTATTTTACAGTTCCTTCTTTATCGGGCTCTTCGCCCTTACCGTGGCGGGCACGAACGTCTACTCCCGTATCGTGGAATACAGACGCGTAGAAACGGATCGCGTCCTCGGCCTTTCCGCAGACTTTTCCAACAAACATAAGAAAGGGCGTAATCCTTTGCTTAAACTCGCCTTCCACGAAGATGATTTGCCACGATAAACCGTAACGATCCTGGAGCCATCCGTAACGCTTGCTGAACGGGTACGAACCAAGTTCCATCAGAACCGTGCCACCCTCAGAAAGTTTGGCCCAGATCGTGTCGACCTCCTCCATGCTCGCGCACTTGACGTGGAACGAAACGGACGGGTTGAACTTGAAGAGCGGGCCCGCGCTGATGGCCATGAAGTCGTATCCCAGTATTTTGAAAGAAACGATGTCGACGGAGCCCGACGGGGTGTTGTGTATAGTCGTGACATTCCTTATTTCCGAATCCCCCGTGAAGGCCGAAACGTAGAACGCCGCGGCTTCCTTCGCTTCCTTGTCGAACCACAGGTGTGGGACGATTTTTTGTGACGCTGCTTGTGCTTCGCCTTTTGCCACCATCGCCACCCCATTCAAATGCCCTTCGGCGCCATATATAATGTTGCCCTTAACCGGGCCTCCGTTGGATTCCATTTGCATTTATTAAGCGTCTGCGCATCTAGTCCATGAAACCGTTCATTCTTCTGGCCATCGTCTTCATAGCCGGGTGCGTGGCGTCCTCTGAGCTGCCTCCGCTCGCCGCGTCTGAAGAAGGTGGCACGGGACCGTCAGGCGAGAGTACACCCGACACAACGCAGGATGTCGATTCCATCAACGAAACAGAAGCCGAGGAGCCGCTCTCTTATGAAGAAACGGTTTGGAAGGAGAGGGTTGACGCCGCTCTGGAGCCCGCGTCCTGCCCGGCGTTGCGCAAGAAAACGTATCCGGAAGGATATTATAAGGGACCTCTCATAGACACGCACCTGCACATTCCCTCGATTCCGACCTCGCCGCCCGGCGAGGAGGACGAGGAAGAGGACCAATTCCCGCGTCTCGGCGTCAACGTGAAGGTGGCTGATGTGGTGTGCACACTAAAGCACGAAAACACGAAGAGCGCGTTCGTGTTCTTCCCGGTCTCAAGGGACGAATACGAAATTTCTGTGGAGGTCGTGAACAGGACGATGCGAACATACGATGTCTTCGTCCCTTTCATAATGCCGCCGGACGATGACGGTTCACCGACAGGCTACCCCACCGTGGACGCTGATAAGCTGGAAAAGATGATTGGCGTGTATCCAGAGCTGTTCGAGGGATACGGCGAGATAGGCCTATATGAACGCCGGGGAGGAGCGGCCGAGCTGCCGCCGGATTCCGAGAGGCTGACGAACATCTATCCCATCGTTAGGGAGCACGAACTCGCGGTCTATTTCCATCCCGGCGAGGATCAGGAAGAGAGTCTGGAGCGCGTTCTCGATGCTTACCCAGACGTCAACTTCATCGTTCACGGCGAGCAGATAGAGGACGAGATTGCCGGCCTGATGTCCAGACACGACAATGTCTATTTCACCGTCAACGACCTCTATGGTGACCAGTACCTCCTGCATCCCGGCGAAGACGTGGACAGTTTCCTTGCCGCCACAGACGAATATGAGCCCCTCCTTGAGAAGGACCTCGGCACGTGGAAGAGCCGCATCGAAGCGCATCCCGATCAGTTCGTCTGGGGCACGGATCGCGGAGGAATCGCCGTGTGGACGTTCGACAAAGCCGTTGGAGAGCGCCTGAACGACTACGGGCGCGCTTTCATCGGCCGCCTGAACCCGGATGTGCAGGAGAAATTCGCCTACAGGAATGCCGAGAGGATAGTCGAGGGAAGATAGGATGCACTACAAGACGTTCCTTATAGTCGGGATTCTTCTCTCCGCGGGTTGCGTAGGAGAGAAACAAGAGTACGAACCCACCGGAAACGCGACGATCGGGTACATAGGATGCTCGAATACACGGGAGACGGTTGAAGGATATTATCACAATGGCGGCTCGCAGATGTGGCACTACGACAAGAGGTATGATTCCGGTACTGTTGTTGACTGGGCGCGTGACGCGGAAAGCGACTATTGGGAAGTATTTGATGACCTAACCGATAGAAATCCAAGGACCAAGATAATATGGTGGGAGCTTTGCATAATGGACGGCGAGAGGGAAACGAGTTACGAACACGCCGCCATCGTATTAGACCGCATAAGAGAACGGATCCCGGACGCGGTAATCTACGTATCGCCGCTCGCGGAATACACGGACGGAGTGTGTGAAATAACAGGCACGTGGGGATTGGAAAAAGCGCAGGAGTTGGCGTCGGAACTGGACGATAAGAACGAGGATGTATCCCTTGGTCCTGTCCTTGGGCCGATGACTCCGGAGTTTACGCGCGAAGACGGATGCCATCTTAGCCAGGACGGAAAATGGAACTTGGGCCGCCAGCTAAGGAAGTTCTTCGACGCGCCCGGCAGCGCGACCGTTGGATACATCGGATGCTCTAACACAAGGCAGACAATCGACGGCTACCGCATGGTAGGAGGCACCGAGATATGGGAACCGAACCAAGCCTCGCACAGAGACTATGACAGCGGTTCCGTGGAAGGTTGGGCGAGGATGGAAGACAATTTTTGGAGAAACTTTGATATTTACCTGGAATGGAATCCCAACACGACAACGATGTGGTGGGAGTTGTGCGTTCCAGAAGATCACGCGACGCCGTACGAAGGGGCCGTTGTCGTACTGAACGAGGTTCGCGCACGAATACCCGGAGTCACTTTTTACGTAACCCCCCTTCCGGACTACACAGAAGGCGTGTGCAGGATAACGGGCACGGCAGGAATTGAACGGGCGCGCGCCCTGGCGCTCGAGCTGGACGAGCGCAACGAGGACGTGCTTATGGGCCCGGAGCTGGGTCCCATGACACCCGAATATACAGATGCGGACGGATGCCATCTCACCGTCGAGGGAGCGCGCGCGTTGGGCGAGCAGCTGAAAGAGTTCTTCGGCTAGACGGTCGCCTCGACTCTCACCCTGAATGATTTTCAGACAGCATCCGGTTCCACTTGGCCCACAAGTCTTCCGCGGGCTTGCCCCTTACAGAGAGGTCCGGGCAAAGCGGGTTCTCCCAATGGGTATATCCAAACTGGACGTAACCGATTACAAACGGCCTCTGGCTCATCGCCCTGAAATAAGCGTTTACGGTTCTTGCCTGATCCTCAGGACCAAATTCATACGGACCGCCTTCCAGTACATCTTCCTCGCTTCCCATCCACGCGACAGAGCTGATGTTGTAGAAGGTGGCTCCTCTCCACGTCTCTTTCACGTTGAAGTATGTCGTTCTTACCAAGACGGGCTTGTCGAATTCGTCATAGAGCACCTTTGTTCCGTCGAGCATCTTCCCCGCACCTTCCTCCAACTCGGCGTCCGTGGGACTGTCTTCCAACGAAATGGAATGGTCAATTGCTATGTAAAAGTAGTCTAGTTCGTCGGCCCATGTTATGTATTCCGCGGAAGGAACGACGCCGTAACCTTGGAAGCTCCAGACCATCTGCCCCACATCTCCGGAGAAGTTCTTCTTTATCGCCTGGAATATTCTTCTCCAGCGCTCATCCTTGTCGGCACCCTGATAGTCGTTTCCAACGGCATAGTGAATCGAGTCGACGCCCGTTTCCTCTGCAACGATTGCCATGCGAACCAAATAGCCCTCGACCTCGGAGAAATACGCGTCCCACCACTCGTCGCTCCTGTTCCTGAAATCCAGCGTTTCGCAGCACGTCTGGGGACCGAGCATTACCTTGAGTCCTTGGCTTTTGTAGGCCAGAATCTCTTCCTTCAGCTTTTCTTCATTCGGATAGTTTGGATTCTCGCCAACGTTGTTCACCACCTTCGGCAGGCCGTCTACCATAGTCAGCTGTTCCGCGGGATCAATCTCGACCCATCCGTAGCCGTTGTTTTTCAGGTGCGCCGCTGTCGAGCCGAAGAAATCGTCGAACGCGGGAACGTAGAAGTCCTCGATAACCTGCCCGGACCTGAACTCAATTCCGTTAATCCGCGGCGAGAAGGTCCCTTCAGGCTCTATCGGAGACGTCTTTACTATCTCCGTTCCCGCGGCAGGGAACCATCTCCATCTTCCCACAGCGTCCTTCTGAACCTTGCCGTTCTCGAATTTGGTCTCTCTGCCCTGCCTCGTCCAGAAGTAGTCGTTTGTGTCGGGTTCGAGATACTCTGCCGTATGATAGTCGTACCCGTTCCTGCCGTACCTGTACCTGACGTTGCCGTTTTCTGCAAGGGTTTCCAGTTCGTTGATAGAAACGTTATGGCCGTATGTGGAGACTCCGATTTTGTCCATCTTGTAGCCCTTCTGGTTGTGAAGGTAAATCCAGACAGTGTCTCCGTCCAACGTGTTCGAAGGTACATCGACCTCGAACGTCATGACCGCATTTTCACGCAACGCGCTTTCTTGGGCATTCGCTCTTTCTATTTCAGCCGTATATTCGGGGTCGATGCTGAGATTCTTCAAAAAGAAAAGTCCCAGAATTACTATTACAACCGCTCCTGCAACAACTCGACTCTTCATGCGATTAGTAGGAATATCACTATAAAATACCTTTATTAAGAGTCCGTCCATCTAACCTATGAAACAGTTCGTTCTGCTGTTGGTCATTGTTTTCGTGGCCGGTTGCATCGGCGGAGAACCGTACACCGAATCCATCGCCGTTCCGGATCATGGCGGGATGGCGGCGGCCAACGAATCCGTTTCCATTGAAACTCACTCAGGGGAAGCCATCGTTCGCTGGGAATATGACAGAGAAGCGTCCGAGTGGAAACCCCGCGGAGACCCTCCGGAATGCCCGGCAGTCGTGATGCAGACGCCCGTCGATATCGATATTGCGACGTCGATCCTTTATCCTGGCCAAGAGCGGACCGGCGACTACAAGCCCCACGGCGGCTTCCGTTTTGACAACTCCGACAACGCCATAGAGGTTCGCGCGCCGTTTGACGGGTACATGTTCAGGGGCAGCCGCTCTCTCTCAAACGGCGAGATACAGTACAGTTTGGACGTGGTCCATCCGTGCGGGATCGTGTACAGGTTAGGTCACATTCTTGAGCTGCCGCCCAAATGGGCCGCTGTGGCTGAGAAGTTCCGCGAGCCGACGGAAGGCGACACGCGGACCACGGAAGTCGAACCGGTTCGCGTCGAAACCGGAGAGGTTCTGGCCACGAAGGTCGGTTTGGAGAACAACGTCTTCGTCGATTGGGGAGTTTACGATCTGCGTCAGAGGAACGAGGCTTCGCAAGACCCCGCGTGGGCAGCCGAGCGCGGAGGCGAGCACGCGTCTTACGCGCTTTGCTGGTTCGAACTCCTGCCGCCAGATGACGAGCAGGCCGTCAGGGCGCTTCCGCCTGCCGACGGCACGATGGGCACGACGAGCGACTACTGTTAAGCGCCCTCAACTTTTTGGTAGTAAGAGTCTTGCCTATCCTTTGAAAATACGTTGTGCATTCTCGTAGGCGTACTTCTCCTGCACGGCCGGATTGAGACGCCCGATGAATGCGCGCGTGTAGTTGTTCAGCGTCAGCGCAACTTCGGGATCCAGAGACCATGGAGAGCTCCAGCCGCGGTCCGTGTCCCACAGAACCTGGTTCGGATGGCGCTCGGTGAAGCCTTTCCACGTGCCGAGGTCCTTCTCAAGAAGCGGTTCGTAGTCCGCAAAGTGCGCCAGGAACTCCTCCTTGCTGACCTCCGGACGCATCAGGAACTCGTCCCCGTAAAGCTCGTCCACTCCGTAGTAGACGTTGGGATGATTGTCCAGTATCTCCTCGATGTGCTCAAGGTTCTGGACGCCGTTCTCGTAGGGAATCAGCTGGTCTCCGTGAAAAATGAACGTTATGTCCGGGTTCGCGCTTAGAACGTTCTCGTACGCCTCCTGCTGGCCTTCGCCCAGATGGAAGTAGACGACAAGCCCGTGCTCGCGCACGACGGGGTATATTTCCATAAGTCTTTGAGAGTCCGGCGGAAGCGCAGCAGCGCCGCCTTGGCGCGCGTAAAGCCCTATCTCGCCGTAGCCTTCGAAAAGTCCCGGCTCGACGTCTAACATCTCTTCCAGCGTTTCGGCATCGACTGTCGGGTAGCCGTCAGGACTTCCGTCATCGTCCGGCGGCATTATGAAAAGGATGAAACGATCGGGATATTCTTCGGTTGTTTTCCTAACGACCTCAACCTGCTGCTCTATTATAGGTTCCCATACAGGGAAGAATCCTATCGCCTTCTCTGTGCCCTCGACGTCGAGCGCGCATACGATGGTGTCCATTCCCATGTTGACTCCAAGCGTCGGAACGTCGCCCGCGTCCAGCTCGTCGCCAGGCCCGCCGTCGGGCAACGAGGCGATGTGCATGTGCGTGTCAAACATAGGACCTTTGTAGTAGCCGTCGGGCAGTCCGTTAGGGTCTCTTGGTGCTGGACAATCGACAGGCTCGAACGCCGCGTCTATTCGTTCGTTCCAATAGAGCTGCTCTGACGACAGCTCCTCTGTTGCTGAGGCGCCCTCCGTTATGTCAACGAGTTCGGTTCGTTGCCCATCCTCCAACGCGACTTCCAGAACGACCCAGCCTGCGTCAGGGCAGTAGTACTTGTGCGTGTCCGAGCCCGTTTCCAGAGGGGTCCAGTCCCTGGTTTTCAGGCAACCAGCGAACGTGCCCGAGCGCATCGTGACCGTTTCGTCCAGCGCGAGCACCTCGCCCATATCCTCCGCAACGCCCGCGTAATACTCCTGCCTGTACGAGTCACCGACGCGCGGGTCGGCCTTCATGATTATTCCGGGTTGCGCGTCGTCGACACCCGCCTCCCATGAACCTTCCGTGTTCACGACGGAACCGTCTTCCAGCTCTTTCGAATCCTCGCCGAAGTACCAGACGTTGCCTTCCGCGTCTTGCGCGTACCAGTCTTTCGTGTCTTCGATTAGTTCGCCGTCGAGCCAGACGCGGTCCCAAACCACGCGCGCTGTCACGCCCATCACGACGCGCGTCTCGTTGGTTACGTAAACTTCGATGCGTTCAAGGCCGTCTTCCGTATCGCTCTCGTATACGAAATTGTTTCCGGGCACAGCAGTGAAATAGCGGTTCGTGATGTCCGATACGAAATCGGAGGGCTCGATGAGAGGGGCGTAGCCTGCGGTTTTCGAATCTCCCGTTTCAGCCGCCCCGAGGCAGCCGCCGATGAGGATAACAACGACGAGTAACAATGGCGATCTCATGACCAAACATTCGCGACCCCGTATAAATGCCTATCCCAGAACCCGTTCGTGCGTCACGCATCCCGGCGACGCCTCGTTGTCATAGATGCTTTTGTCGCCGCGATACTCTTCCCACGATTCGTAGAGTGCTAGTATTTTCGCTTCAACATCTGCCTTGATGGAATCGTCCATGTACGCGAACGGGCACAGATGTTCGGGTTGGGCGCCGCCGTGCAGGATGCCTATCTCCACGAGGCCCAGACCGTCGTAATTATCCTTGTCATGCGGGCTTACATCGGCGATTATCTGGCCCGCGGTGACGCGGTCGCCTGGGCTGACGCGCACGTTGGTGACGTGCTCGGTTTCGTAGATCCATTGGCTTCCTTCGTTCGCGGCCACGTGCACGGAGTAGTCGCCGCTGTACAGCTCGGGAACGCCCACCACGACGCCGTCGACGAGCGAACGCACGCGCGTGCCCATGGGGACGCGGAACGTCGGCTGCGGGCTCACCTTGTCATCGCCTGTCGAAGTCACGCTGCCGGAAATAATGTAGCCGTACGGCGAGAAGAGCTGGTTGATGGTCATCTCGGCCTTGGTGAATTGGAAGTCGCCCGCGCGATTCGTTTTTGAATCGTAATAGTCGAGGTCGACGCCGATTGATTTCAGTTTCAATGGAGGTTCGTTGGCGTTTATTGGGGACTCCTGTTGCTTGCGTACTCTCGCATCCGTGCCTAACTCGTAACAAAGCCTCGGTCCGTTAGGGTATTCGGCTTCGTCGAGCAGTCCTTTGTACTCGTAATAGCCTTCCGACTCCGATGTCTCCCACAGCTTGACGAACGCCGGGTCAGCGCGCAACTCTTCGAACTTGTCTTCGAGGGCTCGTTGAGCACCCGGTTCCACCAGCGATACCCAACAAGCGGCATCCTTGTAAAACGCGTAATCGTTGAACGCGTACTCCAGACCAAGGTGGTTGTTGCCGAACATTATCGCGCTTTCGCCTATCTTCTCGCCCTTTTTCACGCTGCTGCCAACGTCCAGTTCTCCGAGCAGTTCTATATGCTCGTACTTGAAGATCCACCCTTCTCCGTCTGCGACCGGAGCTATCAGGATGTCAACCACGGTCCCGCCTTGCCCGTCTTCTTTCTCGTTGTAGATTATCTCTCCGTCTGCTACGGCGTAAATGGGATCTCCTTTATGGATTGTGAAGTCGATTCCTCCGTGTCCGATGCCGCCGTCTTTTGAGCCCCGGATAACGCCGAAAGGGCTAATCATCTCTCCCGCATGCAAATCTTCTACATCGAAGGGCAAAGCCAGGCCGGTCGGTACTTTTTGAGCGTTCCCACCAGCCGCAATATAATCAGACGTCTCTCCCTGGCGCTCGCCGGCAACGCAGCCAGACACGAAGAGCAGAACGACGAACAAGACGTATTGTCTGTCCATCAACTCTGCCTCAGGGCACCGTTTATTTTTTCCAGATCCAATACTTTCTGCCAAGTCTTTCCGGAATCCGGCGATTTCCAGACATGGGCATCCGTACCGCTCATGTATATTGTGCCCGCGTCGTTGGGGTCCCATACGATATTTGAAATGCGCACGTTGGTGTTGTCTATCTCGTCCGGCTGAGCGACAGGCTGCCAGGTTCTTCCCGCGTCGTAGCTTTCCACAAGATCGCCGTCGGCGTACCAAGGCGAGTAGCCTATTATGTGGTCGCCCTCAGAATCGTGCGGGTCGTAACGTCCAACCCAGACGAATACCGGAGTTTGTTCGAATGTGTCTCCTCTGTCCATGGATACAAAGCTTTTCTGTTCCGCATCGCTTGGGAATTTGTCACCAAAGAGGAAAGGCCTTACAAAGACATGGTCGAAATTTTGCTCTGCAACATCGGCGTCAAAAACGTTTTGGTAAGGGCTCGGCAGCTTTGCGGCCAGTGCCGTCCACGTGCGACCGCCGTCCACGGAGCGCATGGGCCCGAACTGCTCGTACGTGAATATCTCTTCGATGTAATCCGGGTGATAGACGTGGGAGTGCGACTGGGTCATCAGCATAATCTCCTGAGAGCTTTCGCCCACGAAGATCGCCGTTGCCTGCAGGCCGGGCAGCATGCCGCTGTCGACTTCTGCCCACGTCTGTCCCCCGTCAGCCGTCCTGTACATAGGCCCTTTCTCGTTGATGACTTCTTTGTGAGGCGCCTCATTGAACGTGGCGGGATCCGAGTTCACGCCGTAGTATATTACCATTGGGTCGTTGGGGTCAAGTGCAATCGCTCCGGTGCCTCCGGCATTCATGTCGCCATGCACGATCTGGTGCCACGACTTGCCTCCGTCAAGTGTCTCCCAGATGCCCGCCGTTTCGGAATAAGACCAGTCTATCGGGCCGGTGGAAACATCCGCCGGGGCCAGCAAAAGCCGTTGGCTGTTGGCGGGATCCATGACCATTCCGGCCATGTCCGGATAGCACTTTTGCGTCAGGTCCTTGTTGTCCGGATATGCAAGAATGCCGTTCGAACTCGGTTTCCACGTCGCGCCTGCGTCGGTTGACTTGAAGATGCCTTTCCCCTCGACGCCCACGTATAGCACGCGCCCGGAAGGATCGATAACCAGGCTGTTTCTGGTATCGTAAGTATTTTCGAAGCTGCAGTCGATGCCGCCGGCTCGTAACGTTTGCTTGTGGGAAGCCAGAGGATCGTCGGAATGGACCGTTTCCCCGACGGTTTCGTTTTCCGGTGCCTCTGCGCCGGCTTCGCCTTCGATTTCCTGCGTTTCGTTCGGCGCAGAAACACAGCCGCTGATAAGAACTATGAGAATGACAAGAGCCAACTTCATACGGAAAAATATCCCCCGGAGTATAAATCCGCGGTTCGCAGGTCAATGGCCTTCCGGATCATCACCGGACGAATCCGGCGCGGTGCGCGTCAGTTTCTTTTTCACAACAGCGGTTCCTCCCGCCTTGTACGTCAGGTCGATACTAACGGACTGCTCCCCGCTTACGTCGCCGAACCTGTAATGGTAGTGCACCTTGCCTTTCTGGCCCGGCTCAAGCACGAGCGGCTCGCCTTTGTAATAATCGGGGTGCATGTTGACGTAGTCGATCCTCTCCCAGCTCTGTCGAGAAGGAAACGCCTCCCACGTGCCGCTGTACTGTTCGTATGTGCGCCCGCCGGCAGTAAACGTCATCTCCACAGACACGATGGATACGCGCTCCCCTCCTTCGTTATAAATGAGCATCTCCGACTCGTCGCCTTTCAGCGAATACGTCGAGGGCCAGTAGTGCTCCATGGAAACGCCGTCTTTTGAAAAGAAAATCTGTTCGGTTTGGACTGGCGAGCTCTCTTCCCTAACTTCTGTGCCTGACCCGTTTGTCGAGACATCCACCGACGCGGGGTCGTCTACTGCAGGAGCATTCTCATCCGCGTACCCGTTAGGCGTTCCACCAGAGACACATCCCGCAACGAGGACAACCAGCACGAATGTTGCAACCATTTTCATATGTCACTACCTGTAGTAGGTTTTTGAAGATGCGGGCAGAGCCGATGGGCAGGATCCAGAATCGCTATATGCGAACTTCATCTCTGTGGCAGAGACAACCTTGAAGAACGCGTATCCCCCGTCCGTCCTGTAGCAATGTTCGCTTGTTATCTTGGCCGGGTCCTTGTTCGTGGGTTCGTCGGCTTGAATATCCAAGCGCCGGTTATCGACCTGATGGACAACGGTTTCTCCGGCAGAGTTCCTGAAAACCGACAGCGGGCTCGCGTAGATCCCGTCCAGTTCTTCGCGCAACCCCGTTTCCGCATCGGGCGAGAAGTGCCACATACCGGAGAGCGTTCCTGAGACGTCTCTGGAAGCGGTCCCGCATGTCTGCGACTGCCCGGCGCGGCTGTAACCCATGAGGTCCATGTACTCGCGTTTTAAGTCTTCTGGGTAGAAATCAAACGGACAGCGCGCCGTTAGCAGACGCCTGCCCGCCTCATCCTTCGTTAATCTTTCCCTATTGGCGAAATTGTTTTCTTGCGTCGCGTCGGTAAGGTAGATGTTCCAGTTGTGCGCCAGCGAAGTGCCGCTGGTGTAGGCGACAACTTCGCCCGCTTTGACCGCGAGAGGTTTCGTTAGGAACTGGTCACGCGAGTCGCTGCTGGGAGTTCTTGTCGTAGCGTCCATTACCCCATCGCTGGCGCGCGTTATGTGGTCGTATTTGAGCACCACGTCGGGAGAAACCCTGAAGTGAAGAACCCAACCTTTCTCTCCTCCAGAGCTCCAGTAAGCGTATCGTTCGAGAATCATATCTGTCGGCGCACGCACCTCGATTTCGTTGTTGTTCGCGTACGCCTCTGGCTTGAGATTGACCATAACGCCGCCAATGGTCTGCGCCTCCGAATAGCCTCCGTTGAGTTCACCCAACGGCGTGATGTGGCTGGCGAAATCGGGGTCGAATATCTCGTGCGTGAAGACGAGCGGTGCTTCGAGAGCGTTTTGCGAAACCTCTTCCACAACATTGGAAACGTCCGAACTGTTTTCCGGTCGCTCCGGTTCCGATTCTCCCCATTGTCTGGTTTCACCGGAAAGGCAACCAGAGACAAGAACAGCGGCGAGCAGAATGGCTACCATTTTCATAGACCGTTGACGTGAAGCCCTGAAGATAAGCTTGCGGCGCCCGCTTTAACAGAGGTAATACCGAACAGTGTGTTATGGAGCCCCGGGTGAGGCGCCCACCCAGAATGTGGAACCTTTACTATGTCACTAAAATCCGACACTGATTATTGTATGTGTTTGTATTTATAGATTATCGGTGGAATGAGATACATGGACGTCAAAATCACGACATCGGAGAAAGTTGTCATCGCAAGCGGGGCTTTCATCACATTCAACGAGAAACCTAGCGTGGTTTCTATGACTCACGAAGGCGAAACGTTGAATCTAGAATTATATTTCATACACGACGATGACACAAAAGAACGCCGTGTTGAGTACAAACCAAATGAACAGAAGACCGCTCTAATCGTGAAATTGTTCAACTTCAGTAGTGGTCTTGGGACCAGTTTCGGAAAGCCCATTGAAATAGGAACAATAAACGAGAAACCAATATACTTGCAGCTCCATGTAAAATCTCTTTCTAAAGCGACGAAGGAGGTTACATACACATTCTACAAAGGTGGTGCGAATGCCAGCTAGGGAGTCTCGCGAATATCTTAGTGGTAGCCCCGAAATAGTAGATGCACAATTCAAGTATGATCTAGAGAAACACAGGATTAGCGCCTCCACAGGAATAGAGAAACAAAGAATCGGAGTCAGTGCCATTATTGCAATTCTACTGACCATGGGGATATTTTTGATTTACTTCACGGACGTCCCTGATGGTGTTGCAGATAAGCTTCTTGTGGTTCTTACTACCATAATTGGTTTCTTGGTTGGTCAGAGCAAAGGTTAACTTGACATTCTTTGCTCACGTGCTGACATTATTCGACATTCAACGAAGAGAGATGTAAATATATCTGGTTAGAAAGAATGCCCGTGCGGGGCACGGAACGCGGTACAGAAAAATTATGTACCGACAACCAAAGGCCGTCGAACAAATAGCTTTTGTATTGTTGGTATATAAAGTTTTTGACTCGCTTCACCTTCCAATAAAATCTATTGGCTGCGGAAGTGTCCTGCACGGAGCAGTGGTAGCTATGTCGCTACCGATAAAGATAGGTGTAGGCGCCGTCGGTCTGGCGGCTGTCCTAGGGGCCGGTTCAATTCTATTGGCCGGATTAAATGTACCACAGTGGTCAGTTTTCTTGCTGGCCGCCTTGGTGGTGTTTGTACTCGGAAGAGTCTTGTAGACACGGGTACTGGGGCCTACGGGCCCCACCCCATCTATAAAATTCTCAGTTTGTCTTGATGTCTTTGTATCTATCGGGCAACTTCAACGTCTCCACTTCTCCGTCGTCGAGGCTCGGAAACATCGCATCGTAAAAACAATCCACATACCTCACGAACGGTCTCCCTTTCTTTACTTCTTCGAACAACATTTCATCTCGTGCTTCTTCCATCTCCAACCACCTCGATATAACACTGTTATACCTTCTCGCTCGCGTATGGCGCCAATCCGTAAAGTCCCTGCGCAACATCGCCCGGCGACGGCACGGTCGGCCTCAAATGCTTCAAGCCGACGAGCAGCTCGCGCGGTCTTTCAAGCGCGTCGCACATCTCGACCGCGCGGCTGTCTATCTGCGAGCGCGTCGTCATCGCGTCCGTGCCGCGCGCAAGGGCGAGTATGAAAAACTTCGTGAGCACGTCCAGCATGTTCATGGACTTCACGGTCTTGAGGCCGCGCTGATCACCAAAGAATGCGGCAGTCAGCATCGCCTTCTGCGTCTCTTCGCTGAACAGGAACTTTTCCAGAAGTGCATAATCTTTCTTTGTCGGGAATCGCGCCTTCGCTCCATTAAGCCGTTTGTGCGCTTCAGACACCTCATCCTCCCAGTACTCCCATAGCGGTTTCAACGTTGAACGATAGAAGACCATCCTTCCATAGCGGCCGCGTGTGACGCGCTCCAGCTTTCGCACGCCCTCGACCTGCTTTCTATACTCTTCCCTTGAGAGCTGAACCTCTTTCACGTAGCCGCGTTTCCTCAACCACGCGATCTCGTGTACGAGCGTTTTCTTTGACGAGCGCACAGTCTTTTGCATAACCTTTACGCACGAGGGCACGAAGAGCATCATCAGGTACATACTGCTTGTTATAGGTTTCTCAAGCCGTTCATATTGTCGCGCCATATCACCACTAGCGGTGGTGAAGAAGATATACTCTCTGTCTTAAGGTTACCATACGATACCCTACGGTAACCCTAAGCTCTGTCAACTATATACTGCGCGCGGCACTAAACTGGTATGGCCAAAGTCCGCACGACGTACAGCCTCAACGTGGAGACCGTCGCGAAGCTCCGCGAGGCGGCCACTATTTCTAAACAGCCGATGTCGCGGCTCGTCGAAACCTCCGTCCTTGAGATGTCCAAGCAAATAATCCGCGCGAACGGAAACGCCCCGAAGAAAACCGGGGAGGAATCGCCCGTTTCTCCCCAGGCTCTTTCTCTCATCAGGCAACTGCTTTTCAGAACGGGAGTCTTGAGGTGATGGTGTGGAATTTGCAACGCTGGCCGAGCTTTTCGAGTATGTGGAGAAGGAGGCGGGAAGGCGGGTCGAAGAGATGAAGAGAGGTGGGAAGTGTGGTTGAGGGTGTCATAAAACAGTCGGTGGATGTGCGCGGGCTCTTGGAAGCGGGGCTTCGTGAGTCCGACATTCTGATAATCGCTGTGGCCAACGGCGATCCATGCATTGGACCGCGCGGGATAGCAAAACTGTTGAACGTTCAGGCGCAGGCCGTGAGCAAGAGGATGAAAAGTCTGGAGAAGTTTGGCTACATCAGGCCGTCGGAGTTTCGTGCGGCTATGTATTCGAAGGAGGTGGCTGCATGCAACAACGGACATTCTGGGCAGCAGAAAGACGAAAGGATTCTCTGGCCCAAACAATGAGGATTTTGAAGGCGCTGGGACGCGTGGAACGGCCTAAAGGCGTTGCCGTTGTTTCGGTGAATCTTGGCGTGACGATAGCAAAGGCTTCGGAGTATATTCGCGTGATGGAGATGTACGGAAGCCTTCGGGTGGAAAACAATTTCGTTGAGGTGATTCGGTGATAAACGTGTGTGAAGACGAAGGCGAGCAGCGTGTGTATTGTCGCTCGCGACGGAAGATGGTATATGCGCAGAGGATTGTGATGCACTATGCGTATAGAAGACCTTCTTGCAAGCACAAGAGATGCTTGGCTCGCGTGAAGGCATTGAGGAAGAGGTACAACAGTATTGCGAATTATTTTGTGGAGAGATAGGGTTTCCTTATCGGTTAGCCACCAAACTGACCCCAATAAGATACCGTGAAATCTTTTCTATCTGTGTCCAGGTTTGTGTAGTCTGAATCTAAAAGGTCTACCTGAAGTGTATACTCTCCGTCTCTGTCGAACGAGCAATCTAACAACTGTTCTTCATCTGTTATGGTATCACCGGGCGCGACGCTGGGGAATGTGCTGAATGAGGGACTTCCCTGGCATACAACTCTGTCTTGGAGGTCATAGACGGTGAAATCAAAACGTGGAGTTATGGTTACGTCTCCTGTGTTTGATACTGTCAAACGTGTCGGCGCTAAGTTTGCATAAAGTAACTGAACACGATCTATCGTAATCTCGGCTTGTCTTACCTTTGTTTGTCCCGTTTCTGCCGGTTCGTCTGCCCCCGTCTGTGTAGTTATTGATGTCGGAGAAATTCCCGATGAAGCGAACCCCGACATACTGAATAATATCAGAATTACAACAGCCACGCCGATTTTGATACCGCGCGACAGTTCTATGTTGGTTTTCTCACCAATGAGTGTATTCGTATATGGTATGATGAAAAGCGACAGAAGTGATATCACTACACCAAGAGCAGCAGATCCAGTAGCGATGACAGCTAGTCCATCGAAGAAGAATATTATACCAAATATCCAACTCAGAATAAGGCCAACGCTTATTCTTATTTTGGGTTTCTCCGAAGCATTCGCTTTTGGCATATTACCATCACGATTAATTGGTTAATAAAGCTTGCACGGCGTGTGCATATACCAAAGCGTGTTACCAACTACCATATCGCGCGTATATAGTATTTTCCTATATACACAAAAATTGGGTTCAAGATAGACTTACTTACTGGGTTATGTACACACACGGACGCGGTAAAAGTGTATCCTACTTCAGTTCTCTTTTAGCGTCTTGGAGTACTGCCAGATGAGCTACTTTGAAAAAGCCGACGCGCACAGTCTCCATTAAAACTATAGAGAAAACTAAGAAGACGATCCAGCTCATGAACGCGTCTGTGACAGCAGAAACTTTTGTCGGAGTAACAATTGCCATGACTGAAAGCACAACAAAGAGGATTAGAGATACTTTCAAAGCGTATTGAATTAATGTATACAAGGCTCTAAAGAACTCGTTTACAAAACGTATAGCTGCTATTTTGCGCTCCCCAACGACACCATGTGAATATTCGTAATATTTTGTAAGAAATTGAGAGAAGACTGCAGGATTCGTCTTTCTTGTTTTCAATTGTTTCAACATCTTAGTATATGTAGAAAATCCTATATTCGATGAGCACTTTTTGATAAATCGTTTAACCAGAGTGTCATTGCAAAACGATTTTAAAAGGAATCGGCGGTCGAGCAAATATTGGATCTCCGACTCCTTGAGAATTTTATGTTTGAATATACTATGATAGATCCTGGCGTTATCAGACGCATTCTTTATTATGAAGTCTAGGTCATCTGCAGTTAGGTGTTCTGCACCATCTTCCAGAAACTTATCCAAACGATTAATATCTACCCTTTGATCGTTCATGATATATTCTATATTTCTCGTTCTCCTTAGAAGGTGTGGGTTTGAGACTAGTAAATTCAATAGTATTCCAACACCAAGAGCGATTAAAGCAATCGTGCTTATCGGAACTACAGTGTTGACAAGCACGTAAAGGAAGAATAAGGCCAGGAGCCAGAACTCTTGCGTGAGGGTTAATCCATAGCGCCTAGCATATTGTTTCAAGAGTTGGATGATAGGTCTCAGAAGGCTTGAAAAAACCCCACCTAGCTCACTTATAGTTTCTTCATTTGGCTCCCTATCATGCGATCTGCTTCTCGATCCCATAGTTTATACATACAATGAAGTGATATAAACTAAACGCCGTTTTGCATATGATTTAAAGGTGTTTGCACGACATAAGTGGAACTAATTAACCGTAACTTCCAAGTTCTCTCCGTGCGCAACGAAATGTCTCATGTTCCACCACAGATAGCGCACGAGCTCTTTATCCGTATTTGGTGTAGCAAGCAGCCTTCGCAATTCGTCCTGCATTAAAGCCCGTGCTCGTTCAACAGACTCCTTGACAGAGTTGCCTTTAATTAAAGCCTCTATCAAGATTTGCGATGGTTTCAAAAATAGCTTCGCGGTCTCGTCGTGGAGAGGCTTGCTGATCTTGGCGGGCTCATAGAAGAAAACGAAGTCATCGTCATATCCAATATAGCTTATGGCCCCTGCGTCGACGCTGGCCGGTCCGAGTTTCTTCGCCGAACTACAGGATATCGCATACACAATACGGGACTTCAAAACGCCTTCGTTCTCCCCTTTCTGAACTACCGGAATATTTTTATGTCCGGTAACCGTGTTCTCGTCTCCGTGACCATTTAGGACAACAAGCGCAGGCTCATGCTTCCTCAGCATGCTTTCCACTTCTTCTTTGTTGGCTTTTTCTCGACGCAAATCAAGAACTTTGATTCCTTTACCTTCGGCTAAATCTACGGTCTCCTTGCACCATGCGGATAGATAATGAGTCGTGTCGTCGTGTTCGGGTCTTGTAACGAGATAGGCTTTCATGCAAGCAGCCCTTCTTTCATTGCTCGCAGGAACTCGAGCTCTATTTCAACTATTTTCTTTCCTATCTCATTCTCTTTCTTGACGTTCTCTATCAGTTCTTCTTTGCTGAACTCTCCGTACGAACCGATGGAGATCTTCTTGTTTGCTGGGAGCGAATCTAACCTGTAGATAACAAGTTGCTTAACATCCTGCGGAATACCACTCATATTATTTTCAACTCCTCAAGTATTTTGAGTATCTTCTTCCCCTTTGGTGTGTTGTTAGATATCTCGATGTAGGCGACCTGCCAGCTGACTGGTTCTCCATCGAGCATGGCCACTGCTTCGCTTCTGAAGTTCAATGGTATATTCGCATAAGCCTTTAAGAACCTTTCTCGGGCGCCCATAGTATTGATTGTGGCAACCTGCTTTAAATCCTTCACCGTCAGGGAGACCATATACTACCTTCCTTCACTCCGCTTATAAACTCCACAACACCCCGCCGGTGGTTAATGTCTGGCTTGCAGTTCCTCGAACTTCTTCTGCACGAGTTCTTCCACAGCCTCCTTTGTCAATGACGAGAGCAGGAGCTTCTCTCCTTCCATCGTCTGCATCTTCGCCCTCTCTGAGACGGCGCGTCTGCAACGAACGCACCAATCGCGGTCCACGCTGTTGGCCGTTCCGCAAGTATTGCACTCTTTAGGTCGGAGTTTATCGTTCGCGTTTTCCTCTTTCGGAACCTTGCCGTACATCCGCAGAACTTCTTCGTCCACCGCAGCGCCTGACATATGTATGTAAACCGCTGGCATACGGCTTCCCTGCGTCCAACCGAAGTAGTTTTTCATGACAGCCTCACGTAAATGTGGAGCGACACGCGTGGCCGCGCTCTTGCGCATTAAGTGGCAGTGCAGTCTCTTCGTGAGAGCGCCGCTCTCTTCGAGGCGCTTCAAGAAAGCCGTCAGCATAGCGAAGCCGAACGCCTTCTGGCGGTCGGAAACCCACAAAGCGTCCTCCTGTCTCTTTGTCGGATGTTGTTCGAGATATTCGGAGAGTGCCGGTACGGCAGCCACCAAACGCACGGGTCGTTGGCCTGTCTTGCCTTCCTCTGGAACATAAACTATCGCCCCCATCTGATCGAATACGACGTGCTTTACTCGCAGGTTTAGGAGTTCGCCTGCACGCAAGCCGCCTTCCCACATGACCCATAGTATGGCTCTTTCGCGGGTGTTTTTGGTATTCTTAAGAAGTTCGCGAAGGTCTTCTTCGCTGACCAGTTCGTTCGGAGTCAGGTGCCTTACGTCATGGCCGCCCGTGCTTATCCACGCCACTTCAGGCGGATAGAGCTTGCCTTCGCCTTTCATCCACTTGTAAAAACGCTTTAGGACGACTCTGTGGTCTCTTCTGGTATTCTTTGCCCAATTTGGTCTCTCTTGAATAGTCTCCACGACCTTCTTTATGTCTTCTTTTGTCGCCTTGTCAAAGTCCTTCTTGAGATATCCAGCAAGCGTCCGAAGATGGTAGATGTAGAAGACCTGCCGCGCCCGGCCTATGCCGTCTATCTTTGTATCCCTCAGGAAGTCGTAGATAACTTTCTTATTGCTCCTCGAGACCTTCCTGTCCTTCTCCAGATGCTTTATGGCGTTCTGATAGCGGTTCTCAAAGTTGTGGATGTCGCCCCGTGGCTCTATTGCTCCCATACTCTACTAACCTCCGCCGGACTATATAGTTGACACGTATGGGTTCCATAGAATGGGAATGGAGCCCCGGGTGGGATTCGCTTTTGCGAGGTAGCGTAAACCACGGGTGCCGATTGGACCCACGTGGTGATCGACGCAAAGGCTTTTGCACCCACGACCTGCGCATCTCTCCCGAGCATCTCGCTTCATGTTTTGCTAGAGCTTTGCTGCGAGCTCCAGCACGGCACGGGCGAGCAGGGAAGGCGGAAGCCTCCCGAAAGCTCTTACGAGTGCGCCGCTCTGCTAGCTGAGCCACCGAGGCATCGCTTCGGAACGTTTTTGCCCATGTACGAAAACGTCGGTTTTCGACATGTCGGCAACCGATGTTGCCGTACACACTTTTTCTAAAAGTGTGGCTGACGCACCGAGGCGTACGCAGACGTAACGCCGGAAGGTATAAAAAGGCTAGAGTGCGTATAACTGCCATGGGATTGTTCGACAGAACCCGCAGCGAAACCAATACGATTGCCGCACTCAAGGATATTGCGGAATCCATAGACGGCAACGGCAGCCACGACGTGCCCAAACCGGTTGTCATGAACTTGAAAATCATCAAGACGATGCTACTGGAAGTCGCCGACAGTATTCGCTTTGGTAGTATGGATCAAAAAGAGCGCGCCAAACTCCAGGATGTGGTCCGGTCCTTAGAAAGAGAGATTAAGGATATCCAACTGATCCAAGAGAAAATCAGGCGCGTCCTGTAGGATGTTCTGGTGTTTTCCATGGCAATGTCAAAGGAAGGCCGGCCGTTGGTGGAAACCGAAACGGTCCCCGCTAGAATGTGCGATCTTAAAGGCGGAATTATAGACCAGTCTACGGAGAAAAAAGTGATGGTGCTCGTCGGAAGGGTGGACTCAAACGACAAATGGCGCGGCACCATATGCGTGGAGGACAGCGAATACAGCGAGGAGCTGAGCAGAAAGGCGCCCAAAGATACAGATTTCCGTACGCTAAAGGCATATCTGCATAAAAGCGGTCACGTGATACTAATCAGGCGACGCGATTTGGACGATTATGCCAGGAAACATCCAAAATAGACAGATGAGAAAATCGTTCCGCGAGCGCACCAAACCTATTTATCCGTGCACCGCAAGCTCTGGTTATGAAACCCAGACCGATAGCCGCAGTTTCCATCACAGAAGCCATGGCTGTGAAGAAAGAAGCCGTGGAGAACTCGCTCAAGACGCTTCTGGAGGCCATAAAACAGGAGAAAGGAATCGTCGTCAAAAGCGCCACCTTCGCCGAGGCCCTGCGCGTGGAGAAGCCCAGAAAGAACATTCCGGAAGCGTACACGCAGGTTATGGAGCTTGAAATCGAGTTTGAGAACCTCAAGAGGATGCTCAACTACACCATGAAATACGGCCCGTCCGCCCTCGAAATAATGGAGCCGAAGGAGATTAACGTGAACCTCAACGAGGCGCAGGAGATGGCCAACGAGATAATGGCGTTCATCCACCGCTATGCGGCGGCGGGAATAGGCGGCGTGGTTATCGTGCCAACGAAGAAGATAGAGCAGCC
Organism: Candidatus Aenigmatarchaeota archaeon; assembly: GCA_016432325.1. Lineage (GTDB taxonomy): Archaea > Aenigmatarchaeota > Aenigmatarchaeia > PWEA01 > JACQIF01 > JACQIF01. The sequence goes on from CP066684.1 coordinate 785,707, forward strand.
GAAACAGGACGCGCAGAAAACGACTACAGGCTGACTGTTTCATCGTGTCGCCGCAAGGGCGACTGGTGAAACAACAGTTTCACGCGATCGTTTCACTCCGTGGGCGCGCGACAAGCATATATTCATCGTTCCACAATCGTTTCACCGGCAGGTGTGTCCATGAAAGCCGCATACGTTATACCCATAATGATACTGCTGGTCATAGTCCCCACGCTGGCTGAGGCCAGACTGGAGTACATGGAAAGCAACGCGGTCATAAACTCCACAAAAATCGACTTTTCTGTCAGGATAATATTCCAGGACGTTCCGGCAGGCACGTTCGAGTACCCGCTTTTCTACAAGGTCGACGACTTCCGCAGCGGGGGCAACATAGGCGGCGTTGCGTGCGAGGCCCAGAGGAAGCCGTGGGGCACGAACATCGCCTGCGATTTCACTAACGCGGAGCGCACGGGCAGGACGCTTGAGCTCCGCTACGAGACGACGGACCTCGTCGATATCGTGGACAACCAGCGCGTCTTTTCGGACAACATCCGTGCGCCAGACGATACGAAACGGCTTGTCGTGCGCACGTATCTTGCGCAGGGTTTCGTGCTGGTGGGTCCGGACAGCGGGCCTCTGCCTCCGTATACGCCTCTGGACGGAGTGAGCGGAACCGATGGCAGGGTGATATACGTCGTTTGGAACAGGAACGAGACATCAAAGGGCGAGGGCGTTCCGGTAACGGTCGCTTATGAACGCGTTATACCGCAGGCGTCTTCTGACATACCGCTCCTTCTGGTCATCGGTTTCGCAGGCCTGATAGCCGTGCTCCTGCTTCTCATCCTCCTGAAGAGGAGGGGAACCGAACAGCCCGTTTCACTCACGCTTTTGAAGGAGGACGAGCGGAAAATCGTCGAATTCCTGAAGTCCCAAGGCGGGATAGCGAAGCAACGCGCCATCGTCGCGCACACAGGCTTCTCAAAGGCCAAGGTATCGAGGCTCGTGCGTGACCTCGAACTGCGCGGCCTGTTGGCTGTGAAAGGCATGGGCCGCGTCAACGAAGTGAAGCTTTTGGGTCCCAAAGACCAAAAAGAGGAGAAAACGGCTAAAACGCCTGTAAACGAGGTCAATAAGGCTCAGGAAGGGGAAATAAAGAAGGAAGATGTATAACAGTGTTATATCAGAAGCGCGTCAACGGCTTCCCTAACCGAAACCAGCCTTTTGCGTGTCTTTGGAACAATTAAACTATCAAAGAGGGGGTAAAAGACGGAAAAAGAACGGTTTATAGCGCTTCGTTAACCCCGAAGAAACCGTTTCACGTCAGGTTTATATACCACCCGAGGACTAATAGGCAAGCTTGGAAGCGGTCGGTAGGGTTACGTCTACCGAGTGTTTCCAAATAACAGACGCGCGTCAAGAAGGTCTGACGAGACCTTACGTAACGACGTCTGGGCGCCGTTTAAACCTGGATAACGGGCAAATGGTGCTAAGACAAACAGTCCTGTAAAATCTGCAGGACTGAACGAATAGAGGTGAAATACAATGCAACTGAGAAAACTGGCAAGCACTGCCGTCGGAGCCCTATTGGCCGGCGCAACGCTCGCTGTTCCAGCGCTCGGTGCCTCTTTGGATGACCTCCCATCGCCGTTCGTTTCGGACGGTGAGGCGGACTTCACCATAGTGGTAGGCGCGGACGCGAATGCAGCCGACATAGTAGGAGCCGTAGACATCGCAGCCAGACTCGGCGGTGAGACCGTAACAACGGAATCCGCTGCGGCTGGAGAAGGCCAGGAAGACGTCGAGCTCGGAGAGGTTCTCTCCACTGAGTTCGGCACAACCCTGGACGACGACGATGTAGGCGTGCTACAAGACACATCGATAGGTTTCGACAGCGAAAACTGGGACGTCCACGACGAGATCCGTCTCGCTTCGACAGGCCCTGCTCTTGAAACGAGCTTGAGCTCGAACGAGGAGGACTACAAGGCAGCCCCGGTGATGGAGATAACGGCAAAAGGCGACATCGCCTACTACTACCTGTTCGACGAGGCCATAAACCTCTCGGCAAGAGTAGACAGCGACACTGAGCTCGAGATAGACTTCTTGGGCAAGCAGCTGACCATATCGTCCATAACCGATGCCGACACAATGAAGGCCCAGGTAGGAGAAGAGATTGACTTGGACGCGGGAGAGTCCGCGACCGTTGAAGGCAAGGTTGTGACGCTGATACAGACCAGCTCCAGCGACGCCAAGATAGATGTCGACGGCACCACAGGCGTAATAGCCGAAGGCAGCACCAAGACAGTCAACGGCCTTGAGATAAAGGTGGACACCATCTTCGACGACGAAGGATCCGTGGACGACTCCGCAATCCTGATAGTCGGCGAGGACGCTGAAAAGACATACGACAACAACGACGAGTACATAGACTTCTGCAGCACGACAGGAGGAGACGACGACTGCGACGAAGACAACCCTGACTGGGTGTGGGTTCTCAACGGCCTCACAACCCTACAGAAGGGTGACGTCACGGCAGGCGGCGGCCCGACGATAGGCATACAGAACGACTTCGTCCAGGATGCGAACACAAAGGAACCGCTTCTGGAAGGAGAGACTCTCTGGCTGCCTCACGACTTTGCCAAGATAGCCTTCGAGGACTTGGTGGCCGACGACTTCGTTAAGGTGACGATAGAGTTCAACGACGCAATCGACGTGTCTGACGCGGACTTCGGAGGCATCAACTTCGGAACAAGCGAAGACGGCTTCCTCATAACGGCCGACGTAGAGGAGTCGCTTGTGCTGGAAGACCTTGCATCCGGATGGAACGCAAGCTACATCACCGCTGACGTGTCGACAGAGAAGATAGCCCTCATACTGAACGAATCGGCGATGGCTATACAGGTCTTCTACTGGGACACGAACAACGACGAAGTGCTGGCCGGAAACCTTTCGATACTGCAGGGAGCAGACGCCCTTGCAGCCGGTCTCGACAGGTTCGGCTTCGTGGACTTCAAGGACACGACTGGTTCGACAAGAATGCCGCTGGCATTGAACATCTCGAACGAATCGGCGGACAACCAGTTCTTCCTGGGGTTCATGAACAACGACACCGAAGTGGCGGACGAAGCGACAGACGACCTGTTCATACAAATGGGAACAGCTGCCCTGATTGACAGGGGAACAGGAACAGCCGCATTCGATTCGTTGGGCCCAGTGGTGGACGATTCGGAGACAGGAGAACTGCTGTACGGCAGGAGCTCCAACTCCACGGCACCGAACACCCTGAAGGTAGGCACGCGCGACGAAGACCAGCTGACGGCATACGGCGTCAAGGTAGGAGACCCCGACTCCAACGGAGCATCTGACAAGGTGATCCTGTGGGTTCCGGGCGACCGCCAGGAAGGCCGCATAACCATCGGCTCTAGCGCAACGGTAACCGCGGCAGGCGAGCGCAGCGGACAGATAACAACGTCTGTCTCGAAGCTCGACACCGAAACCACGGCAGAGTCTGAGGGCAACCTCATACTCGTGGGCGGACCATGCGCCAACTCGCTGGTTGCGCAGCTTGCTGACGCAGACAAGTACGGCTGGACGTGCGACGAATCGGTAGCCTTGGGCGGAAGCGGATACACCATCGAGATAGTCGAGGATGCATTCGCTGACGGCCAGGTAGCCCTGATCGTTGCAGGCCAGAACGCAGACGACACCCGCGATGCGGCATCCCGCGTACAGACCTTCGACACAGACGGTCTGACAGGAATGTCCGTCAGGACAGGCGTCTACGCAGCCTAGAAAAACAACGTCGTTGGAGTCCGGGATTTAACCCGGCTCCCTTTCTCTTTTTTAACAAAATCAGCGTGAGCCCTGTATCTCATAGACGACAACGGCTTCCGGCTTGCCCCACTGGCTGAACGAACGGAGTTTCGCGTAGTGTTCGCGCGCGTACGCGGCCGCGTATTCAGGCACGACTGGTTCGAAGTCGTATATCAGCGCGTACCTCGCGGTTATCTCAGAAAGGTGGGCGGGATCCTTCGGGAAGACGAGGACCTCCTTGCCCGCGAGCACTTCTATCCACGGGTTGACGGCATAGACCGATTTGTTTATGGCGCGCTCGCCCCCGGGAGGATATGCGGAAGAGTAGTACTCGGATAGTATTGCCCCCTCCGGAAGCGTCTTCAGATACTCCGCGGCCTCCCTGAGCGCCTTTCCGCCGTCAAAGTCCCCTGCCACCCTGTCATTCGCGGCAGAGAGGGACAGGGCGCACATGGCGACAACGCCGAGTGCGATGAACTGCCTGTTGTTGGGAGCGAGCCTCCACCAGCTGGCCGCGACCAGCGCGAAGGCCGGGAAGAACGCGACAAGGAACCGCACCTCCTTGTGCGTCTGCAGGCTGAGCGTCAGCACTGCAACCGCGCATATGGTGAGGAACAGGCTGGGCCTCCTGCGCGTCACTTCGAGAGTGGCGCCTGCCAGCACGGCCAGCGCAAGAGGCCCGAATGTCTCTGCGGCTCTCGCCGCGTAAAAGTACCACGGATCGGGCTGCAGGCCCGTGACTATCGTAAGGCTCGTCATGAGCCCTCCGAAAGGATTGCCGTAGTATGCGGTTCCGAGCAGGAAGAGGGGGATGAGGCCGACCAGAGAGCCGGACACGAACGCAGCCGCGGAACGCGGCCCGGACTTCTTCAGCAACCACAGTGCGTATATCGGAAACAGTATGCCTCCAGGATAGCGGGCCATGAAGGCGAGGCCCGTCGCCACGCCGGCCAGGAACGGGTGCGCGATTTTCTTGTGCCCGTAAAGGAAGAGCAGGGAAAGCGCGAAGAAGAAGGTGAAGAGGGGCTCTGTCAGCGTCTTGCTCTGGAAGAAGAGGAACTGGCTGAAGGATGCGAACACGGCCGCCGCCATAAGGCCTTCTGTCCGGCCGTAGACGCGCCTCCCCGCGAGGTAGACCAGCGGTATGGTTGCGAGCCCGAACAGCAGGACGACCACGCGCGACGGGAAGACTGTATCAATGCCCAGAGCAGCCAGCACGAGAGGCAGAAGAGGCTGGCGGAACGACTCCACGGACGTGCCAGAGTACAGGGAATAGTGGCCTTCCATCAGGCCGTGAGAGAGGCCCAGATAAACGGCTTCGTCCCACCACATGCCCTCGTTGACAAAAAGGAAGGACGTCGAGTACGCGGCAGAAAGAACAACCACGAGAAGGAAGGCGTGGTCCCAGCCCAGTTTCATTATTTATATCTCCCCTCCAGATTACACCCATGATAGAGCAAATAATAACCTACTCCGCCCTGTATATATCCCTGTTCTTCTCTGTCGTCGTCCTGTTCACGCTGCTGTCCAACCGCGGAACGCTCCACTCGTATCCGACGGCGAAATCCCTGCCTTTCGTGAGCATCATCGTGCCGGCGTGGAACGAGGAGCGCTACATAGCCGCCACAGTGCGTTCGCTGCTCGGTCTCGACTACCCCAGGGACAAACTGGAGATCCTCGTCGTGAACGACGGTTCCACAGACCGCACGTCTGAGATAGCGAGGACCCTTGGCAGGCGGCACAAGAACCTGCGCGTGATAGACAAGCCCAACGGCGGCAAGGCCTCCGCGCTGAATATGGGCGTCTCGCGCGCACGCGGCGCCATCGTCGCATGCATGGACGCCGACTCGGAGGTCCATCGGTCTGCGCTCAGGATGATGGTGGGTCATATGGACAATCCGCGCGTCGCGGCAGTCACGTCCTCGATGAAGATAAAGAACAAGAACGCCAGCCTCATGACAAAGATGCAACACACAGAGTACTTGTTCCACATGCTGCTCAGGAAGGCGCTGTGCTGTCTCGACTGCCTGACAGTTGCCCCCGGACCCTTCTCTCTCTACAGGAAATCCGTCGTGCGCTCCGTGGGAGGCTTCGACGACTGCAACCGCGTGGAGGATATGGACATGACGTTCAGGATACACCGCGCCGGCTATAGCGTCGAGAACGTGCTTGACGCGCATGTCTGGACCAACGGGCCGACGACGTTCACCGGCCTGTTCAACCAGCGCATGAGATGGTTCCGCGGCCTCATAGGAACGACGCTCAAATACAGGGACATGGTATTCAGCAGAAACTTCGGCAACTTCGGCATGTTCCTCCTGCCGGCCAGCTCCGCCTTCGCCGTATTCACGTCCCTCCTGTTCATGGTCATCGTTCTCAAGATGAGTTATTCCATAGCCGCGTCCCTGTGGAGCATGCATCTCATCGGCTTCGACTTGGCGTACGTCACGGCGGGCCTCAGGATGCCCGAGCTTTCGGTGCTCCTCGTCGACTTCAGGACGGCCATATACGTTGGCGTTTCCATGCTCGGCGTCTTGATGCTGCTCCTCAGCTACAGCAAGGCGCGCGAGCGCGTCAGGGACGGCGCGGCAGGCGTGCTCGGCTTCCTCCTCCTCATGCCCCTGCTGCTCTCCTTCTTCTGGACGCTGGCGATGTTCTATGAACTGACAGGCAAGCGCAAGATGTGGCTGCACAAGGGTGAGGCGAAGTGAAACGCATGGACGGCAAGATACTGGCCGCGGCCTTCGCGGTGTCCGCCGTTCTCTTTCTCTCCGGCCTGGGCCTCGGCCTGTTGGTCAGCGAGGAGAAGGCCGACTATCTGGGCGCGCAGGTTGAGCAGGTCGATTCGGACATAGAGTCGTTGCAGCTCGAGTTCCTGCTTCTCGACACCATAGGCGAGAACGCCACGTGCCGGCTGGTGAAGGACAGGCTGCGCGAGGTCAACTCGCAGTCCTACGAGCTGGGCAACAAGGTCGGCGCGTATGAGGACAACGAGGAAGGGATCAACGGCGAGTCTCTGGACCTGTTGAAAAGAGCCTACTACCATTCGCTGATCAAGTACTGGATATTCAACAAGAAGGTGGAGGATGTCTGCGGGGAGAAGACCGCGAACATCATATACTTCTTCGTCCGCGATTGCTCCGCGTGCCAGGACCAGGGCGTTGTCCTTAGCTACTATAAGGAGGTCTTGGGAGAGAACCTGCTGGTCTTCCCGATAAGCGCGGACTTCGAGGATCCTTTCGTGCAGACGCTGAACGGCTACTACAACGTCACGAGCTATCCGGCCCTCGTCATAAACGGGGAGAAGCACGAAGGATTCCTGTCCAAGAAAGAGCTTGGCGACCGACTGTGCCAGACCGGCCAGTCGCTTCCCATATGCTAGCCCGTCCTGTTCTGCTGGACGAGCTGTCTCAAATATTCCTGTTGCGCGGCAATCTGCTGCGCGCGCTGGGCCTTTATCTCGTCCGGTATTTCGTTCGTGACGGACGCGGACGTTATCGCGCCCACGTCCAGAGCCTGCGTCCATGCGATTGTGCGTTCGTTGTCAAAGTCGTACAGCTTCGCTTCCTGCAGGCAGAAGCAGTGGTCCGCGCCGTTGACGCGCGAGACGAATCCGTATTCGAGCCCCTTCAGGTCCGCCGTGTCTCCAAGAGCGCCGCAGACGGTCATGCACGCGTTCGTACTGCCGCTCGACGGGAGCGCGACTGTTCCGCCGCCTGCGACATAACCGGCCGCGAGCAGGACGAGCGCGACGACAATAAGCTTGCCATTCTTTGCGAGCGCGTGCATTACAGTACCACAATCCACTAGCCGTCGGCCTTGTATATAAACCTCACGCGTCCCTGACGCTGACCACGAACTTGTACGCGGACTCTCCTGTGCTCGGCGGCGTGCCCGGAGGCGCCTTGACCTTGAACGTAACGATCTTGGTGGCCTTCGGCCCTATCGTGGTCTGGGCCGGATAGAAGTCGCCCGTGTCGTTCGCGAACAGGAACGTCCATATGCCGTACTTGCCGAATTTTGTCGTGTCGGTGTAATCGGCCTCGTTCTTAAGATAGAGTTCGACGCCAACCGATTCGTCTCCCTTCCTGTTGTACAGCTCTATGTCGTACGTTGCGTACTCGTCCGTCGGTGCGAACGTTTCAGGCGCGGACGACGAAACCGTAATGCACGACGCTCCGTCGCATCTCAGCGAACAGCACAGCTGGTTGGCGTACGTGCCCGGCGACGCCAGATGGGCGTTCGTTGTGCCGCCCGAGCCGCTCTGGAAAGAGACAAGCGCCGACTCAAACGGTTTGCAGGACGTGCGGATTACGCAGTTAAGCTCGTTGGCCGCGCTGCCTGCCTTGGTCGCGCGACCGCATGCTTGCCAGCCGTAGTTGCCCGTTCCGAATGCTTCGGCATGCGCATTTGTGTAGTTGGATAATGACAGGATTCCGGATTCGTCCGCTCCGCATACGGACGCCTGGACGAACGAGGTTGTGTTCAACGTATCGCAGACGACCTTGTTGGCGTACGCACCGTCGCCGGAAGGCCGCGCGCCGTGCGCGTTGTCAGTGCCGCCTGCGCCGTTTTGCAGCGTGAATATAAGGGACTCGCCTGCGTTCAGGCCGCCTGTTGTGATTCTGCAATTGATGTCAGGCGTCGCTTGGCTGAATGCTTCGTCTGAGAACGTGATGAAGCCGACAAGAAGAACGGAAGCGACAAACACCATCTTTAAAGCTGTTGCTTTAGACTTCCCTCGATGAGCCCTCTTCCAAGCTCGTGAAGCCTTTAAATCCATGAACCGATTATTGCTGGCCAGCCTTATAAACCTTGGGTGATTGGATGCGTGTCGTCTGCCTGTTGCTTGCGCTGGTCGTTCTGGTTTCAGGTTGCCTCGCGTCTCTTGACCCGTATTGCCGTTCCCTTGCGAACGAGCTGAGCGAGGAAGGCCGGGCGTGCAAGTGCGTGGGCATAGACGAGGTCAAGACGGGCGCTGACGTGAAACCGCTCTGCAGGTGCACGTGCGACGTCGGCGGCAACATCACTACAGTGGACATCGCTCGGACAACTAATCCTTCGTAATCTCTCTTATCACTGTCGTTGCGTACGAACCTTTCTTGAGCTCAAATCGCAGCGTTGCCGAGCCTGACGCGGTGGAGAACGCAATCTTGGGGTATATCATCGCGCTCCTTATCGCGCCTTTCTGCGCCAGCTCTGGCATCTTCTGCACAAAAAAGTCCTCTTCTGTGACGCTCTCTTCTTCGAGCACCTTTCGTACGCAATGGTCGAACTCCCCCTTGCCGAGGCTCGTCTTGTATCCCGTCACGTGGGCAGGGAAGTTGGTTATTGTCTCCTTGCCTTCGAGGAAACGGGACAGCGCGAGATTGAAGATGTATGACTGGTACGCGTCGATGAACAGTTTTGCGAGTCCGAGAGGAAGCGCGCGCAGCGCCTGTATGGACCCGCCGCCTTCCGCGAGTACGGTCAGCAGCATCCGCTCGTATGCCATTCCTCTCGGGAAATATTCCAGCGCGCGCTTGTAGTCCTTCTCTCCGGCCAGACGCCTTCTCGCGCTCCTCGCGTCTTCGGTCTCCCCTTCAAAATCCAGAGCGAGGTAATCGAATACCGCTCCGTCAAAGTCTCCTTTGATAATCTTCCTGCCGACGCGATGCGTGACTGGACGGTTGGCTCCGAACCGTTGCGGGCCGAAGAAGTTGGGAATTCCTCTCTGTTCTATTTCGTTTATGAGCACGCGCAAACGCTCGTCCGTCTCGCGGAGGCTGATCTTTATGCCACGAATCGTGACGGCGAATCTGTTACCAGCGAGTTCTCCCAGATGGATAGGCTCGCCGATCGGTCTGTGTTCAAGAACGCGCAACCCGCTCTCCTCTATTTTCTCTATGTTGGCGCGTCCGGGCACGGAAAACCACTGTTTCGTTATCGCGTAGCGGTCTTTCATTCCTGCGTACGCCACGGCGCGCCGCTTTAGGCCGAGCGCTTTTGCGATTCTCTGCGTTGTCTCGAAGGTGTCGAGCCCGCGTTTTTCGACAAACAGCGCGGTGAACGCGTCGCCCTCGGTGAACTCGAGAGGCATCTCTTCCACTACAAAGTCTTCCATCTTCTGCTTTATCTTGCCGCCTATGCCGGGCGCACGCGTCCAGTAGAGCAGTATGCCAAAATCCTTTTCATCCATAGCGAAGATGAGAGAAGAAGGCTTATAATCCTAATTAACCAAGCCTTCGACCACCGCGGCGTCATGCTTTGCCGGCGCGCTCTCGGCCCACTTAATCGTCGCACCCTCGCTCCAACGATAATCAAACTCGTCCCCTACACGCTGGGTCTTATAGCCTCCCCAGACGTCGAGCTTGTGTTTCTTGATGTCATAAAACGTGGAACCGACAGATTCGTGTACAACATGGTTCGCGTTTCTATACTGGTTATGGCCGTCTCCAAAGTATTGGCCTCCAGTCAAGAAAACGACCGTGTCCTCGGGCGAGCATCCTTTCTGCTTCCAGTTTTTCCACCAACCGTTATAAGAAACATCAACGCCGCTTCCGAGAGCCTTCGCGTCTATCTTCCTCACGATGTCGACGGCTTCGCCGAACTCTATCCTGTGGTCGACTACCTTGCGTGCGCCTGTAAGAGCCTCTACGACGCCCTGAAACATGTAGTCCCATAAGGTAGTAACGTATTTAAGCTTATCTGCCGTTAGTGACGCATGAAGGTATTGATGCTCGCGGACAATCACGGCGTGCAGGAATCCGTGGACGCGCAGATTGACGCGCTGCGCAAGTACAGCCTGTACGAAAGACCGAATCCGAAGAAAACAATTGTTCTGCACGAAGCGGTGCCTGAAAAGTGGACTGATTCCGTCGACCTCGAGCTCGCCAAGATGGAACGCACGTGGGCGGAACTCGGCCTGCCGCAGCATTGGGGACCGTCGGAACCGTACAAGGCGCTGTTCGGTTATCTGGGCGAGAATGGATACTCTCTCAACAATCTTGATCATGTGGTGGAGGAAAGAGAAGAGTTGGCAGGCGATTTCCTAAGCATTGTTAGAGCCGCGAAGAAGCCTGACGCAGATATGGAAAAAATATCCCGCAGACTTCAGCATTCGAAGATGGAGATAGGCCCTCACAGGGAATACTGGTTTTGCACGCGGGTCGATGTTGCAGAAGACGAAGGCTACGAGACCGCAGTAGTCATAACGCACCCGACTCACATCGATCCGGTTGCGGCTACTCTGACACGGTTCGACAGGCACGTTGTCGATACGAGATACAGAAACCGCGGACAGGAGGCCGCGCTGGGCAAAAAGGAGCGTTCCATACAGCTCCAGTACGCCAGACGGAGGAAGCTTACCACAACGAGGAGAGAGGCAGTCCCACTGGTTCCTGTCGTAGAGCTGGCGTGGGATATTGACAAGAAATTCAGGGAAAGCAGGATGAAGGAGATGGCGACCAAACATTCACGCCCCAGTCCGGTACAACGTCTCCCACGCTTCGTCGATGCCGGCGACGAAGGTTAGGCGTGAGACAACTAAATCCTATTCCAGAAGCGACAGCCTTCCCGTGACCTCGTCTATCGTGGCTTCCGGAGCCGGGCCTATCGCTACGCAAGTCGCCGTTCCCGGCGGCACTTCTGTCATGCCCGCGTCCTTTATCAGAGCCGCCGCGAGTTTCAGATTGCGTGCGCCTTGGTAAACGTCCATGAGTTCCGTTTCAGAATTAACCTTCAGAACGACCTTCTTCGAGCCTTCCTTTTCCCAGCCCTTGCGGGCTACGTCACGGGCGTTTTTCCACGCCTGTATCGAGGCGTGGGCCACCTGCGCGGCTATCTTGCCGCGGCTCATTCCCAGATCCGCGCGGACGACCATTACTTGTTTGTACATGCAGTCGCTATGGAAGGCGTGGTTTATATCTTCAACACGGAAGACCCGAAGGCGCACGGTTATGTCAGGCTCGCGCTCGCTAGGCCGAAGCGATACGTCGCCAATGCGGCGAAAGAGATTAATAGCTTTGTCTACAGTCTGTGACCATGAAACAGGCGACAGAGCGGATACGCCTCTTCAAGACTGTCAGGGACATCCCCTACCGTATAGCCGTTGGCAGCGAGCAGGACTACTGCTGTTCGACGAAGGCGGCAATGCTTGATAAACTGCTGCAGACCACCGGCCTGAGGAGCAGGCACATCGTATGCTATTTCAGGTGGGAGGATTTCGACATTCCGAAGGACATCATCGCGCTGCCACACGAAGACCCGGAGACACACGAGTATCTCGAGGTTTGGATACCCGAAAAGACGGCTTGGGCCAAGGTGGACGCCACGTGGGATTCGCGTATTCGAAACATGAAAATTCCAATAGCCGAGTGGGACGGATTGAGCGACACGAAACTGGCGGTCTCTCCTCTGAAAACACTCTCACCGGAGAACAGCACGAAATTCATCGACAACGAGACGCAAGACCGCGATGCGTATGAGGCCTACATGGAGAAGAACCGAGAGTTCTTCGTTGCATTGAACGGCTGGTTGGACTCCATGCGCAGACCGCTCTAAACCTTCAGCGTCCCCAATATCCCAATAGAGAAGACGTCTCGCGTGCCAAGCGCGAGCCCGAGTATCAGCACGACTATCTTCAGCCACGTCCTGTATTCGGTCTCCTTCACGTCACGGTCGATGTAGTACAGCACGGGCCACACAACCGCGAGTTTCAGGACGAACATCACGGCTGGGCTGAGGCCCAGCGTTCCTATGAAGAAGTTCGGCAGGACGTGCTCCTCGACGAGACCGCTGTTGAACTGCAGCGCCGTGAACGTCGCAGAAGCGTCGAACATGTGCGCCCACAGGATGGCCGCGTTTTCCTTTGTCAGGTACTTCGGCAACAGCGACGACAAAACGTACAGCACCAGCGCCCACCCAAGCGCTATTCCCATGGCGATGGCCATGCCCCAGTAGTTGGCGACGAACGGAGAGAGGTACGCGAGGTCCGCGGCGATGAGCGTGACGCCTGCTGCTATCATGGTCTTGTGATACGGGACACTCCTCCAGCGCTGGAGAAGCAGGGCCGCATAGAATACGGCCAGCGTGACCGCGAACATTATCACGTAGATTCCAGGGGTGCAGAATGCCGACGCGTATGGCCGCGCGGTAGCCAAGAAAACGTCTCCAACGCTCCTTGTCAGGCCGCCGAGGACTATGAACGGCAGAAGCGCATAAACGAACCTGCGGTCCACCCGGACGCGGAACGCCTTGAGCACGTGCGCGTACGTGAACCATACAGCGGCCACGAGAAGCAGGCCGTAGACTATCGTTGATGCAAGCGTGTAGTGAGAGCAGTACGAGGCTACGAAACTCTCATAAAAGAAATCCTGAAAGACCAACGGCTCACCACTCGCTCAGGGGCACAAACCCTTCAGGCGCGCTCTTCTTCTCTTCCGCGTTCCGCACTTCATATTCGGGTTGCCTGCTGCGCCTGAAGCTGATGTCGAACGCCATAAGCGCCGACGCGAGCAGCATCCAGCCCGCGACGACGAACGCGTCGTAGATGCCCGTGAGGTAGAGAGCCGGCAGGACGAAGCCGTTCACGGTGACAGGCAGGCCGGCCAGCCGTCTGGTGAGATCGTAACGCGTCAACGATATCGCCGCAGCGATAAGGTAGAGCAGCGGCAAGACGAGCAGGAACGCGTTGAGCGCCAACAGCGTGTCCAGCACGAACAAAGAAGGAGCGACTCCGAACGCGACGAGCGCGCCCATGGAGCCGAGGCGGTTTGAGAACTCGTCCCGCTTGTTCTTCCACGCCCATAACTCTTCGGCTGTATGAACGACCGCCGCGACCAATATCACGTATGCGGCGTTCGCGTCTTTCGATGCCGCCAAGAGAACGGCAAGGAAGCCGATCGACATGACAGCGGCCGTGGTGGCCTGTATCTGTTTCATAGTGAACCGGTCCAGATTAGATGCGTCTGATATAAAAGCTACACGCCCCTCCATAACACTTATAAGCGAATGCGCGGAAGTCCACGTATGTCCTTATGCAAGAAGTGCGGCGTCCCGGCCAGAGGCTTCAAATGCGACATGTGCGGCGCAGAAACCCCGGTGCACGATGCGAATCACTCCTGCGGAGCGAGACATCTGATGCCTAAATGCTCCACGTGCAACAAGGCCGAAGTTCTGTGCGGTTGCGCGACCAAGCGGCGCACGTAGTCAGGCCGTCATAACGTATAGCTCGTCTGCGCTGTACGCACGGTCGAATATCCTCACTTCGTCCACGAGCCCCTGATAGTTGTTGCCGTAGCCGCTGGCTACCTGCCAGAAGTTGTCCGACGGCGTCAGCACGCGCGGGTCGTTTACAGTGGCGATGAGAACGCCGTCGTAGTAGTATTTGCTTCTGGGGTTTGTCGTGTTGTCGTAACTGTAGACCAGATGGTGCCACGTTCCGCGCGCGTCAGAGACGTTTGCGCTTGCGCTCGGCCATCCGGCGCCTCCCCAGTAGAACGCCCACGCCAGGCTCGTCGCCGGCGCTGTCTGGTTGGACCATCCCATGGCGAACTCGAGCCTCGACGCCTGCGACGGGCCTACGACAACCCATCCCCGCGCCTGGGCCGGATGCGTGTTGGTTGTGATGTTTGACGGATTTGCCCACGCCTCGACGGTGAAGCGGTCGAATGTGCCGAGCTTGATTGTCATGTTGACGCCGTCTACAGGCGCGCCGTCTGTGTTCGTGAAACGGAGGGCCGAGCCGAACTTGCCGGTCGTCCGATTAGGAGAGCCGATGAGAGCGCCGTCGCGGCCGTTGCCGCTCGAGTCGCGCACGACAGTTCCGGAACCTTCCTCGAATCTGAGGTCCTGATAGGCGCCGTCTGCCGTGTCGAGTTCGATGTTTACGGAATCCGAGAAAGACGGACCCGCTATCCTGAGGACGTGTTCCCCGCGGCCGCCCGCCCATAAACCTTTCACTGTTATTCTGCCTGTCGAACCCTCTGCGATATCTCCGGGCATCGAGTAGTTCAGAATGGTGCCGTCGATTGACACGGCCAGAGAATCTTTCTTGATGGATTGTACTCCTATGTTTCTCACAATGGCGTCTTGCTTTTCAACGCCATCTATCTTGAACGACGTGCCGAGCGCGCCGACCAGCTCCTGCGAACTCCTCTGCCCGGCTTCCGTTTGCGTTCCTGAAAGACGGCCGGTGAAGACCGTATACGCTCCGGCGAGCGAGAGGACTATGAGAACGAGAATTATCGAGGCAATTACAGGCGATATCCCCTTCATCACCACGGCACCTTCTTCGCCCCTATCTTGTAGCCGATTAGGTTCGCCATCAGGTGTATTAGAGGCGTGAACGCGACTATCAAAACCATCGGCACGAAGCGCAGTTCCACGAACGCGTACGAGAGGGCGAACGCGCCCACGACGAAATCAAGCTGGTCCAACAGCGGCACGGGCTCGCCGCGCGGGACGCCCCATCGTCTTTTCATGAATGACCCCACGAGGTCTCCTATCATGGCTCCCGTCGAAATGAGGAAAACGGAGAGCGGGCCCAGTTGCGGAAGCGCAACGCTTTTCGTCGCCGCGTACGCCGTCAGACCGGGCTGGTAGTATATCTCTATGAAGCCGACAGCCGTGCCTATGAAGATTCCGAAGAGCGTGCCCTTCCATGTCTTGCCGCTGCCAAAGACTTGCCGCCCCCCGACCTTCGCTCCCATGTCCAAAGGCGTGCGCCCGCCTGCGAGAGGCGCGAAGGCGTTGGCGAAGTACGCGGGCAGGATGACCCACAGTCCGATTAGCAGGTCTACGGTTAGGGACATGGAACAAGACGAACGAATGTGTTATAAATAGATTGTCCGTCAGGAAAGATCGATGACAAAGCCGCGGCTTACGATTAGGAATCAGTGGGACGGTGTAGGGATTCTCACCTGCGGAGGAAGGGCCGTCGAGGCGTCCCCTGTGGGATTGCCGGTCGAACAGACCATGGGTGAGATGGGGCGTCACAAGGGCGACGCCTATCTTGTCATCGGTCTCGGCCCTGTGCAAAACCGGTCCCGCGGGAACACGTACATTGTTCAGTATTTCGACGTTCCCAATGTGGAAGAGCTTCCTGTGACAAAAGGGGAACATGGAGTGCTAATGGCCAGTCTCAGGGAGCTCTGCGTTCCTTACTGCGGCATGTCCGGGCTTCGTGGACCGCGCACGCAGAGGACCATCGACAGAATGAGAGCCGGAAGGTCAAGAGACGTTGCCGTGGCAAAGCACAAAGAGTTGCGCCGCCTCATCACAGACGTGCACGGCACATCGCGCGGCCGATGGGACTACTTCGGTTATAGGCTGTAGCTTTTTGGGAATTCGTCTCACTCTTTTTCCAGATCATTGAGATTTTTCAGGACCTCGTTTCTATCAGACTCGTCTACGAACATAGCCACAAGCTCTCTGGCAGATTCGAAATCGCGTTTAATTGTTTCTATGAACGCATCGTACACCGCCTTGTAGCCGCGGCTTCCTGCTATCTGTCTATCGAAAATGAAGCCGCACCTGAGCCACAGTTCGTCTATCTTCTCGGGAGGCAACTTCATTATTCTTTTCGTTAATTCGTCTATTTCGTCGTTCGTGAAGCTGCTGGGTCCCATTTTCCTCATGCAACCGTCTCTTATATTTCGAATGTTGTTATGGCGCCCCCGGTGGGAATTGCGTTCGGCCTTTCGAAGAGTGGCCGGAGTGCAGACACGGGTGTCTGCTTTCGAACCCACGACCCCAAGGTGTCTGCCTTTGCAGAAATCTGCAAAAACCGCAACCTTGTGCTCCATATGCTCAAGTCCGCAAAGGGACTTTTCGTGAACGTTTTTGCGCGTTTAGCCTATGCGCATTGGCGCAAAAAGGTTCTTTCCAAGCTGAGCCACGGGGGCTTTGTGCCGTTTAAATACCTTTCTCGGTCTACTAGACTTCCGCAACAACTATATAAAACGTCAAACGAAGTGGATCCGCATGCAATCAACCGCGCAAGATACAATGTGCACAACCTGTGGCAAGAGCGTCTTCGGAGCGTCGCAGAGCGTCCGCTTCCTGTGCCCGCGCTGCGGAGCCGCAGAGATCGTGCGCTGCAAGGACTGCCGCGTGCTCAAGAACAAGTACGCGTGCGGTTGCGGATTCACAGGACCATGAGGGACCAGTAAATGCATGAAACTGCGGTTTCATATTTACTGCTCAGAAGCGTAAAGAGGGACAAGTAAATGCCGGGAATGTTCGCTGCAAGGAAGCTCAAGAATCGAAGGCAACACCTGAGATGGAAGGAGGTAAAGTACAGGACGCGCACCCTGAAACTCAAGGAGAAGAAAGACCCGTTGGAAGGCGCCCCTCAGGCCCGCGGAATCGTGCTGGAAAAGCGCACGATTGAACAGAAGCAACCTTCTTCAGGACTTGCGAAAGCCGTACGCATTCAGCTCATCAAGAACAACAAGCAGATAACCGCGTTCCTGCCGAGAGACGGCGCGGTGAAGCACGTGGACGAGCACGACATCGTTCACGTTCAGGGACTGCACGGCTCGCAGGGCGGCGCCAAAGGCTCCCTGTGGGGCGTGAAGTGGGCCGTCTTCAAGGTCAACGACATAGCGCTCGAACAACTCAGAACCGGCAAGAAACAGAAGCCGAGCAGGTAGGCGACACTATGGACATGAAATTCTTCAACAAGTGGCCGGGAAACGTGGAAACGAAGGACCTCGGGCTCGCGACATACATGAACACTAAGCCAACGCTCGTCCCGAGAAAATCCCACGGTCGCCATGCCCAGCACCAGTTCTACAAGAGCGACGTGTCGATAGTCGAACGCCTCATGAACCACATGTTCACTCCGGGCCACCGCGGCAAGCGCCACAAGTACACGTCGGGCCAGTGCTCGGGCAACTCTTTCACCAACTACGAGAACGTCAAGAGCGCCTTCGGGATCATAGAGCAGAAGACAGGAAAGAATCCCCTTGAGATTTTGGTGAAGGCGATAGAGAACGCCGCTCTCCGCGAGGAGGTCTCTTCTTATCAGATCGGCTCCATGATAGCGCGAAAAGCCGTCATCACGTCGCCTCAGAGGCGCATCGACCTTGCGATGAGATTCATGGCGCAGGGCGCGTACAGTCGCACGCACGGCTCCAAGAAGGCGATTGCGCAGACGCTCGCCGACGAGATAATAGCCGCGTCCAACAACTCGAAAGACTCGTACGCGATACAAGAGCGCGACCGCCTCGAACGCGAAGCAGAAGGGGCGCGCTAAACGCATTTTATAAGCCAGCCCGACGCAACCTTCCTCATGTCTCTCCGCGACTACGAGAAGATCGAGCAGAAGATAACGAAGGAGGAGTTGCGAGAGCTGCATAAAATTTGGGGACTCACGCACAAGGACTTCACTGAAATCTTTGCGGCCGAAACCCTCGCGCTGACGGGCAGTGTTTTGACAGGAGTTGTCTTGGCGATCTTCCTCAACAGACTCGAACTGGTACCGGCCTTCTTCATCGCTCTGCCCGGCTTCCTAGAGATGCGCGGCGCTGTCGGAGGCTCCCTCTCCGCGCGCCTCAGTTCCGCGATGTTCGTCGGTCATCTCAAACCAACGATCAGAAACAACCACATTCTCAGAGGCAACGTGTTCGCGACGTTCGTTCTGACAATTGTCGGCGCCCTCTTCCTCGGGCTCGTTGCTTACTTCATCGAACTCGCGCTCTTCGGCATAGCGTTCCCGCAAATCATAACCATCCTGCTGCTGGCGAGCGTCATCTCGAACCTCATAGAGATTCCGCTCACCGTCGCGACGACATTCGCTCTCTTCAAGCGCGACGTTGACCCGAACAACGTGATGGGCCCGTACGTCACCACCCAGGCCGACGTAGTAAGCGTGGCGAGCGTGCTGATTGCAATAGTGTTGATATTATGAGAAACCTGTTCAAGAGTCTGGCGAAGAAACCGAGGAGACGCTACCACCCTCTCCAGCATAAGATAAAGGAGAAACACGGGCTCTCTAAACGCACGGTCTTTTTCATGAAGGAGTACGGTCCGCACTCGCACGTTATGACGAACATACTCCGCGAGAGCGTTCCGATAGTGCTCCTGAGCGCGATCATCAGTTCTCTTGGAGGCGTTGCATTGGAAGATATGCGCAGCCAGTTTGCGATGGTGCTGCCTCTCATAATGATTGTTCCTGCCCTCAACCACATGGTAGGCAGCTTCGGCACCATCGTCGCCTCCAGATTCACGACAGCGCTCTTCCAAGGCAAGATTCGCGAAAGGTGGTGGAAGATACACTTCCTGCACAGGCTCTTCTGGATGATGTTCGCGATAGCCGTTGTCTCCGCAGTTTACGTTGCGTCCCTGGCCGCGATAGCCTCTCTGCTGCTCGGCAGCCCGATAGACGTCGCCGTCTACGAGAAACTCATAATGACTACAATGGCCTCGGCTGTCTTGCTGACCGGCCTGATATTCAACATTTCCGTCGTCGGCGGCCTCTGGATATACAAACGCGGCGAGGACCCGAATAACTTCCTGATTCCCATCACGACCGCGCTCGCGGACTTCGGTTCTCTCATCGTTTTTGCTTATCTCGTGACGGTCTTTTTCTGAGCGACAAACGTTTAGCAGAAGGTTTAAATTCGTTGGCATCGCAATACAACAGATGGGCGCGTCACATGCGTTGGACGGGATTCCAGAACGGATAGCAGATTTGCAGTCTGGCCTGAGGACCACGAAACCGGACCATCCGCTCCTCGGACTGGTCTACGTACATGAGTCGGGCATCGGCTTTACCAAAGCGTTCCTGAAGCGCTATAGCGGCGACGCGGTGACGCAAGGCCTGCCGCAGTACGTGGCGGATCTGGAGAGGGCCGTCGACGCCCTGCCAGTATCTTAACGAGCATTTAATCCTTTGCGCGCAAAGCGCAGTATGCCGATAATCGTATCCATCACGCCAGAAGCTCTGGAAACAGGCCACTACACCCATGGAGGCAAGCTCGCCAAGGCGTGTCCTATGCACCCGTACGTGATGGCCGGCAGCGAGAGCCTTGCCGTCCCCATAAGCGAAGCGACAGAGCGCAGGGGCCAATCGTACGCCACGAGGTACGTCGGCTCCGTATGCATGACGTGCGGCACGTGGCTGACGCGTAACGGTCACTGACGCGAATAAGGCCTTTTTATACCTTTCCACCAACTCTTTCTGTTGATTTATCATGCCGGTTATTGAAGCTCTTGTCGAAGGCGGGAAGGCCAGCGCAGCGCCTCCGCTCGGACCGGCTCTCGGCCCGGCAGGCGTGCCCATACCCAAAGTCATAGCGGCGATAAACGAGAAAACGAAGGACTTCGTCGGCATGCAGGTTCCGGTAAAAATCATAGTGCGCGATGACAAGTCCTTCGAAATAACCGTCGGAACGCCTCCTGTTTCTGCGATGATTAAGAAGGAAGCGAAGCTCGAGAAACTCTCGGGCAAGCCGAAGACCGAGCGTCTTGCTGATTTGGCCATCGAACAGGTCATCAAGATAGCCAAGAACAAGCTGGACGGACTTAATACCCGCCAGGCCCGCGCCGCGGTGAAGCAGGTAGTGGGCACGTGCGTCTCTTCAGGAATTCTCGTGGAAGGCAAGGATCCGAAAATCGTTCAGAAGGAAATAGACGCCGGCGCGTACGACGACAAGATTCTCAAATGGAAGACCGAGCTGAGCACAGAAGAGCTCAAGAGGCTCGACGAGGAGAAGAAGAAGCTCGTCGAGGCCGCGGCGAAACTGCACGCGGAACAGCGCGCCTCGGGAGAAGCGATACTCAAGTCTCTGGAAGGCAGGCCGCGCCACGAAATCGTCGCGAAGATGGAGGAAGCCAAGCTGCCGACGGACCTCATCAACGAGCTCGTGCCAGCGACGAAGAAAGCCGAAAGCGCCGCGCCTGCCGCTCCGGCCGCGCCGGCGAAGAAGTAATCTCTTGGCCTACGAACTTTCTGGGGTGTTCCACACATCGACTCCTGACTTACCGGTCTCTCTGCTGGCGCGCCCCGCTTTGGACAGCTTGTCGAGCGTGGCCATCGCCCGCTGGCGGGAAAGTCCGAGTTCGTTGGCATAGAACCAAATAGGTTTTCCGGGATGCTTCTGCAACGCGATTTCCATCGAGTCGAGGGCTGTCGGTGCGATGCTGAGTCTCCAACGATAGTCCTTGCTTTGCGGCACGCTCTCCTTCTCCTCAACGGTCGCATTGCCGTTCTGCATGTATAACGCGGCGGCGCCGAGAATCCTAGACACGCCGGAAGCATGGACGCCGTGCCTTTCCGCGAGCTCCTTCTGTATCGTCTCCACCTCTCGGATGTCGTTTGCAGAAAAGTTGATGTCAAGCAACGATCTATCAGACATTCCTATGCATATTCCGTTGTATCTGCGCAGAGCCATAGCCGCATGCTTCGCCGAATCCTCCGACTGCGCGTCCTTCCAGAAGTCCCTGATGACTTGCATCGGTGAGGTCCCGCCGTCGAACTCCGCCTCAAGGAATCTCTTGATGTCTTTTGGAACCTCTACAGAGAACGAAACCCTCTTCTCCATCAGGCGCTGTTCGTCAACGGTTGGCGTCACGTCAGGTGTTGGCGTTGCGTTGGACAGGGACACGCTGACTGCAAGTGTCTTCTGCGGATTCGGTGCAGGTTCAACCGCAACAGGCGCCGCTTGCTCCTTGCGTCCACCACCCGGCCTCAAGAAAAGACCCGTATACTCTATTTCTCCCGCGTCGTGCATCTCTCTTAGAAGCGGTTCGCCTGCGCTTGCGGTAAGCCCAATGGCACGCAGCGCCGCAGACGCCATGCCGCCAGGATGCTTCTCTGCATAGGATTTTATGGACGCCCTCGCGTCCTTGATGTCCTCAGGATTGTCCGGACGAACGGCGGCGAAGTACTTGAGAATCCTTCCCTCCCTCGTCCTCATCAGTTCGCCTTTGTTGAACAACGTTCTCAGTTCCATGCCGGTTTTTATCGGATTCACGTTGAGCCTAGCGGCATACGAATATGCGTCTTCCATCGGATGCCTGCGAACGTCTGCGAGAAGGTTATCCCTGAATTCTATCGAATGCCTCGATCTTTGCTTTACAACCTTTTCCTTGCGCGGTTTGGGATGCCCGTTGCTATTACCGGAAAGACCGACAAGCTCGACGCCCGGTCGGATGAAATATCCTCGTCCAGAGTCGTCGCCTCCGTCCTTGTATCCGAGGATGCCGTCCCTTTTCAGGTGGTTCAGAGCGAACGTTGTTCCCCTGAACGGCGTGCCCAAGTCCTTCGATACCTGACCGGCAAAAACCACTCTGCCCTCTTCAAAATACTCGAGAATCTTTCGCGAGAGAGAACTGTATCTTGAGATATCAAAGATTCTTTTTGTGCCGTTGCCGTTTTCTGACACCCTAACCCCGTTTTCAATTGAAGGCAGTTTTATTTATACGTTCAGTCTCGGCGCGTACGCGCACTTCGTCTCTTGTCGTTGCACTCTATATATGGAACGCACGAAAATATTATTTCCGATGCAAGGACACCGCGCCGCGCCAGAGCCTCTTGTAGAGACGCTTTCAGGAGTCTATTCAGGCCACGTCGCAGAGGTCGTTACAGCCCTTGCGCCTGCCACAATCGGCGTCAACGCTCAGGCAATGGAGGCCACGAGACTCTTCCCGGAACAGCAAGTCTTTGTCACGATAGTCCCGCCGCGCGGCGTGCCGCGTTCCCTCATCTACAAGGCCCAGTACGCTGTGCAACCGATACTCGTGCCTGAGAAGCTTCTGACAGAGGAGGACAGGAAACTGCTGCAACTCTACGCGCTGTCCTACGGCTACGGCGTCCTTCTGCCGAGCGATCCGGTTTTTGGGCGCGTCAAGAACGGCGACGAAGTGATAATCAACACGCATGTCGACGAGGCGGCTTGGGGCGTGGCGCGCGTGCTGAAGGACCATTTCAAGAACCCGTGGACCTGACCGTAGTTCCGTCCAGCTCGAGCCTCTTTCCAAGGAACGCTTCGATGACCACGATGTTCGTGCGCACGTGATTCGTGACTTCTTGCAGATGTGCCTGACCGCCGGACAAGGCGAGGAACGGGAGAATCATGTCAGAGGTCTGCCTGTCCGTTATGCATCCCGAGTCCATCGCTTTCAGAAGCTTTTCCGCGGCGCTCTTGCCCACGTCTTCTGCGCTCACGCTTTTTTCGCCAATCGCGTCCCCGCCGAGGACAGTGTGCTCGTACTCTGCGTAACAAACGACACCGGAGCCCGGGTTGTCTGATAGTTCGTACGAAACCTCGACTGTCGTGTCACGGCCTAGCGGTTTGAGCGCCTGTGCGGCTGCCGCGGCCTGCCTCTCCGCGACGCGCGCCCGCTTCAGTTCTGTCGAGGCCACGGAATAGACGTGTACTCCACGAATGAAACCGCGGTCTGTGAACGAGACGGGTTTCCCGCGAGACATCGCCAAGAGCGGCGACGCGCCTTCCGGGGGATGCAGGACGAACGTCACGTCCGCGCCTCCCTTCGGATAAAAGCCTTCGCGTTTGACATCGAACTCTGTCCTGTAGCCGAACCGCTTGACAACAGGCAGGAAGACCCGCGTTATGTAATCCACGGGCGGGGCCCACTTGCCGTACGTCGCTCCGCCGCGGACGTGCACGTGTAACGGTTCTTTCAAAACGTACGGAACCAGCTGCAGTGTTTGGAATACGAGACCGACAGAACCGGCTGTCCCTATCTCAACATCCAGCGCGTCGCGCGTTATCTTTTCCGGAGCGAACGTCACTTCTGTGCTTCCAAGTTTTGCGCCAGTAACTTCCGCGTCGCACAGTAGCGCTATGGCTTTGAGCGCCTCGAGGTGCTGCGTCTTGAGTCCGCCCACTTCGCGGCCGCCTCTGATGTTCGTCAGCCTGAACGGCGTCTTCGTTACGACCGACAGTCCTAACGCAGTACGGAGAATCTGCCCGCCGCCGGAAGAGCCGTCGAGTGAGATCATATACAATAATACCCCGAACGATAATAAAGGCCGCCAGGGCGGTTTGCGCAGCTCTCGGTCTTTTTATTACTATCGTCGCATATATCGTCTATGAACTCGAAACGAGAGAATTTCGAAAGATTGAGAACCCGGAGGGAATTGTGGGAGCTAAAACGCCGTGAACAGGCCTTTTATGAAGGATTTCCTAGAAGCGGGTCCGCCGCGACATTCGAAAGAGACGCTGTAGACACAGACACTATTAGGAGGCATCGCAGTAAACTAGCTTTTCCGCAGCTTGTGCATGCGCGCCTCGGCCTAGTTGAAGATTATTACGAACTCCTCGAGCACATGCAGTTTTTACAGTACGCGAAGGCCGTCTTCGAGGGGGGCGCGAAAGTAAAGACCCGTGCAAAATATTTCACGAAACTGAACACGATAAACCCATCCACATTCCATCAGAGTCGGTATCCAGTTAAGGTCCATGAGCGGGGCTGGGGATACTCTGCGAATTCTAGCACAGATCAGGAAACGGTTGAAAAGATAGACCTTGAACTCGTACGTCTGGAAGCCAGACTGGACAAACACCCAGTCCGCGGCACGGTGCTGGAAAAAATACCCATCGGGACAAAGCCAATGTGGCGCGAGTATATAGCGGGGATGAAATCTTCCGGTCGAATCGTACGCTTCCTATATGAATCCGAAGAGAAGAGGCAGGAAAGACTTGAAGAAATAAAGGATGCCGTGACTGCGAGATGGCGTCATGTAACCCCATCCGATCCTGAATCATATAAACGCTACAAAGGCGCCGTCTTTGGGTTGAAGAAAGAGGCCGCCCTAATAGGCGCGGAAAGGGCCGCAATATATTTCGTTTCGGAATTCGAGAGGCAAAGGCGACAGGCCCCGCCTCTGCCCGACGCCTAAACAAATGTCATTCTTATTTCGGCTCGTACAAAAACATATTCCATGGAAGCTCTCCTGTACAACAGAAGCGGCTCGCCTGCTCCATGCGACTTCTGCGGCACGCCGATATCGGACTTGGGCCTCGGTTTCCACGACCACATAAAAACAAGCGAAGGCTGCAGCGCGCAGTACGAGGCGTGGCTCGAGCGCATCAAGCAGGACCATCCAGAAGGGGACTAGATAAATATTCGCTGCCTTCGACAACGCCCAAGAGAGGGTTTAAATTGTTATCGTTGCCAACAAAGGGCATGGCAACATCACTTCAGATGCTCCGAATAGAGCCTAAAATAGTTGGCGGTAAAACGGTCATTCCAGCCTTCGAACTCGCCAACCAGATAGAGTTTCCACAGCAAAACGGTCGCTATCTGACAGCCGCAGAGCATCAGGCCCGCGGACTCGCGACGCTCGGCATGTTTCGCCACGCTTTCGATACTTCTCCATATTTCAAACAGGCCATCCACGCCCAGCGCGGTTGCGGCGAATGGACCTCGACCGCGTGGGAAGACGGTCGTTACGTGCACGAAGGAGGCCGTCTCGTACGCGACGGAAACGCTTGGGAATACGAAGGCGGTACGCGCACGAAGGTGCGAATGCCTGAAGACGGCTGGGGACTCGAATACCATCCCACGCTTGGCGTTCCTACGAAAACAGGCGACAGAGAAGACGCCGTAGCGAAGTTCGGCCAGGACGCTTCATATTTCTTGGGCGACAAAGAAGGCTTTAGGCCCGTGATTCGGGGTCGCAGCCTCGGCGACCGCGGGCCCTTCGACGTCGGCGCGAGCTGTGGGCCTGGCGCCGGGAACTCGGTCGTTGGTGGTCGTGCGTGCCGTAGGTCAGGACTAATGAGATTGGCAAAGGAATAGACGACATCATTTCAAGATATGGAATAAGAGAATAGACTCCACCCCCAGTAAAAAGCAACTAGACGTCAATCGTATCCCCGACGGCAGGCGCGACGGCGTCAAAGCCGTGCTCTTCCTTGAGCGCCGCGGCGAACTTCTTGGTGTCCTCCCCGTGGATGCAGACGACGCGTTCCGGATTCAACGTTTTGATGTAGTTCACGAGTTCGCTCCTGCCCGCGTGCGCAGAGAAGTCGAGCTTTTCAAACGGAACCTTGAGCTTGAACTCCTTCTTCTCCGTCTTGTAGACGCCTGTCTCGAGAAGCGCTTTTCCCGCGGAGCCTTCGGCCTGGAAGCCCGTCATTGCCAGATACGAGTTTCTGTCATCCTTCAGGTGTTCGAGGTAATGAGCGACAGGACCGCCGTTGAGCATGCCGGAAGTCGTGATGATTACGCACGGATGCTTCTTCTTGAGAATCTTCTCGCGCGCTTGGTTGTTCGTCACTTTCTTTGCTCTGGCGAACACGCGCTGGAGCATCTGCGGGTATCTCAGGAACTCCGAGTAGCGCAGGGCGATGGCCGTAGCGTCGCGGCACATGCCGTCCACGTATATCGGCACGTCGATGCCGTACTTTTCCAGCACGAGCAAGAGTTCCTGTGCGCGGCCGACTGCGAACGAAGAGACCAGCGCGACGCCGTCATTGTTCACGGCTTCGCGTATGCGCTTTATCAGGTGCTTCTCTGTCTCGTCGCGGTTCGGATGCTCTTTCGTTCCGTAGGTGGACTCTATTATCAGCGTCTTCACGTCCTCGCGCACCGGACTCAGGCCGTTCAGGAGCTCTGTCTTTTCGACCTTCATGTCGCCTGTGTAGACCACGACTCCTTTTCCTGTGTCTATCACGGCCTGCCCCGAGCCCGGGATGTGGCCCGCGTCGTAGAACATCACCTGCGAGTTGCCTATCTCGAACTGCTGGCCGTAGGCGACGCGAAACGCGTTGGCGTACATCGTGGAGACGTCCTTGGAGAAATACCCGATGCCGTGGCCCTTGATTTTGGCGAGCTTGAGGCTGTCCTTCAAAAGCAGGTCCATCAGGTCGAGAGTGGTCGCGGACGCATGCACCGGCCCTCGATAGCCGCGGTTGTAGAGAGAAGGCACGAAACCGCCGTGGTCCAGGTGGGCGTGCGAGACTACGACGCCGTCGAGTTTAACGGACGCCGCCATCGGGAACGCGGGCTGGTCAACGCCCTCCGCGCCTGTGACGACCTTTATTCCGTAGTCCATCAATATGCGTTCGCTTCCTGTGTCCAGCACGAATCCGGAACGGCCGACCTCTTGGGCGGCGCCGAGGCATTGTAACTTCATCATCAAAATCCTGTGCGACGTTTCCCACAAGCGCTTATATAGCTTCTTCTTGAAGTCTTCTTCGGTGTCCCTGATGAGCAACGGCCTTTACGAGAAACGTCTTTGGCGTTAGAATAGGAGTTCTCGGAGGCATAGGCCCTGAAGCAACGGCGCTTTTCTACAGGAAGCTCATCCTGCGGCTGCAGAAGAGAGGCACGATACGGAGCAACGGCGACTACCCCCAGATAATCATCAACAGCATTCCGGCTCCGGAGCTGGTCGGCGAGATATCAGACGAACACCTCAAGCCGTTCGTTCGCGGACTCAAAGAGCTCGACTCGTTTGGCGTTGACTTCATAGTGATGGCCTGCAACACGATACACCTCTTTCATGGAAAATTGCAGAAGGAAGTGCGCGCTCCCATCCTAGACCTGCGTGTTGCCGTAAATAAGTCCCTCGAAAGACGCGGAGTGAGGAACGCCCTGATTATTGGGACGCCTAATACCGTGAAACGGAAATTATACGGGTTTGGCGGGCGCCTTATTGAGCCTGACGCGGAAGAAACAGAACGCCTCGCGCAGGCGATTCTGAACTTCAACAGAGGAGTGGACAAGGAAGCCCAGGTCGAGATCACAAGGACAATCTGCAGACGCCATTTGGATAACGGCGCAGAAGCGGTCTTGCTGGCCTGCACGGAGTTCGCGGTGATGCTCGACGGCGAACCGCAGACAATAAGCACAATAGACGTGTTGGTGGATGCCGTGATGGAAAAGTTCGTGTCTCCCACAAACGCTTAAATACTTTCTTTGCGAATGGGGCTCAGGTGGACAAGATGGGTGAGGGCCTTTATTGGTGGGTGCCTTTATCGCTTCTGGCGGTAATGGGCGGAACAGGAACAGTCGAGTAGAACAACCCTGTCTTGCGACTATTGCTCAAATCGACGACCGCGGGCGCATCTTCCTTCCAGCCATGCTCAGGAAGCGGTTGGGAATAGAAAGAGACGCGGCGTTCATGCTGATACTCGACCCGGACGGTTTCTTGGTGCTGATGCCAACCACGAGAGAGGGGAAATAGGATGGGTCTTCTTGAATACATTAGGAGAGAGCTTATAGTTGGATGGCGTGTCTCGGAGCGGATGGGCGACGTTGATATGGTGTTGGCCCGTTACGGTGATTCGTGGGCTCTCGAGAAACTCACCGCGATGATGGAGGAGGAGGCCCTCAGGTACAGGCGCGAAACACGTGGGAGTTCCGAAAGCCTTAATAAATGACTAAGGGAGAACAGTGAACATGGGTCTTGAAGTCGAGAAAAGGCTGGAAGAGAAGGGCATTTCGTACAGGCTCATAGAGCTTGAAGGGAGAGCCGTGTCTGTGAAAGATGTGCTGGCCCTTGCCAAGGAGAAGATAAAACTCGAAGAGGTGTGCAAGACTATAGTGGCGAAGGACGGCAAAGGCAACAGCTATGCATTCGTCCTCAAGGGCAACCAAAAGATAGACATGGCCAAAGCCGAACGTCTCGTAGGAGGAGGTCTCAGAATAGCGAGACCCGAGGAAGTGGAGGATGCCGCGGGCGTCGAGCCCGGCGCTGTGTGCCCGCTCCTGCTGGAGATTCCCATACTTGTTGACAGGCGGGTCTTGGATACCGAAAGGATAAACTTCGGTTCCGGAGACCATCTGTATGGGGTGGAAATCTCGACGAAGGATTTGGAGAAGGTCATCGAGTTTCGCGTGGCGGATTTTGCGAAGGTGTGAACATGGACATGGAGAAAAGGATGGAACTGATAAAACAAGTAGGAGAGGAGATATTAACCGAAGAAGAACTACGAGAACTTCTTGCCAAGAAACGCGATCCCATCGCCTACGACGGCTTTGAGCCTTCCGGACGCATGCACATTGCGCAGGGAATTTTGCGTGCGATTAATATTAACAAGATGACCCGTGCCGGCTGCAAATTCAAGATGCTTGTTGCGGATTGGCACGCCTGGGCTAACAACAAGATGGGGGGCGACCTCGATGCGATTCAGATGGTAGGCGAATACATGATAGAGGTCTGGCGAGCCAGCGGTATGGAACTGGACAACGTGGAGTTTGTCTGGGCCTCGGACCTAGCAAAGGACGACGAGTACTGGAAAATCGTTATGAACGTTGCCCGCGCGTCGACGCTCAATCGTATTATACGCACCGCACAAATAATGGGACGATCGGAACGTGACACTCTCTCGGCCGCGCAGATACTCTATCCATGCATGCAGGCCGCGGACATCTTCTACCTGAAAGCCGACATAACACAACTCGGCATGGACCAGAGGAAGGTGAACGTTCTGGCTCGCGAGCTGGGGCCGTCGCTTGGGTTTTGGAAACCTGTTGTTGTTTCGCACCATATGCTGATGGGACTTGTGGAACCCACTACAAAACCACATATAGCTACAAGGCATCTGGATCTTCAGGGAACGTTGCCTTTGCCCAACGGAGGACAATTAAGAATAAAATCAGTTCCATCACAAAAAGGACTTTTACCAGTTTTAAACCATCCTGCCTATGGCGGCCGAGGATTTAGTGCAAAATTCTTTTACACTCCACCAAAATCAGTGACAGCGACAGAGGAAGAATTGTGGCAACGGGAATTAACAAACCTTGATGGGATCGGGGTCAAACTTATATCTCTCGATCAAATGACAGGTGAAGCTCAGTTGGAAATAATTTCAGGACCTTCAGCAGAAGAGCGGGCGATGGCGATGAAGATGTCCAAATCGGTCCCAGACAGCGCGATATTCATGACAGACTCCGTAGACGATATTAGCGAGAAGATATCGAAAGCGTACTGTCCAGAAAAGCAGACAAACGAGAATCCGATTTTGGAATATTGCAGGCATATTATTTTCGGGTTGAACGAAGAGATGAAAATAAGCAGATCGGCCAAATGGGGTGGTAATGTAACGTATAGTTCATACGGTGAGCTTGAAAGGGACTATGCCGGCGGGAAGTTGCACCCAATGGATTTGAAAGCCGCCGTGATAAAATATTTGGTGAAAGCAGTCGAGCCGATACAAAAGCACTTCTCCAAGAACAAGAAAGCCGCCGAACTTCTGAAGTTCGTGGAAGGCGCGAAGGTGACCAGATGAAAACGCGCGGCGTTTTCAAAGTTACCTCCAACGGGGTCGGTAACCGATGATCGACATAGAACTCCTGAGAAAAGATGCGGACGCAGTGCGCGCGAATCTCGCGCGCCGCCACAAGCCCGAGCTGCTCGAACTGCTGGACTCGGTCATCGAGATGGACGAAAAATGGAGAAAGGCGCAAGGCGAACTGGACGCTCTGCGCGCCAAGCGCAACGAGCTCACCGAACAGATACGCAAGAAGAAAGACGCGAAGCTGATAGCGCAAGCGCGCGACGCCAGCGCGCATGTGAAGGCCCTCGAAGACGAAGTGGCGTTCCTCAAGCCGAAGCTTGATTTCGAGCTCTCAAAGATTCCTGTGATGCTGCACAAAGACGTGCCGGACGGAAAAGACGCGAACGACAATCCCGTCGTCCGTACGTGGGGCAAGCAGACAAAACCGAAATTCGCGCTCGCGTCTCATGGGGAACTTATCGAGGCTCTGGGAATCGGGGACTTCGACAGGGCGTCGGAGATCGCCGGACGCGGATTCAACTACATCATGGGCGACCTGGCTCTTCTTGACAGGGCGCTGCAGGCGTATGGAATTGAATTTCTGATAAAGAACGGCTTCAGGTTCGTCGAGCCGCCGCTGATGATAAGGAAGCGCCCGATGGAAGGCACAACGGACTTCCAGGCGTTCATAGACGTCCTCTACAAGATAGAAGGGGAAGACCTGTACCTCATTCCTTCGTCCGAGAACTCGCTCGTCCCGTTCTATATGGACCAAGTCATCGATGAAGACGAACTGCCGCTAAAGATAGTCGGCGTCAGCCCGTGCTTCCGCAAGGAGATCGGTTCGCACAGCGTCGACACCAAGGGTCTCTACCGCATGCACCAGTTCAACAAGGTCGAGGAAGTCGTAATCTGCAAACCCGAAGACTCGTGGAAGTGGTTCGAGAAATTGCAGGCGATAAGCGAGGATATTTTGCAGTCGCTCAAGATACCTTACCGCGTCGTCGACATCTGCACAGGCGATATCGGCTCGAAACAGTCGCGCCAGTACGACATAGAAGCGTGGTTCCCGCGGCAGGGCAAGTACGGCGAGATCACATCCTGTTCGAACTGCGTCGACTATCAGGCGCGCGGCCTGAACATGAAGTACGGCAAGCGCGGCGGCTCGCGCGCGTTCGTGCACACTCTGAACAACACGTGCGTCGCCACTTCGCGCATAATGGTCGCGATTCTCGAGAACTTCCAGAACGAGGACGGCACAGTCGACGTTCCGAAGGTGCTGTGGCCGTACATGATGGGACGGAAGACGATTGGGAAGGCGAAGTGACGCGTATGGAAGACCTTCACGCACGATGGCCGCATCGGTGGCTGACGCCGAAGGCTGTCGTGAAATCCTCTAGAATACACGGTTTGGGAATTTTCTGCGGGGGGGACATCGCCAAAGGAGAGACCGTTCTTGTTGCCGGCGGTGTAATAGTCCCGTGCTCTGAAATATCCGAGTATCGCAAGATAATGGGCATCGATGTGGGCGCCCAGATAGACGACGACTTCTTTATATGCCCAACGAACAGGGAAGAACTTGAAGATAGGGGAGTTGTCAATCACTCGTGCAATCCAAATATCGGCATGGTAAATTCAATATCGCTGGGAGCCTTACGAAAAATAAGAGCCGATGAAGAACTCGTAATGGACTACGCCTTCCACGAAACGTCGTTTGAGCCCTTCAAATGCAACTGCGGCTCCGCGAACTGCCGCGGCACGATAAGACCGACGGACTGGCGGCTGCCCGAACTGCAGAAGAAGTACGGCAAGTACTTCTCGCCGTACCTGCAAAGGAAGTTCATGAAATAGTCATTTAACAAACTTGACTTTCGCTTCTCCGTCTTTCAACTCTACCACGCTCAAAGCCGTCGCCGTGTTAAGAATCGTCGTCTTGCCGACCTTGTAGATTCCTTTCGCCTCGTGTATGTGTCCGCACACTATAAGCAGGGGCTGGAAGTCGTCTACTATCTTTCTCAGGCCTTCGTCTCCTGCGTCCTCGTCAAAGCCCCACGCGGTAGCGAAGTCGGCCTTGGTCTTGTATGGGGGTATGTGGTTCACTATGATGGTTCGTTCAGGCTTGCAGCCCTTCAGGACGCTCTTCAGCACGTCAGAACGCAGATGGCGGAACGCGTAGACCAGAGGAAGAGAAAGATCCATCAGACCCACAATCGTGTAACCGTTCAGCTCGACTTTTTCCATCCCAAGCAGGTGGAAGGCCGGGCTGGCGAGCGCGACTATCTTGAGAAACTCCGGGTCATCGAAGTTCCCTGCAACGACGTACGCCGGGACTCCGAGATTCGCTATGCCCTCCGCGACATCCTCGGCGCTGCCGTCTTCCCACGGATGGGGAATCATGTCGCCTGCGTACAGAAAGGCAGCGGGCTTCTCCTTCTTCACAACCTTCTCAAGACTCTTCGGCAGCGTGCCGTGGAAATCCGAGCCACATAAGAGTTTCATCGAGCCTCACCATACGCCTCGATGAGACTTTCAAACCGCAGTTTGATATGCTTCATACGTTGCCTACGTTCGCAGGTATAAAAAAGGTTGTTTCGTACGTAGCGTATGGCGACGCTTGTCATCGCGGAAAAGCCCAAGGCCGCAGAGAAGATTGCCGCCGCGCTGGGAACGCCTAAAGCGTCAAAGAAGGGCAAGGCCGTTTTTTACGAAGTGCAGCACGACGGAGACACTATTTACGTCGTCCCGTCTGTCGGTCATATCTTTTCTTTAAAACAGAAAGGCAAAGGATGGACTTACCCAATCTTCGATATCGAGTGGCTGCCTTCGTTCGAGGTTTCGAAGAGCTCCAAGTTCACCAAAGCGTATTACGACAATCTGGCGAAGATTGCAAAGAAATGCAGCGATTTCGTCATCGCAACGGACTTCGATACGGAAGGTTCGGTCATCGGTTACAACATTCTTCGCTTCATCTGCGAAACGGACGACGCGAGGCGTATGAAGTTTTCGACGCTCACGACGGACGAGCTCCGCGAGGCGTATGAAAGCGCGGGTCCCCTCGACACGCCGCAGATAGAAGCCGGCCTTGCGCGGCACGTGCTCGATTGGCTATGGGGCATCAACGCGTCCCGCGCGCTTACAAAAGCCATAAACTCCGGCGGCAAGGGCTTCACTTTGATGAGTACGGGACGCGTTCAGGGTCCGTCGCTGAAACTGCTCGCAGATCGCGAACGCGAAATCCGCGCGTTCAAGTCCGAACCCTACTGGGACATCGAGGCTGACGTCGACGGTCCGTTGACCGTGTTCTGCGAAGAAGAACACATCCCCGAAAAGGAAAGGACAATTGAGATAAAGGACGCTTGTGGAAAAACGGCCACCGTAGAATCGCTGGACAAAAAGGAGTACAAGCAAGCGCCTCCGACGCCTTTCGATCTGACGTCGCTGCAGATGGACGCCTACGCCGCTTTCGGATTTTCGCCTTCTGCGACGCTGTCGCTCGCGCAGTCGTTGTATACGGAAGGATTGATTTCGTATCCGCGCACGTCTTCGCAGAAACTGCCGGCGAAGCTCGGTCTTGAGCGTATCTTGAAAGCGCTGGCCGAGCAGAAAGCCTATGCGGCGCACGTATGCTCGCTTCCAACTCCTCTGCAGCCGAACGAAGGCCCGAAGAGCGACGCGGCTCACCCGGCGATACACCCCACTGGAGAAAAGCCCGCGGCGTTGACGGCAGACCAGAAAAAGCTCTACGACATGGTCGTTCATCGTTTCATCGCGACGTTCGCGAAGCCCGCGACGCGCGAAACCGTCAGGCTCGTGCTGGACATAAACGGCATCGCGTTCTCCGCGTCCGGAAACAGAACCGTGGATCCTCAATGGCGCGAGATTTACAAATTCTCGAAGCACAAGGAAGTCATTCTTCCCGCACTGACGAAGGGACAGGAGCTGAACGTTCTGGACGTTCGCGTTCTCGACAAGGAGACGCAGCCGCCGAAACGCTATACAGAAGCGTCGCTTGTCCACGAACTCGAGAAAAGGTCTTTGGGCACGAAAGCGACGAGGTCTGAGATCATCCGCACGCTCTACGAACGTTCATACGTCAAGGACAGGTCCATCGTTGTCACGGAACTCGGTCTCGGGGTCATAGGCACGTTGGAAAAGTATGTGCCTGAAATCCTCTCCGAGGAGATGACCCGTTCGTTCGAGCAGGAGATGGAATCTATAATGGAGAACAGGTCCACGAAAGAAAAGGTCATCGAAGGCGCGAAGAAGGAACTGACGACGCTTCTGGTGAAGTTCAAGGACCACGAGAAGGACATAGGCGCGGAGCTTGGTCCGCTGCTCGCCGAGACGCGCAAGCGTGCGTACACTGTAGGCCCGTGCCAGAAGTGCGGCGGCGAGCTGAAGATTGTGACAGCCAAGGCATCCAGGAAGCGCTTCGTCGGTTGTACAGGATATCCGAAGTGCGAATCTGGCTACCCGTTACCCCAGTACGGCCTGATAAAGACAGGCGGCGTGAAGTGCAAGACGTGCGGTCTGCCGACGGTCTTGATAATAAGGAAGGGCAAGAGGCCGTGGAACATGTGCATAGACCCGAAGTGTACGTCTAAGACGGAGTGGGGCAAGTCCAAGGATGCCGCGCAAACACCTTGACATACCCGTTATTAATAGATTCGTCCTCTATCCGAAGTATGCTATTGGACTTTGTCGTTGATGGCCATGGCAAAACCAAGATCTTTGTCGAACGGCTTGAAACGCTTTTTGGTGCGACGTTTGTGGCGGCGTCACCGAACCACCCGCTGAGCCATGGAAAGCCTCTGGGAAGTTTTACCGGAGCATACGCGGCCAATCCCGTCAACAACGAGAAAATTCCTGTTTGGGTTGCGGCGTATGTCAGAGACGGAGCCGTCGCGGCCGTTCCCGCTCACAGCCAAGCGGACTATGTGTTTGCAAAGGAACACGGACTACCCATCAGAACAGTAATCGAACCGCTAACAGGCGAGCCTCAGCAAAATCCCGAACTCCGACGCAGTATAGTCGCGCTTGTTGCAAATCCGCAGACAAACCAAATCCTCTCCATTAACTGGGGGCCGCAGGCCGGAGGCAATCTTCTCATAGGAGGCGGCCGCGAAGAAAATGAAGATCCCGTTGAGTGCGCTAAACGGGAGATAGCCGAAGAGACAGGGTATAGAGACGTGACGTTGGTCGCACAGTCCGAGCGCATCCACCACCGCTACTTTGCGCACTCGAAGAACAAGGCTCGCCAGATAGAAGCGATCGGCCTTTTCTTCAATCTGCAGAGCAACGAAAGGATAAATCCAAAACTAGAGGCAGACGAAGTTGGCAGGTTTAAAGTCGAATGGCTTTCCGAACCCGATGCGGCGGAACGGATCAGAGACGAACTCCATCGTTACGTGTTCGCCAAATTCATCAGGGACGAAGTTCACAGCGGCGAAGGCATCCTCATTAACTCCGGCAATTATAGCGGTATGAATTCGAGACAAGCCTGCGAACAGATGACGAAGGACTTCGTAACCCAGATCGAACAGCGTTGAGTAAAACGTTATTTATTCTGGACGCGCGCACGTAAAACATGCGCAAGGGAGTCTCGGCGTTGATAGTGTCCATATTCCTGGTTATCGTGACCGTTGCGCTCACATACGCGTTCCTCGCATGGTCGCAGAGCACGCAGCAGGAGATTCAGGAACGGGTCGGCGAAGGAGGCGAGCGCCAGACCGGTTCGTTAAGCGCAGGCCTCGCCGTCGTCGCAGTCGCAGACAACCAAATCTCGATAAAGAATACCGGCAGGAACGTCGTCGAGACGTCAAAGATAGACATTCTTATTGACGGCAAGAGGGCGGCGAGCGTCCCGGACCGCGCGAGCATAGGGCCGGGTCAGGTGGCTGTCGTGAACGTAACGAACTTCGTGCCCGGCGTGCGCAAGGTGCGCGTCTCCGGACCGCTTGGCACGTCTGACGAAACGCAGGAGCCGCTCCTGTATCCGGGCACTGTCGCCTTCTACGACTTTTTGCCAGAAGACGAAGCGAGAGTCAAAGACAGCGCCGCAGGACACAACGACGGCGCGCTTAACGGGACGACTGAGCTTGCACTGCATTTCGATGAGAGCCGCGGAGACCTCGCACAGGACGCGAGCGTGAACGCTAACGACGGGATTCTGAAGAACGGAGCAACGTGGACGTCGGGCGTGAGCCGCAGCGGCGTGAAGTTAGACGGTTCCAACGACTTTGTGGAGGTTTCACACTCCACATCACTCAACGCAGTCAACGCATGGACGCTCGAAGCGTGGGTCAACGCCGACGCTTTTGCAAGCGAGTCTTACATAATATCCAAGCAAGCCGCTGGGAGCGTACAGACACCTTACGGCATGGCAATCAAAGGCAGCGGCGGAACCCTGACGGCATGGTACTACGATTCGGCATGGCGGGAAGTGCCCTATAGCTTTGCTTTCCAGCCCGGCGTTTGGTATCATGTCGCGGCGACCTTCGACGGCACGTCGATCCGCGTATACCTGAACGGAGAACAAAAAGCTACAGGAGCGTCAGGCGGTTCGCCTCCGAGCACAACAGCCCCTGTTTCCCTTGGGTGGTCTGGCGGATATGCCGATGCGGCGCATGCTTGGAAAGGCACAATAGACGAAGTGGCAATCCACACACGTGCGCTCTCGCCTCAAGATGTCAAAAAACGTTTCGACGCCAAGCGCGTTCTCTTCTCCGATTACGTTGACGGACCATTGAACTCGGCGCTGAATCTCGACGGGCGTTCGCATGTGCGCGTCCCGGATTCGCAGGCGCTTGACATATTCTCCACCATAACCATGGAAGCGTGGGTGAGCCCCAAACAGTCGTCGGGCCAGCAAACCGTGCTCTGGAAGGAAGGCGCGTACGCTCTGTGGATCGACTCGGCGAACAGGATAACGGCCCGCGTCTGGCCTCAGGGAAGCAGCGCCGCGCAGATAACATCTGACGTAGCGTTAGGCGCGAACTCCTGGAGCCACGTTGTCGCGACAGCCGACGGAGAGACTCTCGAGATATACGTCAACGGCGCGCTCGTCAAGTCAGGCACCTACGCTGGGCAGATACAGCCCACGGAAACCCCGCTGTTCGTGGGAGCAGCGGACGCATCTCTGACGAATCCCTTTAACGGCGCCATCGAATACGCGGCCATCTACAAGACCGCGCTCTCCGCAGACCAAATAAACGAGATATACGACGCCGGAAAGGCCTAAGGGACGATTGCGAGGCTCTTCAGGAGGAAGTAGAATATGACAAGTCCTAGAATAATCATCATCACTGTTAGCTGGTCGATTTTGAATTCCATTATCCCACCCTCTCTTCGAGGTCCTTAAGACGGGGTTCTATGACGAATTTCAGATAACCCACAATATAAAAGGATAGCGCAGCTGTCAAGACGAGATATTTCTGCGGTTCGGTTAAGAAGCCAGTATAGAGTATCTGGTATATTATCCACAGGGTTGGCAGTACGAGACTTGCATACCTCAGAAACCTCTCCCATCCATTTCTTGGCATGGATAGCATGATTAGGCTTCTAATACTTAAAACAGGCACTACCACTGTGTACGAGAAGCCGCGCTTCTCGACATGCCGGGAAGCGCCGTTCCCGTGCACAGGGGTAATGACGTATGAAGCAGCTTTTTGACGGAGTCTACGAAAAGAATGGCACGCTTCTCACGCTCAACGCGCGGCCGGGCCAGCGCGCCTATACGGAGAAACTCGTGAACGTCGGGAACAAGGAGTACAGAGAGTGGATTCCTTCCAAGTCGAAGCTCGGCGCGGCGATAAAAAACGGCCTGAAGACGTTTCCTTTCACGCGCGCTAGCGCCGTACTCTATCTCGGCTCTTCCACAGGCACGACGCCGTCCCACATCTCCGATATCGTCACGGACGGGACTGTTTTCTGCGTTGAATTCGCGGAGCGCGTCATGCGCGAATTCCTGCATTTGGCCGAGCAGCGCAAGAACCTGGTCCCGATTCTGGCCGACGCCCGCAAGCCTCAGGACTATGCGTGGGTCGGTTCCGTGGACGTCGTCTACGAGGACGTGGCGCAGCCGGACCTTGTGGAGATAGGAATCAGAAACGCCGAACGTTTCCTGAAGGACGGCGGTTGCCTGATGGTAGCGATAAAGTCGCAGAGCATCGACGTCACCGAAAAGCCGGGCGTTACGTACAAGGCGTGCGAACGCAAGCTGAGGGACGCAGGCTACAAGGTCGTTGAGACGATTATTCTGGAGCCGTACGAGAAGGACCATGCGATGATTGTGGCGAGGAAATGATTGGTAGCGGGGGCACGATTTGAACGTGCGACCTCAGGGTTATGAGCCTTTAGCCAGCGTGCAAGAAGCACGTTGTCTGCGAGCACTCCAGGCTGCTCCACCCCGCTATGAAGTAGACTGAGAAAATAGTCTATTTAACCGTGTCGAACGCCCGCATCTCTGAAATCTCCAGAGCCAGCTCCGTTGTCGGCGCGGCGTCGGCTTTCGCGGGGCGGAACTTTCTTACGGCCAGTCTGAGCGCTTCGTCAGGACCAGTGTAGCCGCCGAAGCGCAACTGCATCTCCATAATCGGTTTGGCGGCCGGTGTGAACGGTATGCCGACGCTTTTCAGCGTGTGGTATATCTCATCGAGGGTTTTAGGTTCGATTTCTGTAGCGTTGTAAGATGGCCTGAAGCCTGTCGCGCCTCTCTTATTGTAGACGTCCCACTGGTGGAACTTGTACTCGTATGCCTTGTCGTGCAGCTCTCCGGGCATGCCCTCGTGCTTCTCGGCCCGCGGGTCTTTCTCCACGCATTCGATGGGCCCGTCTTCCGCGATGGATAATCTCTTCGCGCATTTGTAGACTTTGCTCTGCGATGCATCGAAGGCGCGGAGCCTGCGGCTGTTGGCTATGAAGGGAAGGCTCGGTCTCAGCTTCAGGCCATGGAACTCGTCTATCGTATCAAGAAGCGGGGTATCCAGAGGGTCAGCGATGTCTATCGGCTTGCGCGGACTGGTTGCCATGCGTTGCACCAGAACGGTTTAATACCCAAACGGATAAATAGCCTTCATGTTCGCCCGTTCGCGTCATGGCTCCCGGAACGGGGATAATGGAACCCGCGGTTCCATGTTTGCCAGTTACCAGTCGTGCTTTTCGTGCAAGGCCCGCTATCGCGCGAACGAGCGCGTCTTCCGCTGCGAGCGCTGCAAAGGCTCGCTCTTGCTCGTGTACGACAGGCTGCCGCAGAGGAAGGCCGTGCGTTCGAAGGCCTTCGCGCTGACGCGTCCTCACCATTGGAAATACTGGATGTTCTATCCTGTTAGGCGCGAGCGCGCCATTACGATGGAAGAGGGAGGCACGCCTTTGTTGCAGAGCAAGACGCACAACCTGTGGTTCAAATATGAGGGTGAAAACCCGACCGGTTCTTTCAAGGACAGGGGCTCTACAGTCGAGATAACGCATGCGAAGGAGTTGGGCGTCTCGCGCGTCCTGTGCGCTTCGACAGGCAACATGGGCGCGTCCGTTGCCGCGTACGCTTCACGCGCACACATGCAGGCCGAGATATGGCTACCGAAAGGCACGCCTCCTGTAAAGACGCGACAAATAAAGGCGTACGGCGGACGCGTGGTGCGCTACGGGCGCACGTACAACGAAACACTTGAGAAGACGTTCGAGCTTGCGAAGCGCGCATATCTTGCAGGCGATTACGCTTACAGACTCGAAGGACAGAAGTCTGTTGCGTTCGAGATTGCGGACCAGCTGAAATGGCGGGTGCCCGATTACGTGGTCGTCCCTGTCGGCATGGGCACTCTTGCCTTCGCCACGTACAAGGCGTTTGCGGAACTCGAAGCGCTCGGCTTGACGAGCAGGATGCCGCGGCTCGTTGCCGTGCAGGCTGCCGGCTGCGCACCTGTCGTTCAGGCGTTCGAAAAGAATTCGCACATGATAATACAAGTCAATAATCCGAGAACAATCGCGTCTGCAATCAACTGCGGCTATCCGAACTATGGTCATGAGGTTCTGCGCGCGCTGCGCAAGACGAAGGGCTTAGCCGTGGCCGTTACTGACAAAGAAATCATTGCGGCGCAGCGCGCGCTTGGCAAGGAGGGAATTTTCGCCGAGCCCGGAGGCGCGGCTTCGTACGCCGGATTTTTGAAGGCGGGCTTGAAAGGCTCTGTGGTCTGCGTAGTAACGGGTTCTGGACTGAAGGATCCGTTTGCTGGCGCGAAGAGGCGATCAAAATGAGCCAGGAACACTCCGCAGGCGCGATAATCTTCAGAAACGAGAACGGTCGGCGCGTCTATCTTCTTCTCCACTACATTTCAGGCCACTGGGACTATGTGAAAGGCCACATAGAGAAGGGCGAATCCCTGGAAGAGACTGTCAAACGCGAAACGATGGAGGAGACGGGACTGAAAGACCTGCGGTTCGTGCACGGTTTCCAGCACAAGATACAGTACTTCTTCCGCCGTGGCCGGACCACTGTAACGAAGGACGTTGTTTTCCTGTTGGCCGAGACGCAAACCGCACGCGTAGTCGTTTCAGAGGAGCACAAGGGCTACGACTGGCAGCCTTACGCACAGGCGCTGGAGAAAACCACTTTTGAAACTGCGAAATCCGTCCTGAGAAAGGCCGAGGAGTTCTTAAACGTGTACGGGAACCAGAAAGTTCCAGACAATATTCGTTAAACCCACGTTTTAAGTTTACGGTTGCCGCGGTAAATCGTTCCACGTCAGAGAAACGTTTCCACAGGAAATATACCCATAAATTAATCGGCGATTGACGTATATAGGGTTTTAAATGGTCGTCCCCCAGTTTAGGCTGTTCGAATGCCGAAACATTTGAACTTTTCGAACACGGTTCGAAAATACCCACTAGGGTGAAAAAACAATGGCCATATTCGAGATAGGTGCATCGGCCGCGTCCACTGGTTTGAACCTTGGACTCGTGTTGCTGATCGTGCCGGTATTGGCCGAATGGGCGAAAGTCAGGAAGGGCTCTGAGAAGGCCTATGCCTGGATAGCCGCAGGAGGAGTATCGTTCATACTCGCTTCGGCTTTCGGGGCTTCGGGAACTCTGAGCACATATGCGGCCAGCGCAGCGTCGTCTGGCTGGCTCCTGTTTGACGCCGTCGGCTTCATATTGGTGCTGGTTGGCGCTCTGATGGCGTTATACAACTCCGTGAGCGGCTGAAACTTTTGAACATGCCGCGACACAAAACGCCGCGTTTTTCTTTGCTTCTCCATTTTTAACTGCCAATAGACGTACGTCTGCGCGACTTTATGGAAAGCTTTGAGAAAAACTACTTCACGGACACCTTCATCAACGTGCGGTTTATCTTGCCGCACTTCTTGCAGAATATCTCCGTGCTGTAGGAGCCGTCGCCCGAAGGGCCGAGCTTCATGCCAGGAATGAGCACTTCGAGCTTCGTTTCGCCCGAACCGCATCTCTTGCAAACGAGGTTCTCCATCTCTAGTATCACAATAACACCCTGTCTCTTCTAAGGAAAGAGAGGTATATAAAGCTTTTCAGACCCATTAGAACCATGCAAAAGGCGTATTTCAAAGGCTTTGGGCTGGAGATATTTGACACGGTTTACGCGCCACGGGAAGATACGGAACTGCTTCTTGACATTCTTGACGTCAAGCGTGGCGAGCGCGTGCTGGAGATAGGAATCGGTTCTGGCGTCGTTTCCATCGCGGCGGCCAAACGAGGCGCAGATGTGACGGGCGCGGACATAAATCCGGAAGCCGTCAGGTGCGCCGAGAGGAACGCAGAGACGAACAACGTCCGCGCCACGTTTTTGCAGAGCGACCTTTTCGCGAACGTCAGCGGAACATACGATGCAGTGCTGTTCAACGCTCCTTATTTGCCTGTTGCAGAAGACCCAATCTGGTCCGCGGGCGAGAATCTGGAGGTTTTGGAGAGGTTCGCGCAGGGATTGGGCAAACATCTGAGACCGGAAGGACGTGCGTTGGTCGTAATATCATCCTTGACAGGCATTGAGAAGGTCAAGAAGATGTTTGAGAAGAACGGATTCGCAGTTTCAATGGCAGGCGAAAGGAAGGTTCCAGGAGAGACGCTGTACGGCTTAAGAATAGAAACCTAATTCTCTCCAGGCAGACGTTTGGTCATTTCCAGAGTGTTTACTATACCGTCCAGCTCCTTTTCCACGTTATCCGTCAGCTGGTTGAGGCGCGATATTGAAACCTCATCGTATACGCCTACGTATCCCATCATCTGCTCGTCGAGTATCTTATCGAGCAGCTCGCTGAGATCGTTGTACAGGTCCATCTTTTCCGCTGTTTTGGCGTCTCTGGAGCTCTTCTCCACGACGCGCTTCATGTCAACTATCTCAAATTGCACGTGGAGAACTATGGCCGAGAACCCGGATTCCAATCGCGACATCCTATCCAGTTCGTTGACCGTTTGCGCGGTCTCCCAGTCGGCTATCATTTGGTCCAGCTTGCCTAACTCCCGATCGTAATTATTCACAAACGCGCCCAGCCCCGGCACTTCTTCCCGCAGGGGATGCAGCAGAAGACGTTCCTTATAGTTGGCCAGCATATCTCTGCGAGTCTTTCTCAACCCGACGGAGAAATGCTTCATCCCGTTTGCGAACGCGTGGAGTATCTTGGACAGCGGGTCCAGCCGTTCAAAACGCATCCTTTCCGCCTCGTCGGCAAGCGCGTTCTCCCGCAACAGATCTCTTATCTCAGTGATAACGACCCTGTAGAGCTTGTTGAGTTCATCCGAATGCTTGGCATACATGTCAAGATTGTGGGACTCGACGTCTTTGGACAGTTCGTAAAGCAGGACTCTGAGCTCGTCGTTCTTCTTGTGCATCTTCTGCAGGATAGACGCGGCTCGCTCATCCATTGTCTTATGCAGGATTCCCATGCGCCTAATTCACAAGCGAAAGATATAAACCAGAGCCTCCGCTGTTCAAACAAAACAAAAGAAGAAAAAGAAAAACCCGCGCTCAGCGCCTTCTGCGACCCTTGTACTCGTCTTCGTAGCTCTTCGCGAGGTCTGCTACGACGTCCTTGAGTCCGAGGCCGAGCGCTATCGCCACGCCGAGACCGACCGCCGCTACCAAAATCAGCAGTATCTCGTCGACGATGAGCAATGGGATTCCTATCACCCGCAGAGCCACAGACAGGCCGAGGTACATCACCAGGAAGAAGATGATCTTTCCTGTAAGCTTGGAATAGACCGTCCTCGAGCTGATGAGCTCCTCCTTGAAGTAGATTCCCACGGCATAAGCGACGAGCATGACGATGCCCGCTGCTATCATGTCCGGCAGGAAGCCTACGACTGTGCCCACGAACGCCGCCAGGGCTGCTATGCCCAGCACGTCCGCGGACGCCTGTATGAACACCAGATAGACTACCCAGCGGACTATCATGTCCAGGAAGTGCGAAACGCTCACCTTGATGTGCGCTTCCTTCCTGAGTTCCTTGTCCACGCCTGCGCGCGTCAGGAGCTCGTAGGTCACCCTACCCAGGGCTCTGCCGATGATGTAACCCAGTGCCAGCAACACGACTGCTCCGGCCAGATTCGGGATGAATATCGCGAAACTGGTCCAAAGGTCGGTGGCAATGCCTACTAAAACATCGACTGCCATAGGCTACGTGCGCAGGAGGGGTTATTAAAGCTTTCTGCGCGAGGCGCGGAAAGTTAAGAACGGATGTTTTTGAGCTTTCTGACTGACGTGCGTTGTGGCCAGAGGTTCAAAGTCATTGTTGGTGGGCCCGCTGTGATTTTCTCATACGCCGGAAGGCGTACTTTCCCTAAAGGCTTTTGGACGGAAATGTCCAAAAGGCTTTGAACACAGGTTTCCAACATGTTAGCTCGTTCTTCATCTTCGCTTCAGAAGCTTAGAGACGAGTCCCCAAGCTGGAGTCCTAAACCAAGCTAGACTACGGGCCCAGTGGGAATAACGCCACAGACCAACCATTTATACTTGTTTACCAGAACGTGCCTTCGAGGGCAGGTAGTCGTAGCACGCTTTTGCGAAAAGCGTGGGCAAAACGACGCCACCTATGGGCAGGTAGTCTAGACAGCACACTTTAAAAAAAGTGTGGGCAAAACACAAATTGCCAGCTGGGAAAACGGAATGACGTCACGTTCGCAACGTGAAGGTCGCGGGTTCAAACCGGGCTTTCTTCCAAAGAAAGCACGGGTGCAAAGAAGGTAAGCCTTCCGGCACTCAACGGAAATCCCGCCCTGTCCACCATTTTTATACTTTACACTCTGTACGTTCCTTGCGGACCCGTAGCTCAGGTGGTTAGAGCGCTGCTCTGATAGTTGGACATCGATACGT
This sequence comes from Candidatus Aenigmatarchaeota archaeon, assembly GCA_016432325.1. Taxonomy (GTDB): domain Archaea; phylum Aenigmatarchaeota; class Aenigmatarchaeia; order PWEA01; family JACQIF01; genus JACQIF01. The sequence continues at coordinate 830,008 of CP066684.1, forward strand.
TGATGTCCTTTTGGTCAGGCAGAGGCCCGGAGTTCAAATCTCCGCGGGTCCACCACAAATTTCAAGGCAAGGATTTTCGAACAAAGTTCGAAAACTTCGAACCGCTGTTCGAAGACAGTTGAAACGCGAAGCGTTTCTTGGGGTCCACCAAAACCTTTTATACAGGGAACGTCGATAAACTCACCATGGCACTGCCCGCTATCGTCTGGCTCCTCGTTACGGCAGTAAACCTCATAGTTGAAGTGCTGGCCGCCGTCATTGCGTTCAATATGAGCCGCAAGGTCAAAGGCGACCTTCTGCGTAAGATGTTTATAACCTTCGGAATTATCATACTTCTCAACACGGCGGCTGACTTCAGCACATACCTTGTCTTTCAGGTGCCGTCAATCCAAGCAGCCGCCGCCGCGGCGAGCTCACCCCACAGCGATTTTGTCGTTGTCTTCAGGCTACTGAGCAACCTCGCACTCGTCTATATGATGACGCGTTTCGAGGAGTTCAAGAAGCAGTTCACATTCGGTTGAGCTTTATATCTCTTATTCTCAAACTGGACTTGCGCCTGGGTGGCTCAGTGGTAGCGCCTTTTTGCTGCGGCAAAAACCCGCGGGAATGCACGGAACAACGTTCCGGCACATCGGGAGCGCACTCCCGAATGAAATCCGCGCCGCGCGCCTAAAGAGCACCAGACTCATAATCTGGGGGTCGTGAGTTCGAAGCCTTACTGCCCGAGAGGGCGGTAAGTGAAACGCGCAGCGTTTCAGGAGTTACTCACCCCAGGCACCATAATTCGATACAAGAACGTTGTATATTGTCGAGAACTACGCCTCTACCGCTCCTGAATCGAGAGCGGCATAGGGAACGTTGACGCGTAGCGCAAGCGTGTAGAACGCAGCGCTGTTCTCGCCGCGCTCTTCCCTGAATACGGCGCTCTGCCTTTCAAGGCCCTGGAGACACGATCTCACGTCTTTCGTTTCCCATCCCGGGAATGCATCGTATATGGTTCTTTCCTCGACTTCGCCGTCTCTTGCGATTATGTTCAGAATCCAGCTCTCGATGACGGTCTTGCGTTTCTCTGTTGCGCCGTCGCGCGCGAACCGCGAGAACGTGTTCATCGCGTCCAGTTGGACAAGATAGGATTTATACGCGAGAGATAAACAGTCGTTTACTTCTTCGGCTTCGCCTTGCACGCCCTGCAGCCGTCGCGGCCTATGCAGGAGAGGCATACCTGCGACTTGCAGGCAACGCACTCGTGCATCTCTCCGACGCGCTGGCAGGCTTCGCATGCGCCTCTCATAGAAATCACATTCGTAAATGCAGGATATAAATCAGAACGTTTCCTCTTCTGACTCGTCTGGCGATGCTTCTGCCATCGTGGCGCGGCCGTGGCATATCTGGCAGCCGTAGTCCTGCAGGCACTCGGCGCACACGCGCGCGGCGCAGACCGGGCATTCGCGCAGCGTGCGCACTACCTCTCCGCAATGCTGGCATACTCCTGCCATGTACATATCACCTGCCGGACAAGACGCATGAAACCCGGGGGCTTCACGGATGCCTCGACACTCGCGTAGAAACAAAAATTCATGTATTTAACCTTTCTTAGGCCGACAGTCGACGAATTTTTAGCTTAAATAAAGTTGCGCAGAAGACGACTCGTGCCGCCATAGCTCAGCTAGTAGAGCACCTGACTTGTAATCAGGGGGTCGAGGGGGCAGAGCCCTCTGGCGGCTCCACTATCTCGCCAAGCCCTTGAACTTCCTGACGATGTAAGACGTCACGAAGAATGCCAGGAATATGGCGGCCAGCTGGACGCCTCCTGCGATGGCGCCGAAAGGCCTTCCTGCCCTCGGATAGAGCATCTCCTGCAGTCCGCTCATCAGCACGAAGTCGAGCAGCAGGACGCTGGACAGATAGAGCCGGTTGATAATCTCCTTGTCTTGCGGAGGCAGTCTCTGCCTGAACGTGTCGTAGTCCCTCTTTGACAGCCAGAAGAGGCCCGCGACGACGAGCATGTTGACCGCGATAATAGAAGCGCCGTATGCTGGAAGACCGGCGAAGAAGACGCTAACGGTGTAAGACGCGCCGACGACAAACGAAACAATAAGGGCAAGCCAAGGCCCGGGCTGGTTCAACCGCACGCTTCTCTCCAGCACTGCTTCGAGGCGCGTCGTCGTGTCTTCCAGAATCCGGACGGCGCCTCCGAGGACGTGCAAAAAGACGAAGAGGAAAGACGCCTGCAGCGCTACAAGACCCAGCAGCATCGAGTCCGCGACGAGAGGCGGAGACAGGAGGTCGGCGACGACGCGCGCCAGCATAAAGACGAGCACGTAGTGCACGAGAGCCGACAGCAGGCGAGCGACGGTTCGGCCTTTCGAGGCGCTGATTTTCCTGAAGTGCGCGACGTGCGTCAGCGTGGTGAACGAAAACAGCATCGCGGCTGTCATGGCGATGGACGCGTAGAAATCCGTTACGCTGGAGAGTGCGAGCGTGCCGGCGACGACGGCCACGGCCAGTATGAAGACGTCTTTTCTCGTAGACTCCATGGTCATGTTTTAAGGAGACCCGGATTTAAATCCAATTTCCGCCGATCGCAGACCGGCGGACGTTTAAAACATCTCAGCCAATTCGCGGCGGGATGATGCGTTCCGTCTTGTTCTCCGTGTCAACTTCCACTATTGACTCAAAGAGCTCGACGAGCGTTTTCATGGAGACCACGACGAAAACCATCGCCAGAGTGAAGAACACGGGCATTATGTTCCACAGCTCGTTCGTCACGTCGAGACCCGTTATTCCAAAATACGCCACGATTAAGTGAGAAGGCGGTCCGAACATCGCGGCGAGGAAGAGATAGGTCAGGCTCTGCTTCAGCCGCCCCGACGACCTGCGGAGAGCGTCGTATAGGAATACCGTGCCTATGAATGCGAGAACGACGCCCACGACTGTCAGATGCCATACGGTCAGCGCCATGGTTATCCCTTCCCGCCCAGGCGCGATATTGTGTACATGCTATATGCCCACGTGGCGCCGGGTATCGCGTGGACGGCTATGAACACCGCCCATAAGGGGTCGCTGGTCTGGATGCCGGCGAAGCCGAGATACGCGGCGATGAGATTGTAAAGCATGTATGACGCATCCGTGTAGAGAAAGAAGACGAGTCCCGTTCTAAGCCTGCCGGTGGTCGCTCCTATCGCCCGTCGCAGGAGAACCAGGCCATAGAGACCGATGAAGAACCCGACGACACTCAGCCACCAGAGAACCATGCGTATGGTTGGCGAAACCGACTTATAAAATCATTCCAACACGTACTCCATTCGCTGGACGTCTTTCCCCTTGTTGGCAAGGCCGACTATGCGCACGCGGCCCAATTCTTGGAGGTTAGAGACGTGCGTGCCTCCGCACGGGCAGAGATCATAATCCTTTATCCTGATGAGGCGCAGTTGTTGGACGTTCTTCGGGATGCGTTCTATGTCGGTGCGCTGCGCGTTCGTGGCGTTCAGCGCGTCCTCCCGCGACATGTACTCTATGGAGACGGGCCTCTTTTCAGATATTAGCGCGTTCGCTCGCTGTTCGATGCTCCGCAGGTCATCGTCCGAGAAGTGCGCCGGTGCGAAATCTATGCGCGAGCGCTCCGGATGTATCTGGTTCCCCACCGTGGACGCCTTGAAGAGTTCCAGCACGACGGCCGAGACGAGATGCTGAGAAGTGTGCATCCTCATGTTCGCGTGGCGGCGCGTCCAGTCGACGACGCAGTGCACGGAAACGCCTGCGGGAACGTTCTTGTCGACGAAGTGTTTGACTTGCCCTTTGTCTTTACGCGCATCCGTTACGTTCGCGGCGCCGCCATCGAATGTCATGGTCCCTGTGTCGTGTTCCTGCCCGCCGCCCGTGGGGTAGAACACTGTGCGGTCCAGAACGACCCAGTTCGGTCCGCTCTCAATTACGCGCGCGTCGCACTCGCGCAGATAGCAGTCGTTGAGATAGAGAAGGTCGGTCATCGGATCACCTGTATATGTTTTTCCTGTGCCCAAGAGAAAGGATAAAGACGACCTTCTCTTTATTGTCAAGCTTTGCCAATACGCGGTAGTCGCCGACGCGCAGTTTATAATCCACCCTGCCTGTAAGCCGTTCCAGATAGTGCGCCGGGCGGGAGGCGGCCCTTTCCAGACTGTCCAGGATGCGTTTGGCCGTGGCGTTGTCCAGTTTCCGCAGTTCGGAGACCGCCTCGTCGGAGAACACAAGCCTGAAGGTCACCGTATCCCCAGCTCTTCTCTAATCTCCCGCAGCGTGCGGGTCCTTCCCCTCTTCACGTCTGCCAGGGCTCTTAGAAGAGAGGCTTTGAACTCGTCGGTATACTCTCCCTCATCGTCTCCCGAAGGAACGAGTTCCAGAAGAGCGTTCAGCAGCTCGTCATACGTTTCGCCCTCAGTTTCCTTGAGCCGCGCGAGCCTCCCCCTCGTCTCCCTGCTTATCTGTATTGTGGTGTAGGACATATTATGGATATATTATACAACAACTATATAAAGGTTGCATTCGGAAGAACGCCCCCTTTAAATAACTTTCCACGCAAACGCTACCTATGATGGCCGCGCAGGAGTATCGAAAGTTGTCGTTCGGAGCAGACGACTTGACCAAGCCGCCGAAGAAAGGGCTGTACGTCCCTCAGTTCAAGGTCGACGTTCCCCAAGGATATAGGTTTTACACCGGCGAGCCGCTCGTTTCACGGGTCGACCGCTGGGCCACTCTTGACATGAACGCCATGTTGGCCGAGGAGTACGGCGGCGTCTGGCGCCAGCCGAATATGGACGAGTGGGCCGCGTGGTCCGGGTAAATCGTATTACGTGTGGTCTCACCTTAACCCGATGATAATAAAGAACGTTGGCGTCCTTCTGATGCCTGAAGCAAAGGACAGAAAACTGACGGGCGGGCAGATTAGATTTTGCGAGACAAGCGGGAACCTTCGTGAGGTTCTGTCGGCAGCCGATGTTAAAACAAGCATTCCCTTCGCAGATTGTGGAATTGTATACGAAGATAATATTGCCCCCGTCAGGTCCCGCTGGGACGCTGGTGCGGGGCGCTTCGGCGCGGTTGCTGGCAGGCCCTCGAGCCGGATTGACGGGGGCGCCGCCACTTTCATGAGAGAAAAATAAAAGTCGCTAAGACGGTCCCAAGGACTTCTGTCCGTCTTCCAACCCCTCCTTCGCATGCAGCTGCTTGTGAACGTCCGCGGCAAGCTTTTCACCGAGCAACGGTTTCAACTTTTCCAGAGGCGCGTCGCGTATTTTTGTCAGCGATGTCAGCCCGGCATTGTGCAGCGTCCTCGCACGCACGCGTCCTATCCCTTTTAGAGCGACGAGCGCAACGAGTTCTTCCTTGATGCCGTACTTTACGCGCACGCGGGCCTTGCGCAGTTCGCGCATCTTTTCCTTAAGTCCTGTCAGCAGAGCCATCTCTTCCGCGGCGTACAGCAACCAGTCCGCGGTTTCGAGGCGCGCACGCAGCTCGCCTGGCGTTGTGCCATACTCTTCAAGAAGCCAGTCTTCGCCCGCTTCGGACGCCCATGCGTCCAGAACAATCGCGCACTTCATTGCGTTGACGAAGTCGTCATACTCGCTGTCCCACGGTTCCGGCGCGCTCACCCCGCGCGATTCGGCTTCGGCCAATAGCGCCGCAACCTCGCCGTCCTTCGCGCGTCCCGGAGCCATCTCCCGCGTGTTGGCTATCATGAGAAGGCTGTCAAACACACTCGTGCACTTTTCCAATGTAGTCATCATCGAGAACGCGGTCTCGGGGTCGATGTAGAGCTGCGACACGCGCGTTCCAATCCGCGTGGCTTCGAGCCCTCCGTCACGTGTTATGAATCCCTGCTCTTCGAGTCTCGACAAGACGCGTTCGACTGTCGCACGTATCTTCTCCAATTCCTTATACTGGTGCGCGAAAAACGTTCCCTGCAAGAATTTCCACAGCCCCTCCTCTGAAGCGACGTGGGACGCGATGAGCGCGAGCGCATGCATCCTCAGTATCGGCTCGACCCCGAGCTTCGAGAGTATCTCTTCTGGCTTTCCTTGTATGTACCTCTTGACAAGGTCGTGCGCTTCCAACTCCGAGCGCGCGAGAAGAACGGCTTCGCCTTCATTGTCGTACTTCGGACGCCCTGCCCGGCCGGCCATCTGGTGGTATTCGAGAACGGGAATGAAGACAGAACCGTACATGGGATGGAAGCGCTTGACGTCGCGTATGACGACGCGATATGCCGGGAGATTCAGGCCTGCCGCAAGTGTCGGCGTGGCCGCGATGACCTTGATTGCGTTCTCCTTGAAGGCGCGCTCGACAAGCGAACGCTGCGGCCCCGCGAGACCGGCGTGATGGAAGGCCGTGCCTTTGCGGATGCAGCGAGCGAGGCGCTCGCACTGTTTTGTCGGGCGCGAAGTGACGTTGAGAATGTCTTCTGCAAGCTTGGCGAGTTTCGCGCGTTCGTCGGCCTTCAACTTCGTTCCTATCGATTCTCCGCACTTCTCTGCGACGGATTCGGCGTTGCGCCTCGAGGACGCGAAGACGAGCGCCTGCTTGCCTTCGGCGACCGTGCGGTCGCAGATTTCCAATTCCACATTCTCTTCGTTCGCGAGTTTGAAGTCACGGTCGCTTTCGGGGAAGCGTACGGCTTCGCCGTCGTAAACGCCTTTGTAGAGGGCGACAGGCCTGTAGTCAGACGTTACGAGCTCTGCGTTGAGCCACGATGCCAGTTCTTTTGCGTTTGCTATTGTCGCGGACAGACCGATTATCTGCGGTTTGTATTCGCGCAGGCGCGTCAGCACGACTTCCAGCGTGGGTCCGCGCGTTTCATCATTCAACAGGTGCACTTCGTCTGCAACGACAAGACCGACGTTGAGTATCCATGCAGGACTGTGGCGCAGAAGCGAGTCCAGCTTCTCGGAAGTGGCGACAATAAGGTCGTACGAGCCGAGCCAGTCGTCTGCGGTGTCATAGTCGCCCGCCGAGACGGCGACGCGCACGCCGAGCTTTTCATACTTCCTGAAGTCCTCGAGCTTTTCAGAAGCGAGCGCGCGGAGCGGAACGATGTAAAGGACTTTTCGCTTCTTTTCCAATATCATCTTGAGGAACGCGAGTTCCGCGATGAGCGTCTTGCCCGAAGCCGTCGGAGACGCTACAACAAGGTTCTTGCCCTGCAGAAGGCCTGCTTCTATCGCAAGTTTCTGCGGAGGATTGAGACTCGTGACGCCTCCCAGTACGAGCGTGCTGCGGGCTTCCTTGGGCAGTTCGAGAGAGTCGACGTGCATGGTTTGCGTACGCACAGAAGGTATTAAATCGTTACGGTTCAGAGGGGCCGCCAGTCGCCGTCGTCCGGGTGAAGCTTATCCCGCGCTTTTGCCACGATGTCCTCGAATTCTTTATCTATTCTCCTGCAGGCTTCGTCCGTGGCCGCGTCGAACCATTTGCTAGTGTCCAAGAAAAGGTCCACTGCAGGCAGATAGGCGTCGAAATTTTCTGGCAACGGCTCTATAGTTGCTCCTATAAAGATTCGTGTCATTCCAGAGTCGGGATTCTGGAGAGGGGATATTGTGACGTATGCACCCGCTTTCGTGAGTTCCTTGTCGCGTGTTATACTCCCGTTCACGCGGGAGCCCAGATGCTTGGTTATCATTGCCAATTCCCTGCCAGTGAGCATCGAGGGCGGGGCTATCATGTTTGTTGCTCTGAATCTGTTAGAGACATACGGCTCTCCGGCCCCCGATCCACTGATGTCGAAGACTTGCGTGTTGATGGCGTGCCCTTCTCTGGCTGTTGCGTAGTCGCCCAGCGCGCCGATAAGAACGTCCCGGTACCCCGTATCGGATACGATTGGCCGGAGTTCTTTGAGCTTCGTCTTGGTCTTGGCCGAATCAAACACGACATGCGAAGCAGCTGCCATACAATAACACCCAGCCGATTAAGGATGGAAAACTATTTAAACCGCTTGCGGCGTTTTAAAGTTACCGCGCCGAGCGCAGTAACTATTTAAGGCGCATTTAGAGTTCCTTCACCGTAAACCTCCACACGTCTTCTATGCATTCGCGCAGCGTCTCGAGGTTCGCGTGGCGTGCAGGAATCAAGCGCGCCTGAATCCTGCTCTTGTGGCGTTCAAGCGCTCCGCACTCTTTCGCGAACGCCTTCACGGTTTCGCGCGGGCCGCCGAAGAATATGTGCTCTATGAGAGACTGGCCGAGCAGGACCTCGAAAGAGAAGCAGACGCCGTCCAGAAATTCGCTGCGCTGTTGCGAACGTACGCGCGCGTAACGCGAAGAAGACGAGCCGCCCTTCTTCGTGCGTCCGCGTATGAAATGGTGGCCGGTCTTGTACAGGACGAGCGAAGTGCCTTCGAAGAGGCCTATGGCATACTCGCCCATATGGACGAGTACAACCGCAATCTTTGGCCGCGACGCCAGATGTTCAGCGAGCATCGTGTTGCGCGGCGTTATCAGCTCGGGGCGCGGAGGAAAAGGAGGCTCGGCGAGGTAGCGCTTGTCGCCGGCGCTTACTGTGTATGCGACGCCGTCGAAAGAAACCTCGTGCGGGCCGAGCGCGCGCAAGAACGACCCGAACTCACTGCGCTTCATCCGTTTTTTCATCAGAACCAAAACCTTCTGTTCGCGGCACGTCTGGATGAGGCGCCGTTTGTGTAGCCGTGTTGGCCTGCGTTGCTTCCTCAGCCTCCTGCTTTTTGAACATTTCGATTAAGTCCTTGCGAGAGCTTATGCCGAAATATGACATGAAGTGGTCCGTGAGCTCGATGCGCTTTGAGCGCCTGTACTTCTCCGTTTTTATCAAACCGCGCTCTTCCAGGTCTTTGACGTAATCGTATCCGCGGTTGCCGATGGTCTTTACGATGTCGCTCTGCGTTATGGGTTGCTTGTATACGATAAGGGAAAGCGCTTTCAAAAGACCCCGAGACAAGTCCGCGTAGGGCGTCAGGTGCGCGACGCGCTGCGCGTGCGGTTTCTTGACGCGCATCTCGTAACGTTCGCCCACTTCCACAATCTCCATTCCTTTGTGCTCGGCCTTGTATTCCAGGATAAGCTCTTCTATGCACGTTTCGACCTCCTGTTCGGGAAGCTCGACTATCTTGGCTATCTCCTCGACGCTCAAAGGCCCGCTCGCCTGAAAAAGTGCGGCTTCCAAGAGAGCGCGTTTGTTGGTGTCCATTCTCACTCCTCTTTCTTCGAATGCCGATCATTCGAAGTTTTCGAATCCTGCGATTCGATAGTCTCTGCTTTGCTGAAGTCTTCGTCCTCCTGTTCTTCGACGCGTGCTTCCTTGCCTTCGGAGACACGGACATATATCTCCTTGAAAGGCTCCTCCTGCTCGAGCGTGACGCGGCCGTCGTTGCTCATGTGCAGCACGCCGAGGAGCGATTGAACGATTTCGCGGCGCTCCCATTTCGTGACGAGCGACGAGAAGGGCATCGTGCCTGACTTGAGCTGTTCGACCGTCTCGGAGATGCGCGCGTAAAGCTCGTTTATCTTTTTGGTGACGTCGAAACCCTCGTCCGCTACGACCTCTTCCACGCGCTCGCGCGCCCGCTCGACCTTCACTTCCCTGCGCTCCTGCGTGCTGAAGGCCTTTTCCAGCGCGCTCACCAGCTCGTCCAGCGTGACGCGTCTTGTCGGAACGCGCTTGGCCGGAACCTGCAGTTCTGGCACCTTCGTTATGTCTATCGGCGGGCCCTGCGCTGCCGCGGCAGCGTTCCTCTGTTCCTCCTCCCACATGAGCACCTCGGCTTTCATGTGCAGAAGCACGGCAGCGATCATTATCAGGCGCGCGGGGACCTTGAACTCCAAAACGCCTGCTTTCGTTACGTAAACGCGAAACGCGTCGGCGAGCTTGACGACGTCCACGTCCCACGGGTCCATTCCTTCTTCTCTTATAACGTATTCCAGAACCTCCTCCCAGGACGCTTCCTTGGACGCCAGGTCCACTATGCCGGCCTCGTCTATCGTTGAATCCACCTGCACAGCTTGGGGACCGAAATTATATATCCGCGAGACTCATTGCACCCATGGGCAAAGGCCTGAGCGAACTCGTATCCGCAGTTCTGATACTGGCCTTTGCCATAGCCATAGCCGTCATCGTTTCCACGTTTTCCACCGGTTTCGCCAGGGAGAGCATAGGAAAAACCCACATCGAAGGCGAGCGGACGGCAGACTGCAACGGCGCCGGTCTGGACATACTGGCCGACAGCATTGCTTCCAGCGGCACGACGCTCTTCGTTACGGTTAAAAACACCGGCCTGCCGGACCTGACAAACGTTGACTTCGTCTACCGCAATACGACAGACTCGGCCTACCTGACAGTGGACATCAATGAAACGGTAGCTTCGGGCCAGATAAAGACGCTCCAGATAAAAGGCATAAGCAGCCCCATAAACCGCATAATAATGACGACCGGCTGTCCAGGGATAACGGACACGGTGGAAAACGTTTCCGGAACATTCGAGCCCGTGACCTGAAAAATACTTATATAGGCTGTCAGATATCTCTTTGCATGCACGGTAAAGGCATCAGCCCTCTCATAGCGACCATCCTGCTCGTGGCGCTGGTGGTGGCCATAGCGGCCCTCTCGTCCCAGTTCGTCATAAACTTCCAGCAGGAGAGACAATCGGAGATAGAAAGCAAAGGGTCGCAGAGGTGCACCTTCACGGCCTTCGTCATAGATCCGGACAGCGTCTCCTACACGCCGGGCACCACGACGCTTTTGGTGACTGTGAGAAACACGGGCTCCGAGGACATCATAATCAAGGACATCGTGTACTCCAATACCACTTCCAGAATCCGCGAGGTGGCCGTAGCCACGAAGAGGAGGGACTACGGCACGATAAACGCCACGTACCCGCTCAAGCCGGGCCAAGTGGAGACCATACAGAACACGACCGTCGGTTCGAGACCCGAGGAGATAACGGTCACGACAGACTGTCCGGCGGCGACAGACACCGTGCTGAACGACACGACCACAAACAAGTTCAAGAGGATTTAGTCCAGTTCGCAGGCAGTTTACGGATACGTGCCGTTCAGTTGGTTGGCAGTTCTATCGCAACAGCCTTCGAAACGCCGTCTTCCATTGATATGCCGTACACGCGATCTGCGAGGCGTATCGTAAGGTCGTTGTGCGTTATGAGTATGAACTGGGCGGCGTTCGAATACTTCTTTATCAGCTCCGCGACCTTCTTGCTGTTCCTCTTGTCCAGAGCCGCGTCTATCTCGTCCAGCACGTAGAACGGAGCGGGCTTGTACATCTGCACGGCGAACAGGAACGCCAGCGCGGTCATCGTCTTCTCGCCGCCTGACATCGCGTCCAGGTGCAGCTCGCGCTTGCCCTCGGGCCGCGCCTTTATGAGAAGGCCGGAGCGTATGTCGGTGGCGGCCTCCAGTTCTATCGCGGCCTCGCCTCCGTTGAGGTCTGCGAATATCTGGCTGAAGTGCGTTGCAATCGCGCCGAAGGTCTCCATGAAGGCCTGCACGCGCTTGGCTTCCACGGACGCGGCCATCTCCAGAACGGCCGCCTTCTCGTTCTCTATGATGCCAACCTTCTTGCTGAGGTCCTCGTAGACCTGCTTGTGAAGCTCGTAGTCTTCTATGGCCTTGAGGTTGACCGCTCCGATTCGGTTGAGGCGTTCGAGGACGCGCTTCTTGTTGTTCTCCAGAACCTCTATTGTCCCTTCCGTATAGAAGTCGTTCTTCTCGAAGAATTCTACGAACGCCTCTTTCTCCACGTTGAGGTTGCCTATCTCCACCTCGTATTTCGCGCGTTCGACGCTCATCCTGCCCATCTCGTTTTGCACGGCGAGCATCCTGTTGAAAGCCTCGTCGCGCTTCGCGCGCAGCGCGTCGATGCCGTCCAGGGTCTCCTTGAGCTTCTTCTCGAACTCGTTCTGCGTTAGTGTCGTGCGCTCCCTTTCGGCGAGTTCCTTGAGCTGTTTTTGAAGACGCGCGACGTCGGCTTCGAGGGTTTCCACCTGAGCCGCGAGCTCCTGCTTCTGTTTGGCGTAGCGGTTGCTCTCGTCGTCCCGCTTCCGCAGGAAGCCGCCTGTCATGGCGCCGCTCTTCTGCACGAGCTCTCCCTCAAGAGTAACCATGCGCGCGGCGCCGATGTGCCTGCGCGCCGTCTGAAGAGTGTCGACGACGACCGTCTCGCCAAAGACGTGGCGGAACGCGGTTTCATACTTTGAGTCGTACTCGACAAGATTCAACGCGAAGTCTATTACTCCTTCATTGCCTATCAACGCCTTCGCATCCTTGCCGCGTTCGCGCACGTCGAGCTTGTTGAGAGGCAGGAACGTCGCGCGGCCTACTCGCGCGCCCTTCAGATGCTCTATGCATTCCTGTGCCGTCGCGTCGGTGTCGACGATGACGTCGTGCAGAGCGTTTCCTGCGGCGATTTCAACGGCGGTCCTGTACTGCTGGTCCGTCTTCATGAGTCCGGATACTGTCCCGTGCACGCCTTTCTTGCCCAGCGCGAGCACGGCCTTGGCGACGAAGTTGTCAGACACGACCGCCAACTCGTCGAGGCGCGCGATTTCGCGCTTCGCGTATTCGATTCTGTCCAGCTTTCGTTCCATTTCCCCTCGCAGGGACGCCAGTTTTTCTATGGCTTCCCTGTTGCCGGCGCGCATGGCCAGAGCGGTCGCCGTCCTCTCCTCCTTCTGCAGCTCGCCGACCTCTTTGTCGATTACGCCGATTTCCGCTTGTACGGTATCAACCTTTTCCTTCTCATTGCCTATGCGTTCGTTCACGTTCGTCAGGCGTTCACTGAAGAAGTCCAGCCGTCGTTTGGTCATCGAGGCGCGAATCTTGCGCAGGTCGTTTTCCAGAGTCCGGTACTCGCGCGCCAGCTCATCCTCCTTCTTCAGGTTCTCCAGAATCTTCCTCTTCTCGTTCAGGATGATGTGGGCCTCCTTGAGCTTCCCGTCGACCTTCGCTATTTCCTGCTCGGCTTTGAGTTTCTTGTCGTCGAACTCGGCTATGCCGGAAATCTCGTCTATTATCTGCCTGCGTTCGAGGGGGTTCATTTCGATTAGGTTCGTGATGTCTCCCTGCAGGATGATGTTGTGGCCGTCTGCGTAGATTCCTGCGTTGGCCAACACGTCGACGACGCGCCTGCGGTTCACTGTCTCGTCGTTTATCCTGTATACGGACACGCCTGACGCGTTCACCTTTCTGGTGACCTTTATCTCCGGTGGTTCGCCGGGAATCGTTCCGTCCGTGTTGTCGACGTAGAGCGAGACGGCGGCATACTTGGAACCCTCGCGCTTGCGGCCGCCCTTGAAGACGAGGTCTTCCAGCTTGCCCGCGCGTATGGTTTTCGCGGAGCGGATTCCAAGAACGAACACCACGGCGTCAAGAACGTTAGATTTGCCAGAGCCGTTAGGACCGCAGATTGCGTTGAAGCCGGAAGGGAATGGCAGGACAGTGCGGTTCGCAAACGACTTGAAGCCCTGCATTACGATGCGGTCTATGCGTACCACTTACAGGTCACCTCTTAGCGCACTGAGCCGTAAGTATGAAACAGCAGTTTCATGCATGAATGGAGTCCCCGATAGAATACGCGCCCTAACCTATAAAATCGCGTGGAACGGCGTTCCAGAACGCTCAAACCAGCACGACGTTGTTCCGAGTGTCCTTGCCTTCCCCGAATGCCATATTGTATCTTGCGCGGTCCAGATTGGTGACCATCACCCTCGATATATTGGGATCCGCTGTTACTGCCACGAGTGCCCTCTTGTCGAGCCCTTGATCGGCGTGATTCTTGTATGGCGTGAAACGCTCTATGGTGAGTGTCGTTTCCCTTATCGACGGTCGCATTGTTGCAGGAGTGCCGGCTTCGCTCTGGACAAGATACTGTATTCTGTCGTCTGTGAAATCCGCGTAGAAAAGTATTCTTGTACGGCCCGGGAAACTGTCCTCACAGCCGTTGGAGTTCACGCCTTTCATTGTGATAGACGCCATCTTTGGGACCCGTGCTTCCCTTTGCATGCCACGAAGTTCGACCAACAAGTCGTCACCTGTCAGCGCGACCGTGTACAGATCGGGCTTCCCTTTCAGCGACCTGTCGAACACTTCTGTGAAGCCTGCCACGTTTGGAAGCCTGAGATGCGAGAGCTGCGCGTCTGCCGCCTTCATCATATCTGCGAATCCGCTCTTGTCGACGAACCTCTCTTCAGTCCCGATGTATTTTATCATCGACTCCGCTTGCGCACCAAGCTTTATATGCCTTACGGGGCGGCGCGAGGTAAGCTTAAACATCGGTTTAAGCCTTTCGTTTCGCAAGCCGATGCCGAACACCCTTTATCTATTTGTTCCGCGAGTTCGTTCTATGCCAGCAAACTTCGGATATGCATACGGCAAGGCCGAGGCCCTCTACAAAGCGGCCAAGACGCGCGAAGAGAAGATAGCGGCTCTGGAAGAGATGATAACAGCTTGCCCGAAGCACAAGGGAACAGAGAACCTGCTCGCCACGCTGAAATCGAAGCTCGCCAAGATGAGGGAGCAGAAGGAGACGAAGACGGCGAGGAAGAGCGTCACCGTAAAAAAAGAGGGCGAGGCGCAGATATGCATGCTCGGCCTGCCGAACTCGGGCAAGAGCACGCTGCTCGCGCGCCTCACGGGCGCGAAGCCCCGCGTCGCGGACTTCGAATACACGACCACGCGACCCGAGGTCGGCATGCTGGAACACAATGACGTGATGCTGCAGCTCGTCGAGATTCCTTCCACATGGACGCCCGAGCTCCTGTCGATAGCCAGAAACTGCGACGCACTCGTGCTGCTCGTTGACGAACGAAAGGACAGGCGCATGCAAGAAAAGGAACTTCAGGACCTCGCAGAAAAACTGAAGGCCAAGAATTCCATCGTTGTTAAAAACAACGACGATCCGGAAGAGATAAAACGAAGAATATGGATGGCGCTCGACCGCATACACGTCTATACCAAGACTCCCGGAAAGCCGAGGGACGTGCCTGCGATAACGTTTTCAAAGGGCGTAACAGTGCGCGACGTCGCCCAACGCGTCCACAAGGAGTTCGTCTCGCGCTTCAGGTTCGCGAGAATCTACGGCCCGTCTGCGCGTTTCGCGGGACAGACCGTGGGCATGGACCACGTTCTGAAGGACGGAGACGTCGTGGAGATTCACGCGTAAGATAAATACTTTCGCCTCGCAAATAACCGCATGCCCGAGCTACAAACGGTAGACAAGGCGAAAGTGCGTGCGTTCGTTTCTGACACCCTCTACGGGCTCGCTGCTCTCGAGATTGACCAGACCGAAGAGATGAGGAGAAACCTGAGAGAGAACGGGAGACGCGCCATAGAGGAGATGAAAAACGGAGATATACAAGACGTTCTGCCTTCCGATGCCATGCTCGACGGCATCAATGCCCACTACGGAAGGCTGGATAAACTATACGACGTTCTCGATGGAGGGGAAGAACCAGACCCCCGAGAAGTCAAGGAAATCCGTGAAGGAATTCACAGCTTCATCCGCAGACTCCACAAGTACACCTGATTTATATCGTCTGTCGACCAAAAGTGTGATATGAGCTTCCACGAAGCGCTGATTCCGAACGCGACCACGCCACTGGCCAGCATACCGACTCTCGTCACGTTCGCTGTTTTCCTGGTGATAATCTACTTCGTCTACAAGGGGGTAAAGCTCGGCATTCACCTGCTCATCATGGCCGCTCTGGGCGGGCTGTTTCCCGTTGTCGCGAACCAGTATCTGGGGTTCAACCTGCCTGTCACGATTCAGACGATAGGATTCTACGCGGCTGTGACTGCGTTTGTCTATCTGGTCGCCCACTTCGGAAGGAAGCTGGTCGGGAAGTAATCAGGAAACCTTCTGTTTCAACTGTCCGCTCTTAGCGGCCCTCAAGAAACAACCGTCGCATAGTCCTTTCCTGAAACAAGAACGCGACGAACCTTTCCGTTTATCTCCAAAGCCTCGCCGAGTGTTACGTTTCCCAGAAAGTAGTCTATGTCCAAAGGTTCGTCCGTGAGCGTCAGCGAGACCTTGCCCTGCAGTTGAACGTTGCCAGTGAGGGGCGACGTCTTGAACTTCTTTGCTTCTGTGCCGTAAGCGCCAAAGGATGTGAGGGGCAGCCCGGACGCCTTCACCTTGACGGATGTGCGTCCTGTGTCAAGCGCGACTCCGTTGACGCGCACGCGGTTTGCGGAGCCGTCCAGCGTGATTTTCATCTCGTCCACCCGCAGCGTGCCGGCATAGTTTTCTACCGTAACGTCCGCCCCGTTTTCAGCGTCGACGCGCACGCCGTTGACCGTTATGTCTCCGGCATCGTACGCGAGCGTCAGGGAAGAGACAGGCGACCCGCTCAGGTCGAGGGGAGCGCGCGCGAACGAGCCAACTACAGTGACGTTACGGGCGATCTGCCCGTCTGAGAATACGTCCCGTGTTGTGTCTGCGAATCCCCCTATGTCAGAAGGCGAGGCGCCGAGCTGGTTCATTATGCCGAAGGCGAGAAGGGCCAGGCCGACGAGGACTGCAGCGAAGATGTGCCAACGGGCCATACGACCACAAAGACTAAATACCCCGGCTCGATATTTAAGCATATGATCGATGTCGTCCTGATTCAGCCCGAACAGCCCGGGAACATAGGCGCTGTGGCGCGGGCCATGAAAAATTTCGGTTTTCAGGCGCTCGTTCTGGTGGACCCATGCGAGCTGACGGACGAAACGCGCGCCCAAGCGAAGCACGCATACGACGTCATAAAGAACGCGCGCATCCTGAGGAAATTCGAGCCGAAGAAGTACGATTACGTCATAGGAACCACGGGGATAATGGGCGAAGGCCGGCCGTGCGTCACGCCTGAAGAGCTGAAGGCGCTCGTCCCGGGAGGCAAAGTAGCGCTTGTATTCGGCAACGAGGGAAGAGGCCTTTCGCGGCACGATATGGAGGCGTGCGACGTGCTGGTGCACATACCGACGTCAGATGCGTACGCAGTGATGAACCTCTCGCACGCCGCGGCGATAGTGCTATACGAGCTCTCGGGGGCCCATGGTAAAGAGGTATCGGGACGGAAAGAGAGGCGCGAACTGGAGAAGGCCTTTATAAACATCCTTGATAATTTAGGGTATCGGAAAAAGGAGGACGCGGCCCGTGCGTTCGGACGTCTTGTGAACAGGGCTCCGCCGCGACAGGACGAGGCTTCGACGCTGGTCGGGGTTTTGAAGCGCATAGAGAAAACGCTCAACGGTGAACGGTTATGATGTACGCACAGATACCGACAGGAGACACCCTGTTGCAGGTATTCTGGTTCGTCTTTTTCATCGGAATGTTCTTCTTCTACCCGCGGCTGCTGCTCTCCCAGACCATCTGGAAGATGGAGAAGGACCTCGCGGACCTCGAGAAGATGACCTCCGAATCGGTGAGGGCGCTGGCCAGAAAGATGAAGAAAGATTCGGACTCCAAGACGGTCGCGGAGATAACGGCCTTCCTCGACTTCTTCGCCCAGCCGCCTGTCGACATTGACCCGCGGGGAATAATGGCGAAGCTCGGAAAAACTATCAAGGAGCAGTTCGATTCGTTCACGGTCTTCGTCGAAGAGCATGCGGACGCCAAGGGCGTCGTCGAAAGGCGCAACCTCGAGGCGGCGCTGATAAACACGACAGGAGGCCACCAGATAGCGAAGGTCGTCCGCCACTATCTCGAAATCGTCAAGAAGTACAAGAATCTCCAGATCGCCATCATCATCCAGATGCAGATGCCCATGATACGGGACATCGCGGAGGCCGTCTCCAAATCCGTCAAGAGCCTTCTCGAGGGCGAGCCTGTCGGGGACGGAATCGGTCCGCTGGTCGTGGCGGAGATGATAGGGCCGTCGCACTACAAACACTTCAAGAACACGCAGATGGTCTACGCCGTCAAGAAAATGGACGGCAGGCGCGTCGTCTTCGTAAAGGCGGACGGTCCCGGAGCCGCCATAGGATACCCCGGAGAAGCGCTCGTGCCCCTGATAAAGAGATACAGGCCGTCGAGGCTGTTGACAGTGGACGCGGCCCAGAAGATGGAAGGTGAAACCACAGGCGCGGTCGCCGAAGGCGTTGGTGTCGTGATGGGCCCGATAGGAATCGTCCAGCGATTCGAAATCGAAGAGATCGCGACACGCATGAACATCCCGATAGACGCTCTCATAATCAAGATGAAGGCCGAGGAGAGCATGTACACGATGAGCAAAGAGGTTTACGAATCCGTTCCAACCGTCACCGCTCTCGCCAAGAGAAAACTGCAGCGACTGCCTCGCGGACGCACGCTCATGGTTCTTGGCGTCGGGAACACGGTGGGCGTGGGCAACAACAAGAAGGAGCTGCGCGAAACCGAGACGCTTCTCAAGAAAGGCTTCAAGAAGCTTGCCAAGGAGGAAGCCGAACGCAAGAAAGAGAAGCGATTCTGGGAAAAGTAGCCCGACGATAAGCATAATAAACGAACTTCTGCAACGAATGCCATGCGCATCACCTACGGCCTGATTATAGCCAACGTGCTGGCGTTCGTCGCGCTGGGGACGTTCGATCCTGTCCAGCAGCGCGCGCTTCTGGAAACCTTCGCGTTCTCCGGCCAGAACTTTCTGGGCGGCAGGCCGTGGACCGTATTGACTTCCATGTTCCTCCACGGCTCGCTCGTCCATATAGCGCTCAACATGCTCGCCCTGTTCTTCTTCGGCCACGCGCTTGAGCGCGAGGTTCGCTCGTCGGAGTACGCTCTAATCTACTTCGGCGGCGGCATTGCAGGGAACCTTCTTTCCCTTCTCGTGTTCCCCGCAGACCAGCTGTCCATCGGCGCGTCCGGCGCCATCTTCGCGCTTATAGGAGCCGCGATGCTGGTCAAGCCGTTCGATTTCGTGGCGTTCCCGTGGGTCGTCCCTGTGCCGATAATCTTCATCGGCGTAGTGATGATAGTGTCTAACGTACTTCTGTTCATCGCGCCTCCTGCAGGCAGCGACGTCTCGTTCGCGGCGCACGTCGGAGGCCTCTTCGCCGGTCTGGCCTATGGATTGCACAAGCGCGGATTCGTAAAAGGAGCGTTGCTCTTAGCGGCAGGCCTCGTACTGTTCCTCTTGCTCTATAACGTTCTTGGGGGGTTGAACGTTCTGGACTACACCCGTTTCCTCGGGGCGCCGGGCTAGATTTCTTCCCTGCCGAAAATGGATTTGGGCATGTCAGGCAGCGTTTCCACTCTCCCCTCGGCTAGTTCCTGAGTCAGCTTGGTCTCGCCCAGAAGCTCCAGAACAGAACAAAATTCGTAGTTTACTATGCCTCTCGGTTTCAGCTCATCGGACGCTCCTGCGATCTTCAGAGCGACCTTCTTGCTCAGTGCGGAAGCCGCGGCGCAGTAACCGGCAAACGTTTGCGGGTCTATCCCGTTTGAAGACCAGAACGCGAACCGTTCGCGCTCGGCATCCCACTCGGCGTGCGCGCGGACGCGTCCCTGCTTGTCGTAGGCGAGAACTTCGGCAAGCCTGCCCGGCCCTGTCGCAACACCGCGGGCAGGCACGACAAAGAGCTTCAGTCCATCTTCGAAATCCACTTCGGCGGCCCGCCGGCCGTTAGAATGCAGCCTGTAATCTTCTATCGGCTCCGGTTTTGCGTATTCCGTTATAGCACCCGGGACTAAGTTTTTGTCGAGCGCGGATATATACGTCGCTTCAGGACGCGCCGCAAACAAACGTTCACTTCGTTCTTTGCTGAAGCTTTTTCACAAAAAGCTTCAAGGCGTTATGCGCGTCACGTGATAGTACGTCACGTCCCCTTCGTCGTCTACGACCGCCCAGAGCATCGTCGCGCGGATGTTGTGAGCGAGACGCACGGCGCGGCTGAGTTCTGCGTAAGAACACGTGAAACCCTCGGGAACCGCGTGGACTATCCACTTGGTGTGCTCCTTCGCGGACTTGGGGCCCTTCTTGAGCTTCACTCCGCGATCATAGACGCGGAAATGGGTGCCGAACTTGAAGCCCGTACGAACGACAAAACCGCGCTCGCGCAGGTCTTTGAAGACCTTGTACTTCTGGGCGAACTCCTTGTCCAGTTCGCTGGCGCGGGCGTGGAACTCTTCCTTGTCGAGTTTCGTCTTGCCTTCGCGCACGAGCAAGCGCTTGCGTTCGACGAGATGCATGGCCTCGACAAGCGCAAGGGTGTTCTGGCCGCCCTCGGACTTGCCGTAGCAGCCGATGTCGTATACTTCTTCCGCTTCGCGCTCGCCCCAGACTATTACGTCCGTTCCCTCGAGAACGCCTTCAAATTGCTTCACCGGCTGTTCCGTTTCTGCCATAGTCTTACCTCGTGGACGTAACGGAGAAGGGTTTAAATAGCTCATGCCGCAGGGGCAGGAGCTTTAAACGGGCCGGCGCGCGAAGGGTTTAAATAACTGAGTTCCGAGTCTCTGTAGGGGATCGAGTGAGCAAGTTATCGGTCATAAGAACCGCGTTAGAGAAACGGAAGGGCAAAGACATCGTCGTCGACCCAGTCGCAATAGACGGAAGAAGGGGTTACGGAGGCGTCAACCTGAAACCAGTCAGCGTGCTCTACCGCATCGCGCCCCGAGAGGGCATATTCGATGTCCCGGGACTCAACGCTTTCATGCTCGGCATGGTGCCGGACATCAAACCCGACGTCGCCATACCATTCATTGCGGACAGGGACGGGGTGCTTAATTTCGGTCATCTGCGTTACGACGAGGCAATCGGAGAGCAACAGGTTACGCATAGATACGTTCAGAAGATAACGGCCGACGACCTGCTGGCCGGGGACACTCTTCCGGGGTTTCGGGACGGCGTCAAGGTAATCGAAAAGCCAAAGGAGCCGGAGCCTTGGATGCGTATGATCAGCCTTAGATTCTATCCGCACGTCAAGCTGTTCCACAACGGTCCGAACCCGGAGTGGAGAACACAGATGCCTCTCAAGGAATTGCGTTACTATCAACCGCAGAAAGTAGCTTAGTCCGTTGCCGTTCGCTCTCGCTGACGCCTAGATTCTCGTTCCGTCAGAAGCCAGCATGACCTGGCACTGCTTGCAGAAGTCGAGTCCCTTCTCATCGACGTCGCTGAAGTGCTGGGCAACGGCCATCGCACACCTCTTGTCCTCGCAGTTCTTCAGGCCGAACATATGTCCTACCTCGTGCACGGATTCCTTGACCAGCCGCTCGGACGTGACGCCGAAGTTCATCTGGTTGCCGTAGAACGCGGGGTCCAGGCGGGCCGTAGAGACGATGCCGGGTCCCTTGCCGTTTGTCATTCCGAAAACGAAATTGAGATTTCCCGAGTAAAGGTCGGCGTTCGTGATGAGCAGGACCTTCGGGTCCCTGGCCAGTTTCAGGAGTGCTGCGGCGTCGTACTGTCCCCTGTACTTGTCGTAGGCGCTTTGCGGCAGGGGCACCTTCCTGTCAACGACAAACTTGTGGATGTAACCCCTTCTGTTCAATTCCTGAGTAAGAACGTCCATGTATTTCTTGGGGACGTCTCCTATCTCTATCACGCGAATTACGGCCATTGTATCGCGTTCTGTACGCGGCGAAGGCTTATATACGTTTCATTGAAAACGAACTTGTCACGCCGCGGTAGCTTAGCGGAAGAGCGCGTGAACCTTTGGCTTGCTAAAGGTCGCGAGGCTGTTAACCACGAGGTCGTCGGTTCAAAGCCTTTTGCGCCAATGCACGTAAGTAAACGCGCAAAAGCCTCTAGGGAAAGTCCGCCTGTGCACGGAAATGCCGGGCATTTCCGGCATGTCGGGAACGTAGTTCCCGTACACCGGCACGGAAGCGCGAACCTCGAGAATCCGACCCGCGGCGCCACAAATGGAGATGTAGCTCAGACCGGGAGAATATGAAAACTTCGGTTTTCAACTTACGATTACATCGTAAGCCCGCAAGCGCACGGCTGAAGAATACGAAATGTTCGCATTTCGATTTTTCGGTTGCGTCAGAAACCGTGCTGTCGCGTGTTCAAACAAGGGGTACTTCGTCACCCTTGAACCCCACGACGGGTTGAGAATCACGCCATCTCCACCAATCTTTTATTCCTTATCCTATCTTTCTTCTGTCTATAGACTGTGGCCACCAATGCGCAGACTGTAGCAACCCGAGGGCTATTTAATGATACCTCCTACGAATGGTATCATGGGGAAGAAATGGACGAGACCGCGAAGCGCGGCACTGATAAACACCAAGACCTGGGTGGAAGCCGACCTTCTGGACGAAAGACTAAAAACGTATCTTGACCCCAAGACAGACAAAATCCCTGTAGTAGACTATATTTCCCAAAGAGAAACAGAGGATAGTCTCGATTCATCGCGTGGATATAGCGGATGCATATTATCCGACGGATCGCAAGATGCGGCACGGCTTCAAGAAGAGATGAGCAGGCTGCGTGCCAATTCCATCATGGGAGTTGATTGGAGAAAGCCGACCAACGACCCACGTTCATTTGAACGCAACTCGCTGCTTACCCGAACAATAGACTGGGAGATCCGTTTTAATCCTAAAGATAAGCAGATGAGAAAAGTATTGAGAAAAGTCGGGGTATACCCCATAACACAGCTTCGTGGTGGGTCACGCGTGAGAATACTACCAGATCGCGGTATTGGGGAGTCAGGAGAAATTGTTAAGATGGTCGCAATAACCACGCGTGAGAACATTGAATATAGAAGAGAGTTTCCAGAACCAAACTCTTATGGTTCTACAGGGAAAAGCATCGCCGATCTTTATCAGCCCATTCGGATGCTGGCGTATCATTTGAACGACATGTATAGGTTGCCTGCGGACAACTAGCACCCGTCCCACCAAAATCATCTTTCGTTGTATTCGCGCGTGACGTTTCCCATTGGCAAAAGAATTGCCGCTTGCCCTCCGGATTGGCCCGCGGGGAAATTTCGAAAGCTATTTAAAACGGTGCGCCGTTTTATAGTTACAGCCCTTGCGGCAATAACTATTTAAAACTTCTTATCAATGGTCTTTCAAGAGGATGTGTCTATGGAGACCGTGGCAGTTCTTAAACCGGAGACGGACGGCAACACACTTCTTGACTATTTCCACAACGCGACGGTTGATGTGACTGGATACAGCAACGGTTCAAACTATACGCCTCCCGAACTCACGCTGTTCTGCGAGGCTCTGCGCGACGGAGGGCGCGCGCCCTTTGCGGTGGACAGAAGTTCCATTAACATGCTGCGCAATGCCATTGCCAAGCAAGACTGGCTGCTCATGGGCGCTAAAAGGTTCCGGGAGGACCTCTCTCCATCCCTCAGAACCTCAGGCATACAAAGTCGCATGGATGCGCTGGGCACCGAGACGACCAGAGCGATAAACCTCGAAAGGGCCGCGGCCCGGCACAAAAGAGTCTATGCTTTCATGGAGGCTATCGACAGGAAGGAGCGCCTCAGGTACGAGTTGAGACACGAAGCAGGAAGTAGCAGACGAGACGAAACGCCGCTGTACATAAAAGACGTCGCTGGAGTCGAACGCCTTGAGGCAGGCCCGTTCAAGGGGCCTCCGTGGGTCTATGTCCTCGTGTCTCCCGCCCAGACGACCCGTATCGAAACCCACACCCTGTGGACGCGCTACAAAGAGCTGAACATCGTGGCCAAGACTCCGGACAAGCCTTTCTGGGGCGATTTCAAGGACGACGCATTGCGCTTCCGTCGGAATGCAGAGAAGATAACCGAGATTGTAGAAAAAAGCTACGGCGAAACCGACGAGGGGCAAAGCTTCCTTTTCCGCGCAACCGAGGCCAGAGAAGGTTTCGCGGCCGCGCAAAGACGGATGGCACAACGACAGTAATTGATCGCCCGCGGCGTAACGTTCGCGTCCGCCGTTATAACACACGCCTCCAGAGTCCGCGTGGCGGCCGTCCCACCAATCTCTTTATTTAGCCGTCGAGCGTAGCTTTCGTCATGAATCTACCGCTCAGCGGTTGGTGAGGGACCTGTAAATGCTCGGTTCGAACGTCCGCCCTGTCCACTATGACATCGAGATGGACATAGACATGAAGTCGTTCGCGACGCGCGGTCGCGAGACCATAACGCTGAAAATCAGAAAACCGACGTCGCGCGTCGTGCTGAACGCCGCAGACCTGAAGATAGAGAAATGCGCTCTCGTTTCAAGCGGAGGTGAGCAGAGGCCGGGCGTCAGGCTGGACAAGGAGAAAGAGGAACTGATACTGACGTTGAAAAGGAAGGCGTCGGGCGAGGCGACGCTCCATCTCGAATTCTCAGGAACGGTGAACAGCGGCCTCACCGGCCTTTACAGGAGCCGCTACACGGGCAGGGGAAAGGAGAAGTACATCGCGACGACGCAGTTCGAACCGGCCGACGCGCGGCGCATGATTCCGTGTTTTGACGAGCCGGCGATGAAGGCGACGTTCGACGTGACGTTGCTCGTCGACAAGGAGATGGACGCGATATCAAACATGCCTGTCACGAGTAAGGAAACGTTAGGCAGGAAGAAGCGCGTCACGTTCGCCACGACGCCACGGATGTCCACGTACCTTCTGTACGCGGGCGTGGGAAGGTTCGAGTACCTGCACGGCGCTTTGGGCAGGACGCAGTTGCGCGTCGTCACGACGCCCGGCAAGCGCGCATACGGGAAGCTTGCGATGGAATATGCGAAGAAATTTCTCAAATATTACAACGACTATTTCGGCGTGCCGTATCCCCTGCCGAAGCTGGACCTGATAGCCGTCCCGGATTTCTCGCACGGGGCGATGGAGAACTGGGGCGCCGTGACGTTCAGAGAGACCGAGCTGCTGTTCGATCCGAAGAGCGGTTCCAATGCGGTGAAACAGCGCATCGCAGAGGTCGTCGCTCATGAGCTCGCGCACCAGTGGTTCGGCAACCTCGTCACGATGGGATGGTGGGACGACTTGTGGCTGAACGAGTCCTTCGCAACGTGGATGGCGTACAAGGCCATGGAGAAGTTCCATCCCGAGTGGGACAACTGGAGCCATTTCGTCGACGAACGCGTCGCCGCGGCTCTTGGCGCGGACGCGCTGAAGAGTTCGCATCCCATAGAGGCTCGCGTACGCGAGCCGCACCAGATCACGCAGATATTCGACAGGATAAGCTATGAGAAAGGGGGAAGCGTACTTCGCATGCTCGAGGACTACCTCGGAGAGGAGAGATTCCGCAGGGGTCTCCGTTTGTACATGAAAGACCACGCGTACCGAAACACGGCCGCCCGCGACCTGTGGAACGCTCTTGGCAGCGCGTCAGGGACGGACGTGAAAGGGATGATGTCCTGCTGGACGAGGCAGACAGGCTATCCTGTCATTGACGCTCGCATGGACGGGAGCAAACTCAGGCTCGAACAGACGCGTTTTCTGCTCAACGGCGCCGAGAACTCCACTTGGATCATACCAATGGTCATCGACGCGGACGGAGTGAAGAAACGCATAACAATGAAGGCGCGCACACTCGACGTGCCCCTGCGCTCGTCCGATTTCAAGCTGAATTCCGGGCAGGCGGGTTTGTACCGCGTCCGCTATGCGCAGGAGTCTTTTGAACGCTTGCGTCCGCTGATAGAGTCCAAGAAGCTGCCGAGCCTGGACAGGTGGGGCGTCCAGAACGACATGTTCGCCCTGTGCCGTGCGTGCGAACTTCCAATCGAAACGTATCTGGACCTCACGGACGCCTACGCGAACGAAGACGACTATCTGGTGCTCGGCGACGTGGCCGGCAAGCTGTTCGGCCTCTACAGGATGACGTCGGGGGAACTGCGCGAGAAAATAAAGCGCCGCGCCGCAAGATTCTGCGGCCGCGCATTCGAACGGCTGGGATGGGACGCCAAAAAAGGCGAGCCCGAGAATCACGCGTTGTTACGTACGTCGCTGCTCCTGTCTCTTGGGATGATGGACGACGAAGCGACGCTGCGCGAGGCCCGCGCGCGGTTTGCGCGCTTCCTCAAAGACCGCTCGTCGCTCAATCCGAATCTGAGGAGGGCCGTGTACGCGCTGACCGCGTGGAAAGGAAACGCCGATACGTATGCGACGTTCGTGCGCCTGTATGAGAACGAGCAGAACCCGGAGGAGAAGCGACGATTTCTCGCAACCCTTGCATATTTCAGCGATCCCGAACTCGTGGAGAAGTCCCTCGCATACGCGCTCACTCCTGCCGTACGCGCGCAGGATACGTATGTCTTGCCTGCGCATGCCGTAGGAAATCCGGAGTGCCACGCGCTGGTCTGGCCGTGGCTGAAACAGAGCTGGAAAACGCTCCAGAAGCGTTACGGAAGCGGGGGCGACGTGGGGATGCTGAAGAACTTCGTGGAGCTGGCAGGCGCGCTCGATACGCGCGATGACGAGCGCGAGGTGCGCGCGTTCTTCAAGGCGCACCCGCAGAAAGGCGTCGAGATGGCATTGGCGCAGGCCCTTGAAAGGATAAGGATAAACGCGAGGTTCTTGGAGTTCAACGAGTGAGGCGGGCAAATCTCGAAACTTATAATGACTATCTTTGCCCGTAACAATGCGAGAACGTCGTGGCGCTTTTGAGGTGGTTACTGACGAGCGCTCGCTCGGGTTTAAATCCTTAACGCTTCTAAGGTGTTTTGAGGTTGTAACTATGAAAATGACGCTTTGGTCCGACGACGCTATCGTGCGAAAGCACGCCGAAGAGGACCTCGTGGATTTCATCCTCGAAGCGCGAAAGCACGGCTGGCCGGCAGTTGACAAGGACGAAAAGCAACCGCAGAGGCCCGGCTTCAAGGAGCGCGTCTATCGGGATGTTTCCCGATTGTGGGAATATCGGGACAGCTACACGGGATTTTTCAACGCTCCGGGGCAGGAGATCGTAAGATTCGACGACAACCCCATATGGAGCATGTCGTACAACGGAGGCATGCTGCCTGGCTATCAACACGACGTATCGTTCGCCAAGAAAACCTTCGAATTCTTGAAGGAGGCCCTGTTGCGCGCGGACCAAAAGAATCCTTTCCGCGGTCCTGAAAGGCATACAGATTTCAAACACTTTGGCGGATACTATCTATATGAGAACAAAAGCGATGGCGATATCAGGGACTTCGTGGGAACAGAGATAATTGGTTTTGGAAACACCGGTAAAATGTCGCAGGCGCCTACCGTTTTCAGACAACACTATATGGGCGGGTTGATTGTGCACAAGGTTGCCTAATCCTTTGGGCGCGCCATCTACTCCAGCCAGTCCTTCTCCTTGATTTTGTCCGGCAGGTACTTCTCGGAGATGAACGAGATGCCCTTGCTCACTATGGCGTCCAGTTCGACCTTGGCGCTCATCTTCTTCATCATCTCGAATTGCCTCTGCCACTCCTTGTTGTCCTTGAACCACGCGTACTTCTCTATCTGCTTCAGGCGCGTGTGGTCCACGTCCTTGAACTTTATCTTGTGCCTTCCCAACCCGTAACGCTCCACGTCGTCCGCGCTCAGTCCGAGGAACTTGGCTTTCGGGATTGCCAGACGCTCGGAGATGTGGGCGAGGCTTATCGAACCGAACTTCAGGACCGAGTAGATGTAGAATCCCCACGGGTCGAAGTCCGTAAGCACGTATATCGGGAGATTGTGGTCTGTGCTCAAGCGCTGCAAAAGTCGGCGTATGCCGCGCGTAGCCTGTCCTTGCGACGAGATGATTATGCAGTTGTGCTTCTCCCAGAACTTGTCTTCGTTGAGGCGCTCCCACATGGCGGCCTTCTCCATATACACGACGAATTTCGCTTCTATCTTCTTGAACTTGATGCTCTCGACGTTTGAAGGAACCGACCAACCGCCAGAACCGAGCTTGGACCAGTCTATCGTGTCTCCGCGGTCTTCGATGACGACCTTTCCGGCGACTGAGCCGGACTTGTTGGCGTTGATGCGCAGCTGCTCGCGGAGCGCGTCGGTCATCAGTTCAAGATCTTCGACGGCCGCGTCGCTCTCGGTTTGCTCATCGACTATGTCGATGTTAGTTCCGGGAAGCGTGCGTCTCAGCGCGTAGAAGACCTGACGCAACGACATGCTCTTGTTCTCCTCGGAGAGGCCCTTGGAGACGCGCGCGACAGCGACGGTCTGGACGAACTTCTTGACGTGAGCGATGTTGAAGAAGAACCTCTTTGCCGTTTTCTCGCCCATCGTGATAAGGCCCGTTCCCTTGTCGTACTTGATGTTTGAGAGGGCGCGTATGGGGACGTCCATCGTCGGGTTTTCCGCGGCCGCCGCCTGCGTCGCAATGGTTTTTCCGAATGCCGTCAGCTTTTTCTTCATTTCCGCCTGCTCTTCTTTGGTTGCCATTTAGAGTCACCTTCACTCCTTCGCGGCTTCGCCATTGTCGCCGCCTTCTTCTATTATCTTCGCGACGTTCTTCTTCAGGAACTTCTTCAGGCCTTCTTCCATCTTTTCCTTCTTCTCTCCTGTAAGATGCGCCAGATCGCCGGCGAGTTCGGGTATGTAGACCTCGAACAGCTTCTGCCTCTTTGCCCTGTCCTCTGTCTTGCGGATTCCTGAGACGTACTGGAAGAGCGAGCGCGCGACTTCCTGCACGGCCAGCTTTATCTCTTCTATGATTTCAGGATACGAGGCGATCGCCTCCTTGCCTTCTGACGTGTAAGGAACCCACGTGGAGCAGATGTGAACCGCTATGACGGCCGGACCGTGGGGCAGGCCGCCTCCGGGCTGGTTCATTCCGTAACGGCGCCATGTGACGCCCTGCACGGCCTTGGTGAGCGCGCATGAGGACTGTTCGTAGAGCAGAGGCATCTTGTTGGCGTAGCGTATGAGCTTGGCCGGCTGCTGGACGGCTTCGTCTGACGCGACCTCGCCCGACTGCGTCTTCGCGAGGTCCCCGCCGTAGGCTATCGCGGCCTCTATCTGGAAAGGGTTGCCCCTGTAAACGACAGGGTCACGCGTCACGGCATTTACGAATTCGGCTTTCGTTTCGTTCTTCAGGCCTTCCTCGAGCATCTTCTCGCCTATCGGTGCGAGGCAGTCCGTGGGCGGACGCATGAGCTTGACCTTCTGTATGGCGTCATAGAGCTTCCTCACCTGTTCGCTCGTGAGTTCGCGCGGCTTTGCGTTAGGAGCGATTCCGGCAAGGCGGCACATCTCTTCTGCGGACGTGCTCCCGACGCGGCAGAAGTCGTTCTGCATGAAGTTCGCGACCGTGCGCGAGTCCGTGTTGTGAGCCATTCGCTCGAGGATTCCCATTTCGACTCCGTGAGGATGAGGCTTTATTTCCTTGGGCAGAGGAGGAAGCTTGTCGACGGTGCGCTTCCAGTCGGACTTCTCGCCCGCCGCGTTTTCGTAGCGAATATTCGCGTGCGGGTTCATTATCGCCGTTTGCCTCATATACTCGTCGACCGAGTGCTTGGATTGAATGTACTTGCCCTGAATTTCGAGGATTATCTTCGTTCCAGTATGTTTCAATCCGTCTTCCAAATCTTCTTCCTTCAGAATCTTCGGTTCGTTCTTCGTAGTGTCGAGCTTCAACTCGACCATGTGCGTTTTCTTGTTCTTGTCCGGCTTGCTGTAGATTATCGCCGGCTTGCCCGTGGTCAGTTGCGAATACAAAACGGCCGCGGAGATGCCGATGCCCTGTTGTCCGCGGGACTGTTTGCCGCGTCCGAACTTGGAGCCGTATAGCAGGCGCGCGAAGATGTGGGGAATCTGCTGTTTAACTATTCCGGGGCCGTTGTCTTCTATCGTGACGCGGAATACGTTCTCTTCCAGAGGCTTGATTATTACCTTGACGTCAGGGAGAATGCGCGCCTCCTCGCACGCGTCCAGAGAGTTGTCAACAGCCTCCTTCACTACCGTGAGAAGAGCCTTCGTAGGATTGTCGAAGCCGAGAAGGTGACGGTTTTTTTCGAAGAACTCGGAGACCGAAATCGCCCGCTGTTCCTTCGCCAGCGTCTCCGCGGTCTTTGCAGTCGCCTCTTTTGCCATTCAGTCACCAATCGCTTTTCTCGTTTTTATCCAGTCCTCGAGGTATTCGTAAACGACGCCGTGTCTCACGCCCTTTATCAGCATCTCTATCGCTTCAAGAGCGGCTGCGACGCCGGTGTCCCCGATCACAGAGACGGTCTTGCCGTACACTGATATATAAACGCCTGTGAACTCCTCGATAAGCTCACGCGTTCTTCCGCCGCGGCCTATGATGCGCGCGCGCACGGCTTTCATTCTACTGTCGCTCAGGTTGCTGAGGTCTATGATTTCCAGAGAGGAGTCTTTTGCCAGTCGTACGGCGCGCACAGGACTGAAACCGCGGCCTACGGCGCGCACGACGTCGCGGGCCTTCCATACGTTCTCGGCCTCTCCCTCGATGAAGACGTCGTTGTCTTTCACGCGGATTTTCACATGTGTTTCGCGTTCGAGCCTGTTGAGCTCGCGCCTTTTCTCTCCGACAAGAGCGCCAATTCTGTCTTCCGGAATCTTGAGATCTGCTTTCACCGACCCACCTTGTCTGGACTAAATATCATGCCTTTCCTAGAACGCAAAAGCGGCTCTATTAGGCGTATAGAGTGCGTAAATGGCCTTTAAATAGGTTTGTTGGTCGCCTGATGATTCACATATCCTTCAGAATTCCCTTCTTCCTGAGCTGTTCGACCTGCACCTCGGTGTAGCGCCACGCAAGGTCCGCTTTCGTATCTTTCTCTATTTCCCACGGTATGACGAGTATTATGTCGTTGACGCGCGTCCAGACGCGCCTGCGCATCTTGCCCGGTATCCTTATCATGCGCGACTTGCCGTCCTCGCAGTCCGCGCGCATGCGCGACGCGCCGGACATCTCCACCACGCGCGCCAGCAGCTCGCCCTGGCGCGGCATCCTGATTCTCGCGATTTCCTCCTGGGGATTCACGGGTTTTTTCTCCATGAGAGACGTGGACGAACGAGTTATTTAAAGGCGGGCGGCCACGGTCTGTCCTGTTCTATCACCGTCGTTCCTTCCGGATGCGGCAGTCCGTCCAGAGACGCGCGTGGAACGCCCGCATAGATTAGCGTAATGCGATCCCTAAATCTGCGACCGAATCCTTTCCCGTAAGAAGCCTTGACGAAGCCGGCCGCTTTTCCAGGACTAGGTGCATTCGATAAAGCTCTTACTCTGATAAGAGTCCCTCCGTCAGCCGTTCTTTCCGAGGCGTATGGTTTGGGATTGGTCGCACAAAAGCTTTTGGTTGCGAGGTCCCATAACTCTCTCGTTGTTGCCGTATTCATAAGCACTCGGGAATAGT
The DNA here is from genome assembly GCA_016432325.1 of Candidatus Aenigmatarchaeota archaeon. Classification (GTDB taxonomy): domain Archaea; phylum Aenigmatarchaeota; class Aenigmatarchaeia; order PWEA01; family JACQIF01; genus JACQIF01. The sequence goes on from CP066684.1 coordinate 861,208, forward strand.
GCAGGTGAAGTCTCGGTGGGAAGTCTCTCTTCTCCCCTGCCTCCACAAGATAATACGGTGCCCGGCCATTTTCATATTTGTTCGGATCGTCCATGTGAAAAAGGGACTTGACACCCCGAAAATATGGTCTGATTGGTTTCAGATATTCTATTGATTCATCGATACTCATCATGTACGACGGATTGTGCATGACGCTGACAAAACCGTTTCGAGTTCCTTGTGTCGCCGCAATCTTCCGCATACAAACAAATCGACACAAAACTATTTAACCGACTAGACCCGCACCAGCATTATGTCGCGGTACACGACCCTCCCGCCGACGTGGCCATAGAGTTCGTGCGACATCTTCGTCTCTAGCGCGCCGAAATCTTCCTTGAGACGCCTCTTCAGCGGAGAGAGCATGGCCTTCGAACCGAGACGGATGTCCACGCCTCCTCGCACGCGCGACATCTTCGCGACGAACCAATACTTCCCGCGCGGATGCTCGACGACCTCCTCGATGAGAAGCGCGACGCGCTTGACGTTTCTCTCGTCTTCGGAGCGTATCTGCACGATGGCCTCGTAGTATCCGCCGCGGGCGCGCACGCAATCGTCGCACAGCCGCTTCGCGTGTTTTATCGCTATCTCGTACGATTCGTGCCGCGGTTCGCTGTAGCCTTCTATGCTGCCGTCGGCGGTCAGCGTCGCTCTGTTCCCCTTGAAATCCAGCTCGAGCTTTGCCTGGCCGTTCACGCGCAGAGAGTCCTTTATCGTTGTCAGCACTGGATCTGCTGGAGCACGTGTCCACTCGTTTTTCACCAGCATGCGATTGCAGGAAGGACACGTGACCACGGAGACGCGCTCTGGAGCGTCGACGAGTTTCTTGCCCAAGTTGTGGCAGGATTCGCACAGTCCTTCGACCAGATCGTCCACGCGCTTCCCGCATTTGGGGCAGAACTGCTGGAGTTTTCGCGGCATAGAAAGAGTGACTAGACAACGCTTAAAAAGGCCTCGTTACCCCTTGAGTTCCATGATCGCCGCGGCGATGTCTCCCTTGGCCTTTTCGAGAGCGTCGCGCGCCAGCGCCTCATCGACGCCTGCCTGCTCGGAAACGAGTTTTACGTCATCTTCGGTGAACTTGCTCGAGGAGCGCTCGCGAACGGCGCCCGTGATCTGGAACGACTCCTGGCCGGCCATTGTGACCTTCTGGACGCTCGGACTTTCGATGACCAGTTCCTTGTCCTTGCATTTTATGAGAACTTCAAGAGCCTCAACGTTCTCGCTCTTGATTCCCATCTGTTTCATCGCACGTTCCATGTCCTTGGGATTGATTTTCATAGCATCATTCCATAGAGGTCGTTTTTGCCCATGTACGAAAACACGCGTTTTCGACATGTCGGCAAGCTTCGCTTGCCGTACACGCTTTTCTTAAAAGCGTGATTTTCACAGATATCGTAGGAAGGCAAACTTTATAAACGCCCTGCGCCAACGGTATGCATGCCATTGAAGTCCGGCTGGCAAGTGGACGAAGAGGTGCCCATGGCGATAATCCTCTTTGTTCTTGTCGCGGCTGTCATGTACTACTGGGTACCCAGCGCGAGCACGGCGCAGAAGCTGGCCACGGCGCTGCTCGTTTCCGTAGCAGCGGTCTCTCTCGAAGTCATTCTGACAGGCAAGCACAAGTGAGCGTGGCGTTCACCACAGCCAGTTCATGAAACTGCGGTTTCATACCGCCAGTCCCCTGCCACTTCACCACCGCCAGTGGTAAGGAACTATTATTTACCAGCCGGACGCCTAAACATACATGCTTGAAATAGCAATCCTCATAGCAGCCGGCATTCTGCTCGGGGCGTTTGCCGGCCTGCTCCCTGGAGTGCATCCGAATCTTTTCGCGACTCTTTTCCTCGCCGCATCGTTCGCAGATCCTTTCGGTACGGCTCTCATGCTGATTGCAGCCTCTGTCACGAACTCCTTTGTAGCATTCGTCCCTTCAGTGTTTCTGGGCGCGCCCGAAGGCGGGAACGAACTGAGCATCCTGCCCGGACACACGATGCTGCTCGAGGGAAGAGGCTATGAAGCCGTGCGTCTCACTGTCATAGGAGGCCTGCTCGTCGTCGCGGCGGCGCTCGTTACGTTGCCCGTTCTTGCGTACGTAGTGCCGGTATTGTACGCGCTGGCACGACCGCATCTTCACTGGCTTTTATCGGGCGTACTGCTATACGCGTTCTGGAGAGACCGTTCCGTGTGGCCCGTGGTCGTGGTCGCGCTGTCCGGCGCGCTCGGCCTGCTGGCGCTGGAGAACTTCAAGGAACCGCTGTTCCCCATGCTCACCGGCCTCTTCGGGACGAGCGGACTGCTCTATTCTCTGAAGGGCAACGATTCCATACCACAGCAGAATTTGCAATGCGAACCGTTCTCGTCGAAAAGCTATCTGTCCGGCGGCTTGGCCGGATATTTGGCTGGCGTCGCCGTCGGAATCCTCCCGGGCATCGGTGTTTCTCAAGCCGCATACCTGACTCAGGAAGCGACGCGCAAGGACAAGGACGTTCGAAGATTCCTCGTGGCGATAGGCGGCGTCACCACGGCAGACGCGATGTTTTCCCTGTTGGCTCTGTGGCTGATTGGAAACCCGAGAAGCGGCGTCGCCGTCTCCGTGGGCGAGCTGCTCGGACAGGTCTCGATTTCTGAGGTAGTCGCCTTTCTCGGCGTGATATGTTTCTCGGCGGCGGTCGCGGCCGCGGTTACACTGAAGATAGCCGAGTTCGTATCCATCCGTTTCTGGAAGATTGAGTACAAGACGCTGACGCTGCTCGTTTTGTCGGGCCTTGTTGCCGCCGTGTTCCTGCTCGCCGAATTCGAGGGGCTGGGCATTCTTGCGCTTTCGACGTGCATCGGGTTGGTCGCCATCCTGTCAGGCGCGCGCCGTTCGTACTGCATGGGATGCCTGCTCGTGCCGACGATACTGTTCTTCGCTGGATTTTAAATAAGAGCATTTTGAACTCTTCATATGATCGACACGCACTGCCATTTGGAACAGAAAGACTACGACAAAGACCGCGACGTAGTTGTCGCAGAACTCAGGCAGAAGCTGAAGGCCGTCGTCAGCAACGCCACGCACGCGAAGGACTTTGACAAGGGACTCGAGATAGCGCGTGCGCACAGAGGCTTCGTCTTTCTCGCGGCCGGAATACATCCCGAATACATAGAGGAGATTTCAGAGGTGCAGCGAGCAGAGCTGTTCGAGAAAATCAAGACGCACAAAAACGAAATCGTTGCGATAGGGGAAACGGGTCTGGATTTTTACTGGACCAAAACGTCGGAGTGGCGCGAGAAGCAGAAACAATATTTCAAGAATGACCTCGCATTTGCGCGAAATCTAGACAAACCCGTTACGGTCCATGCGAGAGACGCCTCAGCGGAGACCGCGCAGATTCTGGAAGAGGTCGGTTATCACCGCGTCCAGTGGCACCTGTTCCACTACAAGGAGTTGGTGCCGCTCGTCCTGAAGCACGGCTGGATGATATCCGTTGGGCCCATGTTACTGACGTCGAAGACTCTGAAGAAAATCGTACGGGACGTTCCTCTGAATCAGATAATGCTTGAGACCGATTCCCCGTGGTGGGGCGGACGCGACATCACAGGTGCGTCGCAGCGCGGGACTCCTTTGAACATAGTTCCGGTCGCGGAAAAGATAGCCGAAGCCAAGGGCGTTCCGTTCGAAGAAGTCTGGGCGGCATGCGGCGAAAATGCGACGCGCTTTTTCGATATTCACAGATGAGCCGGCACCGCAAATCCCTCGAATTCTTTCAGGAGCGGCCTCTTGAAAATCAAACGCGACAGTGCCTCGGCTTCCATCTTGGCGCCTGTGAGCGCGTTGTGCGGATCTGGCTCTCTCGGCAAACCGACGAGTGCCAGAATCTTGTTTAGGCTCAGCCCGTCCATTACTTGCCCATCTTGAAGGAGCTTTGTATAGCAAACCGTATGCAAGTCTATTGTCCTGTGAGCGAATGGCCATACGAGGCCGCATCTTTTCGCAGAGGCCGAGAGAAAGTCGCGGTCAAATGACGTGTTGTGCCCGGCGAGCATCGTATTGCCGCACGAATCGGTCCACGAGAGGAATTCGCGCATCGCTTGATCCAACGTTTTCTTGGAGGCGTCGCGTACCTGTTCGGCGGAAAAGCCGTTCACTCTGAGCGCGTTCTCGTCCACTTCGGCGCCTTCCCATGCGCGGCACTCGGCGTAGAATATATTCTGCGGATTTGCGAGCTCCACGGCTCCTATGCTCACTATTGCGTGCCTGTCGGGATTGAGTCCGGTGGTTTCCACATCGACAACTATCATGGCCGTATCTACGCCGAGAAAGGATTAAAACACGTTCCACAGAGTCAGCTCAATCCAATACGGTTCCAAGAACTCCTCGCCCTGTACGACATAATAGGAAACCCTGACTTGCCGCGCAGAAACGGAACGCGGCAGAAGGTTCCAGTCCTCCCCGGCGGCCCATATTATAGCCGATTTGAGCAGTCCGCGGTGGTCGTCCCCGGAACCTTCCGATATCCACACGGGCCTGCCGCCTTCGTATTCCCGGATTATCAGGCCGTTCCGATTGCCTGAGACGCCTGCGACAACCCTGTCGTTATTGCCGTCGTGCGGCGCCACAGCCACAGGATCGCTCCCGACGAAGTCAGTAAACGCGTACTCCCCGGGACCGCGGATGAGGTTGAAATGAACGAAGTTATTGGCCGCGTCTATCTTGTCGACAGTCAGGTTATAGTCGGTTCCGTCCAGGCTGACATCGAAGGCATCGCCTTCCCCGAAGTTCCACTCGTCATGGTCATACGTCCCGTTCCTATTAAGGTCTATATCGACGGCGTTCCATGCGCCGCCGTTCAGGTGCTTGCGCACCGGGTGGCCGTACGTTCGCAGCGTGAAGTTTCTCTCCGAGACGCCGGTGAAGTTCATGTCAAAGCCGACGCCGTAGAAGTACTTGCCTATCGCGTAGTTGCTCTTGATGGTGTTCGCCGCGTTCGCGAAAATTATGTCGCCTCCTCCTCCGCTGCCAGAAGCGAGACCGAAGATATCCTTTTGCACTGCCTTGCTGAGATCCGTTGACGAGAGGTCGGCTATCTCGACGATTCCATGCTTCTTTCTGAGATGGTTGAGAACGACTTCCCTGCTGCCAATGGACGAAACGTAGAAGTCGTTAAGCCTGTCCGCTTGCGCGGTTCCGTTGGCCACTATTACGTCAAAATCCAGAACGCCAAGCCTTTCGTATTCCAGAGGGAAGACCCGGAATATTATACGGCGGCCGTTGACGTTGGCGGGCGTAAGTGATTGTTCAAGGATGTTGGCCTCGTCCTGCGTGCAGTTGCAGCCGACGCGCACTTCGTTCTTTAGCGAACCGACGATGCGCACGCCGTAGCCCATGCTCTGCGAGCCTATCACGCGCTGGAGAGTCGCGTCCACAGTCGTCACGTTCTCTTCCAGTATGTCCTGGGCGAAGGATTCGTTATCGGATCCGTAGTATATCCCGTTGAGCGTCGCAAGCGCGTCTTCTCCTGCTACGGTGAGCCGCGCGACGTCCCACGCCGTTTCGCGTTCTATAGGGAACAGCAGGAACGGCAGGGTTGCTATCAGGATGAGGGCGACCAGCACGGCTTCCAGCACGTGTATGAAACCTCTGTCGTTCATGTCCACACCTGGAATGTCATGTCCACTATTTCGCCGGCTGGCGTGTATGCGGTTCTTCTGACGACGAGTTGCGTCGCCGCCAGCGGGACGCGTCTCTGGCCGCAGTCTATGGCGCTCGTTCCGTTCACGAGCACGCGCATCTGGAAGTCCGACTGTAACGAGAGTCCGAGAGTGTTCTTTGTGCCTTCATAATCGGCGAGGCACGTAGTATTGAAGGCCGCGAGCTTTGTCGCGTTTATCAGATACGGCCGCTCGGCGAAGCCGAAGGCCTGCGCGCTCGCAGACTCCCATCTCTGCGGCTCTCCGGGAGTCTTGATAAGGTCGTCTGTCACGCGGAACGCCTGCGCCTGCAAACGGTTCGTCACGCTGTCTCCGTGGAACTTCGGCACGGCCTGCGCGAGCTGGATGCTCAGGAAGACGATTATGGAGATGAATATTATCAGAGCGACGATGTACTCTATGTTGAACTGGCCCTTAGATCCGTTACCGCGCCTGCCCATAACGGGTTAATTACAGAAGTCGCAGATAAACGTTTTACTTCGGGTCTTCCTGAAAAGTACTGCATCTTTCATTGGAGCCGTTTTATATTTTCCCTTCTGCGTTCTTCCAGCCCTTCCGTCCACCTTTGGATGTCGCGTTCGATAAAGCCGCGCATACACTTGCCGATTCCCTGCATATCGAGTTTTTCGCGCTGTGCGAACTTGGGCCACGTCTTGCTCTCGACCCTGTGGACCAGCTCGTAAGTCAACGAGAACGTTGTCATGTGCGGACTTACCTCGAAGATGTTATATAGGTCGGTCTCGTGCCAGCTCGCGCTTTCCGGCTGGCCATAGTATTCGCGCCCGTGTGGCTGCACCAAACCCATGGCCGCGTTGCCTATTCTTGATTCCATGCCGCTCCCTATCTTTTTCAAGCCTCTCTCGAAATGCTTCCACAGGGTAGTTTCGTAGAACTTCGACGCACGATGGTTAGTGCCGTATTCGTAGTAGTCGAACCCTTCCATTGGCTTTCCGACGTGGCTTAAGACGCCGCTGGCGAACTGGCCCAGAACCAGCTTCCTTGGGCCCAGAAAATGCAATCTGTCGCCGTCCATCGATTTCACCAGTACGCATTCCAGAACGTCCCGTTCCAAATCAATGTCATGCGTCATCAGGATGCACCTACGTGTGCTATTTGGCGGACTTGCAAAATCGGCTCCGGCGTGCGAGTTCCCCCAGTATAGTACTCCCTCATCTCTTCGTGCAGTTTCGAGACGTCGCCTTCTCTCAACGCTTGCGTGGCCTCTCCTTTCCAGCTTTCGAGCGGCTGTGCCGCGGCCAGCGAACGCACGTCGCCCATGAGCGAGCGTGCGAGATCGTCCCTGCCAAGAACCTTGACCCCGGAGTTCATCCCCCAGTAGCCTCGTGAGTTTCGCGCATCGACGTTGCGCTCCGTGAAGTAGATGTCAACGAGTTTGCCGCCCATCACGACCTCATAGAACGTGTCCAGATTCTTGCGCACGTCTGTAATTCCGTACGCCGCGGGACGTGAGACAAGGACGCTTTCGAATCCCCTTACGACGCGGTCCACCATAGGAACGACAGTGAGGTCCATCAGCTCTTCAAGTCCGCGGAACTGCGCGCGGAAATCCTTCACGCCGTATTCGAGCTTGCTCTCCATTTACACACCTACTCACGACTGAATAAAACGCCTTTCCATGCGTCGGGCCGCTGTGCCGTTACGAAGTGACGGCTAACGGAACCGCTGTTCCATGTGGCCGCTACGCGGGGACGGGTTGCAGCTTGAAGTGTTCCGAGACCTCCACCGCAAGCCAAGGGATTGAATACAATCCGCGTTCCCAGCGCGCGACTGCATCGGCGGCCAGAACCCCTATGTCCTGCTTTTCTGCAAACCTTACCACGCCATTGTAAGCCCTGTTGACGCTGCGCTTGTATCCCTTGAACTCTATGCACTTGCGGACTTCGCGGACGTGGCTGGCGTCGAAACCGGCGAAGTCGTAGTCGACGTCTCCTCCGAGGTTCTTGTCTGGAAAGCGCATGTCTATCAGGCGACCGCCTACGACAATCTTGCAGCCGGAACCACCCATGTAAGGGCTGTAGTCTGTCGCGCCCAGGATGTTCGGCCTCGTCTTTACCTCTTCCCCCACCTTCCGCGCGAGGCTATCCATTATGGCTATAGACGTGGTCTCCTCTGCATTGCTTAACGATGGAAAAGCCCTATGGAGCTCTCCAATCCCGTAAACTCTTTTGAAGTCTCCATCGTCCATTCACACCACGTTCCCCGTTACGTCATCCAGCCTCTTCTGTTTCATATGGCCTCGCAGGAACTGTTCGAAAGGCTCCTCGTCCTCCTCTTCCCAAGAGTCGATGAGATAGAGACCCAGCGGGTTCTGCATCATCAGTATGGGATCTTTCTCGCGCATCTCGACCTTCACGGCGATGTCCTGCGGCCTCGGCTTCCACAGCACCAGCAGGCTTGCCTGCGTCGGGTCTGCGTGCCTATACCTGTCTGCGAGAAGCACTTCACCCAAGACCGGCGTCTCCAGCGCTTGCGCGTAGAGCGTATGCGTATACGCCAGAGCCTCGCGTCCTTGTTCGCGTATGGCAGTCGGTATGCGCGGCATCGGCGACACGAATGTCGCTTTGCTCTCTGTGTGGTTGTTGCTGGAGTCGGCGGCTATCCTGCCTTCTTCTCTCCATTCCGCGTCTTTGTCAAGGACGGCGCGGGCGAAGACCGGCACCTCCCACCTTTGGTATCCAGAGCCCGCGGCGGTCAGCACGGCACCGTACCGATCTTTCCGCGTGACCGATGCCTTGCTCATATCGACGTCTATCATTCGCTTGAGATCCAGTATATCCGCGTCTATCGGTTGATAGTTCTCGTCCATGCGCATCGTGAAGTACTCTTCTACAATTCCCTTTATCGCGGCTTCCTTTCTCTGCACCTCGCCTTTCAACGGCGTGAACTTCTGCGCCTCTTCGAGGGCCTTCAAAAGCTCTTCTGTCTTGTGGAGCCGTTTCGTGTCTATCCTGAGCCCCTCGACTATCTCTCTCGTCGGTTTCGTTTCCAACACTCCTTCCATCCAAAACACCTCCTTATCTTCCAGTTCCCAGCAGCGGATCCACGCCCGCGTGGCTGTCCATGTACTCGCCTGCGACCGCGATGAACCACCGGACGCCTATCATGTAGTCCTCCTTGATGCGCGCGCCGTTGATGCGCGGGTCGTTCTCACGCGTAAACCCGCTCAAGTAGTCCAGCACTCTCAGGATGTCGCCGCCGCGCTCGCTCTTCCTCATCATCGCGGCCTGTTGACCTACGCGCTCCCAGTCGAGGCCCGCCTCTTCCGCGCCGCTCTTGGAAACCGCGTCCAGCTCGTCAAGGCATCTCTTCCCTTCCCCGTATTTCCTCTCGTCGATATTGTGCTCCTTCGCGATATCCAATGCTCTTTCGAACAATTGCGTTGCTTCCATTCAAACACCTCCTCTATTTTCACCACATGAAATGTTTCCTGATGTACGCAAAATCATGGCTCATGCGCGGTTTCATCTCTTCCGCTATGCCGAGCACAGACCGACGTTCCGCCTCGCTCATCGCCGGCAGTATCTTGTTCTTTACATTCGCCACCATCCTGTGCGGGACCGCCCAGCTCGATTGCATGGTCGGCGGACGAATGCTCTCCCAGAGCGTGTAGAGCTCGACCTCTTGGTGAGGCCTGTCGGGAGGAGAGCGTACCATGTACGGCGACGCCATCTTCACCACGCCGTCGAGTATGCGGCTTTCGATGCGCTTCCGGATTGTTTTCAGTTCACCTTCCAGAACCTCGAAAAGCTCGTGTTCGTAGGACATCGGATCTCCTTTGCCCCGCCTGTAGTCCGTTTGCCTTATCCTGTCGGCCTTCTCGCTCCCGCCATGCGCGAGGGTGGCATTCACGACCTCATCGAGAATGAACTCCTTCGGACTCGGTACGGTGTAGCGTTCGGTCATCGATTCGACCAGCAGTGTTCGTAGGATATCCCTCCGGCGCTCGGATTCATGGAACTCCTTCTCGAATCGTTTCGCGCTCGCTGTCGTACTGACACTCATAATATCCACCCGTGCTTGGCACCCATCGCTCTAGGTTTCCACCTCGACCACAGGCCAGCAGTGCGTGCGTTCCTCCCACATGTCGCGAAATTCTCTCAAACACTCTATCAGCTCCTCGACTTCATCGAAATTCTCCGGCTTTCTCAACAACAGTTGCATGTCGCGCACCTCCGTCATGTATAGGTGTTGTAGTTCAGATAACATTTTGGTGAAAAAGAACGTACACAGCGTTGTATTTCGTTTTATATACCGGCGCGGCAACAGGGAAGCGATGTTCGACCCGAAGACGTCCAAAAAAATAAACGAGTTCGTCTACCAGAAGCCGCGGACCGTGCAGGAGGTCGCGCAGATGCTGAAGGTCAACTGGCGCACGGCCGAACGTTACGTCGAAAGGATAGCGCAGGAGGAGGGAATTCTCGCCGTCCGCACGTTCAGGGAGGGCACGCGCGGCGCGCTCAAGATAGTTTTCTGGAACAACGTCGAACGCATACACGCGACAGAAGCCCAGGAACTGCTTTTCAAGAGAATCGAGACCGGCTACCGCAAGGAAGACTTCAGCCCGTTTGACATCTACCAGTTCGTCGACGCGAAGAAAAAGAAGATGCGCATCCTGACGGACAGGCAATACAACGCCGACGCGATAATCAAGGAGTACGCAAACCTTCTGCACTCCGCGAAATCGCAGGTCATGTTCTTCTCGGGGAACCTCACGTTCAGCACGATGGCTTCCCACGACGAGAAGATTCTTTCCGCGATTGAGGAGCTGGCCGAGCAGAAAGTGGGTACCAAGATACTGACGCGCGTGGAAATTCCGGGCCTCAAGAACATACAGAACGTTCTGGCGGCGAACGCGCGGGCCGGCTGGGACGCCGTGGAGGTGCGACACTGTTTCCAGCCGCTGCGCGCAACAATCGTCGACAGCAGCGTCGCGTTTCTCAAGGAGAAGCTCTACCCGCAGAACTACGCCGACGGGGAGCTGAAGGAGAAACTCTATACGCTCTACTACGTCTACGACCCCGAGTGGATAGAGTGGCTGCAGAAGGTCTTCTGGCACTTCTTCAGGAATTCCGTGGACGCGAAGGTGCGCATCAAGGATTTGGCGGCGGCGAAAAGGGTCTGAGCAAACTTATATGGATTCGCCGATCAACAGACTGGGGTTCGTATGGTGGTGTGGCCGGGTTCCAAGACAGCGGCGTATGTGAAGACGCCTCCTGAAATTAAAATCAATCCGAATGGCGTCGACGTCGGAGTCTCTGAAGTCTGGCGCATCGACGACGGAACGCAGTCAACGATGCACGGAAAAATTCGCGAGACCGACGTGCCCAAGGTACAGGTGATTCCGGACGGAGAGTTCTTCGTTCTGCGGCGCGGCGTCTACGAGATTCGCTTGTCGAACGAGGTTTCGATTCCGCAGAATGCGATGGCTCTGATATTCCCGCGTTCGACGCTGAACCGTTTGGGAGTCATAGTGAGCACCACAGGAGTCGTCGACTCCGGATACAGCGGCTTTGCGACGCAGACATTAATCGTGCCCATCCAGACCATTCGAATACACAGGAACGAGAAATGGTTCCAGCTCGTCTTCATGGACGCGGAGGCGTCCGGAACGTACGCCGGCCACTGGCAGAACGAGAAGCCGGCGTGACGCGCCGCGTCGTGCGTAAGCGTATTTTTCATGAAGGTTTTTGGCCGCTTACATATAGTTTAGGGGCCAAAAGGTTTAGGCGAACCCGAGCTTGAAAGCCAGTATGAATATCGCGAAGCCCAGCGACGTCAATATCATCGAGTGCTTCACACCCGCGAACACAGAGTCTTCTCCTATCTGGCCCGCGATGAGGCCGGAGAATATTCCCTGCACTACTATCATTGACATGAAGAGCGCGCGGTAGTACGATTCTATTCCCGTTCCCAATCCGAACACGCGCGCCAGCGCGTCGAAGAAGCCGCAGACCGCTCCTGTCGCGCCGCCTGTGACGCCTGCGCACGGGCCGCCTGCCGTAACGCCGAGGGTTGCCGCGCCGCCTGCGGTGAGGCCGGACAGCTCTCCTATTGGCGCGAGTACGCGCGTCAGGGAAATCACGATGACTATGAACATGAAATATATCAGGTACATGATGAAGACTTGTTGCGACGTCTTGGCCTTGCGCTCTTTCTCGGCTTCCTTGATTATGGCCGCGTCGCTCGCGATAGTTTCCATTATTGCCGCGACGTCCCCGCCGCTCTTGCGCGCCTCTATGATGATGCGCACAGAACGGTTTATCAGGTCGCTCTCCTTGACGCGCTTTGCGAACGCCAGAAGCGACTCGTCGAAGGGCACGCCCCACGTCATCTGGTAGTGCATCTTTTTGATTTCCGGAGTCAGGCGGCCGTAGTCAGCGTGCGTCGCCTGCTCTATCGCGGTCGAGAGGTTCATGCCGCTCTTGAGCGCTTCGACCAGGTCCCGCAGGAAGTTCGGTATCTGGTCCTCCATGTCGCGCACGTGCTTGACGCGGAAGTAGTTGTACAGGAAGTACGGGGCAGCCCCGACGATTATCGCGAAGAGCGTCGTCACGGCAAGAAGGCTCGTGTCTCCGAGAAACGCGACGGCGACGAACGAGACCATCAGCGCGCTGACTATCGGAGGTATGTTCTTGACATAGTCCAGCGTCGTCCAACCCTTGAACACGTCCTTTGTCAGGTCCATAATCATGCCCTCTTGGGCGAGACGCCCTTCAGTACGTAGATGAATCCAAGGGAGATGAGAGGCAGACCGACGAATATTACCAAGAACTGCAGTACTACGATTAGTTCTATGAGTCCGCCGCCGACGCCGAACGCGGACATTATGGCTGTCAGGACAATGAAGAATATCGAACCCACTATTATCAGGGTGAGATATATCTCGAGCATCGTTGAGAGGCGGTCGGAGAACTCGTCGAGCCTTCGCCTGTAGTCCTGCATGTACGCTTTGGCGCGTTCGTGAAGATACTGCGCCATGTTGCCACCTGTCGTTATGGTCGTTATCATGCCCCACATCAGCTCCTTGAAATCGTCAGACGGGGACTTCTCTATGGTGCGCCTTATCGCTTCGACGAGGTCCATTCCGAAGACGTCCATGTTCCTCACTATCTTGGACGCCTCCCGGCTGACCTCTCCGAACTCACCGAACTCGGCTAGGACGCGGAACATTGTTTGCGGAGGCGCGTTCGAGCCTGCGGTGGTGGCCATGTAGAGCGTCGCAAAGGGCAGCGTGTAGTCTATGTCCCGCTTGCGCCTCGAGACGACCATAGACGGGTAGAAGAAGAACAGGGCGAATATCGCGCCTGACAACGCGACGGCGACGGTTATCGAGAAGAGTATCTGCGCCATCAGCGTGAAGCCGCTTATGAAAGAGAAGATGAAAGCGATTAACGGCAGCTCTACGACGAAAAGGAGGAGCGTGGACATGAGGGCAACAGAAACGTACTCGCGTACGCTCATGTCTATGTTGGCTTTCTGCAGGTCGGGCTTGAGGCTTTCGAAGTTGGCTATGTGGCTCTCGATGAGCGGGCCGAAGAAGCCGTAGGCGAGCTTCTTGTAGGATGTAAGAACGTCCATGCTACGTGTTTTGTAGCCGTATTATAAAAGGCTAGCCGGCGTCTCCAAGGTTTATTAACCCGCCCTAGCAATATCGTGCGATGAACAGCCGTTTCTTCGCGCTGGCGCTAGTGTTCCTCTTGGCTTCGCCCTTGGTTCTGGCCCAGGTCTCCCATCCGGCTTCCGAGTTGACGCCCGGAACGTTCTCGTCAGGCGACTACCGGCTCACCGGAATAATGTACTACGGACCCTCG